>NZ_PSYW01000001.1:600000-1200000 GCF_003383095.1 Haloferax sp. Atlit-12N
GCGGCGTAACCCGCACGAACGTTCAGCACAAATACTAAGACCGGCGACCGGGACGTGGTAGTATGTATCACGTGGTAATCGGTGTCGATGACGATGCGGAACATGCGCTCGCGTGCGTCGAAGAGGTCGCGAATCTCCCCGGCGAACCCGACGAGAAGGAAGTCACGCTCGTCCACAGTTTCACCGACAACCCGAGCGGGGCGTCGGCGACGCAGATTCACTCGGTCCGAGAGGCCGGCGAGTTCCTCGAAGACCGCGGTATCGAGTACGACGTCAACGAGTCGTCCGGCGACCCCGCGGAGGTCATCATCGAGTTCGCCGACGAGGAGGACGCAGACCTCATCGTCACCGCCGGGCGGAAGCGCTCGCCGGCGGGGAAGGCGCTGTTCGGGAGCGTCACACAGACGGTGATTCTGAACTCCGAGCGGCCCGTCATGGTGACGGGCACGACGAAGCGAAAAGACTAGTAAACCCGGTCGAAGAGCCCCGAAACTTCGTCTGGGGTCTGACGACCGGACGCTCGTTCTCGCAGTTCGCCGTCCCGGACGCACAGGACCGTCGGCGCAGACTCGACGTCGAATCGCCGACAGAACTCGTCTGCCGCCTCGCCGTCGACCCCCGCGGCCGCGACGCCGTCCGGGACCCGGTCGAGGATGGCGTCGAGGTCCTCCTTCATCGCGTCACAGGGCTCGCAGAAGCGACGCCACACGAGAACGACGGCGTCCGGGTGGTCTGCGAGGTACGATTCGAAGGTGCCGTCGTCGAGTTCGTCGAGCGCGCTCGGCACCGGCGACGACGAGGTCATCTCGACGAGCAGGCCCGCCATGACCAAAAGCGAGTCCTGTTCGACCGGCACGTCGAGGAACGACTTGGCCGCGAGATACGCGACCACGTCGGCTCTGGTGACGCCGAACTCGTCGAGTCGCGCCTCGACGTTCTCGGGTGCGACGCCGAAGAGGTCCGAGACGGTCTGGTGGAACTCCTCGGTCGAGACCGCGCCGTAGATGTCGTGGTAGACGGCGAGCGTCTTCTCGAACTCCTCCGTGGTCGAAAGCGTCCCGTCCGGCGCTTCGTCGACCGCGCCGGCTTCGATGAGCGTTTCGAGCGCCGTCTCGGGGTCGGCGTCGATATCGGTCGCGGCCATCGTCAGACCCCCAGATACCGCTCGCGGGTCTCGGCGTCATCGCGGAGTTCCTCCGCGGTCCCGTCGAAGACGATGCCCCCTTGGTCGATGACGTACGCGCGGTCGGCGAGTTTGATGGCCGCCGCGGCGTTCTGCTCGACGAGGAGGATGGTCGTGCCCGCCTCGCTGATTCGTTCGACCGCGTCCTCCACGTCCTCGATAATCTTCGGCGCGAGCCCCTCGTAGGGCTCGTCGAGGAGCAACAGGTCCGTGTTCTGCTTCAGGGCGCGCGCGATGGCGAGCATCTGCTGTTCGCCGCCGGAAAGCGTCCCCGCGCGCTGGTCTCGCCGCTCGTCCAGTCGGGGGAACTGGTCGTAGACCTCCTCGGTCGACATCCCCTTGTGGCCGAACGACAGCGACCGGCCCCACGTGTTCGACTTGTTGTTGACGACCTCCGCGAGGTGGAGGTTCTCGGCGACAGAGAGGTTCGGGAAGATGCGTCGCTCCTCGGGCACCAGCGAGATGCCCCGGACCGAGACGTCTTCGGCGGGGATGCCGGTGATATCGTCGTCCTTGAACCGGATGTTGCCCTCCCGCACGTCCGGCGGCGTCGCGCCGGCGATACAGCGAAGCGTGGTGGTCTTGCCCGCGCCGTTGCGGCCGAGGAGTGCGCATATCTCGCCCTCCTCGACGCTCATCGAGAGGTTACGAATGATGTGGCTCTCGCCGTAGTAGGCGTCGATACCGTCGATTTCGAGGAGGCTCATAGCTCGACACCTCCGAGGTAGGCCTCTTGGACGGCTTCGTTGCCCCGAATCTCGTCGGGGGTTCCCTCGGCGATGATGCCGCCGCGGCTGAGGACGACGATGCGGTCTGAGATGCTGAAGACGATTTCCATGTCGTGTTCGACGAGGACGAACGTGAGCCCGTGGTCGCGTTTGACCCGCTCGATGAGGTCGACCGTCGACTTCGTCTCCTCGGGAGACATGCCGGCGGTCGGTTCGTCCATGAGGAGCAAGTCGGGCTCGCTCGCGAGTGCGATACCGATTTCGAGGCGACGCTTGTCGCCGTAGGGAAGGTCGGTCGCGATAGTGTCTGCGCGGTCCAACAGCCCGACCGAGTCGAGCGTGTCGCGGGCGACGCCGTGTACGTCCGTGAGGCTGTCGCGGTGTTTCAGGAACTCGAATCCGAACGCGCCGCGCTCGGCTGCCAGCGCCGCGATTTCGGCGTTTTCCCTGACGGTGAGGTCGGGGAAGATGGAGGCGGTCTGGAACGACTTCGAGACGCCGCGTTGGACCACCTGATGCGGTTCGAGGCCGACGATGGACTCGCCTTTGAACCGGATGTCGCCGCTGGTCGGGTCGAGTCGCCGCGTGATGAGGTTGATGAGCGTCGATTTCCCCGCGCCGTTCGGGCCGATGATGGAGACGCGTTCGTCCTCCTCGACGGTGAGGTTCACGTCGTCGGTCGCGACGAGGCCGCCGAACTCCTTGACGAGGTTCTCCGTTTCGAGGAGCGTCATTGGCCGCCACCTCCGTTCTCGGAGCGTGCACGAAGTCGCTTCGCCGCCTTCGAACCGAGGTCGACCGCGAGTTCGCGGAGCCGGTTCAGGATGCCCCACAGGCCGTCCGGGACGACCCAGACGACCACGACGAAGACGACGCCCAAGAGCAGGTGCCAGTAGAACCCGAAGTCCCGGACGAGCACGATGTCCGTGAAGGGAATCGTCAGCGCCTGGATGGTGCTGACGATGTTCTCGATGTAGAGGTAGAGCCCCACGCCGAGGACCGGCCCGAACATCGAGCCCGCGCCGCCGAGGACGGTCATGACGACGATGTCGCCCGACTCCGTCCAGAACAGCGACTGGAGCGGGACGTACGCCCCGTGGATGGTAAAGAGGCTCCCGGCGACGCCCGCGAACCCGCCCGAGATGATGAACGCCATGAGCTTGTACCGCCAGACGTTGAGTCCGACGAACTCAGCGCGCTGTTCGTTCTCGCGGATGGCGCGAAACACCATCCCGTACGGGGAGTTGAGGATGCGGTAGGCGACCGCGACCGCGCCGACGAAGAAGACGCCGACGAAGGCGTAGAGCCACGTTCCGAGGAGCATCCCACCGACGGACGGGATGTCGGCTTCGAGGTGGATGACGCCGAGGAAACTGCCGACCTCGACGCCGGTCAGCCCGTTTTCGCCGTTGGTCAGGAACGCCAGCGGCGACGCGGCCATGTAGTAGAACATCTGTGCGAACGCCAGCGTGAGGATGGAGAAGTAGATGCCGCCGCGACGGAGCGACAGGAAGCCGAGCACCCATGCGAGGAGCACGGCGAACAGCGTCCCCGAGACGACCATCACGATGGGGTCGCCGCTGACGTTCTTGGCGACGATACCCGCGGCGTACGCCGCACCGCCCCAGAAGGCCGCGTGGCCGAACGAGAGCAGTCCGGTGTAGCCGAGCAGCAGGTCGAAGCCGATGGCGAAGATGCCCCAGATGAGGATGAGCGTCGCGAGGCTCTGGTAGCCCTGCAGGAACCCCGAGACGACGGGTGCGCGGGCGAAGAGGTACGGGAACACCGCGACGAGAATGGCCGTAATACCGACGACCGTCCCCTCGCGGCCGCGGAGTTTCTCCCAGCGACCGAAGAGGGTGCCGCCGACGAGCGCGTCCTTCGCGCTCGGGTTGGCGTCCTTCTCGCTCATGGCGACACCTCTTCGTCACCGAGGAGGCCCTGCGGCCGCGTCAGGAGGACGATAGCCGCGATGGCGTACAGGCCGACCTGCGACCACGCGGGTGCGAAGGAGACGAGCGCCGCCGTCGTGAGGCCGAAGACGATACCACCGAGGACCGCGCCGGCGATGCTTCCGACCCCGCCGATGACGACCGTCAGGAACGCCGGGACGAGGATGTTCGTCCCGATGGTCGGATTAACGACGTTCAGCGGGCCGCCGACGACGCCCGCCACCCCGGCGAGCGCCGCGCCGATGCCGAAGACCACGATGTACGGACGGGTGATTTTGATGCCGAGGAGCCGGACCATCTCGGCGTCGCGGGTCCCGGCGCGGACGACGAGACCGAAGTCGGTGTACTCGACGAGCAGGTACACGAGCGCCACGAGGACGGCCGTGATGCCGATGACCCAGAGCCGCCACTGCGGGAAGTTGCCGACGATGGGCAGGGCAATGGGGCCGGAGACGGGCAAGCCGGCGAACGAGCCGAACGAGAGGATTCGCTCGGGCTGTTCGAACGGCAGACTGTTGCTGCCGAACAGGACGCGGAACAGCTCCTGAACGACGATTGCGAGGCCGAACGTGACGAGAATCTGGTCGGTGTCGGGGCGGTCGTAGAACGCCCGCGCGAGATACCGCTCCATCAACAGGCCGACCCCGAAGACGAAAATCGGGACGAAAATCAGGGCGGCGAAGAAGCCGATGTCGAGCCCGAAACTCGAAAAGCCCCACTCGGCGAGTTTCCCGTTCGAAAGCGGGACGTTCAGCGCGACGAACAGCCCCGCGTACGTGCCGATGAGATACAGCGCGCCGTGCGCGAAGTTGACGAACTTGAGCGTGCCGAGGATGATGGAGAGACCGACCGCCAAGAGGACGTAGATAGCCCCCTGCTGCAGCCCGTTGAGCAGGATGACGAGCACGTCCGACAGAAGGCTCATCGCCTCCCACCTCCGCCTCGGATGTTCGAAGCGCGAACTACCATGGGTATGCTAAACTTACTCATTTACGTGTGCGTGGTTGTCTGCGATTAACTTTCATTAAGATAACGGTGGAGGTGAGTGTCTACTCGTAGGACCCGAGTTCACACTCGGCCGCCGGCCCGGCGTCGCACGCGTAGCCGAGGTCGTCGCGGCTGGTGATGTTGACGATGTTGAAGTACGTCCCCTCGCTCTGCTCGGAGGCGGGAAGGCCCTGGACGACCGGCACGTCTCGCTGCGCTTGGTGGTCACAGCCGCGCATCGTCTCCGCACCCATGCCGATGTTGTCGTACTCGTAGTCTTCGAGCTGTCTGATGACCTCCGGCGGGTAGAACGTGCCCGCGCGCTCGACGGCGGCCGCGTACTGGAGCGTCTGTGCGTACGCCAGTTGAGCGGGCCCCGATGGCGTCCGGTCGTACTCGTCTCGGAACGCCTGCGTGAACTCCTGCGACGGCGTGTTGTCTATCTGCGAGTCCCACGCGACGGTGCCGTAGATACCCTCTATCGCGCCGCCGGCAGCCTCTGCCATCGGGCGGTTGTACAGCGGAACGATGATTTCCATGTCCTCGTCGATGCCGGCGTCGATGGCCTGCTGCATGGAGTTCGCGCCGTCGAGGCCGTAGTGGTTCAAGATGAGCACGTCCGCACCGGAGCTCTGTGCCTCCGAGAGGTACGTCGAGTAGTCGGACGTCCCGAGCGGTGTTGCGACCGACTCGATCTGCTCCCACCCGGCGACGTCCGTCATGAACTGCTCCATCGACGCCTGCTGGGTCTGCCCCCAACTGTAGTCGGCGTAGAGCTGGTAGAACTGCAGGTCTTCGCCGTAGGCGTCGCGGACGACCGGTGCGAGCGCCTGCCCCGTCATGTAGGCGTTGAACATCTCGCGGAAGGAGTAGCGGACGCAGTCCTTTCCGGTGGTGTCGTTCGAGTGCGTCAGACAGCACATGAACATGACTTTCTCGTTTTGACACAGCCCCTGCACCGCGATGGCGACCGCCGAGGACGACCCGCCGGAAATCATGATGGCGTCGTCGCGCTGAATCATCCCCGAGGCGGACTGCCGCGCCTGGTCGGCGTCCGTGGCCGTGTCCCCGTCCACGTGGTCGATGGTGTAGTCGAGGACGCCGTCGCCGGAGAGGTCGTCGAACTGCGAGTCGACCCAGCCACCGCCCTCGTTGAGGTGCTTCACCGCGAGTTCGTACGCCCGAAGTTCGTCTTCACCCTCCGAGGCGTACGGTCCCGACTGCGGGACGTTGAACCCGAACGTGGCCGTGTCGCCCTCGATGGGGAAGTTGCCCAGCGCCGGATACTCGTCGTCTCCGCCGCCACCACCTCCGCCGCCGCTGTCGTCACCGCCGCCGGTGCACCCCGCCAGCCCTGCCAAGCCAGCGGTCCCAACAGCACCAGTCGCCTTCAGCACGTCTCGTCGATTTAGAGACTTGTTATCCCGTGCCATAGACACATCGGCGGATACATCGTTAATAATAGTTATGTATGGATTCCCTATTACTTGTATTAACAATGATGATAAATGTGGTCAGTCTGCAACACAATATAAGGAGTTTGCCGGATAGAGACGCCTACGACTGAGCGGTCTGTTGTACCTCACGCGTTGCAGACGTAAAATACGCGCCGGAGGTGGACTTGCTCGCCACGTTCGTCCGCCTCGGCCGGTCGTCGAAGGCAGTGACGAACTCGCTTCAGAGAGGGCACGGTGCCCGCGAGTCCGCAGCGTCGCCGACCGCGTGGACAGGTCAACTATCGATTCACAACTATCAGAATACTAGATATATATGCACGGATTCCACCGTTTCAACGCGATTCTCCCGGGTCGACAGCGACCGTTAAGCTCCCGTCCTTCGTGAATGTTCGATTTATAACTAACCCGGTGAATCGCAAATAACGCATCAGCCACATACGTGGCAGCCATCATGACAGACGACACGAACGGCGGATTCAAACCGACAAGACGCTCCGTGCTCCGACTCGGCGCGATGTCGGCGCTCGGCATCGGTATCGGCATCCCCGCAGTTTCCGGCTCCGTGGCCGCGACTATCGATTGTCCCAAGACGCCCGGCTACTGGGCGAACCACCCAGAAACGTGGCCCGACGAAGACCTGACAATCGCGGGGAAAGAGGGGTCGAACGAATACTGGCGGGGGATTCTACTCGACCCGCCGAAGGGAGACAAGGCGAAGATAATGCTGAAGCACTACATTGCCACCGTCCTCAACCTTCGGACGCTCCAATCGGGGTGCACCAGCGCGGAAATCAAGTATGGCTACTACGAGGGCTACACCATCGAGCAAGTCAAGAATATGGCCGGTACGTGGCTCAGACACACCTCGTCATGGCAGAACGGTAGAAAGCAGACGAGATGGTACGTCAAAGTCGACCGCGAGATGGTCGACGGCGAGAAGCTCAAAGACACCCTCGACGCGTTCAACAACAACCCTGCCTCACTCGGCCTCGACTGCGGCTGCGACGACCGCTGAACCGCGCTCGGCCCTCGAACGAAAACCAGACCCCTCGACCGCGGTTAAGACCCCGCTACCCGCAGAAATGTGGGCTTAACGCGGTCGTTCCTATCCTTCCCCGACCATCCGCCCTTCGTCTTCCCACTCCCGCTCGCGCAGTTCGTACTTCTGAATCTTCCCGGTCGCGGTCTTGGGGAGTTCGGCGACGAACTCGATTTCCTTCGGCACTTTGTACGTCGCGATGCGCTCCCGACAGAACTCGACGAGCGCCTCGGCGGTGACGCCCGGCGCGTCGGGGTCGCCGCTCGTCGGCACGACGAACGCCTTTGGCGACTCGCCCCACTCGTCGGACGGGACGGGGATGACCGCCACGTCGGCGACCTCGTCGTGGTCGAACAGCGTGTCCTCCAGTTCGATGCTGGAAATGTTCTCGCCGCCGGAGATGATGATGTCCTTCTTGCGGTCCTGAATGCTGATGAAGCCGTTCTCGTCGACGACCGCGAGGTCGCCCATGTGGTAGTAGCCCTCCAGCCGCGCCGAGAAGGCCTCTTCCGTCTCCTCGGGTTTGTTCCAGTACTTCTCCATCACCTGGTTGCCCGCGACGACGATTTCACCGATGGTTTGGTCGTCTCTCGGCACGTCGGTGCCGTCCTCGTCGACGACGCGAACGTCGGTGCCGAGGTAGCCGATGCCCTGTTTCTTCTTGACGCCGAAGCGGTCGTCGCCGTCCGTCAGGTAGCGTCCGGCCTCCGAGGTCGTGATGAGCGGGCCAGTCTCGGTGGCCCCGTAGACGTGCATGAGCCGCCAGCCGAACTTATCTTCGACAGTCCGAATCGTCGCCTCCGGCGGGGCCGCACCGGCGGTCGCCGCCCGGACGGGGCTCGCACCTGTCGTCTCGACGCCACCCTCCTCGCGGTAGTGTTTCATCAGGATGTTCAGCACCGTCGGCGCGGCGCAGAGATACGACACGTCCTCGTCGCGGATGGCGTCTAACACGGTCTCCGCCTCCACCCCGCGGGTACAGACGTGCTTCGCGCCGTGGCCGGTAATCGCGTAGATGTGACCCCAGCCGTTGACGTGGAACATCGGAAGCGTCCAGAGATACACGTCGTCATCCGCGATGTCCTGGTGCATCGAGATGAGATAGGCGTGAATCGTCTCCGCGCGGTGGGTGCGGCAGACGCCCTTCGGGTCGCCGGTCGTCCCCGACGTGTAGTTGATAGTGATGATGTCGTCTTCGTCCATCTCGGGCCGCTCGTAGTCGGTCGACTCCGCGACCAGTTCGTCGAAGTCGAGCCACTCCCCGTCGGTCGATTCGGCGGCCTTCTCGGGGTCGTTCGTGACGAAAATCTCGGCGGGAATCTCGTCGCGGACCTCGTCTATCTTCTCGGCGAAGGCGTAGTCGGCGTAGACGGCCGTCACGTCCGCGTCGTTCAGCATGTACTCGAAGTCGGCCGGGACGAGCCGGTAGTTCAACGGCATGTGGACGGCCCCCAACTGCATCGACCCGTAGGCGGCTTCGAGGTGGTAGTGCGTGTTGGGGTCGAGCACCGCGACCCGGTCGCCCTTCTCGACGCCACGGGACTGGAGCGCCGCCGAGAAACCGTCGGCGCGCTCGCCGAGTTCGTCGTAGGTAAAGCGCTCGCCCGTCGTCGCCACGACCGCCTCCTCGTCCCCGTAGTACCGCCGCGCGCGGTCGAGGAACTCCGTCACCAGGAGTGGTTTCTTCATACGCGGTATCCTTCACTAACGTTCAAAATAAATGTGCGGGCTGGTACCGCGGCCCGAACCCTTGAGAACAATTCACGCACAGAGAGACAATATCCCACGACTCGCGCCGCGAGAGACTATATTACTACACAAACTATGCAGGAAAATACCTTATTCGAGGAGTTCGTAGCGCGCGTATGGCGCTTTCAGACTACACCGGACGCTCACCGACGGGGCGGGACGAGACCATCGTCCGCGTCGTCCCCCACCGACTGTGGCGGCCGGGCGACGAACGAATCGAACCCTGTACCTACAGCGGCGAGGAGATTCGACTCTCCGAGAAGCATCTCCTCGCCGTGGTCGAACGAGACGGCGTCCGGGAACGGCTGTACTTCCGCGACGAGCCGTCGCTGTCGGCGTGGGTCGAAGAAAAGCCGCGATAGGACGGAGCCGACGGTGGTGGAGCCGGTGGTTACTCGCTTTCGACCTGCCGCTGAATCGACTCGACGATTTCGGGGTTCCGAAGCGTCGTCGTGTCGCCGAGGTCCTCGCCGTTCGCGATTTCCTCGAGGAGGCGGCGCATAATCTTCCCGGATCGCGTCTTCGGCAGTTCCGGCGTGAACACGACCATCTCGGGACGGGCGATGGGACCGATGGCGTCCTCGACGCCCTCGATGATGCGCTGTCGCATCTGGTCGTCCTCGTCCTGTCCCTCCTCGGTGATTACGTAGGCGTAGACGGCCTCGCCTTTCACTTCGTGGTTCCCGCCGACGACGGCAGCCTCGGCGACGCCCTTGACGCCGACGATGGCAGACTCGATTTCCATCGTCCCGAGGCGGTGGCCCGAGACGTTGATAACGTCGTCCACCCGTCCGAGGATGGTGATGTAGTCGTCGCCGTCGATTTTCGCGCCGTCCTCGGGGAAGTAGACCCAGTCGTCGGGGTCGTCACTGTCCACGTCGGAGTACTCTTGCCAGTACTCCTGGATGAAGCGCTCGTCGTTTTTGTAGAGCGTCCGGAGCATCCCCGGCCACGGCCTGTTCACCGTGAGGTAGCCCGCCCGTCCGGCGTCGACCTGTTTCCCGCTCGTGTCGACGATTTGGGCGTCGATACCCGGCAGCGGCGGCCCGGCGGACCCGGGTTTCATCTTCTTGATTCCCGGTAAGGTCGTTATCATCATGCCGCCGGTCTCGGTCTGCCACCACGTGTCCACGACCGGACACTCCTCGTTGCCGATGTGCTTGTAGTACCACTTCCACGCGCGCGGGTTGATTGGCTCACCCACGGTGCCGAGCAGGCGGAGGCTCGACAGGTCGTGCTGTTCGGGGAACCTGCTGCCCCACTTCATGAACGCGCGAATCGCCGTCGGTGCAGTGTAGAAGATGTCGACCGCGTACTTCTCGATGATGTCCCACAGGCGGTCGCGGTTCGGGAAGTCGGGCGTCCCCTCGTACATCACCGTCGTCGTTCCGAGCGCCAGCGGGCCATAGACGATGTAGGAGTGACCCGTAATCCAGCCGATGTCGGCCGAACACCAGTAGGTGTCTTCTTTCTCGATGTCGAGCACGGCGTGAGAGGTCCACGCGGCGTACGCGAGGTAGCCACCGGTGGTGTGCTTGACGCCCTTCGGCTGGCCCGTCGTGCCCGAGGTGTACATCAGGAACAACATGTCCTCGGCGTCGCGCTCGACGGGGTCGATGCGCTCGCCCGCGTGCTCGTCGAGGAGGTCGTCCCAGTCGTGCTGGTTGCCCTTCAGGTCGTGGCCGAAGCCGTCGTCGCCGAGGCGGTCGACGACGACCGTGGCATCGACGCCGTGGTCGACACCGTCGAGGCCCTCGTTGGCCTTGTCGAGGTGGTCGAGGGGGTCGCCGCGGCGGTAGTAGCCGTCGCAGGTGACGAGGAACCGGGAGTCCGCGGAGTTCATCCGCGTCGCCAGCGCGTCGGCGGAGAAGCCACCGAAGACGACCGAGTGTGGCGCGCCGATGCGGGCGCAGGCCAGCATGGCGATTGGCAGCTCGGGAATCATCGGCATGTAGAGCGTGACCACGTCGTCTTCCTCGACGCCGAGGTCGCGTAGCGCCGCCGCGAACTCGTTCACCTCGCGATACAGGTCCTGATAGGTGTAGGTTCGCGTCTCGCCGTGTTCACCCTCCCACTTGATGGCGACGCGGTTCTTGTCCCCGTTTTCGACGTGGCGGTCGACGCAGTTGTACGAGACGTTGAGTTTGCCACCCGTGAACCACTTGTAGAACGGTGGATTCGAGTCGTCCAGCACCTCGTCGTACTCTTCGTCCCAGTCGAGCATCTCGGCGGCCCCCTCCCAACACTCCGGCCAGTTCTCCTCGAACTCGTCGTAGACGGCCGGGTCGGAGACGTTCGCTTGCGCGACGAACTCCTCGGAGGGTTCGAACTCCTCTTGCTCGACCAGCCGTGCCTCCAGTTCGGTGTCACCGTCTGCCATAGTACGTGCTAACTACACCAATCCTCCATGATAAATCTATGTAGTCCAGCTGTCCGAGCGGGTGGTCTCGCCGCGGGTGGCCACCGGGCTGTCGGTCGGTTACGCGCGCCGGCGGCGCGCGTTCCAGTCAGCGAACGTTCATGTCATCCCCACCGTTTCGGGCGGGCTCACCGCGTCGGCGACGCTCACATCACGCCGATGGTCTCGCGGTAGGTGCCGTACTCTTCGGCGAACACGCCCATGATCTCACCCATCGTGACGTACTCCTTGGCGGCGTCGACAAGCACCGGCATGACGTTCCCCCCGTTTCGGACCGTCTCGCGGAGTTCGTCGAGGGCGGCTTCGACCGCCTCGTCGTCGCGGTCTTCCTTGACGGATTCGAGGCGCGAGAGCTGTCGGTCCTGCACCTCGTCTTCGACGTGCAGCAGGTCGGGGCGACTGTCGTCGTCGGTGTCGTACTTGTTGACGCCGACGACGATTTCCTCGCCGTCTTCGACTCGCGACTGATACTCGTAGGACGCCTCGCTAATCTCGCGGTGGTAGTAGCCCTCGTCGATGCCGGCGAGGACACCGTCACGGACGGAGCCGTCGCCCATCTCCCGAATCTCCTCGATGTAGGCCATCGCCTCGGCCTCGATTTCGTCGGTCAGCGTCTCAACGAAGAAGCTCCCACCGAGGGGGTCGATGACGTCGGCCGCGCCCGACTCCTCGGCGATTATCTGCTGAGTGCGGAGCGCGACGGTGACGGCCTCCTCTGAGGGGAGCGCCAGCGCCTCGTCGAAGCTGTTCGTGTGGAGCGACTGCGTGCCGCCGAGGACGCCCGCGAGCGCCTGAATCGTCACGCGGACGATGTTGTTGAGCGGCTGTTGGGCCGTCAGCGACTGTCCCGCCGTCTGGGTGTGGAACTTCAACTGCTTCGAGCGCTCGTCTTCGGCGTCGTACCACTCCGACATCACGTCGTGGTAGATGCGGCGGGCGGCGCGGAACTTCGCAACCTCCTCGAAGATGGAGTTGTGGGAGTTGAAGAAAAACGACAGCTGGGGGGCGAACTCGTCCACGTCGAGACCGCGGTCCACCGCGTCTTCGACGTAGGCGAAACCGTCGGCAAGGGTAAAGGCGAGTTCCTGTACCGCCGTCGACCCGGCCTCGCGGATGTGGTAGCCCGACACCGAGATAGGCCGGATGCGCGGGGTCTCCTCGGCGGCGAACTCGACCGTGTCGGTGACGAGTTTGAGCGACGGTTCCGGCGGGATGACCCACTCCTTCTGCGCGATGAACTCCTTGAGCATGTCGTTCTGGAAGGTGCCGCCGATTCGGTCGCGGGAGACGCCGCGGTTGTCCGCGAGCGCGACGTACATCGCGAAGACGACCGGCGCGGAGGGGTTGATGGTGAAGGAGGTCGTCACCTCGCCGATGTCGATGCCGTCGAACAGCACCTCCATGTCGCGGAGGGTGTCGACCGCGACGCCCTCCTTTCCGACCTCGCCGTCCGAAAGCGGGTCGTCGGAGTCCTTGCCCATGAGCGAGGGCATGTCGAACGCCGTCGAGAGGCCGGTCTGGCCGTTCTCGATGAGATAGTGGAAGCGCTCGTTGGTCTCTTTCGCCGTGCCGAAGCCGGCGAACTGCCGCATGGTCCACGTCCGCCCGCGGTACATCGTGGGGTACACCCCGCGCGTGTACGGGGACTCGCCGGGGAAGCCGAGGTCCGACTCGTAGTCGAGGTCGGCCACGTCGTCGGGCGTGTAGAGGTCGTCTACCTCGTGGTTAGAGACGGTGGCGAACCGGTCTTTGCGCTCGCCGCCCTTCTCCAAGAAGGGGTCGCGGGTCTCCGATTCCCACTCGTCGCGCGCCTCGCGGATGGACGCCAAATCCTCCTCGTCGTACATGCACGTGAATCAGTATGGACGATGATTAAGGATTCGGGTCGAAGTCGACCCCTCGGTCGGTTCGCACCCCGGCCGCGAGGCTTCGACGGACAGACCATCGCGCATATCACCCCCCGAAGACCTAGCCACCGGCATGTACGACCGCGCGACAGGGAGGGGACACCTCGACGCAGCGGCTCACCCCGCCGCAGCCCCCGAATCCGACGGGGTCGAGCGCTAACCGATGGCGCTCGTCACACCCGAGACGACCCGCTGGGTCGCCGCCGCGACGGCGCTCGTCTTCGTCCTCGCCAGCGTCTCCTTCGTCGTCCCCGCCTCCGGGTCCGTGTCGCCGGTTCCCTTCGACGACACGGTCAAGACCGGCGGCACGTCGGTCGACGTGCGAACGGCCGAAGTCGAGGGGTTCGAGGTCCCGCTCGCGCAGGTCCACTTCTCTCGGTACCGCTACATCATCGGCTACTACGGCGTGACCACGGCCGCTGCGGACGTGTCCACCGCCGAGAGCGCCCGCCAGTTCGGCGACCCGCTCGGGGTGTTCGTCACTGACTACGCGACGGTCTCGCCCGACCTCGACGACGACGGCTACCTCCGAACCGAACACAACCGCAACACCGGCTGGACGAAAGCGTCCGAGGCGTCGTTCGTCGTGGACTCCGGCGCGCGAGTCCCCTCCGGCCCGATTGCCGTCCCGTTTTCCGACGCCGACGCGGCGCGCTCGTTCGCGGACGCCCACGGCGGCGAAGTCGTCGATTGGGCGACGCTCCGCGAGCGCGCCGGCGACCCGCTTTCGTCCCGCCTCGCCGCCTTCGAGTCGTCGGTCGCCGCCCACCACGAGTGGGCGAACCAGACCACCGCTGCGAGTGATGCGCTGTTCGACAGGCCGGTCTCGACCGTCGTCGGCGAGGACGCGCCGACCGTCGAAGCCGCGGTCGCGTCGGCCCCCGCGAACACGACCGTCTACGTCCCCGCGGGAACCTACTCGGTCGACGCGGTCGAACTGAACCGCTCGGTGACGCTCCTCGGAGCCGGAAGCGACACGCGACTCGTCGGCGACGGAAACGACAGCGTCGTCCACCTCCGCGCCGACCGGAGCGCGGTCGGGAACCTCTCCGTCTCCGGCGTCGGCGAGGTGGGGACTCGCCGGGTCCGCGCTACCAACGAGTCCGTCGACTGGGACACCCGCGTCGAACTCGCCTACGGCCGCGGCGACGCCGGCGTCGTCCTCGACGGCGCGAACGAGTCGGCGATCCGCGGCGTCGAAATCGACACGCCCGCGAGCGGTATCATCGCCCGCGAGAGCGCCGACAGCGTCGTCGACGGCGTGACGGTCCGCGGGGCCGACGACCCCTCCGACGGCTTCATGGGCGTCGTCCTCATCGGCGAGCGGTCGGTCGTACAGGACTCGACGTTCCTCGGCGGCCGCGACGGCGTCTACACCCATCGCGCCGACGGGAGCGTCATCCGCGACAACCGCATGGAAGACGGCCGCTACGGCGTCCACCAGATGTACACCTCGGACGCGCTCGTCGCCGACAACGTCGTCCGCGGGGACCGCATCGGCGTCGTCCTCATGACGCGGCCCGTCGGCAACCTCGTGGTCGGAAACGACGTGCGCGAGTCCGACTTCGGGTTCATGCCCGCCGGGAGCGACACCTACGTCGCTGACAACGTCTTCGCCGGCAACGACTACGGGATGGACGTGAGCGGCGACCGGCAGGTGTACGTCGGAAACGTCGTCGCCGGAAACGGGGTCGGTATCCGCGGAAGTTCGACGTTCCCGACGAACGTCGTCGTCCGAAACGACATCGTCGGCAACGACGTGCGCGTCGAGTCGTCGCTCGGCCCGATGCGGACGTGGACCGTCGTCGGCGAGGGCAACTACTGGGGCGACCTGCCGCTCGAAGACGCGAACGGCGATGGCGTCTACGACCGGGCGTACCAGCCCTCCGGGGTGGTCGACGCCGAACTCGGCCGCGAACCCGGCGCGCTCGCGCTCTCCGAGTCGCCCGCGGTGCGCGCGCTCCGTCGCGCCCGCGACGCGGTGTCCGGTCTCCGTGGGTCCGGCGTCGTCGACGCCGCGCCCCGGACCGAGCCAGTTCGACCGGAGACGCTCGCCGCCCTGAACGCGACGGAGGAGACTGATGACTGACGAATCCACCACGATGCCGAACCCCGAACCCGCGACGACCGCCGAGACGGATTCCGACGAATCGACGGGCGAACCCGCCGATTCCACCTCGAACGGACCAGCTATCGCCGCGACCGACCTCAGCCACGCCTTCGGCGACGTGCGCGTCCTCGACGGCGTCTCGCTGTCGGTCGCGCCCGGCGAAATCGTCGCGCTCGTCGGCCCCAACGGCTCGGGGAAGTCCACGCTCTTACGGTTTCTCGCGCGGGTCCGCGCGCCAGACGAGGGAACGGTCACCATCGGAGCCAGTAACGGGCGCGCCCGCGTGGGCTACCTCCCCCAGCAACCCGGCTTCCGCGCCAGGTTCACCGCGGCCGACACGCTCGACTTCTACGCGCAGTTCGTGGACGAGGACGTGGACGTGGCCGGCGTGCTGGAGCGCGTCGGCCTCGCCGACGCCGCCGACCGCCGGGTCGACGCGCTCTCCGGCGGGATGACGCGCCTGCTCGGTCTCGGCCGGGCGCTCGTCGGCGACCCGGCCGTGGTCGTCCTCGACGAGCCGGCCAGCGGCCTCGACCCCGGCATGGTCGAACGGCTGTTCGGCATCGTCTCCGACCTCGCTGACGCGGGCGTCGCGGTCGTCCTCTCGTCGCACAACCTCGGCCCCATCGAGCGGACCGCCGACCGCGTGGTCGTCCTCGACGGCGGGCGGTTCGTCGCCGACGGCGACCCGCGGGCGGTGGTCGAGTCGGTCGGCGCGACCGACCTCCAGACCGCCTTCGGCGACCTCGTGGCGACCGAGGAGGTGACGGGCAGATGAGCGACGGCGACCTCGACGGCCTCGGCGACGTGTTCGCCATCGCGGCGCGCGAACTTCGGACGGTCGTCAGGGCCCCCACGGTCGTCGCGCTCTCGGTCGTCTTCGGGCTGACCGTCGTCGCGGTCGCGGCCGCGGGCTCCGGCGCGCGCGGCGGCTACGTCCCGCTGGTGCTGGATTTGGTCCCGTTCGTGGAGGCCCTCGTTCCGCTTCTCGCCGTCGCGCTCTGCTATCGGGCGGTGCTTTCGGACCGCGAATCGGGCGAACTCGACGTGCTCCGCACCTTCGACGTGTCCCGGCCGGCCTACGTCGGCGGCGTCTACCTCGGCCGGGGGCTCGCGCTCGTGTTCGTCGTCTTCGGGTCGCTGCTCGCAGCGGGAGCGACCGTCCCGGTGCTCTCGCCGCCGGACCCGACGTTTCTCGCGCTGAACGAGGCCGCCGACTCGCCGGTCGCGTTCCTCCGCTTTTCCGTCCTCACGGTCCTGTTCGCCCTCGCGGTCGCGGCCGTCGCGCTCGCCGTCTCGGCCGCTGCGCGGACCGCCCGGCAGGCAATCGCGCTCGCCGTCAGCCTGCTCGTCGCCTTCGTCGTCGGCGTCGACGCCGCCGCCGTTGCCGGACTGGCCTCGGGAACCCTCGGCATCGACGCGGTCCCGCTCGTCCTCGCGGCGAGCCCGAACGGTGCGTTTCGGTCGCTCGTCCTCGGCGTCGCCGTCGAGACCGGCGGGGGAGGGTCGCCGACCGCAGCGCTCGCGGGACTCGTCGGCTGGGTCGTCGTCGCGCTTGCGGTCGCGGTGCTCACGGCGTGGCGACCGGTAGAATAGTGGTGGCCGGTGTTGGGCGGGCGAGCGGGGCGAACGGGGCGCTCGAAGCGCCTACCCGAAGTTCTCGACTTTCGCGGCGTCGGCGTCGCCGCCGGCGGCCTCGACGGCGTCGGTCGCGCTGGCGACGAAGTCGGCGAAGCCGTAGACGAAGACCTGTTCGCCCTCGTCGCCGGTGAGCGCGTCGGAGACGGCGTCTGCGAGGTCGGATTCGTCGCCGGTGACGACGACGCTCGCGCCGTCGTCGCGGAGCGCGGAGAGTCGGTCTTCGTGCGCAGGCGCGTCGTCGAGATAGACCACGGCGGCCTCGTTGCCGTCGGCGACCGCGGCCTCGGCGATGCCGACCGCGGGGCCGACGCCGGGACCGCCAGCGAGGACGACCACGCGCGACTCGCCGTCGTAGTAGCTCTGCCCGAACGGCCCGGAAATCTCGATGTCGTCGCCGGCCGCGAGCGAGTCGAGGTGCTGGCTGAACGGCCCGGCCTCCTCGGGGTCGATGCCGACGGTCACCTCGAACGTGTCGCCGACGCCGGCCGACGAGAGCGTGTAGAACCGCGCGTACGACTCGCCGTCGACCTCGGCGGAGAGTTTGACGAACTGGCCCGGTTCCGCTTCGAAGCCGTCGGGCGTCTCGAACTCGATGGCGACCGTTCCGGGGCCGACGTCGCGGGCCGCGGAGACGGTGACGATTGCGTCCATGCGACCGGGTTGGTCGCAGGCTCACAAGGGCCTTGCCTTCCCGGCCGCGCGCACCGGAGAACGGGGCGAACCGTGCCCACTGTGCACATAGTGTAAACCGGAGATAATTGCCACGAGGGGGTGAAACACACCACAACTGTACGTTTAGACAATTCCGGCACCCCAATTCGCAGAAAAGTTGGTTGTCTCATTCATTCCGACGCTTCTCAGAACTTATGTATCAAATTTTCATTTATTATCAGTACCGTCGTTTAACACCAATTTTCAGAAGGCTTTTGACCCGGCTATGGGTAGATTTCAGTCAGCATGCCTGCGGACTTCAACTGGGCCATCGGCGGCGAGGCTGGCGATGGCATCGACTCCACGGGGAAGATTTTCGCTCAGGCGCTATCCCGGGCTGGACGCCACGTGTTCACCTCTAAGGACTTCGCTTCGCGAATCCGGGGCGGATACACCGCGTACAAGGTTCGGACTGCCATCGACCCCGTACAGAGCGTCGTCGACCGACTCGACGTGCTCATCGCACTCACACAACGAACAATAGACGAGAACCTCGACGAACTGCACGAAGGTTCCGTCATCATCTACGACGGCGACCGCTCGACGATGGCGGACGTCGAAATCCCCGAGGGAATGGTCGGGCTGGACATCCCCCTCAAGGCACTCGCCGAGGAGGCGGGTGGCGCTATCATGCGCAACGTCGTCGCGCTCGGCGCGGCGTGTGCCGTCGCCGACTTCCCCATCGAGAACCTCGACAGCGCGCTGCAGAAGCGCTTCGGCGGGAAGGGGGAGGCCATCGTCGAGAACAACAAGAAGGCGGCTCGCGCGGGCCTCGAATACGTCCACGACGAGTACGACCACGAGTTCGACTACGACCTCGAGACGACCGACGAGGACTACGTGCTCATCAACGGCGACCAGGCCATCGGCATGGGCGCCATCGCCGCCGGCTGTCGCTTCTACGCCGGCTACCCCATCACGCCCGCGACTGACGTGATGGAGTACCTCACCGGCCGCATCGAACGCTACGGCGGGCACGTCGTGCAGGCGGAAGACGAACTCGCGGCCATCAACCTCGCGCTCGGTGCGGCACGCGCCGGCGCGCGGTCGATGACCGCAACGTCGGGTCCGGGTATCGACCTGATGACCGAGACGTTCGGGCTCGTCGCGACCTCCGAGACGCCGCTCGTCATCGTCGACGTGATGCGCTCGGGCCCCTCGACGGGGATGCCGACCAAGCAGGAACAGGGCGACCTCAACATGATGCTCTACGGCGGCCACGGCGAGATTCCGCGGTTCGTCGTCGCGCCGACGAGCATCGACGAGTGCTTCTGGAAGACCGTCGAAGCGTTCAACTTCGCCGAGAAGTACCAAGTTCCGGTCTACGTCGCGGCCGACCTCGCGATGGCGGTCACGGAACAGACGTTCTCCCCCGAGGCGTTCGACATGGACGAAGTCGAAATCGACCGCGGCAAGGTCGTCGACGACGACTCCATCGACGAGTGGCTCGACGAGGAAGGTCGCTTCCAGCCGCACGCGCTCACCGACGACGGCGTCAGCCCGCGTGCGTTCCCCGGTACGGAACAGGGTGCGCACATGTCGACGGGTCTCGAACACGACGAACTCGGTCGGCGGACCGAAGACCGGTCGATGCGCGTCGAGCAGGTCGACAAGCGCGACCGGAAGGTCGAGACCGCAAAGGAGACCGAGGACTTCTCGCCGCGCGAGTTCGGTGACGCCGATTCGGACACGCTCATCCTCTCGTGGGGCTCCAACGAGGGCGCGCTCGTCGAGGCGCTCGACTTCCTCGAAGAGGACGGCATCGACGTGCGCTTCCTGTCGGTCCCGTACATGTTCCCGCGGCCGGACCTCACCGAGGAAATCGAGGCGGCTGACGAGGTCATCGTCGTCGAGTGTAACGCGACGGGGCAGTTCGCCAACGTCGTCGAGCACGACACATTGACCCGTGTCAAGCGCATTAACAAATACGACGGCGTCCGCTTCAAGGCGGACGAACTCGCAGACGAAATCAAAGCCACCCTCGACGCAGAGGAGGTCTCAGCATGAGCTCAAACGTCCGCTTCACCGACTTCAAGTCAGACAAACAACCGACCTGGTGTCCCGGCTGTGGGGACTTCGGGACGATGAACGGCATCATGAAAGCCCTCGCCAACTCCGGCACCGACCCCGACAACACGTTCATGGTCGCCGGTATCGGCTGTTCCGGGAAAATCGGGACGTACATGCACTCGTACGCCATCCACGGCGTCCACGGGCGCTCGCTCCCGGTCGCCGCCGGCGTCAAGCTGGCGAACCCCGACCTGACCGTCGTCGCCGCCGGCGGCGATGGTGACGGCTACTCCATCGGTGCGGGCCACTTCATCCACGCCGTCCGCCGCAACGTGGACATGGCCTACACCGTCATGGACAACCGCATCTATGGTCTCACGAAGGGGCAGGCCTCGCCGACCTCGCGAGAGGACTTCGAGACCTCGACGACCCCCGAAGGGCCCCAGCAGCCCCCGGTCAACCCGCTCGCACTGTCGCTCGCGGCCGGTGGCACGTTCATCGCACAGTCGTTCGCGACGGACCACAAGCGCCACGCGGAAATCGTCCAAGAGGCCATCGAACACGACGGCTTCGGCTTCGTGAACGTGTTCAGTCCGTGTGTCACGTTCAACGACGTGGACACCTACGACTACTTCCGCGACAACCTCGTGGACCTCGCGGACACCGACCACGACCCGACCGACTACGACGCGGCCAAAGAGAAGATTCTCGACTCGTCGAAGGAGTACGAGGGCGTCATCTACAAAGACGAAAGCTCCGTCTCCTACGAGCAGAAGTTCGGCGTCGACCAGGACATGTCGGACATCCCGTCGGGCGCACCCGACGACGCGATGGACCTCGTCCGCGAGTTCTACTAACACCGCCGAACTCGCGTTCGACGCCGCACCGACCGCTCACCGAACTTCGACCGTTCTTTCGACCGTCCCCGGATGCTCGACAGCGCCCGCGAGCGCCGCGACCGCCTCGCTCTCGTCCACGTCGGCCCCGTGGACCGCGAGGAGAACCACCACGTCACCGTCGTGTTCGACGGTCGCGAGGTGGAGTCTTACTTCGGCCGTCCCGCCCTCGTAGGCGACCGTCTCACCGTCGACGGCGGTCTCGCCGGCTTCGACCTCGACCGTGCCCGCGTAGGTGACGAGCTCCGTCTTCGAACCGAGCATCGTGACGTTCCGCGCGCCGACCTCGCGGACGCCGTTGACCTCGGGGACGTTTCCGAGTGCCTGCGCGTCGGCCAGCAAGTCGAGGCCGGTCGCGACGAGCTCGCGGTTCCCGAGGTTCGAAAGCGGGTTGACCGACTGCCCGGCGACCTCGGCGTTCGGCGACGAGACGACCACGAGGGCGGTGATATCGTCGTCGTCGGTCGTCTTCGAGTATCCGGACACCCAGACCTCCGCGCCGACGGAGCGAGAGGCGGGCCCGACGCCCACGTCGTACGAAAGCGGGACGACGGTGCTGTTGCCGTGGACGTAGCCGTGTGCCTCGTAGGCCGACGGGGGAATCGTCGCGGGCTGGGCCGCGAACGTGGTCGAACCGCCGAGCCCGCCGAGGCAACCGGCGAGGGCGACGATGAGCGCGAGCGCGAGGGCTGTGCGTAGTTGAGGCATGCACTCTAGAGGCGCGCAGAGAGCATGACAGTCTCGCCGCCGCGAAAAAGCGCCGAGCGACCGACCGAGTCGGACCGTCGCCGGGAGTCTCGCCGACGCGCTCGCTACGCCACCGTCTCGATGTTGAGCTGGTAGCGCGTCCCGCAATCGAGACACCGCGCGTTGTCGGACTCGATGAGTTCCGTCACCAGCACCTCGCCGAACTCGCAGTTCGGACACTCGTAGACGAGCGAGTCACCCGCGATGCGGTGTGCGAACGCGTTCGTGTTCTCTTCTGTCAACGGCTCTGATGCGGACGACATTCCTGACCACCAGTCAGATATGCTACCACATGCCACATAAACCATCCGCCGCCGAACGTCGAGCGGCGTCAGATAGCATCGGGAATCAAGCCCCCGAGACGCCGTGTGACTCACCCTCAGGCCTCGAAAGCCGGAAATTCGCCCGCCCTTTCGGAACGTCTTTTCAACTCGCGGCCCACGATTCGTCCATGACGGAGAACGCCGCTTCAGCAGACGACGCACCGCGGGCGAACGGGATGCCGATGCTCGGGCTCGGAACGTGGCAGAACACGAACGCCGACGAGTGTCGCAACGCGGTGCAGACGGCGCTGGAGATGGGCTACCGGCACATCGACACCGCCCAGGCGTACGAGAACGAAACGGAGGTCGGCGAGGGCATCGCCGCCGCCGACGTCGACCGCGACGAGGTGTTCCTCGCGACGAAGGTGTGGGCCGGCAAGCTGTCCCACGACGACGTCATCGAGAGCACCGAAGAGAGCCTCGAAAAGCTCGGGGTGGACTACGTCGACCTCCTGTACGTCCACTGGCCGTCCCGCACGTACGACGCCGAAGAGACCCTCGCGGCGTTCGACGAACTCGTCGAACGCGGGCTGACAAAGCGCGTCGGCATCTCCAACTTCGAGCCCGAGCAGGTTCGCGAGGCCGTCGAACTGTCCGAGTCAGGTGCCTTCGCCAACCAAATCGAGATGCACCCGCTCCTCCAACAGGAGGAACTCCGCGAGGTCTGCGCCGAGGAGGACATCGAAATCGTCGCGTACTCGCCGCTGGCCCGCGGGAAGGTCTTCGATGTCGACGTGCTGTCCGACATCGCCGAGAAACACGACGCGAGCGAGGCGCAGGTGTCCTTGGCGTGGCTCCGCGAGAAGGGCGTCACCGCGATTCCGAAGGCGACGAGCGAGGGCCACATCCGCGACAACTGGGAGTCGCTCGCGCTCGAACTCGACGACGAAGACGTGGCCGCTATCGACGCCATCGAAACCGAAGAGCGCTGCATCGACCCCGACTTCGCGCCCTGGTAAGCGACTGAACCCGCGTTTTTCCGGTTCGCCTCTCGATTCGCCGTCCGAAGCCGCAACGGATTTGTCGAACGAGTCCCGACAGAATCGCATGGAGTTCGACCTCCCCAAGACAGTCGCGCTGCTCGTCGCGCTCGTCGTCGGCGGAACCGCAGCCCTCGTCGGGATGGGCGTGATGGCCACGAGTACGGTCCTGATGATGGTGACGCCCGCGATGCTCGTCTTCGGGGCCGTCTGTCTCGCCATCGGCGTCAAACACGGCGAGTACCGAGCGGCGAACTAACGGGCGGAACGAAGCAAAAAGCGGCACGGAAGACCTCAACTCTCGTTTTCTCGTGGGGTGTCGACCACGTCTTCGAGCGCGTCGTCCGAGACGCTCGCCGAGATGCGGACGCCCACGGCGCTGACGACGATGCCGGCGACGATGAACATCGCCAGCCGCTGGACCGGCGTGAGCACGAGTCGCCCGAGCAGTTCGAGGTTCGCCAACTCTCCCTGTCGTTCGAGGAGGAACCCGGCGAACCCACGGACGACGAGCCCGATGGCGACGACGCCGAACGGGAGGTTCATGTACGACGTGGAGACGCGTTCGCTCCCGATGAGTTCGTCCAAGAGACGGCCCGCGCTCGCGGTCAGCGCGGCGAGCGCCAGCCACGGGACGCTGTGGTAGACGAACAGGAGCGACGGGACGAGTACCTCCTCACCTCCGCCGACGCCGGGCGACCGGACAGCAAGCGCGCCGAGGAACAGCCCAACGATGGCCAGCCCCGCAGCGACCGCGTAGGTGACGACCGACACCTGTCCAGAGTAGAGAGCGTCGCGAACCTGGTCGGGCGCGTCCGAGAGGAACTCGTCGATAGCGAGCCCCTTGTAGAGGAGCACCGCGCCCATGAGGGCGGCGAGACCCGCCATCGCGACGGCTGGGGTGAACTGGACGAGAAGCAGCGGGACGAGAAGCAGGCCGACGCCGAGCGGGACGAGTATCGTCGAGCGAAGCTCCTCGTCGCCGAGGAACTGCTTGAGCAGGTAGTACGTCGACTCGATGTCGTGGGCCTGTCGGACCACCACGCGGTCGACCGCGTCGACCCGGAACCGGCTCTCGACGACGGGGACGAGCCGCTCGTCTTCCGCGCTGTCGATGACGACGACCGCGGACTCGACGTCGTAGCGCTCGGCGAGGTCGTCGAGCTGTCGCGCGACGGCGCGGTCGGCCCCGACGGGGCTATCGCTCGTTCCCGAGATGACCGCGATTTCGGCGTCCTCGCGCTCGTCTCTGAGTTCGCGCGTCGTCCGCAACGCCGCGAGAAGGCAGTTGACGCTCGAATCCTCGGGGTCCGCGAGACCCACGTCGGTGACGAGCGACCGGACCGCTTCCCAGCCGACGACGGGCGTCGAGAGCCCGGTCTTGCGGCCGATGTCGTTCGCCCGGTCGACACAGAGGACGAGCGTTGTCACGTGGAAGACGAACGCGGGCGCGGGCTAAAAAGCCTCCCAGTCGTCAGAACCGAAACGAGAAGCCGTCGTCGGGGTCGACCGACGAGGCGAGTCCCGCGCCGAAGGCGTACGCCGCGCCCTCGACGCCGCCGCGGAGCCGGTCGGTGAGGCCGACCTCGGGGGTGAACTCCCGGACCGAAACCTCGTCGCGGCCGAGGAGTTCGGCGAGTCGGTCTTCCACGTCGTCGCGGGTGCCCAGCGAATCGACCAGCCCGAGTTCGTGGGCCTCCTCGCCGAGATAGACGCGGGCCTCCGTGTCGCGGACGACCTGCGGGTCCATGTCCCGACCCTCGGCGACGCGCTCGACGAAGTCGTCGTAGTAGTCGTCGATGAGGCCTTGGAGGTACTCGCGTTCGTCCTCGGTCGGCTCCTTGAGGGCCATCCCCGCGTCCTTGTACTTCCCCGCGGCGAACCGCTCGTAGGAGAGGCCGACTTTGTCGGCCAGTTCCGAGGCGTTGACCGACGAGCCGATGACGCCGATGGAGCCGACGACGCTCACGTCGTGAGACCACAGTTCGTCGCAGCCACTGGCGATCCAGTAGCCGCCCGAGGCGCAGGTGTCCGTGGCGTAGGCGACCGTCGGGCCGTCGAAGTCGGCGGCGGCCCGGCGAATGTCGTCGCTCGGCAGGACCTCGCCGCCGGGCGTGTTCAGTTTGACGAGGAGCGCGTCGACGTTCTCGTCGTCGGCCGCGGCGTCGATCTGTTCGACGATGTCGTCGGCGGGCGTCCCGCTACCGCGACCCGGAACCGGGCCACCGCCGCCGTCGCGAGAAATCGGCCCCTCGACGGCGACTTCGGCCACGTCGTAGTCGGGGAAGGCCGAGGCGGCGAGCCTGCCGCCGACGCGGAGCGCGGCGACGACGGTTCCAATGACCAAGAGGAGCCCCGCGAGGTCCGCGAGCGTGTCGGGAACGGAGTAGAACAGGACCCAGCCGACCGCCGCCGCGACGACGGCGAAGACGACCACGATAGCCAGCCGATAGATGCGCGTGAAGCTGTCGGTCACGGTGAATCACTCATGGCTGTCGCTGGGGCTTCGAACGGGATAAAAATGATACGTCGCAACTGCGACGAAGAGAGAGAAAGTGACCGAAGTTTAGAGCAGACCGGACTTCTGGAGCTTCATCAGGTCCTCGGTCTCGAGGGTCTCGCCTTCCTTGAACTTCTGGTAGATTTCCTCGGCCTCGGCCTTGGCGGCTTCGCGCTCCTCGGCGCGGGAATCCTTGCGCTGGCGCTCTTCCTTCTTGTCCAGCTCGCGGAGGCGCTTCTGGACGCGGACAAAGTCCTCGTGGTGACGGTCGGCCGCTTCCTGGGCTTCGACGAAGAGCTCGTGCATCTCGTCGGCCTTGTCGCGGATGTCGTCGGCCTCGCGGTAGGCCTCGATCATCTGGTTGTGGTGTTCCTGGGCGTCGTCGGCCAGCTCGGTCACCTTCTGGTGGTGCTGGGACGCCTCGGAGCGGACCTCTTCTGCCTCTTCGATGAGTTCTTCGAGGTCACCGCTCTCTTCGACCTTGTCCTTTTTTTGGCGAAGTTCTTCGCGCTTGTTCTCGATCTTCTCGATGAGCTCGCGCTCGTCTTCTGTCGAGAGGAC
Organism: Haloferax sp. Atlit-12N; assembly: GCF_003383095.1. NCBI lineage: Archaea > Methanobacteriati > Methanobacteriota > Halobacteria > Halobacteriales > Haloferacaceae > Haloferax > Haloferax sp. Atlit-12N. The sequence goes on from NZ_PSYW01000001.1 coordinate 625,901, forward strand.
TTCGGTCTGCTGGCGGAACTCGAGTTGCTCGATCTCCTCTTTGAGCTCGTCGATGTCCTTGCCGTCGTCGAGCTCGAGGTCGCTTTTCATCTCGTCGACCTCGTCGAAGAGCTCGTTGGCCTTCGCGTTGAGCTCGTTGCGGCTCTGCTTGTGTTCCTGCACCTGCGAGTTCATTTCGTCGCGCTTCTCGCGGTGCTTCTGGGCTTCGTCGACCTTCTCGCGAGTCATCGCGTTGAGGTCGTCGCGCTTGGATGCGCGCTCAGAAGCCATCTGGTTTAGTTCATTGCGGCGGTCACGGAGTTGACCGGCGAGTTTGATGAGTTCGCCTTTCGAGCCGCTCTCGAGCTTTTCGTCTGGGAGATCGATGTTTCGTGCCTCGTCGAGTTCCTGCACGTCGAACTCGCTAAGTACTTCCTGCTTCGTTACCATGCGTAATCAATCCTCGATACCATCACCACTCCGTGCGTGGCGGCTGCTCGTGGGAGTGCGACCGACCGTGGATAAGAATTCCCGATCATTCTGCGTGCTATGCCGCCGGAACGCCGGAGGCGCTCAGGTACATACACATACAGGCGACCAGTTAATAAATACTTCGGTGGGAATTCGGGTGAAAACAGTTACCACACCGCTCGTATCGACCGTATTCACTATGTTAGTTTTTGCCATGGGAGCATATAAATGGGATGCGAATCGAGGGGGCTAAACCGAGTCGGGTCGGATGCCACGCCATGAGAGAGGTCATCCGCGCACGCGGTCACGAACACGTGCGCGCCGAGCACGCGAGCACGTTCGAGGTGACGACAGACGACTGGCTCACCCCCGCGGGCGACTGCATCATCGGCGTCGATGCCGACCGCACGCCCGCCGACTTCGACCCGGCGTTCGTCGAGGCCTGCCAGTCCCACGACGCGACTATCGACGTGCACGTCCGCGTGGACGCGGGCGACGACGCTCACGAGCAGACCGTCCGCGCTCGCGGACACCCCGACCTCACTTTCGAGGGCGACCGCAGCGTCGTCTTCCGCACGAGCGACTACGTGGACGACCGGACGGGTGCGGTCGGCGCGGCCCACGCCGCTGCGGGCTTCGACCGCGACCTCGTCTCGGCGCTCGTCGACGGCGCGGAACTGACGGTCACCATCGAAGTCGAATAGTCCCGCGCGGGCGGCGAGCCGGTCGGCCGACGAGATGCGTTTTTCACCGCGCGGTCGTAACCCTCGGACATGCCCGAAGAACCCTCCGAGAACATCAGCGGCGGCGCGAGCGGCGGCGGCCGAGAGTCGGCGTTCGACCCCGCAGACCCCGAGACCGCGACGCGCGCCGAGGTCGTCGTCGACCGACTCGGCGAGCGCTACTGGCGGAAGGCCTACGGCGGGCAGGGCGGCTTCGAGTGTCTCGTCCGAACCATCCTGAGCCAGAACACGAGCGACAAGGCGAGTCAGCCAGCCCACGACGAACTCATGGCGCAGTACGGCGGCGGCGACCTCGCCGAGTCGCTGGCGGCGGCCGACCGCGAGGGTATCGTCGAGGCCATCCGCTCCGGCGGGCTCTACAACCAGAAGTCGAAGCTCATCCAAGGCGTCGCGGAGGAGGTGCTGGCCGACTTCGGGAGCGAGGCCGACTTCGACCGCTACGTCCGCGAGGAAGCCCCCGCGACGGTCCGCGACCGCCTCTTGGAGATGAAGGGCGTCGGCCCGAAGACTGCCGACTGCGTCCTCCTCTTTGCGGGCGGGCGCGGCGGCGTTTTCCCCGTCGATACGCACGTCCACCGCATCGCTCGGCGAATCGGCCTCGCACCGGCCGACGCCGACCACGAAGGCGTTCGGGCGGCGCTCGAACGCGACATCCCCGACGAGAAGTGCGGCTTCGGCCACACCGCGATGATTCAGTTCGGCCGCGAGTTCTGCAAGGCGCGAAAGCCCGCATGTCTCGACGGCCCCGAAGCGTGCCCGATGGCCGACGTGTGCGACATGGTCGGCGTCGACGCGGCGGCACAGTCGGTCACCGACCCCGCGGCCGCGGACGACTGACTAACAGGACTTTGTTTCGAGCCCGCTCACCGGCGACCCGTCGTCCTCGTAGTTCGATTCGATGCCCGAGTCGGCGAACATCGGGAGGTTCATCGAGTAGTCGTAGACGACGCTGAACCGCGAGAAGGGGTTCGAGAGGAACGCCGAGATGGGGCCGACGCCGTCGAACGCGACGCCCGCCCGGAGTTGGACGATGGAGTCGTTGCCGACGGAGCCGCCGGCTTCCATCCCGAAGCCGCCCTCGCCCCCGAGGTTCTCGAACATCGAGAGGAAGACGACGAGGTCGATGCCCGCGCCCTCGCCGCCGATGTCGAACTGGTGGCCCTCGCCGGGGAAACACGGCGAGGTCGGGCCGGTCGCGGCGGCGACCGGGGCGGTCGCGACGGTGAGAATCACGGCGAGCGTCAGGGACGCGTGGGTCGCGGCGTGCATACCGTCGCCTCCGGCGCGCTGCTAATTAAGGATACGCCGCGATTCTCAGGGGTGATACCACGGGTCGGCGGAAAACGAGACGAGAGACGCAGGGGCCCCAGCGGGGCGCTGACCCGGCGGTTACTCCTCGCCGTCGAGTTGTCGGATGAGTTCGTCGAGGACGGCGTCCGCGCTGGCGAGGTTTGTCGCCAGCGGCGTCTGGTGAACGTCGCAGATACGGAGCAGGGCGGTGATGTCCGGTTCGTGGGGCTGGGCGGTCAGCGGGTCGCGGAGGAAGATGACGCCGTCGCAGGTCTCGCTGGCGATCTCCGCGCCGATCTGCATGTCGCCGCCGAGCGGCCCGGACTGCTTGCGCTCGATGTCGAGGCCCGTGGCGTCGATGAGTCGCTGACCGGTCGTCCCCGTCGCCATGAGTTCGAAGCGTTCGAGGTCGGCCTGCCGCTCCTCGGCGAACGAGATGAGGTCCGGCTTCTTCTCGTCGTGCGCAATAAGTGCGAGACGCATAGCAAACACTCGTTCGAGCGTCGTGATTAATCTTCGCCCGGACGCCGTCCGTGAGAAATCGTTTCGCGGCGGCGATTGACGTGCCGGTGAGGGTCGCCGTGACTGCGAGTCGTTACTTGAAGCGGAACGTCTCGAGGTTCTTCGGCGCGAACGTCCGCATGTTGTAGTCGTGGTAGAGCGCCGACGAGAGGTCCTGCACGGAGCGCTCGTCGCCGTGGACGCACAGCACCTTCTCCGGGCGCGGATTCATCGTCTTGACGAAGTTCTCGAGGCCCTGCCGGTCGGCGTGACCGGAGAAGCCGTCGACCGTCTCGACGTCCATCTCGAGCTTCAGCGTGTCCGACCGCCCCATGCCGTCGCGGCCGTTGACCGGAATCTCGTCCCAGCCGTTCTGGATGCGGCGACCGAGCGTCCCCTGCGCCTGGTAGCCGACGAAGACCAGTCGGGACTTCGGGTCGGGGCCGACGTGGCGGAGCCACGACATGATGGGGCCGCCGGTGACCATCCCGGAGGTCGAGAGGATGATGGCCTGGTCGCCGTCGGCGACGTCCTGTCGCTCCTCTTCGCCGCCGTCGATGTGGTTGAACTCCTCGGCGAGGAACGGGTTTTCGTCCTCGTGGAAGATGCGGTCGCGGAGGTCGTCGCGGAGATACTCGGGGTAGGTCGTGTGGATGGCCGTCGCCTCCCAGATCATCCCGTCGAGGTGGACGGGCATCTTCGGAATCTTGCCCGAGCGCATCGCCTCTTCGAGGACGAGCATAATCTCCTGCGAGCGACCGACGGCGAACGCCGGGATGACGACCTTGCCGCCGCGGTCGTGCGTCTCGTTGATGACCTCGATGAGGCGCTTTTCGGAGTCCTGCTGGTCGGTCTGGTAGTCGTTGCGACCGCCGTAGGTCGATTCGAGGACGAGCGTCTCGACGCGCGGGAAGTCGTTGACCGCGCCGTTGAACAGGCGGGTGTCCTCGTAGTGGATGTCGCCGGAGAACGCGACGTTGTAGAGGCCGTCGCCGATGTGGAAGTGCGAGACGGCGGAGCCGAGGATGTGACCCGCGTTGTGGAACGTGAGCTTCACGTCGGGCGCGATGTCGGTCACGTCGCCGTACTCCAGCGGGATGGTGTGCTTGATGGCCTCGCGGACCATCTCGGACTCGTACGGCGGGGTGCGGCCTTCCTTCGAGGCGACGTCGAGGTAGTCGAGCGTGAGCAGACCCATGAGGTCGCGGGTCGGCTCGGTCGTGTAGATGGGGCCGTCGTAGCCGTACTTGAACAGAAGCGGGATGAGCGCCGAGTGGTCGAGGTGAGCGTGGGTGAGGACGACCGCGTCGAGCGAGTTCGCGCCCGACCCGAGCGCCTCGGGGACCTGCAGATACGGCACGTCGTCGGAGCCGGGCTTGTCGCCGCAGTCGACGAGGATGCGGGTCTCCGGCGTCGAAACGATGAAGGACGCGCGGCCGACCTCGCGGCAGCAGCCGAGGGTCGTGATGCGGACCCACTCGTCGTCCGAGAGCTGTTCGCGGTGAATCTGCCGACCGGTCCGTTCGAGGATGCGGCGGCGGTCCTCCCGTTCCTGCTTCAGGAAGTTGCGGACGTTCGAGACCGTCGAGGACTCGATGGGCGGGGTGCGGACGACTTCGGGCGTCCAGCCGACTTTCTGCGTGATTTCGCGGAGCGTCGAGCCGTGGCGGCCGATGACCATGCCCGGTTTCTCGGCCTCGATGACGACTTCCCCGGTGTCGATATGGAAGTCGAGGTCGGTGACGCCGGCCTCTTCGGGGATGACGCTCAGAATCTTGGGTTCGGCCTCTCGGGGGTCGGACAGCACGTCCGGGTCCGGGCGAACCGTGATTCGCTTTCGGAGCTTACTCGCGAGTTTCCGGATAAGGTCGCCGTTCTGAGCGAACTTCTTCGGGTCGCGCGTGTAGACGACGAGTTCGGGACCCTCGTACTTGACGTCGGAAACCGAGATGTCGCGGGGGAGTTCGTTCGTAATCTCTGCCTTCAAATTCTCGAGTTGTTTATCTACGGAGCTCATAGTTACGAGCGACCCGTCCGGTCCTGCGCCGGCAGGTCTCGGGAACCCCTACCTCAGGAGCGTCGACACGAGACGGTCCACGTGTACGAGTGCCAGTCTCGGCCAACTGCGGAGAGAGCATAGTGAACTGAATACGGTGGTATCTCGACTGCGGGAAGAGGCAGGGAAAACCCGCTTACCCGACAGTACCATGTCGCCAGTATAAAACCCTTCGCAAAGTCGAAGCGTCTCGGGGTCGACCGACGACCATGGAACTCACACCGGCGGCCGTCTCGGCGGAGCACGACTGGGTCCGAGACCGCGCGGACGTGGTCGTCCCGCTCATCAACGAGACGCGACGGCGACTCGGCGAGCAGTTCGACACCCGCGTCGGCGAGGTCGACGAGGCGACCTACCTCGACGCGGTCGACGCGGTGTTCGCCGACGGGGAGGTCGGCGTCAACGTCGCGGCGTACGTGCGCATCCTCAAGCAGTTAGACGTGCAGGACGACTATCCGGGGTTCGTCGTGGACGAGGTGCTCGGCCGCGAACTCGCGGCGACCATCGCCGGCGGCGAGCCGCTCCGACTCCTCGCGCAGGCGACGTTCCACTTCGCGGACGTGGCCGTCCACACCGACGGCCCCGCCGGACGCGACGACCTCGATGCCGCGCTCGCCGCGGGGTTTCAGACCCGCCTGCCGGGGTGGTCGTGGCGCGACGGCGACTCACCGTTCGACAGCCGGCGCTGACGACGGGACGGCGTCGCCGGAAAAAAACCGTGTTCGGACCGCTTACCACTCGATTCGGACGCGCTCCGACGACTGCTCGGACTCGCGTTCGGCCTGCGAATCGAGGTCGCTGAGACGTCCGCGGAACGCGCCGATGCACTCCTCGCACGCGGTCACATGCGCGAGAACGCCATTTTCGTACTCCGCCATGACCGCCCGCGGTGTCCGCCGCGTCGGTCGCTCCGGCCCCATCCGGCCGATGCCGCGCACCTCGGGGTCGCCTAACCCCGCCAAGCGCTCGCCGCGCGTCGCCGCCCACCGCGCGTACGACGCGAGTCGGTCGCGGGCGCGACGCTCGCGCGGGCTCAACTTCCCCGACAGGTCCACGAACCGGCCCCACGTCTCGACCGTGTACTCCGAGACGAGACCGCGTTCGACGATATCGTCCAGTCGCTCGATAACCGGTGTGAACTCCGCGCGCCGCCCGCTCGGAACCCACAGTTCGATTCGGACCGCCTCCTCCTGAGAAGTCGGTCGCTCGCCGCTCACAATTGTGTCCATTGCTAACACGCCAACCACCACGCACAGGTAGGGCAGCCGACGATATGTATCTATGTGTCCGCCGGAACCGCCGAACGTCGTCGGCCGGAGACGGTCCGCACGGCGTGCCGGGACGCCGGCACCTTCGGGGCGTTTAAGGGTTCGCTACGGCTACCGATGGGCAATGAGCGACGAGCAGGAACTCGGTATCACCGAGTCGAAGCAGTACAACACCGGCGAGTGGTACGCCGAGGTCGTCCAGAAGGCGGGCCTCGCGAACTACGGTCCGGAGGGGATGAGCGGCTTCATCGTGACTCGCCCGCGCGGCTACGCGCTGTGGGAGTCCATCCAGAACTACCTCGACGGCGAGTTCAAGAAGACGGGCGTCCAGAACGCGTACTTCCCGCTGTTTATCCCCGAGAGCTATCTCGAACGCGAGAAGGACATCGTCGAGGGCTTCGACCCCGAGGTCGCGTGGGTCACCCACGGCGGCCACGAGGAACTCGAAGAGCGCCTCGCCGTCCGTCCGACCTCCGAGTCCATCATCGCGCCCTACATGGCCCAGTGGGTCCGTAGCCACCGCGACCTCCCGCTCCGCGTGAACCAGTGGGCCTCCGTCGTGCGCTGGGAGGCGACTGAGACGAAGCCGTTCTTCCGAACCAAGGAGTTCCTCTGGCAGGAGGGCCACACGGCCCACGAGACCCGCGACGGCGCGTGGGACGAGACGATGACCCGCCTCTCGCAGTACCAGTCGCTCTACGAGGACGTGCTCGCCATCCCCGTGCTCCGCGGCGCGAAGCCGGAACACGACAAGTTCCCCGGCGCGGACACGACGACGACCGTCGAGGCGCTCATGCCCGACGGCAAGTCCGTGCAGGCCGGCACTTCCCACTACCTTGGCACCTCCTTCGCCGAGGCGTTCGACCTCACCTACACGACCGAAGACGAGGACGAAGAGCCCGCCCACACGACCTCGTGGGGGCTGTCGTGGCGCTCGCTCGGCGCGCTCATCATGACGCACTCCGACGACCAGGGGCTCGTCCTGCCGCCGACCATCGCGCCCGAGCAGGTCGTCATCGTCCCCATCTGGCAGGCCGACACGCAGGAGAAGGTCCTCGAGTACGCCGAGGACATCGCCGAAGACCTCGAAGACGCCGGCGTCCGCGTCGAACTCGACGCCCGCGACGAGCGCAACCCCGGGTTCAAGTTCAACGAGTGGGAGCTCAAGGGCGTCCCTGTCCGCTTCGAAATCGGTCCGAACGAGGTCGACGACGAGGTCGTCACGGTCGTCCACCGCCCCGACGGCGAGTCAGTCGAACTCGACCGCGAGAACATCGCCGAGGCCGTCCAAGAGCAGTTCGACGAGGTGTACGCGAAGCTCTACGCCGCCGCCGAGGAGAACCTCGAAGAGAACGTCCGCGAGGCGTCCGCCCGAAACGAGATTCTCGGCACTATCGGCCAGCACGGCGGCTACGTGAAAGCGCCGTGGTGCGGTGACGAGGCCTGCGAGGAGGAGATTAAAGACCAAATCGCCGCCGAAATCGTCATGGTTCCCCTGAACGACGAGGACGCGGAGATTCACGACGGCGAGGACTGTGCGGTCTGCGGCGACGATGCCGAGGAGACCGCGTACTTCGCGAAGTCCTACTGAGCCGACCGCCGCGCGGTTCCACACGATTATTCATATTTTTCGTCGTGCGTCGAATCATCATTAGTCGACATACTATGTATGGATACATCCTTATATGACATTGTAACACCCTTATGGTTTCAGGAAAAGTTGCTTATGGGGGTAGCTGTACCATTGGCGTATGACCAAGCCACACATAGACGCACCCTTCGCTCAGGGCGGGTTAGCCGACCCGACCGACGAGCGGTCGAACTGCGGCGTTGGGGCCGTCGTAGACCTTGAAAACGGCGCCTCGCACCGCGTCGTCGCAGACAGCCTCGAACTCCTTGAAAACCTCGAGCACCGCGGCACCACGGGCGCCGAGGAGAACACCGGAGACGGGGCGGGTATCCTGTTCCAGCGACCGGACGAATTCTTCGAAGCAGTCCTCGAAACCGAACTTCCGGACCTCTACGCGGCCGGTTCGGTGTTCATGCCGACCGACGACGAGGTCCGCGAGCGCGTTTCGGCGGTTGTCGAGGATTCGCTGGCCGACCACGGGCTGTCCGTGTTCGACTGGCGCGACGTGCCGACCGACAACTCCGAACTCGGCGCGACCGCGCTCGAATCGGAACCCGACGTCTGGCAACTGTTCGTCGAGCCGGCCGACGAGATGACCGCAGACGAGTTCGACCGGGCGCTCTACCTCGCCCGTCGAGCCGCCGAGAAGGCGGTCGATACCCTCGCCATCGAGGGCGCAGGCCGGTTCTACGTCTGCTCGCTCGACCGCAAGACCATCGTCTACAAGGGGCTGCTCACGGCCGAACAGCTCCCGAACTACTTCCCCGACCTCGGCGACGAGCGGATGGTGACCGAGCTCGCGCTCGTTCACGCGCGCTTCTCTACCAACACGCTGGGCGCGTGGCACCTCGCCCACCCGTACCGCCAGGTCATCCACAACGGCGAGATAAACACCATCCGCGGTAACGTCAACTGGATGCGCGCCCGCGAGACGGACCTCCAGCACGAGGCGTTCGGCGACGACATCGAGACGCTCAGGCCCATCACGAAGGCCGACCAGTCCGACACCGCGAGCGTCGACAACGCGGTCGAACTGCTCCTCAAGGGCGGCCGCGAACTCCCGCACGTCCTGCGGATGCTCATCCCCGAGGCGTACCGCAACGACGACGCGATGGACCAGTCGCGCCGCGACTGGTACGACTTCCACGCCTCGCTGGTCGAGCCGTGGGACGGCCCCGCGCTCGTCGCGGCGACTGACGGCGACCGAATCGCCGCCGTCCTCGACCGCAACGGCCTCCGACCGTGCCGCTACGAGGTGACGACCGACGGCCGCCTCATCGTCGCTAGCGAGGTCGGCGCGCTCGACACCGACCCCGCGGAAATCGAGTCCCGTGGCCGCCTCCAACCCGGCGAGATTTTCATGGCCGACCCCGACGAGGGTCGCGTCATCCCCGACGCCGAGGTGTTCGACTCCCTCACGGACGAGAAGTACGGCGAGTGGCTCGACGAACAGCAGCGCCACCTCGACGAGCTCGCCGGCGACGCGGACTCCACCTCGCGCGGACAGGTCGAGTCGCTTCGGGCGACACAGGCGGCGTTCGGCTACACGCACGACCAGCTCAACCACATGATAGAGCCGATGGCCCGCGACGGCAAGGACCCCGTCGGCTCGATGGGCGACGACACGCCGCTTTCGGTGCTGTCGGACCTCAACCGCCCGCTTTTCACCTACTTCAAGCAGCTGTTCGCGCAGGTGTCGAACCCACCTATCGACTACATCCGCGAGAAGCTCGTGACGAGCCTGGAGTCGCGGCTCGGCTTCCAGCGTAACCTGCTCGACGAGTCGTCCGACCACGCGCGCCAACTCGTCCTCGACTCGCCGGTCCTCACGGACGCCGAGACGGCGGCCATCAAGGACCTCGACGACGACATGCGCAGCGCCGTCGTCGACATCACCTACGAGCAGGGCGGCGACCTCCGCGAGGCCATCGAGGCCGTCCGCGACGAGGCCAAGGCGGTCATCGAAGACGGCGCGGACATCGTCGTCCTCTCCGACCGCGACATCGGCTCCGACCGGGTCGCCATCCCGAGCCTGCTCGCGACGGGCGCGGTTCACCACAGCCTCGTCCGCAACGGCCTCCGGAACCACGCCGGCCTCGTCGTCGAGTCCGGCGACCCCCGTGAGGTCCACCACCTCGCCACGCTCGTCGGCTACGGCGCGGGCGCGGTGAACCCCTATCTCGCCTACCAGACCATCGAGGACGTCGTCGCCGGCCCCGACGGGGCCGACGAGGGCGAGGCCATCGACGCGTACGTTCACGCGCTCGAAGACGGCCTGCTCAAGACGATGGCGAAGATGGGCATCTCGACGGTCGAGAGCTACCGCGGCGCGCAGATTTTCGAAGCCGTCGGTCTCGACTCCGACTTCGTCGCCGAGTACTTCGAGGGCACCGAAATCCGCACCGAGGGTATCGGCCTCGACGTCATCGAAGAGGACCTGCTGACCCGCCACGCCGCCGCCTTCGGCGCGGACCCGAAGCTCGAACGGCAGGGCGAGTACGAGAACCGCTCGGCCGGCATCCACCACGGCTGGAACCCCCAGACCGTCGGCACGCTCCAGCAGTCCGTCCGCGCCGGCGACTACGAGAAGTACCAGGAGTTCGCCGAACTGGTCAACGACCAGTCGGAACAGCTGAAGGCGCTCCGCGGTCTCCTCGAGTTCGACTCCGACCGCGAGCCCGTGGACATCGACGAGGTCGAACCCGTCGAGGACATCGTCAAGCGCTTCTCGACGGCCGCGATGTCGCTCGGTAGCCTCTCGCCGGAAGCCCACGAGAACAACTCCATCGCGATGAACCGCATCGGTGGCAAGTCCAACTCCGGCGAAGGCGGCGAACCGCCGGAGCGCTTCGGCACCGAAAAGGAGTGTAACGTCAAGCAGGTCGCCTCCGGCCGCTTCGGCGTCACCTCTCACTACCTCTCGTCGGCCGACGAGATTCAGATCAAGATGGCGCAGGGCTCGAAGCCCGGCGAGGGCGGCCACCTCCCCGGTAAGAAGGTAAACGAGATGATTGCCCACGTCCGCTACGCGACGCCGGGCGTCGGCCTCATCTCGCCGCCGCCGCTGCACGACATCTACTCCATCGAGGACCTCAAACAGCTCATCTTCGACCTGAAGTCGGCCAACCCCGACGCCGACATCAACGTCAAGCTCGTCTCCGAGGCCGGCATCGGCACCATCGCCGCCGGCGTCTCGAAGGCGAAAGCCGACGTGGTCCACATCTCCGGCCACGACGGCGGCACCGGCGCGTCGCCGAAGACCTCCATCAAGAACGCGGGCCTCCCGTGGGAACTCGGCCTCGCCGAGGCCAACCAGATGCTCCGCGCGACCGGGCTTCGCTCCCGCATCCGCGTCTCCGTCGACGGCGGCATGAAGACCGGCCGTGACGTCGCCATCGCCGCCCTCCTCGGCGGCGAGGAGTACATCTTCGGGACCGCGTCGCTCGTCACCTCGGGCTGTGTCATGGCCCGCCAGTGCCACGAGAACACCTGCCCGGTCGGCGTCGCCACGCAGGACGAGAACCTGCGCCGCCGCTTCCCCGGCGAGCCCGACCACGTCATCAACTACATGACGTTCATCGCGCAGGAACTCCGCGAGATTATGGCCGACCTCGGCTTCACCTCGCTCGACGAGATGATCGGTCGTCCCTCCCTGCTCCGGCAGGTCGAGACGGACCACGAGAAGGCCAAGCATCTCGACCTCTCGTCAGTGCTGGCCGAGCCCAAGACGGGTGCGCGCCGCAAGACCGAAGACCAAGTCCACGCGGACATCGGGACGCACGTCGACCACAAGCTCATCGACGAGGCCGCGGAGGCAATCGAGGACCGCGAGCCGGTCGTCATCCGCCGCGACCTCTCGAACGTCGACCGCGCGGTCGGCGCGATGCTCTCGAACCGGATCTCCAACGCCCACGGCGGCGAGGGCCTGCCGGACGACACCATCCGCTGCGAGTTCGACGGCATCGCCGGCCAGACGTTCGGCGGCTTCCTCGCCCGCGGCGTCACGATGCGGCTCACCGGGGCCGCGAACGACTACGTCGGTAAGGGCCTCTCCGGCGGCCGCGTCATCGTCAACACGCCCGCCGAGGCCAACTACGAGGCCGCAGAGAACATCCTCATCGGCAACGTCGCCCTCTACGGCGCGACGCAGGGCGAATGTTACGTCAACGGCCTCGCCGGCGAGCGCTTCGGCGTCCGCAACTCCGGCGTGAAGGCGGTCGTCGAGGGCGTCGGCGACCACGGCTGCGAGTACATGACCGGCGGCGTCGTCGCCGTCCTCGGCGAGACGGGCCGCAACTTCGCCGCGGGGATGTCCGGCGGCGTGGCGTACGTCTACGACCCCGACGACGAGTTCGCCGCGAAGGCGAACACCGAGATGGTGACGCTCGAAGACCACCTCGACGACAAGGACGAGGCGATGCTCACCCGCCTCGTCGAGAACCACCTCGCGTACACCGAGTCCGACCGCGCGGCCGAACTGCTCGACGACTGGCAGTCGGTACTCGGCGACTTCGTGAAGGTGATGCCCGACGCGTACGCCGAGGTCATCGCCGAGGACGGCCGCGAGGACGTCCGCAACGAACTCCCGGCGAAGGCGGGCGCAATCGTCGACGCCGGTACCGACAGAGTCGGCGCAGCGACGACGAGCGACGACTAAGGGCCGACTCAACCGTCAGCGACTGACGGTCCGGTCGCAGTCCCGCGTTTTCTTGCTGTTCGGTGTGTTTTTTCGGACTGTTTCGTATCACTTACTGAACAGATAATGATGTGCCGTCCGGGGCCATGTCGGCGTGGACATGACCCGAGATTACTCGCGGCGGACAGTCCTCGCCACGCTCGGTGCCCTCACGGCATCCGGCGTGGCCGGCACCTCGCTCGCGGACAGTCACTCGACGGCAGACTCGGACACGGTCACGACCGAGGATTGGTCGCAGTCTCGTGCCGAACCGGGACGCACCGGCGCAGTCGCTCCCGAATCGGCGCCCGACGACGAGTACGCCGCCCTGTCGTGGCTCGACGGAACGTGGCATAGGACCAGCGCGAACGAGGTACTCGTCGACGACGGGGCCGTCTTCCAGACGTTCTACACCAACGACAGCACGTTCCGCGGGGGCGTCGTCGCCTACGAGGCCGACACCGGTGAGGAACGCTGGAAATACATCGCGCCGGAGTACGGAGCGTCAGAACCCGGAATCGGCCGAGTGACCGACACACCAGCAGTGGCAGAAGGGACGCTCTTCGTGACGAGCGAGGCAGGCTACACCGATTCTGATGTCAAATACGGTGGTCTCCACGCGCTCGACCTGGATACCGGCGAAATTAATTGGCAGAAGACACCAGCGGACTACGCGAGCCCGGACGCCAAGTGGCTCGGGACGCCGCTCATCGCCGACGGCTCCCTCTACGTCCAACACCTGACAAACGCCAGCGCAGACCCGGACCAACAGGAATCGGTCGTCGTGGAACTCGACCCCGAGAGCGGCGAAGTCGTGTGGCGCTCCGACGCGTCGTACCGGTCCTATCCCTACATTGGCGACGACGAGACGCTCTACGGGATGGCGACGTACACCGACGCGAAGAACGAACTCGTCGCGTGGAACGCGAACGACGGGAGCAGGCGGTGGACAGCGGTGCTGGAAGACGGTGTGAACTTCGCCGACTCGGCCCACAAAAACGGTCGTATCTACCGTTCCTCCGGGAATCGGTTCCGAACGGACGAGATAAACCGAGTCGTCGCACACAGCGACGAGGACGGGAGCATCGAGTGGGAGACGAGACTCACACCCGACGGCGAGGAGTCGGCGCGGTTCATCAGCGCACCGGCCGTCGCCGACGGAACCGTCTACGTCACCACCGCGCTCGACGTGGACTCGGTGGCCGAGGAGGGTATCCTCTCGACGGTCTACGCGCTCGACGCCGACACCGGGGACACGCTGTGGACACACGACACGTCGACGGAATTCCACGGCGACCCGAGCGTCGCCGGCGACACCGTCTACCTCGGGGGGAGCGCCATCCCCAAGGCTATCGGAGACCTCGAACGCGAACGCCGACACCCCACGATACACGCGCTCTCGACCGAAGACGGGTCCCAGCAGTGGTCCTATCTGGTTCGACACGAGCAGGACGCACCGTCCCGAAAAGCATCGACGCCGGCGCTCGCGGGCGGACGAATCCTCACGGGCTATCTGGAAGAAGAGTCCACCGAGCAAGCCGGGGTGTTCGCCCTCGAAGGGAGTCCAGAGGCCCCCGATTCGAGGAATCTCCCGCGCTCCTCGGACGCCCCGGTCGCCCGAATCGTCACCGACCCCGAAGACGCCGACTCGACGGACCTCGATTCCGGGACCACCGTCGGTCTCGACGGGACCGCCTCGACGGGCGAGGTAGCGACCTACGAGTGGCAGTTCGGCGAGGGCGCGTCGTTCGAGGCGCGCGGTTCGACGACGGAGATTACGCTCGACTTCTGTGGGACGCTCGACGTGACGCTCCGCGTGACGGGTCCCGACGGCAACCAGAGCACCGACAGGGTTCGTCTCTCCACCGACAGATAGTCGCACAAGCGGGACCGCGGCTTACCCCCGTCGCCCCATTTTTCCACCGGTCGTCCGAACTCGATGGTATGCCCCGCGAGTACGACAAACTCGTCCGCGACGACATTCCCCGAATCGTCCGCGAGTCGGGCGAGACGCCGGTCGTCCACGCCGCCGACGACGAGGAGTTCGACCGCCGACTGCGCGAGAAACTGGTCGAAGAGGCCGAAGAGTTCGCCGAATCCGGACGCGTCGAAGAACTCGCAGACGTGTACGCCATCGTCGACGCGGTCCTCGACCGACGCGACGAGGATTGGGAGACGGTCCAGACGACAGCACGAGAGAAAGCGGCCGAGCGCGGTGGATTCGAAGACGGCATCGTGCTCGAACGGGTGGAGTGAGGGCTGCGCGGTCGAAGCGGGTTCCCGGCACCCGCCACCGATTCTCCCACGTTTTTCACCGCGCGCGCCCTCGGCCGAGACATGGACAACGCACTCGTCATCGGCGGCACGCGATTCATTGGCCGCCACCTCGTCTCGGAACTCCTCGACAGCGGCTACGCCGTGACCATCTTCAACCGCGGCAACCACGACAACCCCTTCGAGGACGACCCGCGCGTCCAGCACGTCCAGGGCGACCGAACGGACGACGAGGCGCTCCGGACCGCGAAACTGACCGTCGACCCCGACGCCGTGTTCGACTGCGTGGCGTACAAGCCCGCCGAGGTCGCTTCGGCGGTCGACATCTTCGCCGACGTGGACGCCTACGTCTACATCTCCAGCGGCGCGGCCTACGGAAGCGAGGTCATCCCGAAGCGCGAAAACGAGACGCCGCTTTGCGACTGCACCGACGAGCAGGCGGCGGACGACTCGGGCGCGAGCTACGGCCCGCGGAAGGCCGAGGGCGACCGGGTCGTCTTCGAGGCGGCCTCGCGAGGTATCAACGCGATGTCCATCCGCCCCTGTATCGTCTACGGCCCGGAGGACTACACCGAGCGCCTCGACTACTGGATCGACCGCGTGCTAAACTACGACCGCGTCGTCGTTCCCGGCGACGGGACGAACGTCTGGCACCGCGCCTACGTCGAGGACGTGGCGAGCGCGATGCGTGTCGTCGCCGAGGAGGGCGAGGCTGGCGAGGCCTACAACGTCGGCGACCGACGGCTCGTGACGCTCGAAGAGATGGTTCAGGTCATCGCCGACGCCGCGAGCACCGACGTCGAAGTCGTCCACGCGGGCGAGCGCGAACTCGCCGCGGCGGGCCTCTCGATGGACGGTTTCATCCTCTACCGCGGCTACCCGCACGTCCTCGCGACGGACAAACTCGCCCGACTCGGCTGGGAATCGACCCCCGTCGAGGAGGCGATGCGCCGGTCGGTCGCCGACCACCGCGACAGCGACCGCGACGGCTCCGAACACGACCCCGGCCGCGAGGCCGAAGAACGCGTGCTTTCGATTCTCGACACGCTCTGAGAGCGCCGTCGCTCAGTTGAACTGGCCGTCGTGGTCCATCTCGGGGACCTCGTCTTCGAGCCACTCGCGGAACCACTTGACGCGCTTGAGCCGCTGGTGAGCGAAGCTCTGGGCCGTGTCGGTTTCGAGACGCTCTGAGGCGTCGCGGCCGCGCTCGAAGACGCGCTCGACCATCTCGGCGGCGTCCATGTGCGTCCGCGCCTCGTAGCCCATCCGCAGGAGCATCAGCGCGGTGCCGTTCGCGCCGATTTTGTCGAGGATGTCGGCCTCGATGAGACAGCGCGTCTCCAGCGACACGTCCGTCAGCGGCCCCTGATACGAGTGGTCGGAGACGACCTGACACACCTGTTCGAGGAAGGACTCGGGGTAGTCGCCGTGGGTGCTGAGGAACTCGCGGGCGACGCGAGCGCCCTCCTCGGCGTGGACCTCCTGGTCCGCTTCGAGCTTCGAGATGTCGTGAAAGAGGGCGGCGACGCGGACGACGTCCACGTCCGCGCCCTCGCGGTCGGCGATGCGCGTCGCGAGGTCGACGACGTTGAGGATGTGGTTGAATCGGTACTCCGCGGAGTGCCACGGGTACCAGCGCATCCGCCCGCCGTCGTCTTCGTTTTCGACGCTCGCAGAGAGATAGTCCGAGACGAAGCGCTTCATATCCTCGAACTCCGCGTCGGAGACGGCCGACTCTTTGATTTCAACGCCCACGGCAGAACCTCCGTAGGTGTTGGCACGTGCGTATTCTCATTACACGGAATGAGGGTCGTTCCACTCTTAGGCGTTACGACCACCCTGAGTCGCGGGAACCGTGCTCTCGGGCGAACAGACCGGGTCTCGTGGGCGGCAGTGTGACTCGGTGCCACATCGACGGGAGTTAACTCGACCGACCGCGTCGTCCCCGCCGTGACCGAAGCACGATACCTCGACGACGCGACGACACACGAGTTCGAGGCGACCGTCGAGACAGTCCGCGGCAGCGACCGCGTCGTTCTCGACCGGACCTACTTCTACCCGACCGGCGGCGGCCAGCCGAACGACACGGGCACCCTATCGGAAGACGGCGAGGACGGCGACGTCGAGACGTGGGACGTGACGGACGTACGGAAACGCGACCGAATCGAACACGTCGTCGCGGCGCGGCGGCGCGCCCACAGCCGCTACCACACGGCTCAGCACCTCCTCTCTGCGGTCCTCCTCGACGAGTTCGACGCCGAGACGACCGGCAACCAACTGTACGCCGACCACGCGCACCTCGACTGCGCCTACGGCCGCTTCGACGGCGACGACCTCCGGACCATCGAGACGCGCCTGAACGACCTCGTCGCGTCCGACCTCCCCGTCCGGTGGTACAGCCTCGACCGCGAGGAGGCCGAGGCGACGCTCGACCCCGAGCGAACCCGACTGCACCTGCTTCCGGACTCGATTCGGGAGGTCCGAATCGTCGAAATCGGCGACGCTGACGACCCCTTCGACCGGACCGCCTGCGCGGGGACGCACGTCTCGACGACGGGCGACATCGGCACGGTCTCCGTCACCGGCCGGACGACCCAAGGCTCGGCTCACGAGCGCGTGAACTTCGTCCTCGAATAGCCGATTCGGCCCCGGCTGAACCCGACTGACCCCCCGCGACTACGCCGACTGGGGCGCTTCTGTCCGTGCTCGCGGCTCGCACACCCACCCTTCCTTGACCGGGACCAGTTCGTAGCCCGCCTCCCGGAGCAGGGCCTTCGCCGCCGCCTCGTCGTGGCTCCCGCGGGCGTCGTGCAGTTCGAAATACACCGTCGGCCGGTGCTCGCGGAGGACCGTTTCCGCCCCCCGGAGCACGTTCAGACCGAACCCCTCGACGTCTACCTTCAGGTGGTCCGGCGGCGGGATTCTCTCGGAATCGACGAGCGAGTCCAGCCGCCGCATCGACACCGACGCCGTGTCGACGACCCGCGCCTCCCACGCGCTCGCGTGGTCCCGCGAGAACGAGCCCAGTTCGTCGTAGCTCGACAGGTGGAACTCCCGAGATTCGTCGGCGTCACCGAGGCCGCAGTCGAGCAGGTCCACCTGGTCGTCGAAGTCGTTCACCTCGACGTTCGCCCGCAACTGGTCGACGACCTCGGGATGCGGTTCGACGGCGACCACCCGCGCGGAGGACTCACTGGCCGCGACCGCGAGCGTGTACGTCCCCGTGTTCGCGCCCACGTCGACCACCACGTCGCCGTCGTCGAGACCGAGCAACAGCGCCTGTAGGAGCACGTCGTTGCCGTGGCGGTTGTACAGTTCGTAGCTCCTGAAACTCGTCCGCCCGACGTGTTTTTTCGTGGCGACGAGCTGTCGCTCGTAGTTCGCCCGAACGAGCGCGTAGTGGAGGGAGTACGCGAGGTGGCGAGCGGCCGATACCGGATGCAGCAGAGACACGTTAGTATACTGTCATTGTGTGTCGATAAAAATCACTCGGCGGCGAAGTGACTCGGCGTGTCGTGTTTTTGAGTTGGAACTATACCGGGTAACCACCCATCTTCGAACTTCGTCATATATTTTCTTCACTGCATTTTTGCTGGCGAATCTGTCTTTTCAGAGCAGTAGACGAAAACGCTACATCAAAGAAGAAGCACAGAAACTAAACGCTCACACTTCACCTCGGTCTAATTTTCTCCGTCTTCTTTCTGGGTGAACTTACGTAGGATTTTTCTGGCTTGTCTCTTACCAGGTGGAGTCAATTTGACTGTTGCAGAAGGTCCTCTCCCTGCTCTATTGAAGTATCGATCTCCTTCACCCTGGTACATATTTGCCATCCCCGAAGAGGGGATGCTAGATAATTCAAGCGCATCCTTGAGCTTTGATGACTTTACACGGTTTACCTCGTAGCACTCATGCCACACATACAGCAGTATTAGTGAAGCGACCCGTTGTCGGTCTGTTTGTCTTTTTCCAATCTTCCCTAACTCTTCAGAATACAATACTGGCATCTCGTCGTCATCAGGGTTTACATGGAGAAATCTCTCAAGTTGACTCTCAGGCACATGAAGTTGTGATGCAATTGAGTGTAATGGACCCGGTTCTGTATTCTCTTCTTCAGCTCTATTTTGAGCAAAAGATTCCAAAGAAGTGCTTTCAGTTTTATCTGATTCAATTTCTGGAGTCACTTGACCCCCATCGAATTCATTAAACTGGTCTTGATTATTCTCGATAAATCTCATGAGATCAAGGACCTCTTCTTGGTAATTCTCGTCGTTTAGAGCGTGTATCTCTACAGTCATCGGCCCATACTCGAATGTCACAGTAGTTTCCATTTCTACTTGAGACAGTCGGATTCTTCAGGCATAATTCTTTCCCAGGGATGAATAATATCTCCGCAGTTTTGGATTCAGGGATTTCCCAACCATGAACTATTCTCTTGTGTACCATGATTTGGGTGCCTAGTGGCGCAAAATCGTCCAATATTGGTACCGGGTTTGATTCGGTCAGAACTCCCAGGGATTGAGATATAGGTTTGAACTCTTTATTCTCGGAGTAACGCTTATGTGTCCCCACACGCATGTTACATCAAACGTCGTAGTTCACGACCTAATCAATGTGAGAAACACAGTAAGTTCGGTCCGCGGAACCTGCCAGGGAACCGCGCGGACCGATTGTGCAGCCCCTTCAACACCCCTATCTGGCCGAAGGGACTTGGGGTCCCTGCGACACGGTAGGCTATCAGGGCTTATCTATATCTAGATTAGCCTAAGCAAATAGTTTACCCATGTCGCTATCGGTCGGATGCGGCACAATGAGCTCGACTACAGACTCAAACACAACCACCGACCATACGCCGTGGGACGAACTCACCCCGGCACGACAGCGAGTAGCAAAGACCGTTGCCTACGTCAACGGACCTCAAACGTTCGAACGTCCAAACCTTCGCGACGACGTGAAGGAATCGACAGCCGTCGAGGATGTCATCGACGACAAAGACCGTGTACTCACCTCGCTGAAGTACACTCGGTTGCTGAACGACCTCGTCGACGACGGCTATCTCACCCTGGAATTTCAAGGGGGGACAAACCCCATCATCTTGGATGTCGAGTACGACTCGACCCGAGACACCCGAAACTCAGCACCTTGGGGCGACGCAAGTGCTCTTCACACGCTAGTTAGTCAGGTGTGTGACCGCGAGGGTATCACACGAGACCTACTCAGCGAGGTAGAGAATCCGTACGATGTCAACCAAGTCAGGCAGAAGGTGAACGAAGCTGTAGGCCGGACCGTGCTGCTCCCGTACGCCGACCCAAGTGAATATCGCTTCACCAAAGAGACCTACTCACTCGTCAGTGAGAAGGTTCAGGCGGAGAAAGAAGAGCAGTAGGCTGCAGTTCTAGCCTCGGTTTACCTTTTTCTAGATTGTCAGTTGGCACTTACCACATCAAATCGGTGTGTCTATGCCTGTGTGGGCAACCCACTACAGACCTGAACTCGTAGGGTGTAGAACGGACCGGTGACTGGACCACACCGGCACCAGTCAGGATTAGAACGCTTGAAGTAGTAGTCCCGGGCGGATTCGAACCGCCGTCAGCGGCTGTCTTCTCGGCACGCAATGAACCGTACCAATCCAAAGGCCGCTATGATTGGCCACTACACCACGGGACTGACATCTGAAATTGGGTGATGCCGGCACAATAACCTTACTTTTTGTCTCCACTTTCTACGAGTCGGTGACAAGAGCGACACAGAGAAACAACGTTGGACAGCGTGTGGGCGTTACTCGGGTCATCGAAGTCGCGAACCCGATTTAGATGATGCACGTCTGGGTTCTGTCCCAGTTCTTCGCTATCCGCTCCGCATCGCTGGCAAGTGTAATTGTCTCGTTCTAGTGCCTTTCGACGAACTGGCCACCAAGACTCTCCATAAAAGAGGGTTCCGCCTTCCCATTGATGGTGGTTCGAGCCAACAATGTTGTTAGAGAGCCACTTCCCATAGCAGTCTAAGTCGCAGAATGATCCGTATTCGTTCCCGTTAATCGACGAAGGGAGTCGTTCGAGTTGAGCCTCACAAAAGCTACACGCGGTTCTTATTAACTCAATTCGCTCTGCGGGGTTTTCAGGGAGTAGCCCTTCTGCCTCCTTGACACACTCCGAACAGTAAACACCCTGCTTATTTGATGGGTAGTAGGAAAACGTAGCATCGCAAACGCTGCACGTCTCTGTTTCTTTACCCCCTCGCCAGTTACCGTTCTGATTTCCTTGCTCTGAATAACACTCTTCGCAGTAAACACGCTGAGACTTTGGGTCGTAAAACTCCTGATGGCAGCGTTTACAGACTCGGTTAGGCAGCGGTGTGTTGTGGACCTTTGTGTGGTGCTGCCGCATTCCCTGTTCTGTTGCTAGCTGTTTGCCACAGGACGGGCACTCCATAAAATAACATCACTACCGTGCTAGATAGTGATTCGGCAAGTAGAGTGTAAGTGAAACTCAGTCCGCGACTTCCGTCTCCGTCTCGGGTTCCGCGCCGCACACCTCGAGATACTCGCAGGCGTCCGTCTCGGGGTCGAAACAGTCGGGACACTCGGAGTTACGGTCGATGATGGTGTCGAGGCGCTCCGCGATCATCCCGTCGATGACGGGTTCGAGTTCGCGGGCCTCCGCGCGGAACTCCTCGACGTCGAGGACGTTCGAGAGGAAGCGCTCGATGATGCAGTAGGTCTGGAGCGCGTCGCGAGCGCGGACGATTCCCTCGTCGGTGAGGGTGACGCCCTTGTACTTCTCGTGTTCGGCGAGGCCGCGGGATTCGAGTTTGCCAATCATCTCGTTCGCGCTCGCCGGGCTCACCTCCATCATGTCCGCGAGCGCGCCGGTGGCCGCCGGGCCGTTCTCCATCTCCTGCAGCAGGTAAATCGCCTTGACGTATTGGTCTGCCGTGTTCATCGTTTCACTCGCGGTCTTCCATGATTCGCGTCACTTCTTCTACGCCCTCGGCTTCCTCCTCGCGAATCTCCGACAGCGTCGCGACGAGTTCCTCGCGGTCGATAGAGAACTGTGCGTCGCTCGCCTCGATAGCCTCGATAACGTCGTCGTAGAACTTGTAGGCGGTCTCCTCGTTACAGAGTTGGTCGTAGAGAACGCCGTCGAAGTCCTCGGGTTTCGTCTGGCCGTACTGGGCTTCGACCAGCGCCTCTATCTCCTCGAAGGGGACGCTGTCGACCTCCAGCCGGTCGATGACGGCTTCGAGGCGTTCGCGGTGGTCCGCGGACTCCTCGGCGGCGTGCGAAAGCAGGGCTCGAATCTCCTCGTCGAGCGTGTCTTCGCCGAGTTCCTCGTGGTGGTGGTAGGCGCGCGCCTCCACGACCTCTTCGAGGACGATACCGATCTGGAGGAGTCGGGCGAGTTGGTGGTCCGAGGTGACCTGATACCCGACGCTCATGGACTCGTCCCCCTCGACGTTCGAAGACACGGTCCCGCGACGTACATACACACCTCTCCGGGAGTAACCGACTTAAGCGGTTCCCTCGCGGGTCGGCGAGAAAGAGAGATAAAAACCGTCGTCGGTGCCGCGCCGCGGAGCGGTCTGCCTACCGCAGGCGGGCCGCGATGAGTTCCTCGAGGTCGTCGCGGAACTCGTCGACTGCAATCTCTTCGAGGACGGGGACGAAGAAGCCCTCCACGAGCATGTTACGGGCCTGTTCTTCCGGGATGGACCGAGAGACCATGTAGAAGAGGTCCTCGGCGTCCACCTGCCCGACGGAGGCGGCGTGGGACGCCTCAGTGTCGTGGTTGTTGATGATGAGCTTCGGCGACGCGTCGGCCTCGGACTGGTCCGAGAGCATCAGCGTGTTCTCGCGCTGGTAGGAGTTCGTACTCCACGCGTCGCGGCCGACGTCCTGGACACCCTCGTACACCGAGCGTGCCTCGTCGTCGAGGACGCCGCGGGTCACGAGGTCGGCCGTCGTGTTCTCGGCTTTGTGCCAGACGCGGGCGTTCACGTCGAGGTGCTGGTCGTCGTGACCGAAGAACGCGCCGACGATTTTCGTCTCCGACGCCTCGCCGTTGAGTTCGGTCTCGACGTCGCTGCGGGTGAGCCGCGAGCCGAGGTTCCCCTCGATCCAGTTGACGGTCGAGTAGGTGTCGGCGTCGGCGCGCTTGAGCGAGTACGTGTACGTCTCCTCGTCGAGGTTCTGCAGGGAGCCGTACTGGACGTACGAGTTCTCGCCCGCGTCGATTTCGACGAGGTTCGAGAAGTACCGCGCGTCGTCGACGCTGTCACCAGACTCGACGGCTTCGAGGATGGTGACCGACGACGACTTCTCGGTGACGACGAGCGTGTGGCTGAACAGCGACCGAGAGTTCATCTCGGCGCGAATCTTCACGTCCTCGGCGTCGACGCCCTCGGGGACGTAGATGAACGTGCCCGTCGTGAACAGCGCCGCCGAGAGGGCGGTGAGGTAGTTCGACTCGGGGGCGACGACGGAGCCGAAGCGCTCCTCGATGAGGTCGCCGTACTCGGAGAGTGCCTCCGTGAAGGGGAGGACGACGACACCCTCGGGCGACTCGCGGGTCGTCTCGTCGGCCTGGTTCAGCGGGTCGACGAGCGACTCGAAGTCGAGCGCTTCGAGGTTCGTCCAGCGGCGACCGGGCGTCTGGATGACGTCCGGCAGTTCGAGCTCGTCGAGTGCTTCGAGGGATTCGAGGCGGGCCTCGAGGAGCCACTCCGGCTCGTCCCGTGCGTCCGAAATCTCTCGTACCGTCTCTGCGGACAGGTTTGCGGGAAGTTGCGCACTCATTGGTTATCCGAGGCTACCCTCCATCTCGAGTTCGACGAGTCGGTTGAGTTCGACTGCGTACTCGATGGGCAGTTCCTCCGTGATGGGTTCGATAAACCCGGAGACGATCATCTGCTTCGCGTCGTCGTCGTCGAGACCGCGCGACTGGAGGTAGAAGATGTCCTCGTCGCCGATCTTGCCGACGGTCGCCTCGTGGGCGACGTCCACCGTGGACTCGTTGATCTCCATGTACGGCATCGTGTCCGAGGTGGACTCGTTGTCGAACATGAGCGCGTCACACTCGACCGCAGTCGAGGAGTTCTTCGCGCCGTTGGCGATGTGGACGAGACCGCGGTAGTTCGTGCGGCCGCCGTCCTTCGAGATGGACTTCGACTCGATGGTCGACTTCGTCTCGGGGGCGTTGTGGTACACCTTCGCGCCGGTGTCGATGTTCTGGCCCTCGCCCGCAAAGGCGATGGTGATGTGGTTGTCGGAGGCGCCGCGGCCCTTCAGAATCGAGGCCGGGTACAGCATGGTGGCCTTCGAGCCCATCGAGCCCGAAATCCACTCCATGCGGCCGCCCTTCTCGACGATGGCGCGCTTGGTGTTGAGGTTGTAGGTGTTCTTCGACCAGTTCTGGACGGTTGAGTACTGGACGTGGGCGTCCTCTCCGACGAACACTTCGACGCCGCCGGAGTGGAGGTTGAACGCGGAGTACTTGGGGGCCGAACAGCCCTCGATGTAGTGGACTTCGGAGCCCTTCTCCGCGACGATGAGCGTATGCTCGAACTGGCCCATGCCCTCGGAGTTCATGCGGAAGTACGCCTGCACCGGCATCTCGACCGTCACGTCCTCGGGGACGTAGACGAACGAGCCGCCGGACCAGATCGCGCCGTGGAGCGCGGCGAACTTGTTGTCGCTCGGGGGGACGCACTTCGTCATGAAGTACTCCTTGACGATGTCTTCGTGCTCCTGGACCGCCTGGTCCATGTTCATGAAGACGACGCCTTTCTCCTCCCAGCGCTCCTGCATGTTCTGGTAGACGACTTCGGACTCGTACTGGGCGCCGACGCCCGAGAGGGCGTTCTTCTCGGCTTCCGGGATTCCCAGCTTGTCGAAGGTGTCCTTGATGTCGTCCGGCAGGTCGCGCCAGTCGTCGACGCCGCCGCGGACTTCCACGTCGGGTCGGATGTACGGGACGATTTCGTCCACGTTGACCTCGGAGAGGTCAGGCTGGCCGGGCCAGTCGGTCGGCATCGGCATCTTCTGGTACTGCTTGAGCGCGCGAAGGCGGCGCTCGAGCATCCATTCGGGCTCGTCTTTGTCCTCCGAGATGACGCGGATGGTCTCTTCGGTGAGACCCTTCTCGGCCACGAACGCGGCCTTCTGCTCCTTCTTGAACTCGAAGCGAGCTTCCGTGTCTGTCTCTTTGAGGTGGTCTTGGTCGGAACTCATGATGTTGGGGGATTACGCGGCTTCGTACACTTCCTCACGGACCCAGTCGTAGCCCTTGTCTTCGAGTTCGGACGCGAGCGACGCGTCGCCGCTCTTGACGACCTTACCGTCCAGCATGATGTGGACGTGGTCCGGCTCGACGTATTCGAGGATACGCTGGTAGTGAGTGATCTGGAGGATACCCGTGCCCTGCTCGTCGCGCAGCGCGTTGATACCCTTCGAGACGTCCTGCAGGCGGTCGATGTCGAGACCGGAGTCGATCTCGTCGAGCACCGCAATCGAGGGCTCGAGAATCGCGGCCTGAAGGACCTCGTTTTGTTTCTTCTCGCCGCCGGAGAAGCCGGCGTTGAGGTAGCGTTGCATGAACTTCTCGTCCATGTCGAGGAGGTCCATCTTCTCTTTGAGGAGCTTCTGGAACTCGGCGACACCGACTTCGCCGTCGTCGACGTTACCCTCCATCGGGGAGGTATCGTAGCCGGCTTCCTCTTCTTCTTCCTCGTCGTCCTCGCCGAAGAGGAGCTCCTCGCGCTCGTCGATCTTTGCGTTGAGCGCGGTGCGGAGGAAGTTCGTCATGGTGACGCCCTCGATTTCCGCGGGGTACTGGAAGCCGAGGAAGATACCGAGCGCGGCGCGCTCGTTCGGTTCCAGTTCCAGAAGGTTCCACGTGCGGGCGTCGTCCGGAATTTCGAGGTCGCCGAAGTCGTCGTCCTCCAGGTGGAGGAGGATTTCGCCGTCGGTTACCTCGTAGGCGGGGTGGCCGGCGATGATTTTAGAAGTCGTAGACTTGCCGGACCCGTTGGGACCCATCAGTGCGTGGATCTCGCCGGATTTGACTTCCAGGTCGACACCTCGCAGAATCTGCTCACCGTCTTCCTCCGCGACTCGTGCGTGGAGGTTCTTGATCTCGAGAGTTGCCATCGTTGGTTCGTTGCCTCGTACTCGAAGGGTGGGGAGTATCGCCCATAATGCTTGCGCATTCACCCCCGCCACCTTTTGTAGAAAGAAAATTTGTTTTCAAAACCGCAAAGAATCTCGGCAGTTCGGAACGCTCGTCCGGGTTTTGGACAGCCGAACAACGTTACGGTCCCATCGCCTATGTAACCGAATATAGTTTCATTACTCGGTGATACGGCCGGTTACATGAAGCTCCCGAGGCCGGTCTGTTCCTGTCCGCTTTTCACCTCGTCCCACGACATCCCGAGCGCCTCGATGACGCGGGAGATGGGCCCTTCGAGCGTCTTGGTGAGCATCGTGTCCCAGTCGACTTCGAACGCCTCGGGAATCTGGTCTGCGTACTCGAAGCAGATGACGTCGGGGTCGCGCTTGAACTCGCGGTAGAGGTCGTCGACCTGCGGGTCGAACTCGCCGGTCTCCATCTCGCGGAACCACGACGGGTGGACTTTCTTGAGGTAGACCCGCTTCGGCTTCGACCCGCGGCCGAAGTTCGTCCCGAGGAAGGCGTTGGCGTACTGCGCGCCGCGGACGTGCGCGGTCGGCGTCTCGTACGCCGAGAGGCGTTTACCGATGCCGCCGGGGATGCCGGCCTGTTCGAGCGGCAGGTTCCCCGACTCGAAGTCGGTGATGATGTCGTGGAGGTAGTCTTTGATGACTTCCGTCTCCTCGCCGTGGACGATCATGTCGATGACGTTCTTCTGGACTTCTTTGGTTATCTGTGCGATGTCCGACCGTTTGTACTCGAAGCCCGTGATGTCGATGTCGTCGACGTCTTTGCCCTCCTTCCAGACGATGTGGCCCGCGTAGCGCTTCTTTTTCCCCGCCTGGAAGAACCGCCGGTAGAGCTTCTCGAACTCGATTTGGAAGCGGTGTTCGTCCGCGCCCAACTCGTCGCGCGCGAAGTCGTCGTAGGCGGCGTTGATGTGCTCCTCGATGTCGAACGACTGCTCGATGGCTTCTTCTTTCGACACGTCGGGGCCGAGTTCGAGCATGACGCTGTCGGTGTTGTGAAGGACAATACCTCCAACACCGTCGACGAAGTTTTCGTTTTCTTCGACGCTCAGGTCGTACACGTAGCCGTCGTGGTCGACTTCGGTCAGCACGGGGTCTCGGCCTTCCCGGAAGGAGCTACACGTCCGAATAGTGTACGAGTCTTTGCTGTCCCGATACTTGAGCGAGTGTTTTTGCCCCCGTTGCGTGAGCAACATCGAGAGACCGGCAGCAAGTTCTCGGCTCGTCGTCTCGAAGTCGAAGTTTCGCTGTGCGTACGCTTCGGTGTATCGTGGGAATTCGCGAGACCCATCGCCTTCGACGAGCAACGTCAGGAACAAGTCTTGCTTCTCCTCAGGAAGGTGGAAGACGAATGAGGGGATCCGTTTACCACGCGACGTCTGCCCTGCGAACTCGCGGAAGAACACAGCAGCGAGTTCGTTCATCATCTGCAGTTTCAGCGTCTCGTCATTGTACGTGACCGACGCACCGCCTGTGTCCGTTTGATACTCGACGGTTCGCTCCGCTCGTCGGTCGCTCGTAATGATACCGGCGGACGTGTTCTCGAACAGTCGAGAGTAATCTCGCTGGAGTTGGGCTAGCCACTCACGGTCGGATTCAGCGATACTTGCCCCGAATTTCGACGTCGCCGTCTCGCCAGTGGATGCGCTTCCTTCAGGGACGTACGCACCGAGGAGCCGAATGAGTGCTGCACCATCTTCGCTGTCGATATCGACGAACCGTTTGACTTTGACGGTCGAGTCGACGTCTCGGTGGTGCTCGTGGCCGAACCAGACATACTCGTCGTCCGCGTGGATTTGTTTCCGCTTCGTTATCGAATTATCGCTCCCGACGCTCCGTCCGTCCTCGTACTCGCGTTCGTACCCACGAAGGACCTCGTAGACGTCGACCTGCTCGACAGGCTCGACATCGGGTACCCCGGAGACGCGATACGGCTCCGCCACGTCGTCCGGAGAGACAGTTGTGAGGCCGTCTTCACCGGGGACGACGTACGAGTGGTCTCTCGTCGTCGTCGACTCACCGAACTTGTGTTGGAGGTTCACCACCGGTTTGTCCGTTTTATGGCGAATCGCCTGCGCAATCGGTTGCCACTCCGCCTCTCCAGCTTCGTTCACAGAGAGGGCGTCCCACCCGTCGAGCGCTCGGCGAGTCTTCCCGGGAGTGGCACTTGCGACGACGTCCCCGTCGGCAGCGATGAGTACCTCAGATTCAGTCGTTCCGCGGGCAAACAAGTCCTCGATAGGAAGGATTCGAACAGTCCCACCGGGGTCTCTGACGACGACCGGGCGATCTCCCGTCACGCTGTCGCCGTAGGCCACGTCGTAGCCGATTTGGTTCGCGGCCTGCTCCGTGAACTCGATGACTTTCCGGCCGGTCGCCGTCACCGCCGCGCCCATCTCCTTGTCGTAGAGGCGGAAGCGGTCCCAGCCCAGCACGCCGTACAGCGAGTTCATGATGACCTTCACCGCGGCCTGCTGGCGGTCGAACTGCTCGTACTCCGACGAGCCGGGGTCGTGGGAGTTCCGCAGCGACTTCTTTTCCTCACGCTCGGTGAGGAGTTCGTCGACCATCTCTCGAATCATGCCGTCCGGTTCCTGCTGGAAGTGCGTCCCGTTGGGCGCGCGGAACATCTCGCCGTCGTAGCTTTCGGGGTCGACCTTCGTCTCCGGCGACGCGTTGATAGTCACCATACACATCGGGTACAGCGACTTCAGGTCGAGCACCGTGACGTTCTCCTTGACGCCGGTGATGGGGTCGAAGACGGCTCCGCCCTCGTAGTCCTCCGACTCCTGTTTCCCCTTCGAGGGGAGCGCGAACTCGCCGTGGACCTTGTGGAGCACGTAGATGTCGACGGTGTCGCCGGGCGTCGGCGCGTCTTCGAGCTTACAGCCGACGAACGTCCGCACCTCGTCCCAGAAGGCGATGATGTCCTGTTTCCGGTCGATTTCGACGCACAGTTCCACGTCGCGGAGGTTGTATTCGAGCAGGCGCTCGGGGTCTTCCTCCCAGAGGTCGCCGATGTCGCCCGAGTAGCGCTCTTTGCCCGCGTCGAGTTCGAGTTCGCCCACCGCGTCGAGACGGTAGGATTCGAGTTCGGTGAACTGGGTGCGCTTGTAGGCGTACAGCAGGTCGAAGACGACGCGCCCTTTGATGTCCGGGCCGCCCCAGCCGCCGCGCCAGACCTCGCCGAGCCGCGACATGCGGTTGTAGTCGAGGTTCAGGTCGGTCGTCCTGTCGACTTCCTCCAACCGGTCGAGGAAGTACGGCGCGTCGAAGTCCTCGAAGTTCCACCCGGTGAGGATGTCGGGGTCGGTCTCCTCGATGTACGTGAGGAAGGCGTCGAGCATCTCTGCCTCCTCGTCGAACGTCCTGACCTCCACGTCTCCGTCCTCACCGAGGAACTCGTAGTTCGGCAGCGAGTCGGGGCGCTTGCCGAGGCCCTCTTCGGCGACGGCGTGCCAGACGACGTACTCGTCGCGGTAGGAGTCGTGGCTGGTGAGACAGATAATCGGCTCTTCGCCATCCTCGGGGAAGCCGTTCCGGTCGTTGACCTCGATGTCGAAGGTGTTCACCCGAAGGCTCGCGTCGACGTCCGCGGGGGCAACCTCCTGGTGGGGAATCTGAATCGTCCCGTCGTCGAGGCGGCGCTCGGGGACGCGGACGCCGCTCTTGATGTCCTTGTCGATGAGCAGGCGGTTCGGAAAGAGGATGTCCGCCTCGTAGTGGTCGAACTCGTCGCGAATCTGGCCGACGTCGCGGGGGGTGCGACCGAAAATCTTCGTTAGCTCCTCGCCGCGGATGCTCTCGTAGCCATCCTCGGTGCCGGTGATAACGTCCTTGTCGAGCGCGTCGTCGTCGAGGCCGTCTGTGGGCGCGTAGAAGTACGGCCGGAAGCCGAGCACGCGGACGTGTTCGGTCTCGTCGTTCGCCGTCCGACCGAAGATGTGAATCACCGGGTACTCGTCTCGGCCCGCGCCCTCGATGGTGTAGTCGACCTGCGTGACGGCCAGTTCGACCGTCCCGTCCGGGTCGGGAAACCGCACCTCGTCCGTGTCGATGACGTCGGAGACGTGCTGGCCGGCGTCGCCGGCGACGATGGCGGCCTCCTCGTCAGGCCGCGCGTCGCCCGCGCCGTCGGCGTCGTTCTCCCCGAAGTCGGTCAGACCCGTCTGCGTCATGCCAGTCGCTTCGATGGCGCGGCTAAAAACCCCGGCGTTTCCACGAACCGCAACCCGAACCACGGAAAGACATATATCCGTGTGTGACATTCCTTGTCACACGATATGACCGACCACGCAACTCCGGAGCGGTGGGATGGCACGATCGACGGCGACGGACCGGCTGGTCCGACGGGAGCCGAAACGGTCGAATCCTACGATATCGACGGTGGCGTGGTGTTCTACGACGCGGAGAACCCACTCGCGTGGGTCGAGGCCTCGCGCTCGATGCGCCTCGACGACTGCGCCTGACTCGGCCGAAACGGACACTTTTTCTCGGCACGGCGTCTCGACGCGAGCGTGACGGACGACGAGCGACGCGAGGGGACGCCCGCCGACGCGACCGACGGGGACGACGACGCGGAGCGTCCCTCGTCGGACATGGCCTCGAAGATCGACCCCGAAAAACGGTGGGGCGACCCCGAGGCCCGCTGGGGCGACCCGGAAGCCCGCTGGGGCAATCCCGAGAAGGAGCTCCCGACGATTCCCCGCGTTCGCATCCCCGGTGAAGACGCCGACGACGGCGGCGACGACCCGGAGGATGACGGCGACAACGCACCAGAGTTCTCCCCCGACGTGAACCCCGAGGTCGCCCGGTTATTCTGGGCGAGCGTCGTACTGGCGAACGTCGGCCTCGCGGGAGTCACGGTTGGCCCGATGCTCGTCTACTTCCGCGGCGACACGCTCCTCGGCGGCGGTCTGTTTCTGTTCGGCGCGGTCGTGCTCGTCCGCGTCTACTCCATCTACCGGGAGTTCAAGCGAGGGGAGTGGCAGGACGACGAGGACGACGTAGACGGGTCGGACGACGCAGACGACAAGGACGATGCAGATGGTGTGGACGCCGATGACGTAAGCGACACCGACGAAGACGCTCCCGAGCGCAACCGCTAACAGTCGCCGCGCCCTTCGCCGAGACATATGCGAACCGTCCGCGGGCCAGACGGCCGGACGTACCTCCTCGTCAAGCAGTCGAGCGACGCCAGCCGCGTCCGCGACCCCAAGACCGGCGAGGAGCGGTACCTGCCGAACGACGACCTCGAAGCCGTGAGCGGCGAGTCCCCGCTCGAAACCGCCGCGCGCGCCGTCCCCGAACCGGTCCGGAAAATCCTCGTCGCGGTCCCGACCGAGCGCGGACTGGGCCTTCTGGTTGACCTCGTCGACCGCGGTCCGCTTCCCGTGGTCGACCTCCTCGGGGCCTACGACCTCTGCGAGAGCGACCTCCACGGCCTCCTGACCGAGTTCCGGGTCGCCGGTCTCGTCGACGAGACCACGGTCTACGGGGAACGCGGCTACGAGGCAACCGACGCCGCGAAAGAAGGGGTCGAATTACTGCGGGCGAGCGAATAGAGTATCGCGGCGGACGCGAGCGACCTCAGTCGTCCGCGAGCACGCTCTCGACGGTCGGCGCGTCAGTCCGCTCAACCGTCGAGCGGTTCGTCGTCGGGTTCTTCTCCACGCGGACGAGGTCGTCGGCCGCGCCGACCAGTTCGTCGTCGTGGCTGACGATGAGAATCTGCTTGACGCCGCGGTTCTGCATGTCCTCGACGAGATCGACCAGCCGCGAGACGTGGCCGTCGTCGAGGAAGACCGTCGGCTCGTCGAGGATGAGCGGGGGGAGCGGGGCCGCGCCGTCGATACCCTCGGCGAGGAGCCGGTAGATGGCACACCGGAGGCTGAGGTTGAACAGGGCGCGCTCGCCGCCCGAGAGCTGTTCGGGTTCGAGCGCGGTGCCGTCCTTCTGGAACACCGTCAAGCCGTACTCGCCGTCGAGTCGGATGCGCGAGTAGGCGTCGTTGGCGTAGACGAGGTCGAACGTCTCGTTGAGCATCCGTTCGAGCACCTCGACGTTGCGCTGGCGAAGCTCCGCCCGGAGGTCGCCGTAGGTCGATTCGAGCGTCGACACCTCCTCGTGGACCGATTCGAGGGCGTCGACGCGCTCGGAGAGGTGTTCACGGCGCTCCCGGAGGCCGTCCAACTGTTCGAGTTCGGCCTCGATACCGCCGACGCGGCTCTGGAGTTCGTCGCGCTTGTCTCGTAGTTCGGGCAACACCTCGTCTTCGACCCGCTCGAGGTACTCCGCGGCGTTCTCCTTGCGCTGTCTCGCCCCCTCGACCACCTCCTCGTCGACCGTCTCGCGGAGTTCGTCGCGGCGCTCGCGACGCTCTCGGAGGTGTTCGCGGCGCTCGCGGTTCACCTCGGCGAGCGTCTCGCGCTTCTCGCGGAGCCGGTCCCGGGCGTCGATTTTCTCGGCCCGCGTATCGACCAGCGATTCGACGCGGTCGAGCCGGTCGCGCCGCTCGTCGAGGGATTTGAGGTCTGCTTCGAGCGATTCGACCGTCTCAGCGACTTCCTCGGCCCGCTCGGCCTGCGTCGTCGCGGCCTCGCGTTTCTCCTCGGCTTCGGCTTCGAGTTCCGCGGCGGCCTCGCGCTTTTCTTCGGCTGCCTCGCGGCGGCTCTCGACGGTCTCCTCGCGGTCGGCGATGCGTTCTTCCACGAGGTCGAGTTTGTCGCGCTGAGAGCTCGCGTGGTTCTCGACTTGGACCAGTGTCTCGGCCGCCTCGACGGCCGCCGAGTGCGACTCGACGGCCGATTCGAGCGATGCGCGGTCGGCCTCCAGCGACTCGACCGCAGCCTCGCGCTCGCTGATGGCGTCGACGTGGGGCGAGCCCTCCACCGGCTGCCCGCACTCGGGGCACTTGCCCGCGTCGCGGAGGCGCTCGGCCTCGGCGAGGCGCTCGCGCGCGTTCTTCAGTTCGGTCTCCGTCTCCGCGAGCGACTCGCGGGCGTCGGACCGCGCCTCCCGTCGTTGTTCGAGGAGTTCGGCTGCCTCGCCGAGTTCGACGGGGGCGTCTTCGAACCGTGCTTCGGCGTCGTCGAGCGACGACCGAAGCTCCGCGCGCGTCTCGCGGAACGATTCGAGCTCCTGCTCGGCGTCGGCGGCGGTCTCCGCGTCGGCGTCGGCGGCCTCGCGTTTCTCCTCGGCGCGCGATTCGAGGTCGTCGGCGCGTTCGGCGAGCCGCTCGGCTTGCGTCTCGAACGCCTGCGCCCGCGTCCGCGCCTCGGAGAGGTCGTCACGCAGTTCTGATTCGCGCTCCGAAAGCGCCTCCCGCGCGTCGGCTATCGCCTCGTCGCTCGCGTCGTCGAGGTCGGCCCGGTCGAGGGCGTCGTCGATGTCGGATTCGAGGTCGTCGATGGCGGCGTCGAGTTCGCGGACGCGCTCCGAGAGGTCGTCGCGCTTCGTCTCGTCTGCGGAGATTTTCGCGGTCAGGTCCTCGATTGCCGACTCGACCTCATCGAGTCGTTCCCGCTTTTCGGCGTGCTCGTCGAGCGTCGCCTCCGCGGCGTCGAGCGCCGCCTTCGCCTTGTCGCGTTGGCCCTCGTAGTTCGAAATCTCCTCGTCGAGGGAGTCGAGTTCGGATTCGAGCGCGTTGAGCGTCGCGTGGAGGTCCGCCTCCTCTTTGGCCTCGATTTGCGACTCGACGTCTTCGAGGACGCTCCGCTTTTTCGTCAGCACGTCTTCGACCCCGAGGCGGGCGTTGCCGGCCCGTTCGCGGTACGTCTCGAGCTTTCCGAGTTGGAGGAGGTCGTCTATCATGTCCTGGCGCTGGCTCGGCGTCGCGTTGATGAGCTTGTTGACCTCGCCCTGCTGGACGTACGCGCAGTTCACGAACGCCTCGGCGTCCATCCGCAGGAGCGACGCGACGTGCCGGCGAACGTCTCGCGCGCCCTCGACGGTTCCCTCGGGGCCTTCGAGGACGCATTTGGCGGTGGTCGCGCGGTCGCCGGAGACGCGAATCCGGCGGTCGATGCGGTACTCGCCACCGTCGTGAACGAATTCGAGCGCGATTTCAGCGTCGTCCGCGCCCGTGGTCACCACGTCTTCGAGCGTCCCCGCGAGCGCCTTCGAGCCGTAGAGCGCGAAGAAACATGCTTCGAGGAGCGACGACTTGCCGCTGCCGTTGACGCCGTGGATGACCGTAACGCCGTCTCGGAGGTCGAGTTCGGCGTCCTCGTAGGGTTTGAAGTTCCGGATGGCGATGCGGGTGAACCTCACGCGAAATCACCCAGCGAGCTGTCGCGGTTCGCCGCCGGGTCCGCGGCGGCCTCCGAGTCGGATTCGGTCGTCGTTTCAGCGGTGGTCTCGGCCGCGTCTTCGGCGGCTTCCACGTCCGCAGCGTCCGCCGCGTTCTCGGCGGCCTCCGAATTTCTGTCCTTGTTCTCGTCCTCGGCGTCGCTCTCGCGCTCGGCGGCGACGAAGGCTCCGGGGTCGTCCGAAAGCAGCGATTCGACGCGCTCGCGGACCTCGTCGCGGACGTTCGAGTCGGCGACCTTGCTCGCGCGGACCGTCTCGTCCACGTCGAGCGCGGCGCTCGACAGGCCCATCTCGCGGACCCGCTCGCGCACCGCGTCGTCGGGGTCGGCGAAGGTCACGTCGGTCGCCAGTTCGCCGTCGTCGTCGATGTCGCGCTTGTCGTTGACGCGGGCGACGAGCGCGCCCTCCTCGACGGCGAACGACTCGACCGCCGCGGGCGTGACGCTCTCGCCCTCGCCTCGCAGTTCGACGATGACGACCGCGTCTTCGAGGTCGAACTCGCGGACGCGCTGGCGGACGCGCTCGATGCCCTCGTCGCCGGCGAGGTCGACCTCGACGAAGGCGAACGGGCGCGTTTCGAGGGTGCGACGGCGGATGTCGACCTCGTCGGGCGCGAACTGAACGAGGTTGTATCCGCGCGGGTCGCGCTCGCTCGCGCTCGCGCGCTCGGTCGACCCGCAGTAGGTCACCCACGTCCCGTCGAGTTCGGCGGTGTCGGGGACGTGGTTGTCGCCGAGGAGGACCGCGTCGAAGTCGACGTTCGATTCGGCGAGGACGGTTTCGGTCTCCCAGTCGGCGTGCGCGAAGGGCGTGAACAGACCGTGGGCGACGAGCACCGCGCGCTCGGCGTCGTGCGGTTCGAACTGGTAGTCAAGTTCGTCGCGTCGGGAGCGCGGGACGTGGTCGAGCCCGTAGAAGGCCACGTCGCCGACGACGTGCGGGTCGCGCCCGAGTCTCGTCGCCAGTCCGAGGCGCTCGAAGAGGTCGAGCCACTGGCCCCCGCGGGTCGACTCGTGGTTGCCGACGATGGCGAGGAAGGGAATCCCGGCGTCGTCGAGGCGGCGGAGCGCGGCGAGCGTCCCAAGGAGGTCGGGGAGTTCGGGACGGCGGTCGTGGTAGAGGTCGCCGGCGTGGACGACGGCGTCCACGTCTCCGTCGAGCGCGTCCGCGACGACCCGCTCGAAGGCGTCGAGGAAGTCCTGTCGGCGCTCCGGCGAGTGGTACTGCTGATACCCGATGTGGGTGTCGCCGGTGTGTATCACCCGTGTCATCTATCAACCGGTTCGCCACCGCCGCTGAAAACGGTTGTGCGACCGGAGCGAAAGTGGTCTGCGTCCCGCGGTCGTCCCCGAGCGACGCAGGAGCCCCGGTCCGACTCGTCGGCCGGGTCGCCGAGCGCGCCGCGTAGACGGTCGAGGTCCGCGAGGAGCGTCCGCCCGGTGCGCGCGCAGTCGTGATGTCCGCGGCGGGCGGCCTCACCGACCGCTCGGCGGAGCGTTAGTTCGCCTCCGTCGGAGAGAAACCGGGCGGCAGAGTGGAGCGACTCGAAGGCGGTTCGCGCCTCGGCGACGACTTCGGCGGACGGGCGCGACTCGTAGTCACAGGAACCGGCATCGGTGTCGGCGAGCGCGGAGAGCGCGCGGCCGACGGCATCGGGAGCGGGCGAAGACATGCGACGACGTGGCCGCGCGTTCGGATTTAAATGTTGAGCGTGTAGAGGCGCTTGCGCGCGTCGGAGAACGAAAATCGGGAGTCGACCGCGCCCTCGTCTTCCAGTCGGGAGAGCGCGTAGCGGACGGTACGCGGGGGCAGAAGCGATTCTTCGGCGATTTGACTCTGGGTGAGCGTGTCCTCGTAGTCGAGAATCTTCGCGACCAACTTCGCGCTCGGGGGCATGTCTCGAACCGATTCCCACCGGTCGTCTGACTGGGGCTCGGACTCGCGTTCGACTGCTTCCGTGGTGCTCATCGTACGAGACACCATGCAATGCTATTAGATAATATTTTCTATCCAGATTTATTACTGGTAGAAATTTATGTGACGTGTGTCAGACTCGTCATCCGGGCGGGAGACGCCCCCTAGGCGGCGAATCCCTCACACACCCGAAGCCTCTTATGAACCTGCACCCTATGCCGGATGATGACCGATACTGTGGACGACGTCGATCTCCCCTACGATAAGGACTCGGCGTCGCAGCAGGAGAAGATCACCGCCCTTCAAGAGCGGCTCGAAGTTCTCGAAACGCAGAACGAGGAGATGCGCGACAAGCTCCTCGACACGAACGCCGAGAACAACAAGTATCAACAGAAGCTCGAGCGGCTTACCCACGAGAACAAGAAGCTCAAGCAGTCGCCGCTCTTCGTTGCGACGGTTCAGGAAATCACCGACGAGGGGGTCATCATCAAGCAGCACGGTAACAACCAAGAGGCCCTCACCGAAGTGACAGACGAGATGCGCGAGGAGCTCGAACCCGACGCGCGCGTCGCCGTGAACAACTCCCTCTCTATCGTCAAGCGACTCGACAAGGAGACGGACGTCCGGGCTCGCGTGATGCAGGTCGAACACAGCCCCGACGTGACCTACGAGGACATCGGTGGACTCGAAGAGCAGATGCAGGAGGTCCGCGAGACGGTCGAGATGCCGCTCGACCGCCCCGAGATGTTCGAGAAGGTGGGCATCGACCCGCCGTCCGGCGTGCTCCTCTACGGCCCGCCGGGCACGGGCAAGACGATGCTCGCAAAGGCTGTCGCCAACCAGACGAACGCCTCGTTCATCAAGATGGCCGGCTCCGAGCTGGTGCACAAGTTCATCGGCGAGGGCGCGAAGCTCGTCCGCGACCTGTTCGAGGTCGCCCGTGAGAACGAGCCCGCCGTCATCTTCATCGACGAGATTGACGCTATCGCCTCGAAGCGCACGGACTCGAAGACCTCCGGCGACGCCGAGGTCCAGCGCACGATGATGCAGCTGCTCGCCGAGATGGACGGCTTCGACGAGCGCGGCAACATCCGCATCATCGCGGCGACCAACCGCTTCGACATGCTCGACCCCGCGATTCTCCGCCCCGGCCGGTTCGACCGCCTCATCGAGGTGCCCAAGCCGAACGAGGACGGCCGCGAGATAATCTTCCAGATTCACACCCGGAAGATGAACGTCTCCGACGACGTGGACTTCGTCGAACTCGCCGAGATGGCCGACAACGCCTCCGGTGCCGACATCAAGGCCGTCTGTACGGAGGCGGGGATGTTCGCCATCCGCGACGACCGCACGGAGATATACATGCAGGACTTCCTCGACGCCTGGGAGAAGATTCAGCAGGAAGCTTCGGACGAGACGGAAGTCTCCCGCGCGTTCGCGTAACGACGCGAGTCGCGGTTCGCTCCGTTTCAGCGTTCGATTCCGTCTTCACTTTTCGCGCGACGCCGGCCGCCGAGTGACTACGCGGCGAACGCGAAGTACGGCAGGACGAACAGCGCGAGGAACATCGCGGCGAGGATGAGACCGTACCCGCCGAGCGTCGCGGCCGCGGTCAACCACGATTCGCGCCGGCCGGGGAGTTCGAGCGCGGACATACTCGGTCGGTCGCGGTCGTGAATGATAAATCGTCGGTATTCGAGTAACCGAATCGGGAGTGTCAGCGGGAGCCGGGCGTGTTTGCGGGCGCGGAGTCGGTCGGGTCAACGGAACCGGTCTCCGGCGCGGCCCCCATTAGGTAGCCGCCGAACCCGATGAACCACAGGAGCACCGGGTAGGCGACGTAGCGCTCGATACCACCCGCGCCGAGGAACGAAAGCGGATGCGAGACGCCGAGGAGGCCGAACGCGAAGATACTCACCAAGAGGGCGAGGACGAACCCGCCCACCGCGACCGAGAGATACCGGAACGGCGTCTCGATGACCCGCGCGGCGACGACCGCAGAGACGCCGCCGGCGAAGAACGTCAGGAGCGCGAACAGCCCGTGCATCGGGGCTTCGCTCCCGTCGAAGATGCCCACGCCGAGGACGCCGAGGCCGAGGGCGGCGACGGCGGCGGTGACGACGCGGTCGCGGAACGCCCGGTGTGCGAAATAGCTCGCGCCGAGGACCAACAGCCCCGAAAGTATCATCGTCGCGTTGAAAATCGTCGCCGACGGCTGGAGGATGACGCTGTTGGGCGGCCTCGTCGCGCCGAGGTCGCTTATCTCCTGTACGCCCGCGTTGTAGCCGGGGTAGAACGCCTCGGCGGTGATGATTCCCATGAGCGCGAGCAGGCCGAACGCGAACAGCATCGCGCCGGCGACGTACCGCTCGCGCTGGGAGCCGTGTGCGCCCGGCGTCTCAGTAGTTCGTTCGGTTCGCGTCTCGGTCGGCGGACTGCCATCCCGTCGGGAGTCGGTGGTCGGTGTCATCGTACTCACTCCGTTCTTTGAGACGCTTGACGCGTCGATAACACCGACCGCTGGCTCTTAGACCGCGAGAATCCGGATAGTCAGGAATCCGAACCCCTCGCCCCAACCCGAACGACTGAAACCGACCGGGTCGCACCCACAGATATGGGCACGCCACTCGAAAGCCGCGAGGCGCAAGCCGAGGAGGTCCTCGACCGACTGTACGAGGAGTACCCCGACACCACCATCTCGCTTTCCTACTCGAACCGCCTCGAACTGCTCATCGCCGTCATGCTTTCGGCGCAGTGTACCGACGAGCGCGTCAACAAAGTCACCGCGGAGCTGTTCGAGAAGTACGACGACGCCGCGGACTACGCCGCCGCCGACCAGGAGGAGTTGGCCGACGACATCAGCTCCATCACCTACTACAACAACAAGGCGAAGTACATCCGCTCCGCGTGCGCGGACATCATCGAGAAGCACGACGGCGAGGTTCCGGACACCATGTCGGCGCTGACCGACCTCGCCGGCGTCGGCCGGAAGACCGCGAACGTCGTCCTCCAGCACGGTCACGACATCGTGGAGGGCATCGTCGTCGACACCCACGTCCAGCGGCTCTCGCGTCGACTCGGTCTGACAGAGGAGGAGTACCCCGAGCGAATCGAAGAGGACCTGATGCCAGTCGTTCCCGAGCGAGACTGGCAGCAGTTTACGCATCTGTTCATCAGCCACGGCCGGGCCGTCTGCGACGCTCGAAACCCCGACTGCGACGCGTGCGTGCTCGAAGACGTCTGTCCCTCGTCGAAACTCGACCACGACATCGACCTCGCCAGCGGCGAGGCGTGGTGAGCGCTCAGACGAACACGTAGCCGCTCAGGTAGCGGTAGATACCGAGTAGCCACGCGAACACCCAGAAGATGACGTAGCCGAAGACGCCGACGCGGAGGCGACCGCGCCACGCGCCCATGTTCTCGTGGAGGTCGTCGAGTGACAGGTCCTGGTCCGGGTCGCGGTAGAGGTCGGCCTCCCACTTGGCCTGGAAGATGCGGACGATTCCTGTGAGCGCGAAGACGAGCATCGCGTACGCCTGCAGGCCGAGAATCGCATGGAGGGCGCTGAGGCCGTTGAGCTGCTGAAAAAGCCGGGGGATCATCCACGTGACGACCGGGACCGTGTTCAACACGAGCCCGGGGAAGATGATTTTGAGGTGGTAGACGAGCACATCCCACGACACCGTTTCGGCGTCGATCATTATCCACGCGCCGTAGATGTAAAACGGGAAGCTGGCCGTGACGGTAATCGCGGCGAGCGTGGCGAGCGTGGTCTCGTCTGCCATCGCACGGCGTTAGGACCCGGTTGGCCTAAAGGGACCGATGCGCGGCGTCCCGTTCGAGCGCTAGACCACGCGGCGGCCCCCGAACGTCGGTCACGACGCCTCGAATTCGAGTTTCGAACTACACTTTCGAGCGCCGGACCAACCGGACTCGCGTTTCGGAGCGTCACGCGGCGAGTCGCCCGTGGCGGGTGCGGTTCGGGGTCGGAACACGTTTACCGGCGTGGACCCTACTCCGGGGCGATGTCAGACTCGTCTTCCGCCCCGGCCGACGACGGCTCGTCACCGGATGCGGACGCCGACGCCGCGATGTCCGACGCGGAACTCGCGGCCCTCCGCGAGGAGGTCGAAGCCAAGTACGACTTCGAGAACTTCGGCCCGGCCGACATGGCGAAGATGACCCCCGAAGAGTGGGACGCCGCGTTCGACCCCGATTCGTGGGTCGTCGGCGAGGAGTTGCTCAACCGCGTCGAACAGGAGCTCCGCTACCGGGTCGCGATTCGCGAGGTGTTTGCCGTCCTCGAACGCGTGACCGAAGACGGCGAGCCCCGGATTCTCGCGTACTCAGACGAGGGCTACGCCGTCGTCTACCCGGACGGGAGCGTCGAGGGCGAGGGGACTGTCCTCCGCGACGTGAAACCGACCGTCGCGCTCTGTTCGATGGAGGACTTCGAGGTGAACGACGCGCCCGAGACCGTCAGGCTCCCCGAACCCGAAGAGGTCGCACAGGGGACCGGCGACTTCGGGAATCGGATGCTCCAAATCGTCGCGTTCGGCCAGTTGCTTGGCGGGTTCGCGCTCATCGGCGCGTGGCTCGTCCTCCCCGACCTCGAATCGATTATCGCGCCGCTGGCCGGCCTGGGCTTTCTCGTCATCGGCTTTTTCCTCTTCGTCGTCGTGGCCAACGCCCGGCTCTCGGACCGCTTCCGCGCCGAGGAGTACCGAGACAGGCTCCGCGTCATGGGTCTCGAAGGCGGGTCGCGCCCCGAGTTCGTCCCGACGTTCGACGGGGACGAGAACGTCGCGTCCCTGGTCGAACCTCCCGAGGGAGACGACCACAGTTCTGAGGGTTGAAAGCGGCGGTCGACCACCTCGCGAAACACCCTCCGTGACGGCATAGTCGGTGGGTTTAAGCGCATCCCATCCTGACGAACGACCGTATGAAAAGGCGGGAGTTTCTCCGAACGGCTGGCGGTGCGACAGCCGCCGCGACCGCTGCCGCCGGGACCGCTGCTGCGGCGGAAAGCGGCGGTGGAGCGCAGGTTCAACCCGACTTCGGTGGCTACCTCGACGGCATCGACGGAGGCTACGAAGACCTCCGCGGTCAGAGTGAGGTCACCATCGAAGTTGGTGCGTCCGGCAACGGAGGTAACCTTGCGTTCGCACCGGCTGGCATCTGGATCGACCCCGGCACGACCGTGACGTGGGAGTGGACCGGCGAAGGCGGCGGGCACAACGTCGTCGCGAGCGAGGGTGCGTCGCTCGACTCCGGCGCGGCCGTCTCCGAGGCCGGAACCACCTACGAGTTCACGTTCGAGAACGGTGGCATCACGAAGTACCACTGTGTGCCGCACGAGGCGCTCGGCATGCTCGGCGCGGTCGCCGTCGGCGACGACGTGGCGACTATCAGCACCGGCGGTGGCGGCGAGAAGGAACTGCACGAACTCGGCGTCCCGATTCAGGCCCACTGGGTCGGCTCGGCGACGATTCTGGGTATCCTCGTCACCATCATCTACACGTTCTTCATCTTGAAGTACGGCGAGTCCCCAAATACGGGTAACACCGGAGGTGGCGAATAATGTCTTCGACCGGCAGCACATACGGCGATATTCACCGATACGAACCGGCGCGAGAGAGCACCGCAGCGGCCATCGCAATCGTCCTCCTGACGATTATCGAGGTCGTGTTCGTGTTCCTCTTCACCTACGGCTTCGTCTCGGGCTGGGGTCTGACGGACACGGGGAACATGTTCCTCGGCGGCGTCCTCGCCGTCATCTTCGTGGACCTCGCGTTCATCCTCGCGCTGTACCGCAAGGAGTTCCTCCCCGACGTGATGATCGTCAAAAAGCGGCGTCGCAAGTGGGAAGACCTCTACGTCCGCGAGGAGGACGTCGACGGTGTCACCTTCAGCAGCGATGACGCGTGGGAACAGGTCAAACGCGCGGTGTACCCCTACTACAAGCGATAAACCATGAGTCTCGAACGCAAAGACGACTACGACCACAAGGCCTGGATGAAAAAGAAGGACCTCACCCCGGTCGAGGCCACCTTCCTCACCACGCTCATCTGGCTGGATAAGCGACTCCGCATCGTCGATTATCTGGAACTTCTGGAGACACTCTACTACCGAGTTAATCTCCAGATGCCGAAGAGCCACACCGAGCAGTACAACCTCGACAACAAGTTCTGGTACTGGTACCCCCTGTACACGCTCGGCTTGTTCTCGACGCTCGCGTACGTCGTCGCGGCGATCAGTGGTGCCCTTCTCGGGTTCTACTACTCCCCGGCGACGACCGGTGACCCCACGACGGCCTACAGCAGTATCGAATTCATCATGCGCGACCTGCAGTTCGGCTTCATGCTCCGCTCCGTCCACCGTTGGGCGGCGCAGGTCATGGTCGCGGCCGTGTTCTTGCACATGCTCCGTGTCTACTTCACGGGGTCGTACAAGGAACCCCGCGAGCTGAACTGGCTTCTCGGCATCGTCCTGATCAGCCTGACGATGGTGTTCGGGTACACCGGATACCTTCTCCCGTGGGACCAGCTAGCCTACTGGGCGGGGCAGATCGGCGTCGAGATGTCGCTGTCGGTCCCGCTCGCCGGTGAGTGGGTCGCACAGCTCCTGTTCGGCGGCTTCTCGCTGAGCCAGTCGACGCTACAGCGCATGTACATCATCCACGTGTTCCTGCTCCCGTTCGTCGTGACGACGCTCATCGCGATCCACATCGGCATCGTGTGGGTGCAGGGCATCGCGGAGCCGCACTGAGGTGACAATCATGAGCGACAACGAACCCGAAAACGAGGAGATTCGATCCGACGGCGCGGGCATCGTGGCCCCGGACGACGAGACGCCCACGTGGAGCGAGCGCAAGGCTCGCAAGACGGGGCTCTCCCGGCTCACCTACGAGTACTTCGAGCGCGCACGTCGTGAAGACCAGGACCTCCGCACGGAGTCCGACTACGTCGAACGCGACGTGCTGGCGTTCCCCACGTGGCCCCACGAGACCGTTCGTAACCTCTCGATTGCGTCGTTCTTCGTCGGGATGATTCTGTTCCTCTCGGCGACCATGCCGCCGCACATCGGCAACCCCGCGAATCCGTCGAGTACCCCGGCGATTATCCTGCCCGACTGGTATCTCTACTGGTCGTTCGGCCTGCTCAAGCTCAACCCGCTGAACCCCGAACTGGCCATCCTCGGCGGACAGAAGCTGATGGCCGACCGTACCTACGGCGTGCTGGCGAACGGCGTCGTCGTCGGCTTCATCGCCATCGTGCCCTTCCTCAACAAGGGCTCGGCCCGGCGACCCGTCGAGCAGCCGTTCTGGTCCGCAGTCGGCGTCTTCGGCGTGGTGTTCGCGATGACCATCTCGCTTCTGGCCATCAAGAACCTCATGCCGATGAACGTCGACCTGCTGTTCGACCTGACGTTCCTGCTCCCGTTCGTCTTCGGGACCATCACCTACGCGATACTGAAGACGATGCGCGAGGGGTACATGTACAACCTCAACCGCCGCTACTACCGGCTTCGCCCGCCGAAATAGAGCGGAACCACTACCAACCGTCCCTTCTTAGCGTCACTAATGACAGATAGCGACGCAACCGGTCGAACCGGCGACGCCGACGGAGCGCGGCGCGGACGCCGCGGCCGGCGCGACATCGTCGTCCCCATGCGGCTCTACAAGACGATTACCGTCTTCTCGACGC
The DNA here is from genome assembly GCF_003383095.1 of Haloferax sp. Atlit-12N. Lineage (NCBI taxonomy): Archaea > Methanobacteriati > Methanobacteriota > Halobacteria > Halobacteriales > Haloferacaceae > Haloferax > Haloferax sp. Atlit-12N. Next base: position 669,909 of record NZ_PSYW01000001.1, read on the forward strand.
TCATCGCCGTCGTCAGCGTGGTCCTCGGCTTCGTCTTCCTCGACGCCGCGACGCTCCAAGTGAGTGCCCTCCGGGCGGTCATCGCCGGCGTGCTGGGCGCGCTCGGAATCGGCGTCGCCGACGGTTTGCTGAGCACGGCCCTCGCGGTCTTCGGACTCGGCATCATCGCGTTCGGCGCGGTCGTCTACACGCTCGGCACCCGGTTTCGCGCCCAAGGAATGGGAAAGTCTCAAGAGGACTCCGGCGAAGACTCGAACAATGGCTGACGAATTCATCAAGGGTCTGGGTATCCTGACCGGGTCCGGACTCGCGTGGCTGGTGCTCGCGTCGTGGTACCGGACGAGCAGTTTCGAGAGCACACAACAGCTCATCGAGCCGCTGTCGTCCGGCGCGACCGAGGGACTGTTCAACATCATCGCCGTCACGCTGATGGACGTGTTCCTCTGGTTCGCGCTCCTCGGCGCGCTCACCTTCTGGGTGCTCATCCCTGCGGGCCACCAGATTATGTCCGCGCTCGAAGAGCGCCGCAACGCGCAGTAAGCCGACGCGGCGCGGGCCGTTCTCCTCTCATCTCGATTCGAATCGCCGAAACGTCCCTCACGATAGCGGGTGCACTCCCCGCCGCGCCCCGCGTCGGATTGGAAAAACTCTAATGAGTCTCGCTCCGACGGTCCTGTATGCACCCACTACAGTTCCTCGTTCCGCTCGACCAGTTGGCGGCGGTCGAACCGGTCGTCCCGCACGTGGCGCTCGTGCTCGTGCTTGCGAACTTCGCGACGCGCTTCCTCGGTCACCGGTCGCACGTCAAACAGGCCGAGGAAGGCGGTGAGGAGGCCATCTCCCGATACCTCCCGCACTCGATTAGTTCGGGCGCGCTCGTCCTGACCTCGTTCCTCTACCTGCTCGTCGAGCCGCACGGCGGCATGGTGCTGACCGTGCTGGTCGTCGGGATGTTCGTCACCGACTTCTTCGAGTTCGAAGCGCGCAAGGTCGAAGCCCGCACCGACAAGCCGCTCGAACGCCCGAACGGCTCGCTCGTCGCTGCAACGCTCGTGCTCCTGTACGCGGCGTTCCAGAGCCTCTTCTTCCTCGTCGCGGACTACTGGAACCTCATCGTCTAAGCTCGCGGCGCTTTCTTCTCCGCGTCGCCGCGTTCGCACCGCTCACGAGGAACACGTATTTTCGACGACGCCGAGCGCCGCTGCTCGGGGTCCGGAATCACGGCCGAGCGAGGCGCTCACTCGACGAGAAGCGGAACGCTCCCGTCGCGGTCGATGACAACCGACTCCGACGGGTGGACTTCCCGGACGACCTCGTCGTCGGCGACGAGCGAGACGGGCGCGTCGTCGCGTTCGACCGATAGTCGGACGGGCGGCTGGAGGACCCACGAGTTCGTCTGGGTCGCGTACGGTGAGACGGGCACGACGGCGAGTCCAGCGGCGGGACCGACGACCGCGCCGCCAGCGGCGCGCGCGTAGCCGGAACTCCCGAGCGGCGTGGCGACGACGACGCCGTCGGCGCGGAACTCGTCGACCGGCGTCCAGCGCGCCGCCGCGCGCGACTCGTCGGTCGGTTCGGACGAGAAGGGGACCGCGGCCTCCGCGTGGGCGACGCCGTACTCGGAGATATGCGCCGGTTCGCTCGTGACGAGCATCGCGTCGAGGAGCGCGCGACCCGCCGCGTCGCCGCCGACGCGGAGCGAGAGCGTCGGGTGGTCGACGACCCGACCGTCACCCGCGGCGACCGTGGACAGTCGCGATTCGAGGTCGCGGCGCGGGGTCGACCACGGCGCGCCGCAGTCGACGGGGACGACCGGGCACGACCACTCGGAGCCGAGGGCGACCGCCGAGAGCGCCGCCTCGCCGACGGCGACGACGGCGTCCGCGTCGGCCGGCTCCGGTTCGACCGACGCACCGGCCGCTCTGACGGCGGTGGCGACCGAGTCGTCACCGACGATACCGAATCTCATCGTCGTCCACCTGCGGCGAGCCCCCGTAGCATCGTCCCGTGCTACGCCGCGGCGAATAAAAGCCCTCGTGGTTCGGTCCGGCGATGGGCGACGCAGGCCGGACGGGCCGGACGGGCCGGACGAGTACTGTGAGTCGCCGACGCCTCAGAACGGCCAGTCGCCGGTGACTTTCATGCCTTCCGCTTGGTCTTCGGCTTCGAGCGCCGCCGCGATGTCCGCGGGGTCGGCGTGGGGTATCTCGCGGTCTGCGTCGGCGAGTTCGACGGTCAGTTCCGTCAGGAGAATCGCCTGCTCTCGGAGCGTCCGCGACTCCAGTTTCTCGATGGTGTCGGCGTGGGTGTGGCCCCAGCCGCGGCCGCGGCCTTCCTTCTCGCTCCCGACCATGTACGCCGGGACGCCGTGGGCGACGAACGGCCAGTGGTCGCTGTGTGGGAGCTGTTCGGGGAGCGACGAAACGTCGTGGTCGAACCGCTCGGCAACCGTCTCGGCGGCGGTTCCGAGTTCGTCGAAGCCGTGAGTCGTGAGCTTGAGCGTCCGCCCGGCGACGACGCCGTCGTTGTTGACGATGGCCTTCACGTTTGCCCGGTCGTCGCCGAGGCGGTCGGCCTCGTACTCGGAGCCGACGAGGCCGACTTCCTCCGCGCCGAAGCAGACGAAGCGGACGCGCGTGTCGAGTTCGTCCTCGCGGGCGGCGAGCGCGCGGGCGACCTCGACCACCATCGCGGTGCCCGCGCCGTTGTCCATCGCGCCCTCGGCGATGTCGTGGGCGTCGAGGTGGCTCGTGACGAGTACCTCCTCGTCAGTGTCGGGACCGAGTTCGGCGTGGACGTTCCCGCTTTCGGCCGCGGGCACTTCGCAGGTCACGTCGACGGTCACCTCGTCACCGTCGAACCGGCGGCGGAGGCGCGCGCCGACCTCTTTGCTCACGCCGACCGCGGGGATGTCGCCGATGGGGGCCTCTGCGGTACCGACGCTCCCCGTGGGCGGGAGTTGGCCGGGGACGTGGTTGGCGAAGACGAACGCGGCCGCGCCGGCCTCGACGGCGTAGTAGTACTTCTCGCGGCGGTGGATGAAGCGGTCGTAGTGGTCGGGCACCGTCGTGGAGACGACGACGACCTTCCCCGAGAGGTCGCGGTCGAAGTCCTCGGGCAGGCCGTAACCGAGGTCGACCAGTTCGCCGCTCGCGGTGCCGGCGGGACTGCGCGGGAGTGCGATGCAGTCCTGCGTGGTGTCGGCGGCGTAGAGGGCGCTGTCGCCGCGTTCCCAGCCCTGAATCTCGAAGGGGTCGATGCGGGCGTTGCGCGCGCCGACGCGTTCGAGTGCGTCGCGGGTCGCCTCCATCGCCTCGCGCTCGCCGGGTGAACCGGCCATTCGGTTGCCGATGTCGACGAGCGTCTCCAGGTGGTTCCAGCCGACCTCGCTGGTGAACGTGTCGCCTATCCAGTCACTCATAGTGGACCGTCTCGCGGGGCCGTGGTAACCGTTGCGATGGGGCGAAAACGCGGCGGTGGCGAGGCGGAAAAATCGGCCGACATCGGCGAGGCACTCACCTCAGGGCGTCGCGGCCGCGACGGCGAACAAGCGGGGCCGAACCGCGACGCGACCCACGGGCGAACGGCAGGTTCAAGGACCATCTATCACGTACGTTCATTCATGACTGACGTGCGAATCGCCGGGGTCGGACTGACGAAGTTCGGCAGCCACCCCGAGCGAACCGGCCGCGACCTGTTCGCGGAGGCCGCCCTCGCCGCCCGTGAGGACGCCGGCGTCTCCCGCGACGACTACGAGGAAATCTTCTACGGCAACTTCATGGGCGAACTCGCCGAGAAGCAGGGCCATCAGGGGCCGGTCATGGCCGAGGCCGCCGGCCTCGACTGCCCCGCGACCCGCTACGAGCAGGCCTGTGCCTCCGCGGGCGTCGCCTTCCGGCAGGCCGTCGCGACGATTCGGAGTGGCGCGGCCGACGTGGTCCTCGCCGGCGGCATGGAACGCATGAACAACCTCGGGACCGCCGAGGTGACCCAGTCGCTCGCCATCGCCGCGGACGAACTGTTCGAGGTCCGTGCGGGCGTCACGTTCCCCGGCGCGTACGCGCTCATGGCCCGCGCGTACTTCGACGCCTTCGGCGGCGACAACGAGGACCTCGCGCACATCGCGGTGAAGAACCACGCCAACGCGATGCAGAACGACTACGCGCAGTTCCACCGCGAAATTACCGTCGAGGACGCGCTCGAGAGCCCCGTCGTCGCCGACCCGCTCACACTCTACGACGCCTGTCCCATCACCGACGGCGCGAGCGCGGTCGTCCTCGTCAGCGACGACTACGCCGAGCGACACGACCTCGACGCGCCCGTCTCCGTCACCGGGTCGGGACAGGGCGGCGACAAGGCGGCGCTCCAAGACAGGCCCCACCTCGCGCGGACGCCCGCCGCGACGAAGGCCGCCGACGCCGCCTACGCGGACGCCGGCATCGGTCCCGACGACGTGGACGTGGCCGAGGTCCACGACTGCTTCACCATCGCCGAGGTGCTCGCGCTCGAGTCGCTCGGCCTCTACGACCACGGCGAGGGAGTCGGCGCGGCCGCCCGCGGCGAGACGACCCGCGACGGCGACCTTCCGGTGAACCTCTCGGGCGGTCTCAAGGCGAAGGGCCACCCCGTCGGCGCGACGGGGACCGCCCAAATCGTCGAGATGACGAAGCTCCTCCGCGGCGACCACGGCAACAGCGACGCCGTCCCCGACGCTCGGGTCGGCGTCACCCACAACGCGGGTGGCACCGTCGCCAGCGCGGTCGTCCACGTCCTGGAGGTGGACCGATGACCGACACCGGCTACGACGAGTGGCTGGCCGCAATCGCGGACGGGGAGGGCTGCTATCTCGCGTGTCCGGACGGCCACGGCTCGCTCCCGCCGCGGCGCTCCTGTCCGCATTGCGGCGCGGCCGAGTTGACGGCGGAACCGCTCCCGGAGACGGGCGAGATACGCACCTTCACCGAGGTACACGTCCCCGCGCCGAACTTCGCCGACGAAGCGCCCTACGTGACGGCAATCGCGTCGTTCGGTCCCGTCAAACTCACGGGCGTCGTCCGCGACCTCCCCGCCGACGAGGTCGACCTCGGCACGACCGTCTCGATAGACGTGGGCGAGAACGCGACGACCGACGAGCGGTTGCTCGTGTTCCGGCCCGCGAGCGAGTAGCGCCGCGCTCGCCGCACGTTATTTCTCGCGCGCCTCGACGGCCTCCAGCGGTGAGCGCCAGCCGAAGACGTACGAACCGAGGAGCCACGCCCAGAAGCCGGCCGCGAGGAGCCCGATAGCTCCGTACAGGAACAGCGAGAACAGAGAGAGGGAGTCGAACATCGCTTCAAATCACGGATTGTGTTGCGGCCGGGACGCGTCGCTCAGTCGAGGGCGTCGCGGACGGTATCGACGAAGGCGTTCGGGAACTCGACGTGCGGGAGCAACATCGCGTCGTCGAAGACGACGAGCGTGCAGTCGGCCGCGTCCGCGAGGTCGCGCCCCCGCTTCAGCGGCGTGATGTCGCTCTCGCGGCCCCAGACGAGCGTCGTCGGCACGTCGAGCGCCGACAGCGCCTCGCCGAGGTCAATGTCGGTGTTGAGGTAGCCGGAGATGAACGACGCCGGCGCGAAGCGCGCGCCCTCCTGATGGGCGGTGCGCCACTCGTACTCCTGCCACTCCTCGCCCGCCTTCTCGGGGTCGTAGTAGCCGTGGTCGGCGTTGAAGTAGCGAATCGACGGCCGGGAGGCGATGACGTTGAACAGCGCCTCGCCGACGACCGGCGCGCGGACGAGTTCGCGGAGCCACTCCTTCGGGTCGGGCCCGCCGCGCGACGTGGGACAGACGAGGACGAACCGCGAGACCGACACGTCGTCTCGCTCCGCGGCGGCGACGGCGTAGGCTGCGGTGAGCGACGAGGCGACGACCGCGGGGTCGTCGTACTCGGCGAGGAAGTCGCCGACGAAGTCCTCGTAGAGCGCGGGCGAGTAGTACAGCGCCGGCCGGTCCGAAAGCCCGAACCCGGGGAGGTCGGGCGCGACGACGTGGTAGTCCTCGGCGAGGGCCGAGAACACCTCGCGGAACTCGCCGGACGACCCCGCGGCGTTGATGCCGTGGAGGAGGACGAGCGTCGGGTCGTCCTCGTCGCCGGCTTCGACGTACGACACGTCCATGCCGCGCCAGCGATACGTCCCGTGGTTTCCGGAGAGCGGCGGTTCGAGAGGCCCTACGCGTTTCGAGAGGGCGGCGTTGGTCGCGGCGGCGAGACCGACGCCCGCTGCGGCCAGTCCGATGGCTCGTCGGAGTTTCATGTCACGTAGATGGTGCGCGGTGGCCTTAATTCGCCCGCCCGTGGCGGGGTGACGGGCGACGGGCAACGGGCGGAACGCAGCACGCGGCGAGCGACCCGCCCGAGTCGCGGTCGTCTCAGCGTTAGTCGTCTCGACCGTCCAGACACTCCCGGAACGGTTCGAGCACGTCTTCTGCGACTGCGTAGGGGTCGGTCTCCTTTTCGACGACGGCCTCGGCGAACTCCTCGACCCCGCCGCGTCGGTCGAGTTCGGCTTCGAGGAGTCGGTTCACGTCGCTTCGGAGGAGCTGTCGAATCTCCTCTCCCGCGCGCTTGCGAGCCTTCTCCGCCAACTCGCCGGAGGCGTCGAGGTAGTCGCGGTGCTCGTCCAACATCTCGACCAACTCGTCGATTCCCTCGCCGGTCGTGGCGACGGTTTCGAGGACCTGCGGCGTCCAGACTGGCGGTTCGTCGGCGTCGGCGTCGGCGTCGTCGGGACCGTGGCCGTCTGCCGCGTCCGGCCCGTCGTCGAACGCGTCGGCCCCGTGGTGGCCCGTATCGAGGTTCGCCCGCGGGTCGTCGCGGAGGTGAATCATCTCCTGCAGTTCGGCGACGGTACGCGACGCGCCCTCCATGTCGGCCTTGTTGACGACGAACAGGTCGCCGATTTCGAGGATGCCCGCCTTGAGCATCTGCACGTCGTCGCCGCTGCCGGGCTGGACGAGGACGACGACCGTGTCCGCGGTCTTCACCACGTCAACCTCGTTTTGCCCCGCGCCGACCGTCTCGATGATGATGCGGTCTTTCCCGAAGGCGTCGAGCGCCTTCACGGCGTCCGCGGTGGCGGTCGAGAGGCCGCCGAGCTGGCCGCGAGCGCTCATCGACCGGAAGAACACGTCCATGTCGCCGACGTTCGAGGCCATTCGGATGCGGTCGCCGAGGACGGCCCCGCCGGTGTACGGCGAGGAGGGATCCACGGCGATGACGCCGACCGTCTCGCCCTGGTCGCGGTAGTGCTTCGCCAGTTTGTCCACGAGCGTCGATTTGCCGGCACCCGGACTGCCCGTGATGCCGACGACGGACGCGTCGCCCGTGTGCGCGTGGAGTTCCGAGACGATGTCTCGGTAGCCCGGCGACTGCGACTCGATTTTCGTGATGGCCCGCGCGAGCGCCCGGTGCTCGCCGTCGAGGAGTCGCTTGACGAGGTCGGATTCGACCGCCCGACTCATCGTCACGGTCGCTCGGGCGCGTTTTCCTTCACGAAGTCGATGGTCTCCTGCATCGGCGTCCCGGGACCGAAGATGGCGTCGACGCCCTGTTCGAGGAGCCCCGGCCGGTCTTCTTCGGGGATGATGCCGCCGACGATGACGAGCGTGTCGTCGAGCGCGCCGTACTCTTCGAGGCCGGCCATCACCTTCGGAACGAGCGTGTTGTGCGCGCCGGAGAGGATAGAGATGCCCAGCACGTCCACGTCCTCTTGGACCGTTGCCTGGATAATCTCGTCCGGGGCCCGGTGTAGCCCCGAGTAGATGACTTCGAATCCCGCGTCGCGGAAGGCGCGAGAGATGACGTGTGCACCGCGGTCGTGGCCGTCCAGTCCCACCTTGGCGATGAGACACCGGATCGTTCGCTGTTCGGAGTCCGCGCTCATAGACGGGGATTCGATGTCCCGCGCTTTGACTCTAACGGAAAATAAGGCAGGTCCGAGTTCAGTCGTCCGCGGCGGGCGCGCTCCGGACGTACTCGTCGAGGAAGTCGGCTATCTGGGAGTATGCCTCGATGCGGTTCTCCAGTTTGGAGAAGCCGTGGCCCTCGTCGTCGAAGATGAGTTCCCGGACGTGGGCGTGTTCCCTCGCCTCCTCGACGAGCTGGTGGGCCTCGCTGACCGGCACCCGCGGGTCGTTCTCGCCGTGGAGGACGAAAAGCGGCGCGCGAATCTTCTCGACGTTGTTGATGGGCGAGATGGATTCGAGGAACTCGCGGTCGTCTTCGAGCGACCCGTACTCCGCCTCGCGGAGTTCGCGCCGCCAATCGCCCGTGTTTTCGAGGAACGTCACGAAGTTGGCGATGCCGACGATATCGACGCCGGCGGCCCAGAGGTCTGGGTACTCGGTCATCGCCGCGAGCACCATGAATCCGCCGTACGAGCCGCCCATGGCGACGATTTCGTCCGGGTCGACAGCCGGGTGGTCGTGGAGCCACTCGACGGCCGCCTCGATGTCGGCGACGGAGTCCATCCGGTTTTCCACGTCGTCGAGGTGGCCGTAGGCCTTCCCGTAGCCCGCGGAGCCGCGGACGTTCGGCTCGAAGTAGGCGTAGCCCCGCGAGAGGAAGTACTGCTTGACCGACGAGAACGACGGCCGGCGCTGGGACTCGGGTCCGCCGTGGATGTCCACGATGACGGGGGTCTCGCCCTCGGGCGACTCCTCGGGGAGCGTGAAGAACGCCGGGATGTCGCGGCCGTCGAACGTCGGGTACCGGACGAGTTCGGGCGGGACGAACGTATCGCGGGGGATGCCCGCCGTCGCCGCGAGCGTCCACCTTTCGGCGTCGCCCGTGGCCAACTCGACCACGTAGACGTTGGCGGTGTCGGCGCTAGCCGTGACGGTGACCGCGGCGCGCTCGCCGTCCGGGGAGAACGAGACGCCGCCGGCGACGCCGTTCGGCAGGTCAGGCTGGGGGAGCGCGTCGATGCGGTCGGGCGCGGTGAGTTCGCCGAAGGTGAGTTCGGTGTACCCCTCGACGTTCCGCGAGTAGACGAGTCGCCGCGAGTCGTGGTCGATGCTGATGCCCTCCAGTTCGTGGTCGCCGCCGGTCTCGACGGTCGTGAACTCCCCGGAGGCGAGTTCGTATCGGACGAGTTCGAGCGTGTCGCTCCCGCGGTCGGTCACCATGTAGACGTTCTCGCCGTCGGGACCCCACTCGGGACTCTGGAAGCGGACTGTCCCCTGATGCGGCGTGAGGTGGGTCAACTCGCCCGTGGCGAGGTCGAGGACCGACACGTCCTGGTCGAAGTTCGAGTACGCCTCCTGGACGATGAGCTTCGAGTCGTCGGGCGAGAAGCCGCCGACGGTGAGCCAGCCGTCGCCCTCGTGGACGAGTTCGGCGTCGGTGCCGCTCCCGTCTCGGGCCTGCACGTACACGTCGAAGACGGCGTTGTCGCGGCGGTTCGAGGTGAACGCGAACCGCTCGCCGTCGTGGCTCCAGCCGCCCCAGCGGTGCTTGGCGTCCGGGTGTTCGGTCAGGTTCTCGATGACGCCGGTGTCGGGTTCGAGTCGGAACAACTGCGCGCGCTCGTTGCCGCCTTTGTCCATGCCGAAGGCGAGTTCGGGGCGCTCGGGCGACCACGAGGCGAAGGTGACGCGCTCCTCGTAGAACGTCCGCTGTTCGGGCCACGCGCCGGGCGAATCGACCGTCCAGACCTGCGGGACGCCCGTCGTGTCCATGAGGAACGACAGGCGCTCGCCGTCGGCCGAGAAGGACGCGCCGTAGGCGCTCCTGATGTTCAGGTAGCGCTCGATGTCGTACGTTCGCATACCTCGAATTGCCCCGGCGACGAGAAATCGGTTTGGGTGTCAGAAGTCCGAAAGTCGGGTGTCCTCGCGGTCGGTCCAGCCGCGCATCTTCGCGTAGGCCTCGGGATTCGTCGGCACGCCCTCGGTGTTGAGCAGGCGCTCGGGGTACAGTTCGAAGGCGATGCCGATGAGTTGGTACTCCAGTTCTTCGAGGTACGGCCGCGTGTCGGGGTACGGCCCCTCGGTGCCGACCGCCCACGGTTCGACCCAGAAGTACACCGGTTCGCGGAGCCGCGGCGGGTCGGTTGAAGCGAACAGCGCGTCCAGCCAGCGGTCGTACTTCCCCGGCCCGTCGTCGCGGAAGGCGGCCGACGAGAGGTCGCCGAAGTGGTAGTAGTTCCCGTAGCCCCAGCGCGCGAGTTTGCCGTCGTTGGTATCGACGTTCTTCAGGTTACTGTTGAGGTCGGTGCCGGACGCGCCGAACTTCCCGCATTTGCCGAGGTATCGGGGGACGACCTCGTCGCCGTCGAGGGTGTACATCATGTAGACGAGGCCCTCGTAGCGGCCCTCGCGTCGGTCGTAGTCGGCGACGACGCGGCCGCCGGCCTCGCGGAGTCGCCGCTCCATGCGCTCGCCGCGGCAGAGTGTCCGCCGGCCGGAACGGCCGTACGCGATGGTCTCGACGGTCCCGTCGGCGTCGGTCTCGAAAAGTGAAATCGGGTCCGCGGCGCCGACGAACCGGTCGACGAAGCGGTCCCAGAGCGCGCGTTTCGTCTCGGTCACGCGACGACCGAACTCAGATCATGTCTTCGGCCTTGAGGCCGGCGATGATGTCGTCGACGAGGCTCTCGGGGTCCTCGTACGGGAAGTCCTGGTGCTTGCCGAGCTTGGCGGCCAGCTCCATCGCCGTGATGGTCACGTCGTCGGCCTTGAACTTCGTGCCCGGACCGTTCGGGAGCGCGGGGACGAGAGACATCTGGTTCTTCACGGGGAAGTCGGCGTTCGCGAAGGCGTCCATGAACTGCTCGCGGAGCTGAGATTCGGTGTCGGACATACCGTGTACCTACGTAGAGAGGTGGAAAAGGGTTCCGGAACAATAATGAATATATTTAGAGTTCTTTGCGAGACGGCGCGGCGGGCGGTCGAGTGTCGGCACGGTCGCCCGGGACTGATGGACTTATCTACAACGGCAATTCATGCACTCGCATGGACTTCGACTTCGACCGCCTGAAGCAGCTCACGGAGACCAGCGGCGTCCCCGGCTACGAGGACCGAATCCGCGCGCTCGTCCGCGAGGACCTCGAAGAGACGACAGACACCGTCCGGGTCGACGCGATGGGCAACGTCGTCGGCACCATCGAGGGCGAGGGCGACTACGAGGTCGCCGTCGCCGCCCACATGGACGAAATCGGCTTCATGGTCCGCCACGTCAACGACGAGGGCTTCCTGCAACTCGACGCCCTCGGCGGCTGGGACCCCCGCGTCCTGAAGGCCCAGCGCGTGACCGTCCACGCCGAAGACGAGGACCTCACCGGCGTCATCGGCTCTGTTCCCCCGCACACGCTGACTGAAGAGCAGAAAAAGAAGGAGCCGAAGGTCGAGGACGTGTACGTCGACCTCGGCCTGCCCGCCGAGACCGTCGAGGAGACCGTCTCCGTCGGCGACCTCGTGACGATGGAACAGACGACCGTCCGCATGGGGAACCACGTGACGGGCAAGGCCATCGACGACCGCGTCTGCCTGTTCGCCATGCTGGAGGCCGCCCGGCGCATCGAGAACCCCGAGGTGACCGTCCACTTCGCCGCGACGGTCCAAGAGGAAGTCGGCCTCCGCGGCGCGCAGGCGCTCGGCGTCGACCTCGACCCAGACCTCGCACTCGGTCTCGACACCACCGTCGCCAACGACGTGCCCGGCTTCGACCCCGCGGACCACGTCACGAAACTCGGCGAGGGCGCGGGCATCAAGCTCAAGGACTCAAGCGCCATCGCCAACCCGAAGGTCCACCGCCGCCTCCGCGCCGTGGCCGAGGACAACGACATCGCCTACCAGATGGAACTGCTCCCCGCGGGCGGCACCGACACTGGCGGCTTCCAGAACAGTTACGGCGCGAAGCCCGTCGGCGCGATTTCGATGCCGACGCGCTACCTCCACACCGTCACCGAGAGCGTCCACGAGGACGACGTGGTCGCCTACATCGACCTCCTGACGGCGTTCTTGGAGAGCGAGACGGGCGAGTTCGACTACACGCTGTAAGCGACCCCCGAAGACGACCACGGGAGGCGACCCCCAGCGGCGCGCCCGACATCGGGTGGACACCCCCCTATATCGAGGCGCGGCACCCCCGACCGGCGGACGAGAACCAAAGTATTCACTACAGGCCCACACCAAGCGGCGGACATGACCGACGGCAACGCGGATATGTCTCGGCGGGCGTTCCTCGGGGCGGCCGCTGGCGGCGCGGCGGTCGCCGCCACTTCCGGCACGGCCGCGGCGCAGACGGAAGAACCAGACTTCGGCGGCTACCTCGACGGCATCGACGGAGGCATCGAAGACCTCCGTGGCCAGAGCGAGGTCACCATCGAAGTGGGCGCAGAAGGTAACGGCGGCGCACTCGCGTTCGCCCCGGCTGGCGTCTGGATAGACACTGGAACGACCGTGACGTGGGAGTGGACCGGCGAAGGCGGCGGACACAACGTCGTCGCGAGCGAGGGCGCGTCGCTCGACTCCGGCGCGGCCGTCTCCGAGGCCGGCAGCACCTACGAGTACACCTTCGAAGAGGGCGACGCGGGCATCACGAAGTACCACTGCGCGCCCCACGAGGCGCTCGGCATGCTCGGCGCGGTCGCCGTCGGCGGCGACGTGCCGACCGTCACCACCGGCGGTGGCGGCGGTTCGAACCTCCCGCAGGTTCCGGACAGCGCGAAGTCCCTCGGCGTGGCGACGACGTTCGCGATGGTCGCGACGCTCGGCCTCGCGTACTTTTTCATGAAGTACGGCGGCGACTACGACGTTCAGGACTGACGCGGTCGTCACTCCTCTCGATTTTTACCAGTCGCGAGCGGCCGCACTCGCCGCCTCGGCCGCCGCGACAGCCGCCGGCACGGTGGCCGAGTCAGAAGAAGCCGTAGTCGTCGCGCTCGGTCTCGTACACCGACTCGTACTGTTCGATGACACGCCGGTAGTCGTAGCTCGCGAAGTCGTCGTCGACCGTCTCGTGGTCGTACCTGCGGGCGGCGACGATTTCGTCCGCGAGTTCCTGCGGACTCGTGACGAGCGACCCGCGCTCACGGCCCTCGACGAGTTCGTGGGCCGACGAGCGGGCCTGATACTCGACGATGGAGACACAACCGCAGGCGAGCGCCCACAGCAGATTCGTCGCGAAAGGTTCGACCGTCGCCGTCTGCGCGAAGACGTGCGCGCCCTTCATGATGGGTACCGCCTCGTCCGCGGGGAGTTCGCCGAGGAACTCCACGCGGTCGTCGATGCGGAGGTCGCGGGCGGTCTGTTCGGCCGTCGAGCGCTCCGGGCCGTCGCCGATGACGGCGGCGGACCAGTCCTTGTCTCGGAGTTCCGCGAGCGCGAGGAGGAAGCTCTCGACGTTCGCGTGCTCGTCGAGGTCGCGGGCGTACACCACGTCCGCGCGCTCCTCGGCGTCGGCGCTCCGGACGAGGTCCATGCTAATCGGTTCGGGGACGAGGTGGGTCGCGTCGACCGACGCGCCGAGTTCGCGGACCTGCGTGCGGACCATCTCGGAGGGGACCAAGACGGCGTTCGGGGCCTTCGCCGCCCGCCGGTAGGCCCGCGAGCCGCCGCGGTCGTCGCGGGACCACCAGTCGGCGACGACCGGCGTCCGGAGGAACCGCGCCGCGGTCCTGACCGCCGCGACGTGCGACGGCGGGTAGCTCGCGACCTGAATCACGTCGGGAGAAACCTCGCGGAGGGCGAAGGGAACGCGGGAGGCGAAGCCGCCGACGGAGGGCGCGTCGGTCACGCGGTGATAGGTCACCTCGTCCTGTTTGAACTCGACAACGTCGCCGTCCCACCACTTCGCACAGAGCACCGTGACCTCGTGGTCGCGCTCGGCGAGGAGTTCGGCCGTCCGTCGGAGCCGTCTGGTCGCTCCCGTCTCCTCGTGGTGCGTCGTGTACATCGAGACGAGCGCGACTCGCATATTCGCCGCCACTACGCCGCGCAATAAAAATCCACAGTTTTCGAGGACGCGACGCGGGCGGCCGCCGGAGCGTCGAGGGAACGGGGCGCGGTCCGGCGACGCGATTCAGAACCCGACGGCGGGGGCGACGAGCGCGCCCGCGGACTCGACGGCGGTGACCGTGTACTCCCAACTGTAGATGTGGTTGAGAAGCAGGTACGTCACGACCCCGAGGGCGAGCGAGACGAGCCACGCGCCCGCCGCGATACGGCCGACCTTCCGGTGGGGCGTCTCGGTCCGGAGTTCGCGCTCGGAGTGGGTTATCCCGAGGATGAGCGCGTAGAGGACGACCGGCACCGAGACGATAGAGAGGATGATGTGAATCGCCAGCATCGCCAGATACGGGTAGTACGCGAACGCGGGGCCGACGAACTCCTTGGTGCCGCCGCCGCCGATTTTCGTGAGGTACATCACGAGGAAGACGAGGATGAGGCCGAACGACGTGACCATCGCGGCCGCGTGCTTCCGGACCTCGTTGCGGCGAATCCAGCGCCACCCCGCCGCGATGACGAGGACGTTCACCGTGTTCACGACGGCGATGGCGTCCGAGAGGAGGTTCACCTGTGGGAGCGACAGGTCGGGAAAGACCCTGCCGGGGACGACGCCGAGGAAGGTCCCGATGACGAGGGCGTACCCGACGACCGAGAGGACGGCGGTCGCGGCCGCGGGGTGTTCCTTCAGGGGGTTGTCTGCGCTCGCAGTTGCCATGGGCGGGGGTTGGGAAGACGGCGTATTCCGTCTTCGGGTTCCGGACGGCGTTTGAGAATGGTACTACCGAGACTCGACTCAACCCAGCGACTGTGCGAAGTCGACTTGCTTCGGTCGAAACCTCGTGTCACGGAGTTCGGAGAGCACCACGTCGTGTGACACGAAAGCGCGGTACCACGAGCGAGGCCGGAGGCCGAGTCTCGTGGCTTTTTCCCTCCAGGTTTTTGTGCCGAGTGGTCGCTCCGCGACCCGAGGCGTAAAAAGGAGGGCTTAGATGACGCCGGTGATGGTCGCGGCCTCGATGGCCGCCTCCTCGCTGACGCCGTTGCCGAGAATCGTGTAGCGGTCGCGAATCTCGTGGGCGGTCGTGAGCGCCTCGATAATCGTCTCGTCGTCGATGCCGAGTTCGTCCGCCGTCGTCGGCGCGCCCATCGTCGAGAGAGCGTCGCGGATGTCGGTCCACTCGCCGCGCGCGCCGCTGTGGAAGTACTCGGTCATGATGGAGCCGACGCCGACTTGGTGGCCGTGGAGGGCGCTCCCGGGGGCGATGCGGTCGAGCTGGTGCGAAAAGAGGTGTTCCGCGCCCGACGCGGGCCGCGAGGAGCCGGCGATGGACATGGCGACGCCCGAGGAGACGAGCGCCTTCGTCACGATCCACGCGGACTCTTCGAGCCCCGGTTTGATGGAGTCGGCGCTCCCGACGAGCATCTCGGCGGTCATCTGCGAGAGCGCGCCCGCGTACTCGGAGTACTCGACGTTCTTCAGGCGGTGGGCCAGCTCCCAGTCTTTGACCGCGGTGTAGTTCGAGATGATGTCGGCGCAGCCGGCGGTCGTGAGTTCCCACGGGGCCTCCGCGAGCAGTTCCGTGTCTGCGACGACCGCGAGCGGCGGGTCGGCGGCGACCGAGTGGCGGGTGTCGCCCTCGGGAATCGACGACCGGCCCGAGACGATGCCGTCGTGGCTCGCCGCCGTCGGGACCGAGATGAAGCCGCAGTCGAGGCGGTCGGAGGCCATCTTCGCCACGTCGATGGGCTTGCCGCCGCCGAGGGCGATGAGGTAGCCCGCGTCGGCCTCGCGGGCCGCGTCGACGACGCGCTCGACCGACTCGAAGCTCGCGCGGTCCAAGGAGACCGAATCGATGTCGTCGAACTGCTCGCGAACCCGGTCGCCGGCGATGCGGTTCGGCGACGGGCTCGTGACGAGAAACGGGTTGCCAGAGAGGTACAACTCGTCGACCGCGGCCGAGAGGTCGTCGAGCACGCCGTGGCCCTGAAGCACGCTCCGGGGCAGCTTTATCCACGTCGATTTGTCGAACATACGCGGAAATCGGCCACGGCGGTTCATAGTGTTTCTCGTCTCGGTGGCCCGAACCCCGCCGGCTCGGCCACCCCGACCGCGAGACTGTCGCCCGGTTTCGGTCGCCTCGTGGGACAATACCTCAACGTACCGAACCGTAGTTTGATTTATCACGTTCCGCTTCGCACGAAAGACACCCGCAGACGCGCGGGTAGACAACCCATGGCACACAGACGGCAGTTTCTCGCGACGACAGCAGCAGCGCTCTCCGGACTCGCGGCCCTCGGAAGCGGTCCCGCGGCCGCCGCGTCGGTCCCCCACGTCTCGACGCGCGACCACTTCGACGACGACGGGTCGCTCGCGTCCGGTCACACCGCCCGCGGCTACGACACCTCCGGCGACGTGCCCGGCGTCGACGCCGGATGCGCCTCCGACCTGACCGTGTTCGTCCACGGCTGGGACAAGGACGGCGACGACCCCGAGGCGGCCGCCCTCGACAAGATAGCGACGGCCGACGCCGAACTCTCCGCCGCCGGCTACGGCGGGACGGTCGTCGGCTACACGTGGGACAACGACAAGGGCGGCGGCTGGGACTACGGCTGGGGCGAGTCGCAGGACATCGCCCAGGCGAACGGCCGCAAACTCGCGCAGTTCGCCGTCGACCTCAAGGCGGCCTGCCCGGGTGCGACCCTCCGATTCGCCAGCCACTCGCTCGGCGCGCAGGTCGTCTTCAGCGCGCTCCGAACCCTCGACGGCCGAAGCGACTGGACCGACCCGGGCCACGAGGTGGCGACCGTCCACCCGTTCGGGGCCGCGACCGACAACGAAGTTCCCGGGGAGGAAGAAGGGCGGGCCACCTACGAGGCCATCCGCGACCGAACCGGCCACGTTCACAACTACTACAACGAGGCCGACGACGTGCTGCAGTGGGTGTACAACACCATCGAGTTCGACCAGGCACTCGGCGAGACGGGCCTCGAAGACGGCGACACGCCGCCCGGGAACTACACCGACCACGACGTTGAGGGACAGGTCGGCGACGACCACAGCAACTACCTGAACACGATTGCCGACGACATCGTCGGCGACATGTAGCGGCTCAGAAACTCATTTTTTCCGCGCGTCAGAGCACGAGCGACTGCACCGCGTCCCAGATGAAGACGACACCGAACCCGCCGAGAACGACGGCGCTGACGGCGGCGACGACGGGCGCGAAGGAGTCGACGCGTTGTTCGGCCGCGACGAGCGCCGCGGGGAAGCCGGTTACCCAGACCGCGATGCCGCCGAAGAAGCCGAGGATGAGCGCCGGACTGCCCGTCTCGACGATGAGCAGGTTCGACAGCGACGCGCCGAGATAGGGCGTGTGGGCGAGCACGTCGACGGTCCCGGTTTCGAGCAGGCCGACGCCGATAGTGAGCCAGAACAGAATCTGATAGGGGTTCGTCAGCGCGAGCACGAACGCCTTCGTGAAGCCGGCGCTGTCCTCGTCGGGGGCGGCGGCCTCGCGGAACGTGGTGTCCATCTCCTGTGCCGCGCCGTAGGCGAAATAGAGCATGAGGACGCCCCCGGCACCGACCATGACGGCCTGCGCCGTCGGGAACTGCTCGACGAACGCGACGAGACCGAGCGCCGCGAGGACGAAAAACAGCGCGTCGGCGCTCATCGCGCCGAGGCCGGCGCGAGCGCCCGCGGTCCACCCGCGGACGACGCTCTCCTCGGCGATGACGGCGTTCATCGGACCGGGCGGTGCGGCGAGCGCCAGCCCGAACACCAACCCGGCACCCAGGGACGGAAGGAGGGTAGACATGGCTCTCTCTTGGGCGCGATGCCGTGAAAAATGGCGCGGAAGCGACGGCGTTGGGGGTTCGAACCGGTCACGGCGCGACCGGGGGAGACCTCAGACCAGCGCGAGGACCGCGTCGCTGACGGTGCCGACGAGCGTCTCCCAGATGGAGAAGCCGGTCCCGATGGCGAGCAGGGTGTCGAAGGCGAAGAAGCCGAACAGGGCGGCCGCGCCGAGGTACGCCTTGCGCGTGTCGACCCGGCCCGAGAAGCGGTGGAAGAAGTACGCGTTGGCGATGCTCACGGGGATGATGGCGAGCATCTCGCCCACCCAGATGGCCGAGGTCGCGCCGTACTGCACGGCCAGCCCGATGGTGACGAACTGGGTCTTGTCGCCGAACTCGCCCACGGCCATCATGGCGAATATGGGCAGGAAACCGCCGAAGCCCTGCGTCGATAGCTCGCGGCCGAACACCGTCAGCGTGTCGTCGAACGCGGAGACGCCGCCGTCGGTGGTCGCGGCCCCGCTCTCCGCGGACGCGTCGGGCGCGGAGCGATAGAGCAACACCGCGAACGTGGCGAACAGGACGGCGGTGATGGCGTCGAGCGCGGCCGGCGGGAGCGCGCTCTTGAGCGCCTGCCCGAGCATGATTTCGAGGGCCGTCCAGAGTGCGAACGCCGACCCCGCGGCCGCGACGACGACCTTCGGGTCGAAGCGAGTCGAGAGGCCGGCGATGATGAACTGGACCTTCTCGCCCGGCAGGACCGCAAGTTGGGAGACGAGGGCGATGACGAGAATCTCCCACCAGCCGGTCACGCCGGCGACACCTCCTCGCTACTCGGCTCGTCGGGCGGGCGGACGCGAATCGTTCGGGCCACGGACTCCGGGAGGCTCTGCTCGCGACCGTCGTCGCCGACGCGCACGGTTACCATCCCGAAGGGGGCGATGTCGGTCACTTCGATGGTCGTCCCGGGCGTGACGCCGGCCTCAGAGAGGTACTCTAACTCCGCGGGGTCGCGGTCGCTGACGCGGGCGACCACGAGGCGGTCGCCGACCTCGCACTCGGAAAGCGCCGACAGGCCCGAGGAGTCCGGCGGCGTGAGGTCGGCGCTCGGGATGGGGTCGCCGTGGGGGTCGACCTCGGGTTCGCCGAGGGCGGCCGCGACCCGCTTTTCGAACTCCTCGCTGATGTGGTGCTCGAGCGCGTCGGCCTCGTCGTGGACCTCGCTCCACGAGTAGTCGAGGTGCTCCGTGAGATACGCCTCCAAGAGGCGGTGATGTCGGAGGACTTCGAGCGCGACGGTCTCGCCTTCCGTGGTCAGTTCGACGCCTTTGTACTTCTCGCGGTCGACCAGCCCGCGGTCTTCGAGCTTGCCGACCATGCTCGTCACGGTCGGCGGCGTCTTCCCGAGGTACTCCGCGATGTCGGAGGTCGAAACCGGCGGTCCCTGCTCCATCTGGAGCGTGTAGATAGCCTTCAGATAGTCCTCCATCACGTCGCTCAACATACCACGGATTAGATGCGTCTAAAGTAAAAGTCTG
This sequence comes from Haloferax sp. Atlit-12N, assembly GCF_003383095.1. Lineage (NCBI taxonomy): Archaea > Methanobacteriati > Methanobacteriota > Halobacteria > Halobacteriales > Haloferacaceae > Haloferax > Haloferax sp. Atlit-12N. The sequence goes on from NZ_PSYW01000001.1 coordinate 689,237, forward strand.
ATGGAGATAACGAGCGAGTTCGAACGGGGCCCAGCCGGCCGAATCGACCGCTTAGACGCCCTGTCCCATCAGATGACTGCGGAGGATGTCGGCGTTCTTCGTCCCGGACTCGGTGTTGACGACGACGACCGTGTCGCCCTCGTCGAACTCGTCTGCGAGTTCCCACGCGCCGGCGAGCGCGACGCCGCCCGCGGGGCCGACTTCGACGCCCGCGGTCTGGGCGGCGGTGACGGCGGATTCGAGCGCGTCGTCGTCGCTGACGGCGACAGCCGCGCCGCCGGACTCGCGGACGGCGCGGAGCGCGAGCGACCCGCCCGCGGGGTCCGGAATCTCCAGTTCGCCGACGATGGTGTCCGGCTGGTTCCACGCCTCGTGGGCGTCGCTGTCGGCCTCCCATGCGGTGGTGACCGGCGAACAGCCGACCGGCTGCGCGGCAACGAGTTTGGGCACCGACTCGACCAGTCCGAGTTCGACGAGGTCGGAAAAGCCCTTGTAGACGCCGTAGGCGAGTTCGCCGGTCGAGACGGGGACGACGACCCAGTCGGGGACCGACCAGTCGAGGCGCTCTGCGACCTCGTAGGCGATGGTCTTCGCGCCGTCGTGGCGGTAGGGGTTGTCGAACTCCTGCAGGGAGTACCAGTCGCTCTTGAGCTGTTCGTGGAGCGCGGAGAGGGCGTCAGGGTAGCGCCCGCCGACGACCTTCATCTGGCCGCCGTGGACGTTCACCATGGCCTTGTTCGGGAACGGCGTCCGCGAGGGGACGAAGCCGTAGGACCGTGCGTCCACGAGGCCCGCGTAGGAGGCCGCGGACTGCGCGCCGTTGCCGGGCGAGGCGTGCGCGACGACCTCGGCGTCGGCCTCGCGCGCGGCGGTGACGGCGAGCGAGAAGCCGCGGTCGAGGAACGTCCCGGTCGGGTTGCGGCCCTCGTCCTTGATGAGGAGCGACCCGACGCCGGCCTCCTCGCCGAGCGCGTCGGCCGCGACGAGGGGCGTCGCGCCCTCGTTGGCCGTCACCGGCTCCGCGAATGGGAGCAGTTCGCGGTAGCGCCACATCGTGTCGAAGGGGCGCTCGGCGAGCGTCTCGGCGTCCCACTCGACCGCGTCGAGGTCGTAGGTGGGGTCAAGCGGCGCGTCGGCGTCGCTCACGCCGGTTGCGTCCGCGTCGTACTCGTCGCCGGTCTCCGTGCACACCAGCCCGGAGAAGGTGTCGGACATCTGCATAGCCGGGGCTTACGGGGGGAGGGACTAAGCCCTTCTCGTCGGTCGATGGCCGCCACCCGTAGCGGCTTTGTGTCGCCCGTCCGAGAGACGAGATATGGACGATAGCCACATCGCGGTCGTCGGCGCGGGCCTCGCGGGCCTCGTCGCCGCGCGACACCTCGCCGCCGACGGGGCCGACGTGACCGTCGTGGAGCGGCGCGACGACGTCGGCGGGCGGGTCCGGACCCGAACGAAAGACGGCTTCACGCTCGACCGCGGGTTTCAGGTCCTCTTCACCGACTACCCCGCGGTCCGGCGGGAACTCGACCTCGACGCCCTCGACCTCCGGCGGTTCACGCCCGGCGCGACCATCTGCCGGCCAAGCAGACGCGCGGTGCTCTCTGACCCCCTCCGCGACATCGGGAGTCTGTTCGAGTCCGTCCGCAACCCCGAGGTGACGACGAGCGACAAGCTTCGGACGCTGGCGCTCAGACAGGACGTGAGCAGCCGCGACGAGGAGGGAATCTTCGCCTCGGCGGACCGAAGCATCCGGTCGTACCTCCGCGACTGGGGCTTCTCCGAGGACTACATCGAGCACTTCGTCGCGCCCTTCTACGGCGGCATCACGCTCGACCGCTCGCTCTCCTCGTCGAAGCGGGTGTTCGAGTACACGTTCAAGATGCTCTCGACGGGGAGCACCGCAGTCCCCGCGGCGGGGATGCAAGCGGTTCCCGAGCAACTCGCCGACGCCGCCCGCGACGAGGGTGCGACCGTCCGCCTCGGCGAGCGCGTCGAGTCGGTCCAGTCCGACGGCGACGGGGCGGTCGTCACCACGGGCCGCGAGTCAATCGAAGCCGACGCGGTCGTTGTCGCCACAGACCCCAAGGAGGCGCGCCGCCTGACCGGCGTCGGGTCGATTCCGACCGAGGCACACGGCTGTGTCACCCAGTACTACACGCTTCCGAGCGGGAGCGGCCTCGACGCGGGCAAGCGCATCATGCTCAACGCGCCGAGCCCCGACCCCAACACAGTCGTCCCGCTTTCGACCGTCGCGCCGGAGTACGCCCCGCAGGGAACGGAACTCCTGAACGCGACGTTCCTCGGCGCGACCGCGCAGGACGAGTCCGAGGAGGAACTGTTCGAGAAGACCCGCCGGACGCTCGAAGCGTGGTACCCCGAGCGCTACTTCGACGACCTCGAACTGCTCCACACCGACTACATCTCCTTCGCGCAGTTCGCCCAGCCACCGGGGGTCCACGAGTCGCTCCCGGACGCCCGCGACGCTCCCGGTCGCGCGTACCTCGCCGGCGACTACACCACGTGGTCGTCGATTCAGGGCGCGATGCGGAGCGGGAAGGATGCCGCCGACGCCGTCCGCGACGACCTCTCGTAATCGCGCGCTTCGCCGTCGTTTTCCATTCACCGCCTACTTCGACAGTCAGAGCAAGCGTCGTAGCTTCCCCAGCGGCGGGAACGTGAGCGTCTCGGCCGCCTCCACGTCGCGGACGAGCGGCCTGAAGTCGTCGGCGTCGGTGACGAGCGGCGACTGGAAGTCGGACGCGCGCATCCGGTTGACTTCGACCCCGGCCGCGAAGCGGGTGAACGCCGGGAGCATCAGCACGTCGCCGCCGCGGTAGGCGTCGGGGCCGTAGAGGACGCAGGGCCGCCGCCGACCCTCGATGGAGAGCGTCGGATGGTCGTGGCCGACGACGTAGCGGTCGGCGTCGCCGTCGGGTTCGCGGTGGCCGTGACAGACGAGCGTCCCGTCGGCGAGGCGGTACTCGTCGTGCACGTCGCCCGACCAGCCCTCCGCGAGCATCGTGTCGTGGTTGCCGGCGACGAACACCGGGTCGGCACCGGCGTCGTCGCACGTCTCCGCGAGGGTTTCGAGGGCCGCAACGTGGCGGTCCGAGACGCGGTCGAACCGGTGGAGCACGTCGCCGGCGAAGACGACTTCGCGGGGGGCGAACTCGACGCAGTAGGTGTGCAGGCGCTCCGCGAGGTCGGGTCCCTCGCCGAGCGGAAAATCGACCGCCGAGGCGTCCGCTCGGCCGACGTGCAGGTCCGCGAGGACGAGCGCGTCGGCGTCGGGGAGAAAGAGAGCGCGCTCGCGGACGGAGACGCGTGTCACGACCGAGTGGACGGCCCTCGAAGACAAATCTCCACCGGAGGCGAGCGCCGCACCAAGGGGCGGCGAGAGGCCAGCAAAGGCGGGGCCGGTGCCGCCGCCGGAGCAGGGGCCTTTTTAGTCGGTGCGTCCCACGTTCGGCACATGAGCGGCGCACTGGAGGACAAGCGCACCGCGACCCGCTTTCGCATCCTCGCCGAGATAGCCGACCGACAGCCGGCGGTGAGTCAGGGCGAAATCGCCGAGGCGGTCGGGGTGACGAGTCAGGCGGTCTCCGAGTACATCCGCGACCTCGTCGAAGACGGGCTCGTCGAAAAGCAGGGCCGGTCGCGCTACCGCGTGACGAAAGAGGGCGTCGACTGGCTGTTTCAGGAGGCACGCGCCCTCCAGCGGTTCGCCGAACACGTCACCGACGACGTGCTGGAGAGCGTCAACGAGGACGCCGCAATCGTCACCGACGACGTGGCGGCCGGCGACACGGTGACCCTGTCGCTCCGCGACGGCCTGCTCCACGCCACGCCCGGCGACGACGGCCCGGCCATCGGCGTCGCCACCACCGACGCCGAAGCGGGCGACGCGGCCAGCGTCACCGGCTTCGAGGGCGTCATCGAGATGGAGCCCGGCTCGGTCCGCGTGCTGCAGGTGCCGCCCGCGCGACTCGCCGAGTCCGACGCGGTCGACTCGGACGCGCTCGCGGCGGCGTGCGACGAGGCCGACATCGTCGTCGCCGCGGGCGTCGAGGCCGTCGTCGCCTGCCGCCACGCGGAGGTCGACGTGAAGACGTGGTTCGCGCCGGGCGAGGTCGCCGCCGACGCCGCGGCCCGCGGACTCGACGCCGCGGTCGTCGCCAGCACCGACACCGCCGGGCGCGTGACCGACGCGCTCCGCGACGCGGGCGTGCTGTTCGAAGTGACGGAGCCGTAGCTCCGCGCCGGTTTCGGTTTTTCAATTCGAGGTCGCCGCTTAGCTCTCGGCGTGTTCTCGCGCCATCGTGTACGCCTCCCGTAGCTCGCGGAACCGCTCTCTGTCGCCGCCGTGGTCGGGATGCACGTCTTTCACCCGCGCTCGATAGGCGTCTCTGACGGCGTCCGAGGAGGCGTTCGCGGGGAGGTCGAGTCGGTCGAACGCGGCCGAAACGGGGTCGTCGAGGTCGGCCAGTTCGGGCTCGATGTCCGGCACGTCGAAGGGGAGCCGTCGCCCGAGTTGGCCGCCGGGCATCTCGTGTTCGCAGAGGACGGCGTAGACGCCGGCGCGTTCGAGGCGGAAAAACGCCTGCGCGTCGAAGGTGATGGCGACGCCGCGGTCGGGGAGGAAGAACGCAACCGTCTCGCCGCGGACCGGGCGGTCCTCGACGAACCGCTCGTCGATGGAGGTGAGGTAGTCGCGGATTTCGTGGCGGCGGCGGCCCGTCCCGTCGACGCGGGGGCCGCGGGAGACCCGCCGCTCCGGGAAGACACGACCGCCGACGACGAAGACGCCGGCGACGACGACGGAGGCGACCGCGCCCGCGGCGAGGCCGACGATGAGCCACGGCGGGAGCAGAAAGACCCACTCCGGAAGCACGCTAGAAATCACGGGACGAGCGATTATGAACCCCTCGCTGCCCGTACCGATTTGCCGCCGGCGGCCCAAGCGTCGGTATGCGACCGATTCGCTTCGAGGAGGCCGACAGCGCGGAGCGCACGCAAATCGGCGAGGGACTGACGCGACCGGCCGTCGCCGCCGGGCGACTGGAGACGGGCCGCGCGGACGGGAAGTACTTCCTCCGGCACGACGACGGCTGTGCGGTCTGCGGAAAGCCGGTCGAAGCAGGGTCGCCGTTCTACCTCGACCCCGACACCGGCGAAATCCTCTGCGAGGAACACGGACGGGCGCGGCGAGAGTCCTGAGAACGGCTGTTTCCGGGTCGACGCCGCAATTTCATACTCGCCTTCGAGTGAGTTTTCATTCATACTTGTTTCGTTCGCAAACTTCTTTATCGGGGTACGGGACCATACGAACATCACATGGCTGTAGTCTGGCTGGACGACGTACGGGCTGACGACCTCGACCTGGTCGGTGGGAAAGGCGCGTCGCTGGGCGAACTAACCGGTGCGGGGCTTCCCGTCCCGCCGGGATTCGTCGTGACGGCGAGCACGTACCGCGCGTTCATCGAGGACGCGGGCATCGACGACGAGCTGTTCGCCGCGGTCGAGGTCGACCACGAGGACTCCGCGGCGCTGCAGGCGGCCCACGAGGCGGCTCACGACCTCATCATGGAGACGCCGATGCCGGACGACGTGCGGGAAGAAATCCTCGACGCCTACCGGAGCGTCGGCGAGGGCGACGCCTTCGTCGCCGTCCGGTCGTCCGCGACAGCCGAGGACCTGCCTGACGCCTCCTTCGCGGGCCAACAGGAGACCTTCCTCAACATCACCGAGGAGGACCTCCTCGACCGCGTCAAGGAGTGCTGGGCCTCGCTGTTCTCCGAGCGCGCCATCTACTACCGCAACCGGAAGGGCTTCCCCCACGACAAGGTCGACATCGCGGTGGTCGTCCAGCAGATGGTCGACGCCGAGAAGTCCGGCGTGATGTTCACCCGCCACCCCTCGACCGGGAAAAAGGAGATTATCATCGAGGCGGCGTGGGGTCTGGGCGAAGCCGTCGTCTCCGGCACCGTCTCGCCCGACAACTACGTCATCAGCCGCGAGACCGGCGAGGTCGAGACGGCGACCATCGCGGACAAGAAGACGATGTGCGTCCGCGACGAGGAAACCGGCGAGACCGTCATGCGCGACGTGCCGAACGACCACCGCCACGAGCGCGTCCTCACCGACGACGAGGTGTCCCGCCTGCTCGAACTCGGCGAACTGGTCGAAGACCACTACGAGACGCCGCAGGACGTCGAGTGGGCCGTCTACGACGGCGAGGTCTACATGCTCCAGTCGCGCCCGATTACGACCATCGCGGAGGGCGACGACGGCGAGGAAGACGAGAGCGACAGCGGACGTTCGCGGGCGGCCGCAACGGGCGACGACGTGCTCATCCGCGGCCTCGGTGCGAGTCCCGGCATCGCCTCCGGCCGCGCCCGCATCGTCACCAAGCTCGACCACCTCGACCAGGTGGCCGAGGGCGACATCATCGTCACCGAGATGACCATGCCGGACATGGTGCCCGCGATGAAGCGCGCCGCCGGCATCGTCACCGACGAGGGGGGCATGACCTCCCACGCGGCCATCGTCTCCCGCGAACTCGGCGTGCCCGCGGTCGTCGGCACCGGCGACGGGACGAAGACCCTCGAAGACGGCGAGGTCGTCACCATCGACGGCGACAAGGGAACTGTCCGCGAGGGCGAAGAGCCCGAGGAGAAACAGCGCCAGCCCGTCGAGGAGGCCCGCCCCAAGACGCCCGTCAAGCCGATGACCGCGACCGAGGTCAAGGTCAACGTCTCCATCCCCGAGGCGGCCGAGCGCGCGGCCGCAACGGGCGCTGACGGCGTCGGCCTGCTCCGCATCGAGCACATGGTTCTGACGCTCGGCAAGACCCCCGAGCGGTTCATCGAGCAGAACGGCGAGCGCGCCTACGTGGACGAAATCGTCTCGGGCGTCCGCGAGGCCGCAGAGGAGTTCTACCCGCGGCCGGTCCGCGTCCGCACTCTCGACGCGCCGACAGACGAGTTCCGACAGCTCGAAGGCGGCGAGAACGAGCCGCGCGAACACAACCCGATGCTCGGCTACCGCGGCATCCGCCGCGGCCTCGACAACCCGAGCGTCTTCCGCCTCGAACTGCAGGCGTTCCGCCGCCTGTTCGACATGGGCTACGACAACCTCGAAGTCATGTTCCCGCTCGTCAACGACGCGGAGGACGTGCTGCGAGCGAAAGAGCACATGCGCGAGGCCGGCATCGACCCCGAAAAGCGCGAGTGGGGCGTCATGATAGAGACGCCGGCCGCGGCGCTCTGCATCGAAGAGCTCGCCGACGCCGGCATCGACTTCGCCTCGTTCGGTACGAACGACCTGACGCAGTACACCCTCGCGGTGGACCGCAACAACGAGCACGTCGCCGACATCTACGACGAACTGCACCCGGCGGTGCTCAAACTCATCGGCGACACCATCGAGACGTGCCGCGAGGTCGGCGTGAAGACGAGCATCTGCGGGCAGGCCGGGTCGAAGCCCAAGATGGTTCAGTTCCTCGTCGACAAGGGCGTCAGCTCCATCTCGGCCAACATCGACGCCGTCCGCGACGTGCAACACGAGGTCAAGCGCGTCGAACAGCGGCTCCTCCTCGACTCGGTCCGCTGAGGTCCGACAAGAGCCCTCGAACCGCTCCGTTTTCGTCTTTTCTTGACTCCGTAGCGGCGGCCGCGACTGGGCGAGGCGGCGCACCGGAGCGGAACCGATATACTGGGTGTGGTTATAGTGGGATGCATGCAGCGCGCGGCACCGCAGGAGTTCGACCGCGTCCTCTCTTCGATGTGCACCCGACCGCACCCGGCCGCCCGGAAGGCCGCAGAGCGGTTCTTTGCCACCAATCCCGGCGACCCGGCGACCTATCAGGCCGTCGCCGCCCTCGAAGAAGACGCACTCTCGTACCTCGGCGAGATTACCGGCCTCTCGGCCCCCCACGGCTACGTGACAAGCGGCGGGACCGAGGCCAACATCCAGGCCATCCGGGCCGCGCGAAACCACGCCCGCGACGACGACCCGAACGTCGTCGCCCCCGAGAGCATCCACTTCAGCTTCCAGAAGGCCGCCGACGTGCTCGACGTGGAACTCCGAATCGTGCCCGTGGACGACGACTACCGCGCGAACGTCGCGGCCGTCCGCGAGGCCGTCGACGACCACACCGTCCTCGTGGCCGGCGTCGCCGGCACGACCGAGTTCGGCCGCGTCGACCCGATTTCCGAGTTGACGGCGGTCGCCCACGACGCCGGCGCGCTGATGCACGTCGACGCCGCGTGGGGCGGCTTCATCCTCCCCTTCACCGACCACGAGTGGTCGTTCGCCCACGCGCCAATCGACTCGATGACCATCGACCCCCACAAGTACGGGCAGGCGGTCGTCCCCGCCGGCGGTCTGTTGTTCCGCGAGAAGTCGGTCGTGGACTCGCTGGCGGTCGATACGCCGTACCTCGAATCCGCGTCGCAGGCGAGTCTCACCGGGACCCGAAGCGGCGCGGGCGTCGCCTCCGCGGCCGCCGCGATGCGCGAACTCTGGCCCGACGGCTACCGCGACGCCTACGAGCGCCAGCAGGCGAACGCCGAGTGGTTCTACGACGAACTCCGCTCTCGGGGCTACGACGCGGTCGAACCGGACCTCCCGCTGGTCGCCGCGAGCGTCCCCGACGGGCAGTTCGAGTCGCTCCGGGACCTCGGCTGGCGCATCTCGCGGACCGCGAGCGGCGAACTCCGCATCGTCTGCATGCCGCACGTCTCCCGCGAGTCGCTCCGGGCGTTCCTCTCGGACCTCGACGACCTCCGGTCGACCCCGACGCGCAACTGAGCCGGTCCGAACCTGAAAACTTACAACCGACTGGCTTCGACCCTCTCGTGTGTCTCTCACCGCGTTCGCATCGCTCGCAGACCTGACGCTCAGTCTGTACCCCGACTTCTCGTGGCTCTCGTCGCTGGTCGAGACGGCCACCGGCTGGGTCGGGCTAGTCATCATCTTCGCGTACTCGTTTCTCATCGCCTTCGCCCTCCCGGGCGTGAGCGAAATCGTCCTCGCCGCCCCGCTCGACCTCGGGCTCCCCTACAGCGCGAAGCTGGCGGTCATCATCCTCGTCAGCGGCGCGGGCAAAGCCGCCGGGAGCGTCTTCGCATTCCACATCGGCCGACAGACGAAGGAGTCGGGCTACGTCGAGCGAGCGCTCGAACGGCTCCCGGTCGACGTGATGGGCTGGACCGAGCGCAAGGCCGTCCAAATCGCACAGAACTGGGGCTTCGCCGGGCTCGCGGCCGCGCTCTGCGTGCCGGGGTTCCCCGACACGCTCTCGATTTACGCGTTTTCGGTCCTCGAAGACGACTACCTCAAGTTCGCCGCCGCGACGTTCGTCGGCTCCTGCGGCCGACTCGTCGTGACGGTCATCGGCATCGAGGCCGCGCTGGCGTTCCTCTGAGCGGGGCGCACGCGCGGGTCAGCCGCTCGCTTCTGAGCCCGTCGCTGTCTCCGAAGTCGCTTCGAACGACTCGACGGACGCGTAGTTGACGACGACGAACGCGGCGAACAGAACGACCGCGAGCGCCGCGAACGACAGCGACAACGTCCGGCACGTGGCCGCGGACAGGCCGAGGCGTCGGCCGACCGACTCGATTGCGAAGAGCCCGGCGAGCGCGAGCGAGACGCCGATAGCGAGAATCCAGCCGCCGCCGAGCGGCGACTGCGGGACGAGGAGGAGACCGTATCCGGAGACGAACAGTCCGAGGAGGACGGCGAACACGGCGGCGAAGCCGACGCTCCGGGCTGGCGAGGAGGCGGTGGTCGTAGTCACGCAGAACAGGGCGTCGGCCGACGAGATAGCGATTCCGTGACTCGTGTTGGCGCGTCGCCGACACGGGCTCCCGCGGTCGGTCGAGTGCGGCGGTCCCGAGCGGCCCCGATGATTTATACGCCCGCTCGGCTTCAGTACCGGTGTGACCGCGACGGGTCTCCCCGACAACATGCGTATGCGCGCTCCCTTTTAGCCGCGGGTGGACCCGCCTTCGGCCGTCGCCTCGGTAACGTGAGACGACGGTCGGGTCCGGCGAACCTCGGGGCAGAATCGCACCGCCAGACAGACGCATCCGAAGCGGCGGGCTTTAGGCCCGCTTCCGAGATACACGACACATATGAGTCACGAGGACTTCCCCACGGAGAACCCAGCGGTGGTGACGTGTGGACTGCCGTACGCCAACGGCGACCTCCACATCGGCCACCTCAGAACGTACGTCGGCGGCGACATCTACAGTCGCTCGCTGCGAGCACTCGGCCAGCAGACGGCCTTCGTCAGCGGGTCGGACATGCACGGCACGCCCGTCGCCGTCAACGCCGAGAAGGAGGGCGTCACGCCCGAGGAGTTCGCGCTCCGCCACCACGAGAAGTACGAGGCGACGTTCCCCCGCTTCAACATCGAGTTCGACAACTACGGCCACACTCACGACGAGACGAACACCGAACTGACACAGGAAATCGTCCGCACGCTCGAAGCCGAGGGCTACGTCTACGAGAAGGAGATTCCGGTCGCCTACGACCCCGACGCGGACCAGTGGCTCCCCGACCGCTTCGTCGAGGGCGCGTGTCCGTACTGCGGCGCGCACGCCCGCGGTGACGAGTGCGACGAGGGGTGCGGCCGCCACCTCGAACCCGGCGAAATCGAAGCCCCGACCTCGACGCTCACCGGCAACGCCGCGGAGTACCGCGAGCGCGAGCACAAGTTCTTCGCGGTCTCCGACCTCCAGGACTACCTCCAGGAGTTCATCGACCGCCTCGAAGGCACCTCGAACGCCCAGAACCAGCCCCGCGAGTGGATCGAGGGCGAACTGCAGGACTGGTGTATCACCCGCGACATGGACTGGGGCATCGACTACCCCGGAGAGGAGGGTGACGACCTCGTGCTGTACGTCTGGGTCGACGCGCCCATCGAGTACGTCTCTTCCACCAAGCAGTACACGGAGCGCGTCGGCGCCGACACGTTCGACTGGGAGGCCGCGTGGAAGGAGTCCGGAGACATCGTCCACATCATCGGCCGCGACATCATCCAGCACCACACCGTGTTCTGGCCGGCGATGCTCCGCGGCGCGGGCTACGTCGAACCGCGCGCGGTCATGGCCTCCGGCTTCATCACGCTCAACGGCAAGGGCTTTTCCACCTCGCGCAACCGCGCCGTCTGGGCCGACGAGTACCTCGACGAGGGCTTCCACCCCGACCTGCTTCGGTACTACCTCGCCACCAACGGCGGGTTCCAGCAGGACGTGGACTTCTCGTGGTCGAAGTTCAAAGACCGCGTGAACAGCGAACTCGTCGGCACAGTCGGCAACTTCCTCTACCGGTCGATGCTCTTCGCGTACCGCAACTTCGAGGGGACGCCCGACGCCGACGTGTCCGAGGAAGTCGAAGCCCGCATTCAGGAGGCTATCGACGAGTTCGAAGCTGGCATCAACGACTACTCGGTCCGGAAGTCCGGCAACGCCGCCGTCCGCCTCGCGCAGTTCGGCAACGAGTACATCCAGCGCAACGAGCCGTGGAAGCTCACCGACGAGGACCCCGAGGCCGCGGCGCAGGTCATCCGCGACTGCGTCCAGATTGCGAAGGCCATCGCCGTGCTGTTCTTCCCCGTCGCGCCGGGCAAGATGCAGGCGCTCTGGGAGCAACTCGGCGAGGACGGCTCGGTGGCCGACACCGGCGTCGACGACGCCTTCGAGGCCCCGCCGGCGTCCTTCGGCGAGCCCGAGGCGCTGTTCGAGAAAATCGAAGACGAGCGCGTCGAGGAACTCAACGAGAAGCTCGAAGCGCGCGTGGCCGAGACGGAATCCGAAAGCGACGAGTCCGACGAGGACGCGGAGGAGGATATGGACGCTGACACCGACGCCGACATCGACTTCGAACCCATCGCCGACGACCGCATCAGCTTCGAGGACTTCCAGGAACTCGACATCCGCGTGGGCGAAATCGTCGCCGCCGAGGGCATCGACGGCGCGGACAAACTCGCCAAGCTCACCGTCGACATCGGCGTCGAAGAGCGCCAAATCGTCGCCGGCATCAAACAGCTTCACGACCTCGACTCGCTCGCCGGGTCGAAGGTGATCATCGTCGCCAACCTCGAGAAGGCCGAACTGTTCGGCGTCGAGTCCAACGGGATGCTGCTGGCCGCGGGCGACGAGGCCGACATCCTGACGACCCACGGCGACGCCGTCCCCGGCACGAAAGTTCAGTAAGCGACTGCCTTCGACCCGATACGAGACCGCCCGCGACCCGATTTTTCGACGCGCTGTTTTCGTCCCACGCAGCCCCGTGTCAGACGCGGACCACAGCGCCTAACTGCGCCGACCCCCGAGCGCCGCCCATGCGAATCGGAAGACGGGAAGCGGTCGGCATCGTCGTCGCGCTCGCGGTGTTCGCGGGCGTCGTCGCCGCGGTCACGGGCGGTGGCGCGGGTACCCTGACCGTCGAACGCGTGGACGAACTCCCGCAGGGACAGGGCGCGGTCGCCTTCGGCAACCTCGACCCCGACCAGCGCGAGACGTTCGAGGAGGCAGTGTCAACCGGCGAACCGACAGCGATACCGAACGAGGCCGCGAGAAACGAGTTCGTCGACCCCGGCTACGTCCGGTACGACGGCGGCATCTACCGGACGACCGTCTCCAACTGACCCGACGTTCGACGCTCGAATCCCACGTCGCAATCGGAGCCGATTTGAGCGACGACGCTGGAGCGCCGCCCATGCGAGTCAGCGTGCTACTCGCCGTGGCGCTCGTCGTCTCGACGGGCTGTCTCGGCGGTGGAGGCGGGACGGCGAAACTGAGCGTCACCCGAGTTGACGACCTCCCGCAGGGCGAGGGGGCCGTCTCGTACCAGAACCTCGCGCCGGCCCAGCAGTCGGCGTTTCGGGAAGCGCACGGGGGCGAACCCGTGACGCTCCGGGAGGGAACGGACAGAAACGAGTTCCGCGATCCCGGTTACGTCCGGTACGACGGCGGAATTTACCGAACGACAATTATAGTTCTGTGAGGCCGACCGAGCGGTCAGTTCGATAGGCGAACTATAGAGAGTACGTATGCGAACCCGTTACTCGGCACCGAGTTCATCATCGGGCTTTTTTATCAGTCACTCGTAGGCGACGCCATGAGAAACGCAAAAATCGTCTGCACCCTCGGTCCCGCGTCCTTCGACCGAGAGACGATTCGCGGGCTCGCCGACGCCGGCATGAGCGTCGCCCGGATGAACGCGAGCCACGGCAACGTCGAACACCGGTCCGACGTCATCGACAGCATCCGCGCCGTCGACGACGCGACTGACGAACCGCTCGCGGCAATGCTCGACCTGCAGGGCCCCGAGGTACGAACCGCCGACATCGACGAGGACATCTACCTCGAAACCGGCAGCGAGGTCCGCTTCTACGAGGGCGACGACGCCACGCCCGAGGCAGTCGGGCTGTCGTACTCCATTACCGCCGCGGAGTCCGGCGACACCATCCTCCTCGACGACGGCCGCATCGAGGCCACCGTCGAGCGTGTCGAGGACGACTCAGTCCACGCGACCATCGTCTCCGGCGGGAAGCTCAGTTCGCGCAAGGGCGTGAACGTCCCCGGCGTCGACCTCGACATCGACCTCATCACCGACTCCGACTACGAGAACCTGAAGCTCGCCGCGGAGAAGGAAGTCGACTACGTCGCCGCCTCGTTCATCCGCGACGCGGAGGACGTCTACACCATCAGCGACACCCTCGAGAACCTCGGCGCGGAGATTCCCATCATCGCCAAAATCGAGCGCGCCGGCGCGGTCGACAACCTCGACGAAATCATCCAGGCGGCCCACGGCGTGATGGTCGCCCGCGGCGACCTCGGCGTCGAGTGCCCCCTCGAAGAGGTGCCCATCATCCAGAAGCGCACCATCCGCAAAGCGCAGGCCGCGGGCGTGCCGGTCATCACCGCGACCGAGATGCTCGACTCGATGGTCCGCTCGCGCCGCCCGACCCGCGCGGAGGCGTCCGACGTGGCCAACGCCGTCCTCGACGGCACCGACGCCGTGATGCTCTCCGGCGAGACCGCCGTCGGCGACCACCCCGTCCGCGTCGTCGAGACGATGTCCCGCATCGTCGAGGAAGTCGAAGAGAGCCCCGAGTACGACGAGAGCCAAGAACAGCGCGTCCCGACCGCCGACGAGGGCTCCCGCACCGAGGCGCTGGCTCGCTCGGCGCGCTACCTCGCCCGCGACGTGAACGCCGCGGCCGTCGTCGCCGTCTCCGAGTCCGGTTACACCGCCCGGAAGACCGCGAAGTTCCGCCCCGGCGTCCCCGTCGTCGCCGTCACGCCGAACGACCGAACGCGCCGCCAGCTCGCCGTCTCGTGGGGCGTTTCGGCGCAGTACGCCGACTACAGCCCGAGCGTCGAGGGCGTCATGGACGACGCCGTCACCGCCGCGCTCGACGCCGGCGTCGCGGAGTCCGGCGACACCATCGTCGTCCTCTCCGGCATGATGACGGAGCTCGAAGGGACGAACACGACGAACATGCTCAAGGTCCACGTCGCCGCCGAGCCCGTCGCAACGGGCCGGAAAATCGTCAGCGGCCGCGTCGCCGGCCCCCTCTACCGCACCGAGGACGGCGACCTCACGGACGTCCCCGAGGGCGCGATTCTCGCGCTGTCGGCCGAGTTCGACGGCGAGTTCAACGGCGACGCCGACAAGCTCGCCGGCATCGTCGACGCCCGCGCGGGCATGACCGGCTACCCGGCGCTCGTCGCGCGCGAACTCGACATCCCGATGGTGTCGGGCGCGCCGCTCCCGAAGACCATCGCTGAGGGCGCGACCGTCACGCTCCACGCCGAGCGCGGCATCGTCTACGAGGGCGACGTCATCAGCCACGACCGCGGCAACCGGCAGTAGTGCGGTAGCCCTTTCCCGCCGCGTCACCTACCCACGATTCGATGTCCCGCGCACCCTCTCCCGAGGCCGAAGACGACCGCGATGGTGACGGCGACGGCGAGTGGCGCTTCGGCGTCGACGACGTCGGTCCCGACGGCATCATCGACGACGAACCCGAGATCGAACAACTCCCCATCGAGCCCGGGTCACCGCGGGCCGAAAACGTCGCGTTCGTTTTCCTCGGCGTCCTCCTCGCGGTCGGGCTTATCGTCATCACCGTGTTCCCGGGCGCGGTCTGACCGCCCCGCGGCGCGCCGACCGCGACCCGTCATGAGGGCTGACTCCGACCCATCCAACTTTCCGTTTTGATAATCGGGACTGTTGATTTATGTGACCCCGAGGGGAACCACCGTCAACCCCCCGACCGGGACACACCAAATGAGTTACGCAGTCCGCGCACCCTCCGTGTTGGTCGCCGCGTTGATTCTCCTCGCGGCGCTCTGGGTTCCGACGCCCGCAGTCGCCGCCGACGAGCCGACCGCGTCGTTCGGCGAGGACGTTACCACCGTCACCCGCGGTGACGTCGTCGAGATACGTGTCCAGCACTCCCAGCCGGGCACGCTCCACATCGGCGGCGACGGCTACGGCTACCACCTGACCGTCGCTCTCGTCGGGTCGGGGACGACCACCCTGACCATCGACACCTACAACTCGACCGGCGCGCCCGAGACGTACGTCTCCGGTGGCGGCAACAAGACGCTCCACACCGGCCAACTCAGGGAGCCGATCGAGCCGGCGACGTACATGATGAACGTCACCATCGACGGCGTCGAACGCGCCATCGGCCAACTCGACGTCGCGGAGCGCGGGAACACGTCGGCGACGACCAACGTCGCGCCCGCGAGCCTGAACGACTCCGACTCGTCGCTGTCGCCCGGGGACATTCGGGGCGTGATGACCGAGCGGACGACCGTCGCCAAGGGCGACCTCGCGGTCGTCCGCCTCAACGAGAGCGGACTCGAATCGGCGCTGAACCCGGACGACGTGACCGGCGGCGCGAACGCACGCGGCATCGAAATCACGCTGAACCAGCTCGAAGTCCGGCCGAACCGAGAACAGCAGACGTTCCTCGCGACGCCCGAAAACGGGACGACCGTCGTCACCGACCTCGAGAACGACGAGGTGTTCGTCGTCTGGGACACCGCGGACCTCCCGCTGGAAGGCGACACCGAAGAGTACGAACTGCAGGTGACGCTCCGCGGCGACCACAGCGACTTCGTCGACGAGGACACCATCACGGCGCGCTCGCGGGTGCGACTCGTCGAACCGACCGTCTCCATCGAGGTGCGCAACGAGACGGTGTACCCGTGGGAGTCCCTGCGGGTGAACGTCACCGGCGAGACGACCCTCGCGCCGAACAGCGTCGTCGAACTCCGGGCGCGCGCCCCCGGCCAGCCGTTCTTGAAACTCGTGCCGATGACGGTCACGGCGAACCGGACCGTCTCGCAGAACCTCACGTTCGCGCCCGAGGACCGCGGGCTCACGTTCCCGCTTTGGGTGCGCGACTACCGCGACGAGACCGAACACACGATGCGCATCCTCGACTCCGAGGCGAACCTCCGGTTCGTCGACCAGGAGACCGACGGGACGTTCGTCACCATCAGCCGGGTGAACCTCTCGGTCGGCGGCTTCGTCGCCGTCGAGACCGCGGACGAGGAGCCGCTGGGAACGAGCGCGTACCTCCCGCCGGGGACGCACCGAAACGTCGTCGTGGAGTTCGACCGCCGGCAGTTGGTCGACGCAGAGTTGCTCGCCATCGCCTACGCGGACCGCGACCGCGACGGGAACTTCTCGGTTGCGGTCGATGCACCGTACCGGACCGGAGACGGCAGTACCGACACCGACGGCAACGCGACTGCGGACGACAACGAGACGGCCGGCATCATCGTTGCCGACGACGCGATGGTCCGGCTCGAACCCGGCGCAAAGACGCCGACACCGACGGCAACGCCGACCGCGACGCCAACAGAATCGACTGCGGAAACGACAACTGAGACGCCGTTCCCGGTCGTCGAGCGGACGCCGCTGGAACCGGCCGCCGCCGGAACGAACACTGGAATTCCGTTCTCGCCGGGGCTGACGGTCGTCGCGCTCGTTCTCACCGGACTAGCCGCGCGGCGACTGCGACGCTGACGAACATCGAGGCGATAAGATGACACACGACCGACGCGGACACGACCGACGACCCGCCCCCGACGGCCCGGAGGGACGCGAACAGTGACGAGACTCGTCGAACTCGAACCGACGAAGTTCGTCCACTTCCTCTCGGACCTCTGGACGCAACGGAACTGGCAAACGAACGCCCAGCCCCGAGGCGAAGGTCGATACCTCGTACAGGGGCAGCGCGGCGACGGGACGAAGGGGCTCATGCTCGTGCTCCCGGCCGTCGAGACGACGGTGGGGAAAGGACACGTCAAGGGGTTCGTCGCGCACGCGAAAAAGCGCGGCATCGACACCGTCGTCGTCGCCACGCAGGGCGAGTTCGACGACGCGGTCCGCGGGTTCGCCACGAACCACGACGTGACGCTGCTCGACCGCGACGAACTCGGCGAGACCGTCGCCGACGAGGGCCTCGAACAGACGGTCAAACAGTACACCGACGGCGACGTGTTCGAGACGGCAGAGGTCGAGTTCGGCCTGCCGTTCGACCTTCCAGAGCCGGTCGAAGAAGCGCTTTCGTCGCTCCCGATAGACGCCGTGCGCGAACGCCTCGCCGGACTCACCGGCGGCGATGGCGACGGTGACGGTGGCGGCGACTCCTCGGGCGGCTCGCTCCGGGATAGACTGCCGTCGTCGGTGGACGACCTGAAATCGGGGTCGCCGCCGAGCGTCCGCGTGGTCGTCGTCGCCGTCCTGTTGCTCGTCCTCGCGCTCGGCTCCGTCGCAGTGCTCGGGCCGATGGTAGACGGGCTCGGCGGGTCGAGCGGCGGCGGAAGCGGGGTCGCCGTCTCCGCGCTCTCGGGCGCGAGCGCCGACTCGGCCGACGTGGTCGCCCGGTGGAACGCGCGGACGGCCGACTCGCTTCAGGTGGGTAACCAAACGTACGCCGCGCCGGATGGAGAGCAGTTCGTCGTCGTCGGACTCAATGCGACGGCCGCGAGCGGCTCGCCGGGGAGTCTACCGCAGTCGGCGCTCGTGTTCGAGTCTGACGGCGTCAGCTACGGTCACCAGCCGCTGTCGAACGCGACCGGCTTCGACAGCGGCGCGCTGTTCGCGCCCGGCGAGAGCACGCACGTCTGGACCGTCTTCGCCGTGCCGACGAACGCGACCACCGGGACCGTCCTCGTCCAGCCGACGAACGAGGACACCGTGGCGTTCGTCCACGACGACACCGTCTCGACCGACCCCAACGACGACGACTGAGTGCGGGCGAATCCGACCCGGCACGGAAATCACGTACCGACCGCCACCCCCGCGACGAATTTGACCCTCAATCCTTAATCGGGCGACGGCCCTAGAGCCGATATGGCATACCTGCCGTTCCCGTTACAGACCGGTCTCGTCAGTCCCGAGACGCTCCCGCTGTTGCTCGTGCTCGCGGGGCTCGGCCTGTCGCTCGCGGAGGCTATCGCACCCGGCGCGCACTTCGTCGTCCTCGGCGTCGCCCTCCTCGCGGCGGGACTGGTTGGCCTCTTTATCCCGGCGCTCGCAGGCCCGATAGTGCTCGGCCTGCTCGTCTTCGTCTTCGGCGCGCTCGCGCTCTACGGCTACCGAGAACTCGACATCTACGGCGGCAAGGGGAAAGGACAGACGAGTGACTCGGACGCCCTGACGGGCAAGATGGGGCGCGTCACGGAGCGCGTCACGCCGACCAGCGGCGAGGTCAAACTCGACGAGGGCGGCTTCAACCCCTACTACGCCGCCCGGTCGGTCCACGGCGAACTGGAAGAGGGAACCGAGGTCATCGTCGTCGACCCCGGCGGCGGCAACGTCGTGACTGTCGAGGGCGTCGGCCCCGGCGAGGACGAAATCGACCGCGAACTCGCCCGCGAGCGGGCGCGGCAGCGACGTGAGGAGTCCGCGGAGCGGGAAGAAGAACTCGAACGAGAGGGCACGGAAGGTGTCTGACCGTCGGCGACGGCCCAATTCGGAGTAACTGAGCGTCATTCCCCCCGAAATCGTCCGACGTGACGGCCGGACCACACGAATACTTATCATTCTGCCAACCCAAGGCGGGCTTATGGACCTACTTGCCCTCCAGGCGGGGCTGGGCATCGGAGGCGTCGTCGCCGGCCTCCTCGTGCTCGTCCTCGCCATCGTGACGGTGTACCAGATGGTCGAAATCGTGGACGCCTACGAGAAGAAGGCGCTCACGGTGTTCGGGGAGTACCGACGCCTCCTCGAACCGGGTATCAACTTCATCCCGCCGTTCGTCTCTCGGACCTACGCGTTCGACATGCGGACGCAGACGCTCGACGTGCCTCGGCAGGAAGCCATCACCCGCGACAACTCGCCGGTGACCGCCGACGCCGTCGTCTACATCAAGGTGATGGACGCCAAGAAGGCGTTCCTCGAGGTCGACAACTACAAGCGCGCCGTCTCCAACCTCGCCCAGACGACCCTCCGGGCCGTCCTCGGCGACATGGAACTCGACGACACGCTCAACAAACGGCAGGAAATCAACGCGCGCATCCGCAAGGAACTCGACGAGCCGACCGACGAGTGGGGCGTTCGCGTCGAGTCCGTCGAGGTCCGCGAGGTCAACCCCAGCGCCGACGTGCAGCAGGCGATGGAGCAACAGACCTCCGCCGAGCGCCGTCGTCGCGCCATGATTCTCGAAGCGCAGGGTGAGCGTCGCTCCGCCGTCGAGACCGCGGAGGGTGAAAAGCAGTCGAACATCATCCGCGCGCAGGGTGAAAAGCAGTCGCAGATTCTCGAAGCGCAGGGTGACGCCATCTCGACCGTCCTCCGCGCGAAGTCCGCCGAGTCGATGGGCGAGCGCGCCATCATCGACAAAGGGATGGAGACGCTCGAACGCATCGGTCAGGGCGAGTCCACGACGTTCGTCCTCCCGCAGGAGCTCACGTCGCTCGTCGGCCGCTACGGCAAACAGCTCACCGGCTCCGACGTACAGGACATGGAAGGCCTCTCCAGCAAGCAGTTCGACGAGGAGACCCGCGAACTCATCGGGCTCGACGACATCGAGGAGATTCTCGGCCAGATAGACCAGGCCGCCGAGATGGACGTCGAACAACTCGAACAGGAGGCCGAAGCCATCAAGGCTGGCGCGGAGGTCAACGATATCAAGTCGCCCGACGAGGTCATCGCCGAGGCCGACGAGGAAGAAGAACCCATCAAGTCGTCCGACGAGGTCGTCGCCGAAAGCGAGGGCGACGCGGCCGCGACCGACGAGTCGGCGAACACGAACACCGCGGGTAACGGCCAACCGGCCACTGACGCCGACGACGGCGACAACGACGACGAAAACGAGATGTCCTTCGAGAAGGACCTCGAATAGTCGCGTCGGCGGACCGTCCCGGATTCGGACGGGTGTAAATGCCGAAGCCCTTTTCTTCGCGCCGTCTCGTATGTGGGAGTAGATGTCGAACCGCCGGGTAGACGAAGACAAGCGCGCGACCCTCCGTCGGTTCGCCGCGCTCGGGGCCGCCACGCCGCTCGTGGGCCTCGGGGGCGGCGACGACGGCGAGGACGACTCCTCCGGGTCGAGCGACGCGCGGGACGCCATCGTCGGCTACGTCGCGTCCACGCCCGGCGCGCATTTCTCGAAGGTCCGCGACGACCTCCAGTTGGGAACCGGCGAGACGCAGTACCACCTCCGGAACCTCGTCGACGACGACACTCTCGAAGTACGCCGCGACGGCGACTACAAGCGGTTTTTCCCCGCCGGTCGGTTCTCCGAATTCGAGCAGGTCGCGCTCGGCTACCTCCGTCGCGACACACCGCGCGGGATGCTCGTCCACCTGCTTCGCGACCCCGACGCGACGGGGAGCGAACTCGCCGACCGTCTCGGCGTCTCGCGGGCGACGGTGAGCACGTACGCGAAGAAACTCGACGCCGTGGGCCTCCTCTCGCGCGAGGACGGCTACGCGGTCCGCAACCCCGAGACCGTCATCACGCTCCTGATACGTTACGCCGACTCCTTCGGCTCCGACGCCGCGGCGTTCGCCGACGACGCGGCCGAACTCATCCGGTTCGACCCCTGACGAGGTCGGACGAGTCGAGGCCGGCAGTCGAGACGGGCGATTGACGCTGTACCGTGTGACGGTTCCGTGTCCGTTCCGACTCGTAGCGGCGGCGCTGGGACGCGAGAAAACCGGAAAAAACGGGTGGAACGACGTAGGGTGGGAGACGACGGCGTTCCGGGTGAGGTGGCGCGAGGGAGGACGCGCCGGGGTGCACGCCGGAAACGGCGTGCGGCGGGGCCGGAGTGAAGCGTCAGCGGGGGTTCAGACGGTCACCTTCCACGTGGTACCCGAGGAGTAGCCCCACTTCTCGACGCTCACGTCGAAATCGCCGTCGAGGATGGGGCGCATGTTCGCGCCGACCTCCTTCGCGGAGAGGTCGAGGTCGTCGGCGATGAGTCGGGATTTGAAGTACGTCTTCGCCCCGGCGTTGGAGCGGAGGTAGTCGAGGATGCGGCGCTGTTTCTCCGAGAGACTGCGGTTGGCGTCGAGGACCTCGCCCTCGACTGCGGTCGCGGAGGCGGTCGTGCTCATACCTACACAGAGAGACGAGACGCCTATCAGGGGTTTGGTACGGGAGCTTAACACGTCGCTGTCTTGCGGTTTTTACCGAAATCGGGGCGTCGGGGCGGCCCCACCGAGCCGTCGCAGGTACAGTCGCCTAACACCCACGCGACGCGGACACACCAACCGGGGAGACAGTCGGAGCGGCGAGGCACGTCGGGACGCGTCGGGGCGCGTCGGACACGCCGGAGCGCAACGGGGCGACCACGGAACACCCGAATGTTCCGAACTGTCCGTCTCACGGACCGTACCTGTTCCAAGACAGAAAATTCATACGCGGATAGCGGCCATACGACGACAATGGGTCGCCCGACAGAACGACGCCCGGCCGCCGCGACCGCGGCCGGCGTCGAAGTGAGCGTCGTCCTCCCCGCCTACAACGAGGCGCTGACCATCGAGAACACGGTCCGCGTCACCGTCGAGACGCTCGAATCGTTCCTCCCCGCCGACGCCTTCGAAGTCATCGTGGCCGAAGACGGCTGCGACGACGAGACGCCGGAGATAGCCGACCGGTTGGCCGCCGAGGACGACCGGATTCGCCACTATCACAGCGACGACCGCCTCGGCCGCGGCGGCGCGCTCGAACGCGCCTTCGAGGCCGCCCGCGGCGACACGCTCGTCTACTTCGACACGGACCTCGCCACGGACATGCGCCACCTCGAAGAGCTAGTCGAGCACGTCCGCTCCGGCGAGTACGACGCCGCGACCGGGTCGCGCTGGATGCCCGACCGCGTCGCCGACCGTCCGCGGAAACGCGGCGTGCCGAGTCGGGCCTACAACGGCCTCGTCCGCCTGTTCCTCCGCTCTGACCTCCGCGACCACCAGTGCGGCTTCAAGGCCTTTAGCCGCGAGGCGTTCGAGGCGCTCCGCGACGACGTAGAAGACAACCATTGGTTTTGGGACACGGAGATGCTCGTCCGCGCCCAGCGCGCCGGCTTCCGCGTCGCAGAGTTCCCTGTCGACTGGGAGCCGAAAGGCGACACGAAAGTCGACCTCGTCCGCGACATCCTCGGGATGGGAAGCCAGATTCTCCGGACGTGGTGGCAACTCACGGTCCGGCCGCGCATCACCCGCCGGGTGACCATCGTCGCCGGCCTACTTCTGACCGTCTTCGCGCTCGCGCTGATGACGCTCTACATCGACCCCTCGGAGGTCATCGAGGTCCTCGGCGACGCCGACCCCGCGCTCGTCGCGGCCGCGGCGCTCATCTACGTCGTCTCGTGGCCGCTCCGGGGGATTCGCTACCGCGACATCCTCTCCGAACTCGGCTACCGCGAGAAGGCGGGCTTCCTCACGGGGGCGATATTCATCAGTCAGACCGGGAATCTCGTGTTCCCCGCCCGCGCGGGCGATGCCGTGCGCGCCTACGTCGTGAAGGCGCGCCGGAACATCCCGTACCCCTCGGGCTTCGCGTCGCTCGCGGTCGAGCGCGTCTTCGACCTGCTCACCATCGCGGGGCTCGCGGGCCTCGTCCTCGTCGGCCTCGCGGCCACCGGCGGCCTCGATGACATCGCCACGGTGCTGGCGACCGGCGTGAGCGGCGGCTCGGTCGACGTGTCCGCCGACGACGTGCGCACCGTCGCCTACGTCGCCACCGGCGTCGGCGTCGTCGCCATCCTCGGCGTCCTCGGCATCGCGCTGTCGGCCCGCGCGGACCGGAACGTCGTCCGGGCGTTCGTCGGCCGGTTCTCGTCGGACTCCTACGTCGAACTCGTCGCGGGCGTCATCGAGCAGTTCGTCTCCGACCTGCAGGCGGTCGCCGGCAACCGCGCCGCCTTCGGCCGCGTCGGCCTGACGAGCCTCGCCATCTGGACCATCGACGTGGTGACGGCCGTCGTCGTCCTGCTCGCGCTCGGCGTCGACATCGACCCCGTCGTCCTCGTCGGCGTCTCGTTTTTCGCCGTGAGCGTCGGGAACCTCGCGAAGGTGCTTCCGCTCTCCCCCGGTGGCGTCGGCCTCTACGAAATCGCCTTCACGGTGTTCATGGCCGCGCTCGCACCGATTACGCCCGCCGCCGCGCTCGCCGCCGCGGTCCTCGACCACGCCGTCAAAAATGCCGTCACCATCGTCGGCGGCGTCGGCTCGATGCTGTCGCTCAACGTCTCGCTGACGACCGCGGTCGAAGAGAGCGCCGACGTGCGCGACCGCGAACACGAACTCGCCGAGTCTGAGTGAACGGGCGGTTCAGTACCCTTCAGAACCCGCGACTCAGTACAACTCACACCGGAAGGGCGCGAACGCGCCCGTGACGGCTGATTCGAGCGCGTCGGTACGAGTGAGACGGCCGCCGGTGAACACGCCCGCCGCGCCCTCGTTTTTCGCGATATCGTCGGTGCCGAGCACGTCGTCCATCACCGGGCCGAGCTCCTCGCCCGCGTCGATGCGGTCCGCGATGCGGGCGGGGAGCACGAGGCTCGGCCCCGCCGCGCGACCGACGCGCTCGCCGTCGGTCACGGCCGCCCACATCACCAGATACGTGTCGCGTTCGTCGGTGCCGTCGCCGGCGGGGAACGACGCGACGCCGCCCTCGATGCCGACGCCGAAGTCGTAGTCGCCCGCGTCGAGTGCCCGCTCCGCGCGGGTGACCGCGCCCGCGATGGTCTCGTCGTGGCCCGTCGGCTGTTCGGAGACGCCGGAGTCGACGGCGACCGCCGTGACGGAGGCGTCGGGGCAGGTTCGTTCGACCGCGCGCCGCTTCACCGGGTTGCCGCTTCCGACCGCGATGTCCATGTCGGAAGCGCGTCGCCCGGTTATTTCCCTTCGTCGGATTCGGTCGCGGTCGTGGTCGCGGCCGCTGGCTCCCACGGGTCGGGGAGGTCGGCGTCGGGGTGTAACAGTCGCGCGAGGCGGTCGACGCCCGAGACGACGGCGGGGCTCGGCTGGTTGAGAAGCGAGTCGTCGACGGCGTGGACCGCGGCGTCGAGGTTCCACCCGCGGGCCTCGAACGCCTCGGGGTCGCCGCGTTCGCCCTTCCCGCAGGGGTGGAGAATCACGTGGTCGGGGTCGGCGGCCGCGACGGTCTCGGGGTCGACTTCGGCGGACCGTTCGCCGGGCGCGACGAACGGGGCTGAGCCTCCTGCGGCGCGGACGAGGTCGGGAACCCAGTTGCCGGCGGCCATCGGCGGGTCGGCCCACTCCTCGCAGTAGACCGTCGGGCGGTCGCGGCCGGCGACCGCGTCGGCGACGCGGGCGAGGTGGTCGCGGCAGTCCTCGGCGAGCGTCGCGCCGGCGCTGGCGTCGCCCGCGGCGTCGCAGACGACGGGAAACGAGTCGAACACCTCGGCGAGCGTCGCGGGCGCGACGTGGAACACGTCGTAGCCGCGGTCGCGGGCCGCCGCCGCGACGTCCGACTGGAGGTCGTCGCAGGTGCAGACGGCGTCGGCGTCGAGTTCGTCGACCCGGTCGAAGTCGGGGGTCAGCCAGCCGCCGACGACCGGCTTGTCGGCCGGCGAGTGAACGGTCGCCCCGACGACGTGAGCGTCGAGACCGGCGGCATCGAGGATAGCCGTCGCGCTCGGCGCGAGCGAGACGACGCGAGGGTGGGCGGCCATGCGTAGTCGTGGCAACGCCCCTTCGGGAAAAGTATGTATCGCGTTACGGTCGGCGGGAAGCCGCCGCTGAATGACCGGTGAATCGCCGAATCCCTCATGAACCTCAATCACCCGTGCGACGGCCTCACACAGCCAAACGAGGGCGCTCGCCGAAAGCGATACCAAACCATTTATGCGGTCGTCTGCGGTTGCTGGTGTTACGGACAGCATCCGGGTTCTAGCCGCCTCTAACCACCCATTCCCGGAGCACCCGCCGTCGTATCCATGAGTGAACGAATCTGGACCCGAAACCCCGGCGCACAGGAGCAGGAACGAAACACGCAGAACGGCCGACAGGAGGCCGAGACCGAGCAGGAAGAGACGAAAGGCGACACGCTGCAGTGTCCCGAGTGCGGCGGTCACGTCGTCACCGACGACGAACACGGCGAGACAGTCTGTAACGACTGCGGCCTCGTCGTGACCGCGGACTCCGTCGACCGCGGCCCCGAGTGGCGCGCGTTCGACGCCCGCGAGAAAGACGAGAAGTCCCGCGTCGGCGCGCCGACGACCAACACGATGCACGACAAGGGCCTGTCGACGAACATCGACTGGCGCGACCGCGACGCGTACGGGAACTCCCTCGGCGCGCGCCAGCGCCAGAAGATGCAGCGCCTCCGCAAGTGGAACGAGCGGTTCCGCACCCGCGACTCCAAGGAGCGCAACCTCAAGCAGGCGCTCGGCGAAATCGACCGCATGGCGTCCGCGCTCGGCCTGCCCGAGAACGTCCGCGAGACCGCCTCGGTCATCTACCGCCGCGCGCTCGACGACGACCTCCTCCCCGGCCGCTCCATCGAGGGTGTCGCCACGTCGTGTACCTACGCCGCCGCGCGCATGGCCGGCGTCCCGCGCTCGCTCGACGAAATCGCGGAGGTCTCGCGTGTCGAGAAGAGCGAGGTCGCCCGCACCTACCGCTACATCGCCCGCGAACTCTCGCTCGAGGTCAAGCCCGCCGACCCCGAGCAGTACGTCCCGCGATTCGCCAGCGAACTCGGCCTCTCCGACGAGTCGAAGATGCGCGCGCGCCAACTCCTGAAGAACGCCAAGGAGAAGGGCGTTCACTCCGGCAAGTCGCCGGTCGGCCTCGCCGCCGCCGCCGTCTACGCCGCCGCCCTCCTCACCAACGAGAAGACGACGCAGGCCGCCGTCAGCGACGTGGCCGACATCTCCGAGGTCACCATCCGCAACCGCTACCACGAGCTCCTCGAAGCCGAGGAGAACCTCGGCCTCGTCTGAGGGCCGATTCGGACGCCCGCGCCGGACGACGGTTCGAGCCGGACGAAGCGACTCAGTTTTCGGTTATTCGCCCGCCAGCGGCGGCGCTCGCCGTGTCGAGCGGCTGTCCGGAGCTTCGAACCGCGCGACCGACGACGCGGGGCCGACCGACTCCGCACCGAGGCGAAGGGTTTTGTTTCGGGGGAAACACGTCCGTACGATGCGCACGACTCACGCCCTCACGGTGGGCGACGCCGCCGACACCGGACTCGCCGACGAGAGCGTGAACCTCGTCGTCACGTCGCCGCCGTACCCCATGATAGAGATGTGGGACGACCTCTTTTCGGCGCGCGACGATACCGTCGCGGCGGCGCTCGACGAGGGCGACGGCGACGCCGCGTTCGAGGCGATGCACGAGCAACTCGACGCCGTCTGGGACGAGGTGGCCCGCGTGCTCGCCCCCGGCGGGCTGGCTTGCGTGAACGTCGGCGACGCGACCCGGAGCCTCGGCGGGTCGTTCCGCCAGTACCCCAACCACGCCCGCGTACTCACCGCGCTCGGTGAGCGCGGGTTGACGCCGCTTCCGGACGCCGTCTGGCGCAAGCCGACCAACAGTCTGACGAAGTTCATGGGGTCGGGAACGCTCCCGACGAACGCCTACGTCACGCTCGAACACGAGTACGTACTGGTGGTCCGCAAGGGTGAAGCGCGGTCGTTCCCGCCGGGCGACGACCGGCGTTACGAGAGCGCCTTCTTCTGGGAGGAACGAAACCGCTGGTTTTCCGACCTCTGGGAGTTCGGCGGGACCGACCAGCGCCTCGATTCGGGGACCAGAGAGCGCTCGGCGGCGTTCCCCGTCGAACTTCCGCTGCGGCTGATTCGGATGTACTCCGTCTACGGCGATACCGTCTTCGACCCCTTCGCCGGGACCGGGACGACGACGCTCGCGGCCATGCTCGCGGGCCGAAACTCGGTCGGCTACGACCTCGACGCCGACCTCGTCGCCGGGTTCGAAACACGGCTCGACGACCTCCCGGAACGCTCGCGCGCGGAGGTCGAACGCCGACTCGACGACCACCGGGAGTTCGTCGCCGACCGCGACGAGCGACCCGGCCACGACGCCGAACACTACGACTTCCCGGTCGTGACCAAACAGGAGCGACGCATCCGCCTGTACCGCGTGTCGTCGGTCGAGGCGTCGGCCGACGGGTCGGACCGCGAGTTCGTCGTCGAGCACGAACCGCACGATGAGGGCGGGGCCGCCAGCGCCGCGGGGACGCCGCCGACTTCGGAAGACGCGCAGACGACTGACTAACCTCGAAACGCTCGAATCCGTGCGTTCGAACCCGTACTGTCAGGCTTCGGTACCGCTTGACTGACTATCCGACAATCCAGACGTTTAAGAGCGCGGACGACGACGCCAACGAACAATGCCCGATGCTCGTCGTCGCGCGTTCGTCGCAGCCCTCGTCGGCGTGGTTGGTGCCTCGCTCGGAATCGCCGGGGCGGGCCACGTCTACCTCCGCGAGTGGCGACGCGCGATTGCGTGGTTCACCTTCGTCGTCGGCGCGGGGCTGGTGTTGCTCTCGACGTTCGCCGACCCGGCGACCGTGACCGTGGACTCGGTTCCGAGAGAGGTGCTGATTCCCGTCCTCGGACTGCTGTTCCTGAGCGCGCTCGACGCCTACCGCGTCGGGATTCGCCCCCACGGCCGCAACGCGAACGGCGAGCCGACCTGCCCGATCTGCGGCGGCGAACTCGACCGGAACCTCGACTTCTGTCCGTGGTGTGCGACGGAACTCGAATGGTACACGGTCGAAGAATGACGCGCTCCCGTCGGCGGTCCGCCTCGAAAAAACGGATCTCCCGGATTACTTCTCGATGATGCTCTCTTCGACAGCCTCGCCGAAGTGACGAGCCGTGTCCTCGTAGTAGATGAGCATCTCGTCGCCGGGTTCGAGGTCCGTGACCGCCGTGCGACCCTCGCGGGTGTGGACCTTGATCGTCTCGGCGTTCTGCAGGAGCGTGGTGACGCGGTCGCCCTCGTAGTCGGCGGAGATGCGGAACATCGGCCGCTTTTCTATCTTCACGCGCCCGACGATGGCCTCGCGGGTGTTCCCGTTCGTGTCGATGAGCTGCACCTCGTCGCCGCTTTCGAGTTCGGAGAGATAGACGGTGCCGCCGTCGGGGGTCCGCGCGTAGGCGTGGACCGCGCCGGCGTTGACTCTGAACGGCCGAGACGCGACGTACGGGGACTTCGCCGTCTCGGCGTGGACAAAGAAAAGGCCGCGAGCCATCGAGCCGACGAGCATCCCCTCGTCGTGGTCCATGATGGTGCCCGTGTCGACGCAGACGCGGTCGGCCATACCCGTGCGTTCGACCTCCGTGACCTCGGCCCAGACGAGGTCGAGCGACTCGCGTTCGGCCTCGTCGCGGACCTCGACGGTCTTTCGAATTTCGTCGGGGTCGTCGCTGTCGAGGAGGACGCCGTCGGAGCCGAGTTCGAGCGTTTCGAAGGCGGTCTTGGCCTCTTCGGCAGTCGTGACGCCCGCGATGAGGTCGGTCTCGTCGCCGATACGGGCGATGAGGTTCTCCAGCGGGATGATGGTCCAGTCCTCGCCGATGACGATGGTGTAGTCGCCGTCGCGGGCGGCCTCCTCGGCGAACGCCTCGTAGTCCTTGCTTAGGATGCGGACGTACGACCCGTTTGCGAGGTCGTCGCCGCGGCGGAGCGTCGTCAGGTCGGCAGAACCGGAGAAGTCGGAGGGGAGTTCGACGGTCGCGTCGCCCTCGCCGTCCTTGCCGACGATGTAGGCGTCTGCGAGCGCCTCGGGCTCTTCGTCGCCTTCCTCTGCTTCCATCACGTGGACGTCGGCGTCGGTCCGGAACGCGGCGATGTTGACGTCGCCGAGTTCGCGCACCTTCTCGACGTCGGCCTCGTCGACGAGAACCCAGTCGACGCCGGCTTCCAGTCCGGCCGTGATGCGTCGCTTCCGCGTCTCCCAGTCGCCGACCGCGTCGTCGGCTTTGAGCCAGACGCTTCGTGTCATTATCGATTCCACTCGGTGGGTGGGCTTGAACGTGGCGAATGAATCAACGGACGGCGAACGGGTCGCGCCGGGACGACGAGGCCGGAACCTCACCAATTCTATATCGCGCTATGAAGTTTATTTCTGGAATGCGGCCCGAAATGCGGCGATTAAATGACTGATTCGAACGCGCTAGCGCGAGTCGAAGACTTCGATTGGGGCTGTTGGGTCTGAGACACGGCTTGGGAGGGCGCGGTGATTGCGACGGAGTTCGGAAGACAGGCGCCCGCGGTCGAGTCGAAGGCTTCGACCGGGCTGTTGGGTCCGAAAAACAGCGCTCTGATACGACGGTGATTAGGTCACAGTTCGGAGGAAATTCCCGGCCGAGACTGGTCAGCCGTGGCACTTGGTCGAGAGACGAGTCAACTGCACACCGTGGAACTGATTGTGAGTCCGGCCCTCTGGCGAGTTCGCCCGGGCTATCGAGGATAACTGACTCGCAGATTCGGAACCGGTCGGCACACGTGCGACCCGATTCTCGTACGAAACCCGGGGGTAACGGCCGGGAAGACCGACTCCGTCAGCCGCCATCGACGCGGTGGGTCGGTGGTCTAGTTCGCTTTCCGAGAGTGGCACGCTGTCGCCGACGCAGGCCAGCGGGCGTCAATCGAACGCGAAGTTCGAATCCCACGGACCATTCGGCGAGCGGAGAGTCAGGCGGAGAACCGAGTGTGTGTGGTCCAGCCGAGTCGTCGAAAAACGACCGGTCTCCGGCAGGCCGCCTCCCGGCTGAATCGGTGTCGATAAACCAATTACGGCGATATGAAATCAGTCAGAACGCGTCCAGCCCCGTCTGGACCGCGCCGCGCTCGTGGTCGAGGAGTGCGCGCTTCAGGTCGACGCCGCCGGCCGCGGAGAAGCCACCGAGGGAGTCCGCGCCAACGACGCGGTGGCACGGGACGACGAGCGGGACCGGATTCCGCCCGCAGGCCTGTCCGACGGCGACCGCGTGGCTGTCGAGTTCGGCTGCGACCTCGCCGTAGGTCCGCGTCTCGCCGTGCGGAATCGACGCCATGACGCGCATCACGTCGCCGGTAAAGGAGTCGGGAAACCGCACGTCCACGTCGAACTCGCGGCGCTCTCCGCGTTCGTACTCGGCGAGTTGCTCGCGAAGCGACTCGGGAGAACACCCGAGGAGTCGTTCGTCCACGTCGACTGCGAACTCCCACATCGTGACGCGCATGCTCGGAGTTCGCGCTCGGCGGGTATCTATCTGTAGGCTGGGGATGTCGAGAAAACAGAACCGTCGTCGGAAAAACGGAGCCGCGTGTCGCGTGTCGCGTTACGCCTCGATACCGAGTCCGGCGCGTTCGAGGGCCGTATCGGCGTCGGCGTCGTCGTGGATGACGGCGCTCACGGCGCGGGTGATGGCCTCGGGGTTCTCGTGTTGGAAGATGGAACGGCCCATCGAGACGCCGGCCGCGCCGGCGTCCATCGTGCCGCGGACCATCTCGACCGTCTCGCGGTCGGTGCCGCGACTGCCGCCGGCAATGACGACTGGCAGTCGTGTGGCCTCGACGACGCGACTGAAGGAGTCAGCGTCGCCGCTGTAGGCCGTCTTCACCACGTCGGCACCGACTTCCTCGGCGAGGCGGACGGCGTGGGCGAGGCTCTCTGCGTCCTGTTCGTCGATGCCGGGTCCGCGGGCGTAGGACATCGCGAGAACGGGCACGCCGAAGTCGGCGGCGCGGGAACAGAGGTCGGCGAGTTGGGTCATCTGGTCGGGCTCGTAGTCCGAGCCGACGTTGATGTGGAAGGAGACGGCGTCGGCACCGACGCGGAGGGCGTCTTCGACGGTACCGGTGAGTCGCTTGTCGTTTTCGTCCGGGCCGATGACGGTCGAGCCGTTTACGTGGACGATGTAGCCTTTGCCGTTTTTGTTCGGATGGACGCGCGGGGCGGTGCCTTTGTGCGTGAGAACGGCGTCCGCGCCGCCGCGGGTGATGCTGTCGATAGTGGATTCGATGTCGACGAGGCCCGTGACCGGGCCGAGGGTGATGCCGTGGTCCATCGGGACGATGAGGTATCGCCCGTCTGTGGAGATGCGTTCGAGTCGTGCGGAGAGTCCGATGTCTGTGTTCATGTATGAGAAAGGGTGGCAGAGTAGTTATGTGCGTTCCGGATGCGGTGGGCGTTGCGACGCGCCAGCCACTGCGCCGTCTTTCAGCTCGCGGGCGAGCGTTTCGAGGCGGTCGGCGACCGTCTCGGCGTCGTCGCCGTTTTCGTGACCTTCGGCAACGATGTCCACGAGCGCGCTGCCGACGATGATGCCGTCAGCACCGCTCGCGACGATGCGCTCCGCGTGGTCGCCGCTGCTGATACCGAAGCCGACCGCCTTGGGTACGTCGTAGTCGGCGAGTCGTTCGAGCGACGAGCCGGTCTGG
This sequence comes from Haloferax sp. Atlit-12N, assembly GCF_003383095.1. Taxonomy (NCBI): domain Archaea; kingdom Methanobacteriati; phylum Methanobacteriota; class Halobacteria; order Halobacteriales; family Haloferacaceae; genus Haloferax; species Haloferax sp. Atlit-12N. Next base: position 721,147 of record NZ_PSYW01000001.1, read on the forward strand.
TCGGAGACGCTCGACTGCGCGCCCGTCGTGCCGAGGCGCGCCTGCACGTAGACGTAGCCCGAGACCTGTTCCATCATGCGGTCGAGGCGCTCGCCGCGGGTCGTCGGCGCGACGATGAAGACGAGGTCGAGGCCGAACTCGTCGCAGGCCTCGCGGAGCGGGCCGGCCTCTTCGGCCGGAAGGTCGGGGACGACGAAGCCCTCGATTCCAACCTCGGCCGCCTTCTCGACGAACGGCCGCGGACCGTTACTCACGGTTTCACCGCTCGTGTTCGAGGCGCGTTGCGCCTCGCTCTCGTCGCCGTAGCGGTAGATGAGATTGTAGTAGGTCATACAGACCAGCGGCACCGACACGTCGAGGTCCTCGACGAACTCGAAAAAGCGCGTCGGCGTCATGCCGCCTTCGAGCGACCGAACCACCGCGTTCTGGATGGTCGGCCCCTCGGCGATGGGCTCCGAGAACGGAAGCCCGAGTTCGATGATATCCGCGCCGCCGCGTTCGAGCGCCTCGACGTATTCGAGCGAGGACTCGTAGTCGGGGTCGCCGGCGGCGAGGTACGGGATGAACGCCGGCCCGTCGGCGAAGGCGTCTTCGAGCGACATCACAGGCCCCCCGTGAACTCGTCCATGTTCGGCGCGATATCGATGTCGCGCTCGTAGGTCTCCTCGATGGCCGATTCGAGGTCTTTGTCGCCGCGACCGGAGACGTTGACCACGACGTACTCGCCGAGGTCGTCCGCTTCCTCGGAGTCGGGCGCGTCGGGTCCGACGACCGATTCGAGGTAGCCGAATGCGTGGGCCGACTCCAGCGCGGGGATGATGCCCTCCATCTGCGAGAGCCGGTGGAACGCGGTCAGCGCCTCGTCGTCGTCGACGTTGACGGCGGTGACGCGACCGGTATCAACGAGGTACGCGAGTTCGGGACCGACGCCGGCGTAGTCGAGGCCCGACGACACCGAGTGCGACTCCATAATCTGGCCGTCGCGGTCCTGCAAGAGCCGGGTGCGCGCGCCGTGGAGAATTCCCTCCGTGCCGGTCGTGAGCGACGCCGAGTTGGGTGCGACGCCGGCTTCCTCGTCCACTTCGAGCGTCGATCCGCCGGCCTCGACGGCGTAGAGCGCGGTCTCCTCGTCGTCGACGAACTCGGCGAACGCGCCCATCGTGTTCGAACCGCCGCCCGCGCAGGCGACGACGGCGTCCGGGAGCCGTCCAAGCTTCTCTCTGGCCTGCGTGCGGGCCTCCTCGGAGATGACCGACTGGAAGTCGCGGACCATGCTCGGGAACGGGTGCGGGCCGACGACGGAGCCGATGACGTAGTGGGTGTCTTCGACGTTCGTCGCCCAGTCGCGCATCGTCTCGGAGATGGCCTCCTTGAGCGTGCCGCGGCCGACGGTGACGGGGTTGACCTCGGAGCCGTTGAGCTTCATCCGGAAGACGTTGGGGCGCTGGCGGTTGATGTCGCGCTCGCCCATGTAAATCTCGCAGGGCATATCGAGGTGGGCGCAGGCCATCGCCGTGGCGGTGCCGTGCTGGCCCGCGCCGGTCTCGGCGATGATGCGCTCTTTGCCCATGTACTTCGCCAGCAAGACCTGTCCGAGGGCGTTGTTGAGCTTGTGCGCGCCGCCGTGCAGGAGGTCCTCGCGCTTGAGGTAGACCTCGCGGTCGTAGCGCTCGGAGAGCCGGTCCGCGCGCTGGAGGGGCGTCGGCCGCCCGCCGAAGTCCCGCAGTCGCGCGCGGAAGTCGTCCATGAAGCCGTCCTCGTTGTCGAGGACGTACCGCTCGTACGCGTCGGTCAGTTCCTCGATGGCCGGCATGAGGGCCTCGGGAACGTACTGTCCGCCGTAGTCGCCGAATTTGCCGTCTGCGCTCATTGTGTGGTGAGTGTCTCCGTGTTCTGTCGTACGTCGCCGTCCATGATGGCGGTCCCGACGAGGAGGGCGTCGGCACCGGCCTCGCGCATCCGCCGCGCGTCTTCGACCGACTTCACGCCGCTTTCGGCCACGAGGAGCACGTCCTCGGGCGCTTCGGGCGCGAGTTCCTCGAACGTGCCGAGGTCGACTTCGAGCCGTCCGAGGTCGCGGTTGTTGATGCCGACGATGTCGGCTCCGGCCGCGAGCGCCGCCGTGAGTTCCTCGCGCGTGTGGACCTCTACGAGCGGCTGGAAGCCGCGGTCGCGGGCCGCCTCGACGAGGTCGGGGAGGTCCTCGCCGACGAACCGCGCGATGAGGAGCACGAGGTCGGATTCCACGACATCCAGTTGAGCCTCGTTCATGATGAAGTCCTTGCGGAGGACGGGCACGTCGACGGCCGCCCGAATACGCCGCAGCGACTCGGCTGAGCCGCCGAAGTGTTCGGGCTCTGTGAGGACCGACAGCGCCGTCGCGCCGCCGGCGACCATCTCGCGAGCCAGTTCGACCGGGTCGTCCTCGTGGACGCCCTCGGTCGTCGGACTCGTGGGCTTCACCTCGGCGATGACCGGGACCCGGCCCGCGGCCTCCGTCTCGGCCACGGCCTCGGGGAACGACCGCGCGTCAACCGACACGCGCGTCTCCCCGCCGGGTCGCTCCCGCGCGGCCTCCAAGATGGCGCGCACGTCGGGAGCTAATTCGTCTCCACTAGCGTTCATTGATGTACACTAACGCACGTATCTGTACATAAGACTTGCGCCGGCGGACACTCACCGTCACTCGCGTACGCGCGGGCGAGAGCGCGCCGTCGAAGGGGTCGAACCCCACGCCGTCGCCGGAAGGGTCAAGCGTCCGGCGACGGGAGCCGAACGTATGCCCGTCTCGGGAATCTACGCGCGCGAATCGTCCACGCTCGGCCGTCCGGTTCAGGTCGGCGTGGTCAGCGGAAAGGTCATCAACGTCTCGTTCCCGGACTCGCTGCCGGCGGACGCCGAGTCAGAGCACGACCACCTCGACGCCGTGTTGGCCGCCATCGACCGGGGCGAGACGGACCTCTCGTCGGTCCCAATCGGTCTGACCGTCCCGACCGACCAGCGAAGCGTGCTGGAGTCGCTTCGAAACGTCCCACAGGGCGACACCGTCGACGTGGCTCTGCTCGTCCGCATGTCCGGGCTCGACCCCGAAGACGACGACTCCGAGCGCGTCGTCCGGAAGGCGCTCGCGGCCAATCCCGTTCCGGTCGTCGTCCCCGACCACCGCGTGACAGACGGTCCGAGCGCCGCGCCAGACGACGTGGTCGAGGCGCTCCGGAAGTCGGAAGGAATCTAGTTTTCGGTCGCCGCCGTCACCGTCGCAGTCGCAGTCGCAGTCGTCGGCGTTCAGAAGGGCATCGCGTCGGTCTCGCGGCGGAGCGCGAGGTAGCCGAGCAGGCCGCCGACGAGGAACAGCGTGCTCGCGAGGCCGACGGACCCGACGCCGGTCGCGAGTTCGGCGAACTGCGAGAGGCCGGCGAGGACGAATCCGCCGCCGGCGACGTACTTGAGTCGGCTGTCCACCGGAATTCGAAGCGTGACGACGCCGAGGAGAACTGCCGTCAGTCCGAAGGCGGCGTCGGCCGCGAGTCGGAGCGTCGGGTTCCCCGTGGCGAACGCCGCGACGACGAGCGCCAGATAGCCGATGAGCCCCGCCTGCGTCAACTGCCGCGTGTCGATATCCATACTGGCTACGCGTGATGCGGACACTTGAACGCATCCCCGCGCCGCGGCCGCGACGGCGAGCGGTTCGGCGGTCGTCGCCGACGCGGCGAGGGCCCGCTACCAGCCGAACAGTTCGTGGCCCGCGAACTCCAGCGCGTTCACGAGGTAGTGGGCGACGACCACGACCAGCAGGCTCTCGGTGAGGACGAACGCCGCCGCGAGGACGAACCCGAGGAGGCCCGTGACGATGATACCGAGTCGGCCCTGTGCGCCGTGACCCGCGCCGAAGGCGGCCGAGGACACGGCCGCCAAGAACCACGGCGACACGTCGAAGCCGGCGGCGACCGCCCCCACGAGCGCCCCCCGAAACAGCAGTTCCTCGAAGCCGGCGATGAGTGGAAGTGCGACCGCGAACAGGAACACCCAGCCCGCGGTCGTCCGCGGCGTCAGCGACTCGCGGACCGCCTCGTCGGGGGCGATGCCGAATCGCTCGCTGACCGTCGAACCGACCCGGTTGGCCCCGTAGAGCGCGATGCCGAGTCCGACGCCGACGGCGAGTTGCGTCGGGACGTTGGCGACGGAGAGGCCGAGCGCCGCGGCCGGCACGCCCGCGTACCACGCGCCGAGGCCGAGAAAGCCACCGAGGAACGCCTGTGAGAGCGCGACGTTGGCGAGGAGGAGATGCGGCGGGAGGTCCTCGGCGGACGCCGAGCGCTCCGAGACGGCCGAGACGGGGGCCGCGGTGACGCCGGGCGGTGTCGCTCGGTCGGACTCGGGTTCGGAACCGGCCATCGCGTCGGGGTCGGTGTCGTCCACAACGTCGCCCTCGGCGAGCGTCGGCGACTCGGGTCGCGACGACGCGCCGGTCGAATCGACCGAAACGGAGGCCAGCGAGATGGTGTCGGGGGCAGCCGATTCGTCGGAATCGGTTGGTTCGGTGGGGGGCGAAACAGAGTCGTCCGGCGTATCGACTCGGGTGTTTTGGGAGGGGTCGGAGTCGGCATTGTGGTTGGAGTCGGCATCGTCGTCGTCGGGAGCGACGGGCGCGTCGGAGTCGGTCCCCTCAGCGTGCGGGACGCCACGAGAAAAGTGCGCGAGAGAGAGTAAGACGGCGAGGACGAGGCCGGTGAAGCCTGCGAACGCCGCCCAATCGGTCATCCGGCGTTACTGCGGGCTGGGGCTGGAGGGCCCCTTGACGCCCTGGCCCTTGTTGAGGGCGGAGCCGGTGATGCTCTTGAGGCGGTCCACGAGCGAGTCCTTCTCGGGTTCGCCTTCGAGGGCGACGTCGAGGACTTCGCTGATGTGCGAGACGGGGATGATGTCGACCATCTCCTTGTACTCGTCTTCGATCATCACGTCCTGCTCGTTGGCGGCAGGGATGATGACCGTCGAACAGCCGGCCTTCGCGGCGGCTTCGATCTTGTGGGTGACGCCACCGACCGGGAGCACGTCGCCGCGCACCGACAGCGAGCCGGTCATAGCGACCGACTGGTCGATGGGGATATCCTCCAGCGCGGAGATGACGGCGGTCGCGACCGTGATGGACGCGGAGTCGCCGTCGACGCCCTGCTGGCCGGTCTGGACGAACTGCACGTGCACGTCCATCTCCGAGAGGTCCTGGTTGGAGAACTTCTTGATGATGGCCGAGACGTTCTGGACGGACTCTTCGGCCATCTCCTTGAGCTGGCCGGTCGCGATGACCTGGCCGGGGCCCTGCGAGGGCGTGACTTCGGCCATCACGGGGAGCATGATACCGGAGTCTTCGCCCATGACGGCGAGGCCGTTGACGCGGCCGGTGACGAAGCCGTCGTTGACCGACAGCTCGTAGTCCTTGCGGCGCTCGATGTACTGGTCCGCGATCTGCTGCTCGATGGAGCGCGCGCGGCGCTTGGCCTGCAGCACGTGGTCGCGGGTGGTCAGTTCGGCGTTCTCGCCGCGAGCGATGTCGCCCGCGACGCGGACGAGGCCGCCGAGGTTACGGAATTCGAGGGTGAGGTGACCCTTGCGACCGGCGCGGCGGCGGGCTTCGAGGATGAGCTCCTCGACCGCCTCCTCGGTGAAGTGCGGGAGCCGGCCGTCGTTGGTGACCTCCTGGGCCACGAAGCGCGCGTACTTGCGGCGCATCTCCGGGGTGTCCTCGATGGTGTCGTCCATGTACACCTCGTACCCGTAGCCCTTGATACGGGAGCGGAGCGCGGGGTGCATGTTCTCCATCGCGTCGAGGTTACCCGCGGCAATCATGATGAAGTCCGTCGGGACGGGTTCAGTCTGGACCATCGCGCCCGAGGAGCGCTCGGACTGGCCCGTGATGGAGAACTCGCCCTCCTGGATGGCCGTCATCAGGTGCTGCTGGCTGCGCACGTCGAGCGTGTTGATCTCGTCGACGAACAGGACGCCCTTGTTCGACTTGTGAATCGCGCCGGGTTCGACGCGGTCGTGGCTAGGCGTCTCCATGCCGCCAGACTGGAACGGGTCGTGGCGGACGTCGCCGAGGAGCGCGCCCGCGTGGGCGCCCGTCGCGTCCTGGAACGGCGCGGACTTCTGGTCGGCGTTGTTCACGATGAGGTTCGGAATCATCGCGTCGCTGCCGCGCGAGCCGTAGCGGAACGCGAGGTAGATGATACCCGCGGCGAGGATGCCGAGCAGGACCTGCTGGGCGATGATGAGCGAGTAGCCCAGCACGACCGCGATAATGATCCACATGAGGAACGAGCGCATCTGGTTGCGCTTGCGTGCCTCCTCTTTGTGCGCCTCGACGATCTGGTCACCCTTGCCCGCGGGGACCGTGCGGACCTTGGGGCGATTGCCGTCGTCGGGGTTGTGGTAGACGAGCACGTCCTGAAGCTCCTCGCGGGGGAGAAGCTCGGACATCGCCTTGGCGAGCATCGACTTCCCCGTCCCCGGGGAGCCGATCATCATGACGTGGCGGCGCTGCTTTGCCGCCTTCATGATGACGTCGCGGGCGTGCTCCTGCCCGATAACTTGGTCGACGAGACGGTCCGGAACGGGAATCTCGTCGGTCGTCTCTATCTGGAGACCACCGAGGAGGTCGTCCTCGTCCACGTTCTCGGCCACGTCGGCGTCGATTTCGACATCGCTCCCGAGGTCGTCGATCGTCTTCTTATCGACCTCTTCGGCCTCGTCGTGCTGGAGCGTCCCCCCGTCGTCGATACCCTCTTCCGAGGGCGCGTCGTCGGGTGAATCCTCCCGCTCGTGGAGGCTGTCGTCGGTGTTCGTATCGTTACTCATAGAACTGTCGTCGCTACTTCTAACGTAGGCCCTGCGACTGATATACTTTCTCCCCGGGTGCATCCGGCGTACCTTGCCGTAACCTCGCGTTTCGACGGCCCTACCACCGGAATACCGGAATTCTCGTAACTCGGCGTATTTATAAGTAATCCGGACTAACGCCCGACGCATGCGGGGGTTCTACATCGGCCGATTCCAGCCGTACCACAACGGCCACCACCGAATGGTCGAAGAGATTGCCACCGAAGTCGACGAACTCGTCCTCGGTATCGGGTCCGCGGGCGACTCGCACTCGCCGCGGAACCCGTTCACCGCGGGCGAGCGAATCATGATGGTCAACAAGGCCGTCTCCGACTTCGACATCACGACCTACGCGGTCCCCATCGAGGACCTCGACCGCAACTCAGTGTGGGTCAGCCACGTCCAGTCGATGTCCCCCGCGTTCGAGGTGGCGTACTCCAACAACCCGCTCGTCATCCAACTGTTCAAAGAGGCGGGCGTCGAGGTCCACCAGTCGCCCATGTTCAACCGCGAGGTGCTGGAGGGCACGGAGGTCCGCCAGCGCATGATAGAAGACCGCGACTGGGAGTCGCTCGTCCCCGACGAGGTGGCCGACGTGGTCCGCGAAATCGACGGCATCGAGCGCCTCCAGCGCGTCACGGCCACCGACGGCTCGGAGCGCTTCGGTGACGACGAGGACCGCGACCCGAACCCCTGTTGAGATGATTACCCTCGCGTCCGACTTCGGACTGGCGTACCCCGCCGCGATGAAAGGCGTCGTCCTCTCGCGGACCGACGCGCGACTCGTGGACGTGGCCCACGACCTCCCGCGACAGGACGTTCGCGCGGCCGCATTCTGGCTCCGCGAGACGCTTCCGTACTTCCCGCCGGCGGTCCACCTCGTCGTGGTCGACCCCGGCGTCGGCACCGACCGGCGCGCGGTCGTCCTCCGCGTCGGCGACCACGTCTTCGTCGGACCCGACAACGGCGTTCTCCGCCCGCCGGCGCGACGCGTCGCCGCCGAACTCGCCGACGACGCGCCCGTCGAGGCCTACGAAATCGACGTTCCGAACCCCGAGTCCACGACCTTCCACGGACGGGACGTGTTCGCGCCCGCGGCCGCCGACGCTCACGTCGCAGGCGCGTCGGCGCTCGGGTCGGTCGACCGCTTCGAACCGATTGCGCTCGACTCGCTCGCCGAGTGTCGTCTCCCCGAGGCGACCGTCTCGGCCGACGGCCGCGAGGCGACCGGCGAGGTACTCGTCGTCGACGACTTCGGCAACTGCATCACCAACGTCCCGGGCGAGTTCGTCCGCGACGCGGCGGGCGAGGCCATCTCGGTCAACGGTGAGTCAGTCCCGGTCGGTCGCACCTTCGAGGCCGTCCCGCGCGGCGAGAAACTGGTCACTGTCGGCAGTCACGGCAACGTCGAGTGTGACGTGAACCACGGCCGCGGCGACGAGGCGTTCGGTCTCGCGCCCGGCGACCGCGTGGAACTCCGGGTCGACTGATGAGCGTTCTCGTCTCCGCCCTCGCTCTCAGTTCCGCCGCCATCCCTGTTCCCAGTTCCGCCGCCGTCGCCCCCGCCTCCGTCGTCGTCCCCGAAATCGACCCCTTCGCGGTGATGAACGTCGTCGGTCTCCTCGCGTTCGCGGTCGCCGGGGCGCTCAAGGCCGCCGAAGCCGGTCTCGACGTGTTCGGCGTCTCCGTCCTCGGCGTCGTGACCGCCCTCGGCGGCGGGACGACCCGCGACGTGCTCGTCGACCGGCTACCGGCCTCGCTCGCGGGGACGTGGGACATGAGCGTCGCGCTCGTCGGCGTCGGCCTCGCAATCGTCCTCATCCACTCGATAGAGGGGCGCGTGCGCGACCATCCGGCGTTCCTGACCTCCGACGCGGTCGGGCTGTCGGCGTTCGCGGCGACCGGCGCGCTCGTCGGCGTCGACGCCGGCGTCACGTCGTTCGGCATCGTCGTCCTCGCGACCATCACGGCCGTCGGTGGCGGCTCCATCGCCGACATCCTCATCGGGCGCGTGCCGGTCGTCCTCCGCGACGACTTCTACGCGACGCCCGCCGTCGTCGGGGGTCTCGGCTTCCTCGCCGCCCGCGCGGCCGGCGCGCCGACCGGCGTCCCTTCGGGACTGTGCGCCGCGCTCGTCTTCTCGGTGCGGTTGCTCGCGCTCCGCTACGACTGGCGACTCCCGCGGGTCTAAGTGGAGACTCCCGAGGCCGCGCGCCGGAGTTACAGTTCGTTTTCCACGCGCCGCTCCGCGGACTGGACCTCGTCCGCGATGGTGTCGCGCTCGAAGTAGAGCACCTCGACGCCGACGACGACCACGGCGAGCACGGCGAAGATACCCCCGCCGACCATTCCACCAATCGCCATCGACACGGCTTCCGGAAGCCCGACTTCGTCGGACATGGAGTGCAGCTCGACGCTCGCGACGGGAGAACATAGCGACCAGTTGATAGATTCTCGCTCAGCGGCGCGGCTTGGGAGCAACCATACGAGAGCGGAAAGACGGAAAAAGCGACACGAAGTGGCCCGGCGGCGGAACGCACCGCCGGTGGGTGGGGGAGAGTGTTCTGCGGGCGGTTCGGTTACTTGGCGGCGATGACGTCGTCGATGCGGACGATCATCGTCGCGGCCTCGGTCGCGGACTCGATGGCTTCGCGCTTGACCGCGACGGGGTCGATGACGCCGAGTTCGACGGGGTCGCCGATTTCGCCGCTGCGGCCCGAGGAGATGATGCCGGCGATGCCCTCGTTTTCGTAGCGGGCGCGGAGGTCGACGAGCGCGTCGATGGGGTCCATCCCGGTGTTCTCGGCGAGGGTGCGCGGGAGCGCCTCGACGGCGTCGGCGTAGGCCTCGACGGCCAGTTGCTTGCGGCCCTCGATGCCGGCGGCCTCGGAGCGGATGCGGTCGGCGATGGCGATTTCGGTCGCGCCCGCGCCGGGGACGACACCGCCCTTGTCGATGGCGGCGACGACCACGTCGACCGCGTCTTGGATGGCGCGTTCGAGTTCGTCGACGACGTGTTCGGTGCCGCCGCGGAGGAACAGCGTGACGGCCTTCGCCGCCGAGCCGCCCTCGACGAACGCGAGGTCGTCGTCGCCGAAGGTGCGGATGCTCACGGAGTCGACGTGACCGAGGTCGGACTCGTCGAGGTCGGACAGCGAGCCGAGGCGCTTCGCGCCGGTCGCGCGGGCGAGAGCACGGGCGTCGGACTTCTTCACGCTCTTGAACGCGAGGATGCCCGCGTCGGCGAGGTAGCCCGCGACGCGGTCGTCGATGGACTTGGTGCAGAACACCACGTCGACGCCGGCGTCCTTGAGGGCCGCCGCGTAGCCGCGGAGTTCCTTGTCCTCGGCGTCGATGGCCGCGGTGAGCTGGTCGACGGAGGTGATGTTGTACTCGGTGTCGACCTCGCCCTTGCGAACGTCGAGTTTCATGTCGAGGACCGCGACGGTCGCGTCGGAGACGGCCCGAGGCATGTTCTCGTTGACGGGTTCCTTGTCGAGGACGACGCCCTCGACGAGTTCGGTCGCCGAGGAGGACGCGCCCGTGCGGGTGAGCACACGAACGTCGTCGCGGTGGAAGGCCCCGTCGCCGTCACCGTGGACCATCTGGACCGCCTTGACGACGTGTTTGGCGAGCACGTCGGCGGTCACGTCGCCGGTGCCCTTGCCGGTCATGGAGGATTCGGCGACCTTGCGGAGCAGGTCGTCGTCGAGCGTCACGTCGAGGACCATGTCGTCGATGGCTTCTTGGGCGATGCGGGCGGCCTCGGTGTAGCCCTCGACGATAACCGTCGGGTGGAGGTCGTCGTCGAGGAGGTCCTCGGCGTGCGCGAGGAGTTCGCCGGTGAGGACGGCCGCGGTGGTCGTGCCGTCGCCGACTTCCTCCTCTTGGGTCTGGGAGACTTCGACGATCATCTGCGCGGCGGGGTGCTCGATGTCCATCTTCTCGAGGATGGTCGCACCGTCGTTCGTGATGACGACCTCGCCCGAGGAGTCGACGAGCATCTTGTCCATGCCGCGCGGCCCGAGTGTGGTCCGTACGGCTTCGGCGACCGCCTTTCCGGCGCGGATGTTGGAGTCCTGCGCGGAGCGGCCGTGCGTTCGGTTCGTCCCCTCTGCGAGAATGTATAACGGTTGCTGCATTCGTGAAGCCATGTTGAAACCTCAACCGCTATCAACGATTGCAGTTCTATAAATACGTTTCGGCGAGAGTGAGCTACGAAATCGCACGACAGGGCGACGGTTTTCGGATTCGAGAGCGAGGCGACCGTAGTTCGAATCGCCGGCTGAACGAGGGCGCGTTCGGGAGCACGAGGTCACGCTGGAGTGGGCGGTGTGCGGACGATGGCGGCGGCTGGACGACGAGACCGTTGGACGACCGGACTCGGGCGACGACGCGCTCGGACGGCGCTCGATTCGGACGCGTCGCTAGTCGTCGAGCGAGTCGACGGTGAGCGTTCCGTCTCCGAACAGCGAGACGAGGTGGCCCGCGTACCGGAACGAGAACCGTCGAGACGGGTCGTGAGAAGGGTGAAAGAGAACGTCGAGAGCTTCGGGGTCAACGCCGATTTCCGAGAGCGGCGGGAGTTCGAGTGGGCTGAGTTCCGTGGCCGTCGCGACCGCCGAAGCGATGGCGACCGCAACCTCGTCGTACCGTTCGACGGAGGTGGTTACCACGGACCCGGCTCCATCTTCGAGCGGGTCGTCCATACAGACCGAATGGGTAGTGGAGTACCTATTGGTGTGGGTTGACTATGTAACCCGTTATTGTGGGGGTCGCTCGTCCCGAATCCGCTCTGCGAGCGTCCGGTATGCGCGTTTGAGGCGGGCGGCGACCGCCTGCCGCGAGATGCCGAGTTCCGTGCCGAGTTCGTCCAGAGACGTGTCCCGGCGTTCGTCGAAGTAGCCGCGTTCGAGCGCGAGAAGCAGGGCTTCGAGTTGCGTGTCGGTCAGCCCCTCGCTCGCTGGCGCTTCCTCGGCCGCGACCGACGTGATGCGGTCGAACTCGGTGTCGATGCCGTGGGCCGCCCACTCGCGTCTGAGGTCGGTCAGCACGCGGTGCGAGGAGACGCGGAGCTTGAGCCACCACGAGTTACCGGTCGAGAGACACTCTAAGAGAACCGCGTCTCTGGACACTAACGCGTCGAAAATCGGAGCCTCAGAGGCGTCCCACGAGACGCCGTAGAGCGCCCGGTCCGAGACAGATTCGACGAGCGTGAGGTCGTCGATGCTCGGAAGCGACCGCGCCACCTCTCCGAACGCCCCCGCGTCGGGACCGCGGACCCAGACGAACGACGCCGCCTGCAAGGCGGTCGGGACGGACCGTTCCAGCTCCAGTTCGATGTCGTGTTCCTCGGCCGCGGGACCGAACGGGAGCGCGGACAGCGGGGCGACGACCTCGACGATGAGGCACACGCGTGGACGATAGGTGGAATAGGCCAAAAAGCTGCGTTTCAGCGTCTCTCCCTACCGTCGTGAAGGAATGACCGTCACGCGTCGCTGAACGAACGGGTCAGTACTGTGCCCTCGATGAAACGACTACGGCGGATTCTGCAACCTATTTGGCGGACACCGGTGAGTGACTCGACAATGCTGGAGTTGGAACACGGGTTCAGGGTCGTGGACGTGAACGCCCGCCTCGACCCCGACGAACAGTCGGTCGCGGCGCGCGGGCGGGAGATAAGCCCCGAGCGGCTGGAGCGCGAACTGCATCAGGCGGGCGTCGTCCGCGCCGTCGTCTCGCCGGGCGCACAGCGGGTCGAGGGGAGCTACCTCCGCCCGAACAACGCGGTCGCGCGGATGAGCGTCGACCGGCCGTTCCTGGCGTTCGCCCGCATCAACGGCCCGCGCGACCCGAGCGGTCGGGCCTCCGCGCGGCTCCGGAACCTCACGTCGTCGCGGGCGGACCACCACGCCGACCCCGACGACATCGAGCAGTACGCCTACGACGACCGCTTCCACGGGTTCTCGCTCGCGCCGGCGGTCGACGGGCTCCCGGACGACGAGACGCTCGCCATGCTGGAGGACGTCGGGCTTCCCGTCTTCGTCGAAGGCGGACAGGTGTTCGAGCCGAGCGCGGTCGCCGAGTCGCTCCTCGGCCGGTTCCCGGTCATCCTGTCGAGCTTCGGCGGCTTTCCGCTCGACCGCGGGCTGATGGACGAGGCCATCGACCTCCTCGACGACCACGACGACCTCTACCTCGACACGAGTTTCGTCCGCTATCGGAGCGTGCTCGAACGCGCGCTCCTCGAACACCCGGACCGCGTGCTGTTCGGTAGCGGCGCACCGGAGACCCACCCGAACGTGGGCGTCATGGAGATTCTGACGCTCGACGTGTCGGAGGACGCGCTGGCGAAGGCGTTTTCGAAGAACGCGGCGCGGGTCATCGAGGCGCTCGCTCCCGGAGAGCGGTAAAACGAGTCAGCGCCAGTCGTATCGGGCGACGGCGCGGTCGGCGCGCTTCGACTGGCCGTGGGGATTGCGCGCTCTGGTTCGGTCGCGGGCGCGGGCGACCAACCCGTCGGAGACGCCCGTGGCGATGCCGCCGACCACGTCGCGGCCGGTTCCCGCCCACCCCGAGGGCGTCACGTCGCCTTTCACGACGCCGAGAGCGGCGTCGACGCCGTCCGAAATCGCGTGTTTCGCTGTCCGCTTGACTGTCCCCGGTCTGACCCCGTAGTTCTTCACGAGTCGATAGGTGAGCGAACGGTACTTCCAGCCCCAGTCGCGCTCGGAGATGCCGCCGTCGGCCTCGAACTCGCGGCGGACGCACATCTCGGGTGCCCACGCGACGGAGCGGTCGAAGCCGGCGAGGCGATGGGCCGCGTCGCGCGCGCCGCCCGTCTGGAGGTACTCGTCGAAGCCGTCGAGGGCGTCGATTGCCTCGCGGCGGAACGCGACGTTGCCGCCGTTGAAGTACGTCACCGTGCGGCCGCCGATGGCGTTCCGTTCGAGGGACTCGGTCGTCATGCCGTTGCGGAGCGTCTGGTGCATCGGTCCGGTGACCACGTCGGCGTCGGCGATGCCGTCTTCGAGCGCCGACAGCCACGACGATTCGACGGAGAGGTCGTATCGGAGGAGCGCCACCACGTCGCCGCTGGCGACTTCGAGGCCGGCGTTGCGAGCGACGTTGAGGTTGCGGTCGGAGATTTCGACCAGCACGTCCACGTCGTCGCGCTCTCTCACCATCCCGGTCGTGCCGTCGGCGGAGGGGCCGTTGACGACGACGACTTCCGCGTCGGGGGCGTGCTCGGCCAGCGCATCGAGGCTGGTGGCGAGCCGGTCCCGACCGTTGAGCGTCGGGAGCACAACCGAGAGATCCATACCCGACAGTTGCGGTGGACGTACTTAAATGTGAATCGAGAATCGTGTTAAAATCTGCCGTGAGAACGGCTCACTCGGCGTCGCTCGCCCGAGTCGCCGCGCGGGACTGCTCGTCGGCGGACTCGACCCGCGCACTCCAGTACGACACGGACGCGAGGTCGTCGCCGACCGGCGAGTCGCCGACGGCGAGGTCCAGCGAACGGAACGGCTGTGCGATGCCGTTGGGGACCTTCCGGTAGAAGCCGAACGGGATGACGAAGTCGTGTTTCGCGCCGGCGAGGTCGAGCCCGGCGTCGCCGAGCAGCCGCCGCACGTCGCCTTCCGAGTAGAGCCGCGACCCCATCGGGAGCAGCCAGTTGTAGGCCACCCGGAGGCTCCCGTCGTTGAAGGTGTCGAAGAACACCTGCTCTTTCGAGACGCGGGCCATCTCGGCTAAGAACTTCGCCGGGGTGTCCGCGAGGTGGAAAAACCGCATCGCGAACACCGCGTCGAAGTGGTCGTCCGGGAAGGGCAGCCGCGCGGCGTCGCCGCGGAGGAACTCGATGCGGTCGGCGACGCCCGCTCTACGGGCCTTCTCCCGCCCCTGTACCATCATCGCCCGCGAGATGTCCAGTCCGACGACGTTCGCCCCCTCCTGGGCGAGCATCACGGTGAACCGGCCGGTCCCGCAGGCGATTTCGAGGACGTTCTTATCCTCGACGGGGCCGAGCGCCGCGAGGACCGCCTCCTTCTCTCGCCGGTCGATGAGGCGACCGCCCTTGGAGAACCGCTTTGAGTCGTACTCCTGGGCGACCTCGTCGGCCTGGTACCACTCCTTTCCTTTCACGCTACGCATACTCGCGGGGGGGAGCCTAAAACGGTACTGGATACGCGGTGCGGAAGCGGGGTTCGGCGGGCGGCGAGAGAGAGACTTTCCTTGACTGAGCACGTAGCATGGTATATGCCAACATGCAGAAACTGTGGCGTGACCTGCGAGGCAGATGAGTTAACACGGCACGTCAGCGAAGGGTGGCTCGTCGTCCACTGTCCGGAGTGCCACGCGCCGCTCGGGAGCTATCGACTCGGCACTCCATCGGTCGATACGATGCGAAACGTGGAGTGAGACGCCTACTCGCGGGCGATTTTCCAACAAACGCACGATATTAATATGTGTATTATGTGTCTGGATTCTTTTCACACACTTGTAGCTAACCCTTAACACGGAGCAACCGACTGTGACGGGTATGAGCACCACCACTGCAGAGCCAGATACTGAAGACCTGCTCTCGGAATCCGAGTTCCGAGAGCGCCTCCGCGAGCTTCCCCCGAGCGCGAAGCTCGTCGCAAAAGTCCTCGAAAGCGACGCGCCCCTCTCGCAGGGCCAGCTCGCGGAGGAGTCGCTGCTGCCGGACCGCACCGTCCGCTACGCGCTCAACCGTCTCGAAGAGTCTGACCTCGTCGGCTCGCGTTACTCCTTCAAGGACGCGCGAAAGCAGGTCTACTTCCTCAACACGTAAGCGCGCGGTCCACCGATAGCGCGACAGACCACCGCCCGCGGGGGCGCACTCCCGCAGACCAAGCCACCACTTCTCTCGAACCACCTAACCCGCCGGCGAGCGTAGCCGCCGCCATGCACGTCACGCGCGTCTCCGTCCCCGTCGCCACCCGCGCGCCGACCGGCGCGACGAACGCCTATCTCGTCGCCGACGGCGGCGACACGTTGCTCGTGGACCCCGCGGCCCGCACCGACGACCTCGACGTACTCGTCGCGCGCGAGGGCGTCGACCACATCGCGGTTACCCACACCCATGCGGACCACGTCGGCGCGGTGGCCGCCTACGCCCGCGAGACCGGCGCAACGGTCTGGTGTCGTCGCGGCCGCGAGCGCGCCTTCTCGGCCGCGACCGGAATCGAACCGGACCAGACGTTCGCGGAGGGGACGACCGTCCCCGTCGGCGCGGGCGTCGAGGTGCTGGACACGCCGGGGCACGCCCGCGACCACGTGAGCTTCGTCGCCGGCGAGGACGTGCTCTGCGGCGACCTCGCGGTCGCCGAGGGGAGCGTCGTCGTGGGCGCGCCCGAGGGCGACGTTCGCGCCTACCTCGTCGCGCTCAGACGACTCCACGCGCGCGGTCCCGAGCGACTACTTCCGGGTCACGGCCCCGAAATCACGGACCCGCGGGCGACGCTCGCGCGACTCGTCGCGCACCGAAGCGACCGCGAGCGGGGCGTCCTCGACGCGGTGCGCGCCGGGAACACGACGCCGGACGATGTGACCGACGCCGCCTACGACAAGGACGTCTCCGCCGTGCGCGACCTCGCCCGCGCGACAGTCGTCGCGCACATCGAGAAGCTCGCCGCGGAGCGTCGGGTCCGCTGGGACTCCGAGGCTGAGCGAGTCGAACCGCGATAGGGTGCGCGTCGATTCGGAGTCCGCTCCCCCGCGAAAAACCGCGCCCCTCTTTGGGCTCGCGCCCGCATCGCGGGTATGGACCTCGACGCCGAGCTGGACCGCGCCCGCGACCTCGACGTGTCGGAACTCGCCGACGCCATCGAGTCCATCGGCTTCGAGTGCACACGCTGTGGGGCCTGCTGTAAGGGCTACGAGGGCGACGACGGCCCCGAGCCGCACACCGCGACTGTCTTCCCAGACGAGGTGCGCGCCTTGCAGGACGCCAGCGGGGACGATTCAGAAGGCGAGTCGGGAACCCCGATGGAGTGGCGGGACGTGGCCCGTCCGATGCCCTACGGCCTCGCCGAGGGCGACGACGGCCCCGAGGGCGAGACATTCGAGTGGGCGCTCCAGACGAGCGCCTGCGGGGACTGTCGGTTCTACGAAGAAGACGAGTCGGGACAGGGCGCTTGTCAGGTTCACGAGGACCGCCCGCTCATCTGCGAGACCTACCCGTTCAGCGTCGCCCTCGGCGGCACGAGCCAGCCGATGGGCGAGGCCGTCGACGAGGAGGGCGTCGTCCGCGCGCACGAGTGCGAGGGCCTCGGCCGGGACATCTCCCGGGAGGACGCGGAGGAACTGGCGCGGGCGCTGAAAGAGCGGGCGATTCGAGAGCTACGCGAGGCGCGGGGCGTCACCGAGGCCTACGAACCGGTCGAGACCGGTCCGGGCGAGGTTGTCGTCCACGACTCGGAGGGCGCGAAACGGCCCGACGGGACGCGGGTTCAGTAGTCGAATCCCGGTGACTGCGGTACATCTTTAACACTCCGGCCTGACCACATATTGGAGGTCTTACGGTGGAAATCTCAGATAAACTCCTGTGTCTGTTCAATGCTGACGTTCGCACCGAGGACGACCGCTACGTCGTCGAAATTCCGCGCCGCGAAGTCGAGACCGGGACCGTCGAACCCGGCGAGACGTACCGCGTCGCGCTCATCTCCCGCGAGTCGAACGAACCCGCCGAGTCCGAACCGAACGCCGGACCGACGCCCACGAACGAGCCGCAACCGCCCGTCGAAGCCGGTGAACTCCGCTACGTCGAAATCGAGGACATCGGCAAGCAGGGCGACGGTATCGCCCGCGTCGAACGCGGCTACGTCATCATCGTCCCCGGCACCGAAGTCGGCGAGCGCGTGAAGGTCGAAATCACCGAAGTCAAGTCTAACTTCGCCGTCGGCGAAGTCGTCGAAGACGACTTCTGACGGCGCTCTTTTCGTTCGACGCGGTTCGCCTCGCCGGGACGTGTCTCCCGCCGCCGACAGACCACGACTGCAAGTGAATCACGCACCACGCTTGCGAGTGAACAGAGAGGTATTCCGGACGCCTAGGGAGTGCGCGGTTGCACGTGAAGAATGAGTTTCTGAGCTCTGAGACGACTACTGAACGTACTTCGTCACGTCGGCGTCGACGCCCACGTCGGCCGCGTCGGCGTAGGGACGGTTCACCACGATGTCGCCAGCGGTCGAGCGACCGATGCCGGGGATGGCGGTGAGTTCGTCCATCGACGCCTCGTTGAAGTCAAGCGGGTAGGGAACCCCGGTGACGGAGCGGTAGCCGTGGTCGACGACTGCCACGTCGATTGTCTTCCCGAGTTCGCGCTCGCCCGGAATCCCGACCAAAAGCGGGTAGGTGCCGAGTTGGCGACCGAACGTCCGGCCGTCCTGGTGGTATTCGAGATGGACGTTCGGGAGGACCGTCCCCGCGGGCGCGACCCGGCGGAGCATCGGCCGGTCGATTTCCTCGCGGACCTCCTTTTTGTACGTCTTGAACAGCTGTTTGTGGTCGCGGGCGATGTCGGCACCCGTGTCGGACATGTCGGTGCCGTCGAACGCCATCACCTGCCGGATGTTGATGCGGCGGACCATGAGGCCCTCGTCGTAGACGCGCTGGAGGAACTGCTTGTTGTGCTCGAACGTCTCCTCGCGCTCGCCTTTCAGCCCGTGGAGGAGGTTGATGCCGGGGAGGAGCTTCGGCAGTCGGTTCGCGGCGTCCGAACCGTGGGTCGGCGCGTCCGCGGGGTCGTCACCGGGCCGCCAGCCGGCGACCTCGTTGACGATTTTGACCGCCTCGAAACACTCGTCTGCGGAGACGTTGAGGTTGTTCTCCTCTTGGACCAGCGGGTCGGCGGATTCGAGGCCGAACGCCGCGGTGTCGCCGGCCGTGTTGTGCTCGGCGATGATGCGGAGCGCCTCGCGGGATTTCTCGGGCCAGCCGACGATGGTGATGGGGTTGACGTTGTCGAGGTGGAGCGTGCCGAGGTCCGGCGCGACCTCTCGGATGCCGCCGTAGAGCCGGCGGAGCGCGTCGGGGTTCGGAGCCTCGCCGTCGCCGCCGAACGCGAGGATGTCGGCCTGCCGGCCGAGCCGGAAGTGTCGCGCGCCGCGGTTGTAGAGGTTCTCGACCTCCTTGACGACGGAGTCGGCGGTGCGGAACGCGGGGTTGCCGTACAGCGGTTCGGTACAGAACGAACAGCGGTAGGCACAGCCCCGAGAGGTCTCCATCTCGCAGATGAGGTGGTCGGGGTGGTTCGGGTGCTGTTCGACCACGAACGCGCCCATGGCGGCCCAGCGGTCGAGTTCCTCGTTGTCGCGCATGCGGTTGCCGAAGCCTTCGAGCCCGGAGTCGACGAGGTCGTAGGCGGCCGCCTCGATGTCGCCCTTGGCGACGAAGTCGTAGTCGAGGTTCTTGCGCTCCATGTCCTGGCCGCCGGCGTTCTCGTCGCCGACGCCGAAGCGAATCGGCCCGCCCATCAGGGCGGTTCCCTCGGCGACCCACGCGAGTTCGCGCACCTCGTCGGGTTCGGCGGGCGTCCCGCCGACGTACTTGCCGGGGACGGTCATGCCGCCGATGTAAATCATGAGGTCGGCGTCGGCCACGTCGCGCCACTTCTGTCTGTCCTCGCGGAGTTCGTCGATGGTGTGGTAGACGACGTTGGACTCGGGGACGCCCGCGTCGACCACCGCACCCGCGGTGAACCTCGGATACGTCGAGATGTACGGCGGCACGCCGAAGTGCGCCGGCTCGTCGACGTATCCGTCGACGATAGTCACGGTGAGGTCGGCGGGGTCAGTCATCGGTCGCGGTTCGGGTTCGACGCGGAAAACGCAACCGGTCGGCGGTCGTGGCCCCGCGCCGCGTCGTGGGGGCGCTTCCGCCTCCCGCGCGTTTATGAGCGTGGGAGCGTAACTGACGGCCATGCCCGCGACCCTCGAAGTCAAGTGCGCCAACGAGGACTGCGAACTCGACATGTTCGAGCTGCACTACACCTACGACATGCCCGACGACGTGACGGTGGCGGACTTCTCCTGTCCGTACTGCGGCGAGTCCCGCGCCCTGGAGGAGATACAGCTATGAGCGACCTGCGGAAGTACGGCGAGTCGGCGGCAAACGCCGTCCTCGAACGAGTCGGTCGCGGCGTCAGCCAGATGCAGGAGCGCAAGCCCCTCGCCCACGACCTGCTCGAATCCGAGGACGCCTACCTCGTCGTCTTCGACGCGCCCGGCGCTCGCGCCGAGGACGTGCAGGTCCGCTTCCTCGACGGCGAAGTCGAGATTCGCATCGACCGCTTCCGAGACTTCCACGAGGGCTACGAGATGCGCTTCCCCGGCCGCGGTCTCACGCTCTCGGGGAAGGCGACCATCCCCTCCGACGCCTCGGTCGAAGCCGCCGAGGGAACCGCCACGGTCGGCAAGAACGGCACGCTCCAGATTCGGATTCCCAAGGACGAGCGCGCGAGCGACATCGCCGTGACCGAAGAAGAAGACGAGGGCGAGGCCGACACTGAGTCCGAATCCGAGGCCGCCGACGAAGCCGACGACTTCGGCGATGTGGACGACCAAGACGCCTGACGCGCGGTTTCGGGCGCGACGCCCTCTTTGAACCTTCTTTTCGCGCTAGTCGCCGTCGAGCGTCATCCCTTCGACCACCGCGAACTCCTCGTCGCCGTCGAAGCGCTGGGGGTCGAACGCGTCCGGAATCAACGCCTGACCGTCACCGAGCACGGCCTCTGCGAGTCGCTCACCGATTGCCGGCGACCACATGAAGCCGTGACCGTGCCAGCCGGCGGCGACGTAGACGCCCTCGGCGACTGCGCCGACGAGCGGGTTTCGGTCCGGGGTCGCCCCGCAGAGACCGGCCCACGCGCGGTCGAGTTCCGGGTCAGTTGCATCCGGGAACTCCGACTCGCCCGCGTCGCCGACCGTCGTCCGGTGTCGAACCGCGTCGAGGGCGTCGGCGACGAACCAGTCGTCCGCGGTCGGGTCCCAGTCGTCGGGGTCGGGTTCGACCGGCTCGACGCCGTCGCCCGCGAGGACGCCCGCGGGATGCGGCCGCAGGTACGACTCGTCGGTCGCGTCGTAGACGGTCGGCCCACGGTAGTCGCAGTCGGCGACGAGCGCCTGCGCCCGGTAGGGTTTGAGCGCGATTGGGTGGCCCGCGTCGGCGAGCAGGCGGCGCGAGTGGACGCCGGCCGCGACGACGACGGCGTCGAAGCGAGCGGTCACCACGTCGTCGACGGCGACGCCCGGCGGGTCGGTTCTGAGTGTCACCGCGTCGCCGACGCGGAACTCGACGCCCGCGGACTCGCACTTCTCGACGAACAGGTCCGCGTAGGCCGCCGGGTCGGCCCAGCCGGCGTTCTCGGCGACGCCCGCGAGGAGCACGTCGTCGGTCCGAATCGAGAACCGGTCGGCCAGTTCGTCGGCTCCGACGAGCGACACCGCGCGGTCGTGGACGCGCATTCGCTCGACCGATTCTTCGAGCGCCGCGGCGGCCGCGTCGTCACCCTCGCGCGCGAGAAAGACGTACGGCGTCTCGTGGAAGACGAACTCGCCCTCGCCCGAGAGACACCGGAACCGAGCCATCGCGCTCTCGGCGATGGCTACGTCGATGTCCTCCGCGTAGGCGTCGTAGCAGATGCCTGCGGCGCGGCCCGTCGACCCGCTACCGGGCGCGCCGCGTTCGAACAGCGTGACTCGCGCCCCGCGCTCGGCGAGGTCGAAGGCGGTCGTCAGGCCGACCGCGCCCGCGCCGACGACGGCGACGCGCGCTGATTCGTTCATACCCCGTCTGGGTCGGCGAGCGACTTGAATGGCGGTTGCTCACCGGTCGTGAGTAAGTGGCCGATAACTGCGCAACGCGGTCGCTCAGGATTGTAGAGAGACGGGGTAGGTCAGCCGGCCGTGGCCCACGTGGAAACCACGTGGGTCCGAAAGGAGCCACCCGACCGTGCCGTCACCTGTCCTCTCCGGCGACCGCGTAAAAGGCCTCCGGTGCTCGGTTCGGAGACGGGACGAGCGCGGGCGGCGCGCCAGACTACTCGGCGAACTCGTCGACGCCGCGGGCGGGGTACCCGACCACGAGGTCGATGCCGGCGTCGCGGAGGTCGTCGATTCGACGACGCACGTCGGTCACGGAGCCGATGAGGGCGTAGTCACGCGCGGCCTTCAGGAGCACCTCGCGGGCGCGACCCTCGGCCGAGGCGTCGGTCGCGGCGTCGTCGGGGAGCGCGCGAGCGACGGGGCGGCGGCGGGAGACGTACGCGCCGACGGCGTCGAGAATCTCATCGTCGTCGTCGGTGAGGGCGGTCGGGGCGTAGAGCGCGACCTCGCCGTCGAAGCCGGCCGCCCGGAGCGCCCGAACGTCCCTGCGGGTCGACCGCGAGAGGAGTTCGTACTGCGTGCCGCCGGCGGCGAGAGCGATTCGCTCGATGCCCTCGGTGCCGACCCACGCGTCGGGCGCGCGCTCTCGGGCGGCGCGGAGCCGGGGGGCGACCGCGCGGCCCGCCTCGTCGTCAGTCAGATACGCGCCGTGACCGGCCACGAGCACCTGCCGAATCCCGTCGGGGAGCCACTCGTACAGCGAGTCGTCGCCGAGGGGGTCGAAGCCGTCGGCTCGGACCGGCGTGGTCAGTCGAACCTCTTTCTCGGCCGCGAGTTCGTGCAGCACGTCCTCGTCGGGGAGTCGCTCGCGGCCCTCGTAGTCGATAGCCACGATGTCGAGCGGGACCGACAGCGCCTCGCGCACGTCGCACTCGGCGGGTTTGAGTGCGACTGCGTCCAGACCGGCTTTCGAGACCGCACGCTCGGCGGTCAACATACTATCACCACAGAAATTTCAGTACCGTCGCGGAACGCGATCCATCGTCTGTGCGACCATGTGAGAACGGATAGCGCGGAGGAGGGCAAAACCCTGTCGGTGACGGCGATGCTGGCTCTCCCGGCGACGTTTATATACCTCGTTTCGAAGCGGCGGCGAGCCGTATCGAACCGTGCGACGACGTGCCTCGCCGTGAAATCCCGCCGTGTTCACCGCCGTACCAACACGATTGTATTCAGGAGGCAATTCTAGACTCCGATTAGTAGTCGAAAATGAATCGTGACAGTCTCAGACGCCCGTTTTCGGTGATTCCCAGTTCTATAGATTCGGAAATCGCGTCGCCGTTATATGGGGTTCGCGGCCGACGATTCAGATGTAAGGTGAACCGAGATGCCCGCTAACGCACAAATCGAGATGCTGGGGAACAGAATGGACTTCGACTACTCGCAGGGCGTCACGGGCTACGTGCTCGTGTTGACCCGCCTCATCACCGGTTACTGGTTCCTCCACGCGGGCTGGGGGAAGATAACCGGTGAGGCGTTCAACGCCGGCGGCTACCTCGCGAACGCCCCCGCTACCTCGCCGCTGCAGGGCTTCTTCGCGTGGGCCGCTGCGACCCCGTGGCTCCTCGACCTCACGAACATCATGGTTCCGTGGGGCGAGTTCCTCATCGGCCTCGGACTCATCGTGGGTGCACTCGTCCGGCTCGCCGCCTTCTTCGGCGGCGTCCTGATGGTGTTCTTCTACCTGGGGAACGCCGACTGGGGCCACGGTCTCGTCAACGGCGACCTGTTCGGGCTGATGATGTTCGTCATCGTCGGCACCCTCGCCGCGGGCCGCATCCTCGGCCTCGACGCCATCATCGAGAAGATGGAGTTCGTCCGCCAGCGCCCCGCGCTCAAGTACCTCCTCGGCTGAGGGGGTACTCGGGGGGCAGAAAGGGAGTTGCCGTGGGGACGACGACACGCTGACGCGGTCTTGTTTTTCGGAACTGACTCAGACACCGCGAGTGGGCGCGCTACACCGGGTAGTCGGCGTCGGGGTCGACCACGCGGTCGACCTCCTCGGGGACGCGCCAGTCGGTCGTGAGTTCGAGCAGTTGCACGAGCATCCGCCCGGTCGCGCCCCAGACGGTGTAGCCGTCGACGTGGAAGAAGTGGAGCCGAATCTCGCCGTACTGCGGGTGGTCGCGGCGCTCCGACTCGTAGTTCGCGCGGTCGGTCAGGTCGTCGACCGCGAGCACCGCGATTTCGGCCACCTCGCGCTGGTCGGGTTCGTACTCGCGGTCGGGCACCGTGGCGACGAACGGCGAGACGGCGTAGTCGGTCACGGTGAGAATATCGTCGAGTCGGCCGTGAAACGTGGTCTCATCGGCTCGAAGGCCGATTTCCTCGTTGGCCTCGCGGAGCGCGGTCGCCCGCAGGTCGGCGTCGCTGGGTTCGCGCCCGCCGCCGGGGAAACTCATCTGGCCGGGATGCTCGCCGAGATGGTCGGCGCGCTTGGTAAACAGGATGTGCGGCCGCTCGTCGCGGAACACGACGGGGGCGATGACGGCCGCCCGCCGGCCCGCGTCGACGGTCACCGGTTCGTGTCGGGTGACGCCCGCGAGGTCCATCGTCACGATTCGTAAAGAGATGCCGAGACTTAGGCCTGCCCCTCCGCGTCCAGCGCGGCGTCGAGGCGCTCGCGAATCGACCCCACGTCGGTGTCGGCCCACGCTTCGAGGTCGTACGTCACGTCCAGCAGACGCTCGATTTCGTCGTCGTCGCCCGTCTGCACTGCACTCGCGGCCGCCGCCCGGAGACGCGACTCGACCTGCGTCGCCAACTCGCCCCGCGGCACCTCGCGGGTCGGGTAGTCGAGGATGTGCGGGAGGTCCTCCGCCCGGTCGGGGAGCGTCGGAAACGCCATCGGCCCGACCGTCAGGAGTTCCGCGTCCGTCTCGTCGTCCTCGTAGGGGACGAGGTAGTAGGCGTCGACCGCGTCGGAAATCGCGCCCGAGAGGGCGTCACCGTCTGTCTCGCGGCCCTGCTTGAACGCGAGTTCGTCCAGCGCGGTCTCCAGTTCCTCGCGGGTGAGCGCGCCGAAGAGGTCGACGACGCCCGCGAGGTCGTCGTAGGTCGCCTCGCTCATCGGCCCGCAGACTCCCGCACGTCGTCGAGGTCGTCGCTCGCGGCGGAAAGCACCGCGTCGGGCGACAGCGAGGTGTCCCGCCACGCCGGGAGCCGCGTGTCCTCGCCGGGCTTCGAGATGGCCTCGGCGTAGGTGGCGACCTGCTCGCGCTCGTCTCCCCGGTCGTAGTCGAAGCCGTTGAACGCCGCGTCGGCCGCGTACTGCTCGACCAGTCTGTTCCCGGCCTCGCGGTAGCGGTCGGCGAGCGTGTCGAACTCGACGCTTCCGCCGTGTTCCACGACCGCTCTGAGGAGCGTCCGCCCGACGGACTCGCTCATGTCCGAGAGGCCGGTCGGCCCGCTCACGGAGCGGTGGTCGTGTTCGTACTCGCCGAGGTCGACCTGCGCGCTCCGGTCGAAGCCGGCGTGGGCGAAGGCGTCGCCGAGGGTGCCGACTTCGAGGCCCCACTTCCGCGGCGACCGCATCTGCAACGCGAGGTCGGACGTGGCCGCGAACTCCCCGGCGAGGGCGTACCGGAACGAGTCGAGGTATCGAACGATGGGGGCGTCCGTCTCGGCTTCGAGCGCGCGGACGAGCGGGGCGTAAAACAGCCTGAACAGCCGGCCGTAGAGCCGCCCCTCCTCGACGCGGGCGTAGTAGCCCTTCGAGAAGTCGTGGCCGTGCGCGAGCGGGAACAGGAGCCGCGGGACGTAGCGCTCGTCGTAGGTCTTCGTGTCCGCGTCGTGGACGACGACGTACTCCTCGCGGGCGGCGCAGCCGAGCGCGAGCCACACGTCGCGGCCCTTGCCGCGCTCGCCGTCAAGGTCGTGGGAGTCCAGCAGGTCGGCGACGCGGGGACCGTCGCACCACAGCACGTCGAGCGGCAGGTCGTACTCGTCGAGCCAGTCGGCGAACGGGGCGACCCGGTCGGCGGGCGCGCGGAGGGGGACGACGACCCGCGCGGGCGAGAGCGACTCCAGCGTCGAGAGCACCCGCTCGGCGGCGAGGCCGGCGTACTCCCGCTCCGTCATCGGCACGACCACGGCGGCGCGGTCGGTCGGGGCGTCGGGGACCGGCCCGGAGAGGTCGTGGAGCGTCGTGACCCGCTCTTGTACGTACTCCATCGTGTCGGTCGTAGAACCGGGCGAGCAAAAGTGCGGCGAGAGCCGAGTTGTCTGCCGGGTTCGTTCGACCGCCGCCAGTCCGCTCAGTTCGGGATGCGCCCGGCGCGCTGGAAGGCGATGAGGCCCGTGACGACGACCGCCAGCCCGATGGAGAACCAGAAGAACACCTCGTCGAACGCGTAGCCGAAGTCGGTCAGGGTGCCGACCACGCCCGACCCGCTGGCCTGGAATATCATCATGCCGAACGAGTACACCGAGTAGGCGCTCCCGCGGCTCTCGTCGGGGAGCGTGTCGAGCAGGTAGGCGTCGAGCGCCGGAAAGAGGCTGTGGATGACGTAGCCGACGACCGCGGTGACGACGAGGAGGCCGACGAGGCTCGTCGTCACGGTCAAGACGAACACCGAGACGACGAAGGAGACGAGCACGCCGAGGATGTACGGGATGCGCGGCAGTTTGTCGGCGAGCCGCCCCGAGAGGAAGAACGCCGGCACGCCCGCGCCGAAGATGACCGTCAGCATGTTTCGCGCCGTCGTCGCTGGCAGCCCCTTCGACACCATGTACAGTTCGTAGAAGTTGAACAGGCCCTGCCAGACGAAGCCGGTGAAGCCGAGGATGACGATGCCGGTGAGGATGACGCGCCACTCGGACCGGGCTGCGCCGAGGAGGTCGCGGTCGGCCGCGCCCGCGTCGGGAAGGTCCGTCGAGCGGGCCGTGAAGAACAGCGCGAGCGTCACGGCGGCGGCCGCGAGGCCGACGCAGACGAAGACGAGTTGCCACGCCGCGGAAACGAACGGGAGCCGGGGGACGAGGTCGGCCCCGACTGCGAGGACGAGCGTGACGAAGGGGGCGACGCCGACGGCCGCGAGTTGGCTGGCGGTGCCGTGGATTCCCATCGCGCGGCCGACGCGGTCGGGGAACAGCTCGCTCACGAGCGGGTTGGCGGCGACGAAGTACGCGCCCGAGGCGAGGCCCATCGAGACCGCGCCAATCATCAGCGTCTCGACGGTGGTCGCGCTGGCGGTCACGCCCGAGGCGATGACGAGGATGACGCCGGTCCCGAGCACCACCCGGTGTCTCGGAACGCGGGTGAGCAGCCAGCCGGTCGGGACGCGGAGAGCGGCGCTCCCGAGCCAGACGAGGGTGGCGACGATGCCGACGGTGGCGCGGTCGACCTCGAAGAACGTGATGAACTCCCCGAGAAGCGGTGCGAAGACGACTCGCGCGAGGTTGACGAGCAGCACCATCCCGCAGAGGGTTCCGAAGAGGCGGCCACGTGACACGGACGAAAGCGCGCGCCGCGAGGTGACAACACTTTCGACTGAGCGGGGGTGGCGGCGCGTCGTGCGGGGCGAAAACGGGGTTCGTCGTCGGGTTTTTATGTTCGTTGCACAAACGAACGCTTATGAAGACAACGCGGAAGGGGCTTCGAGACGGGGAGTTGGAGAAGGATACCTACGGACGACTGACCTGTTCCGAGTGCGGCGAGTCGCTGAAGAAGAAAAACGACCCGGACGAGGTGTTTTCCCTCCGCATCTGCGCCGACTGCGGGCGCGAGTGGAAAGAGCTCAGATAAGACAAAGCGACCGACTGCGGGCGCTCGGGTGGAACCGGCGTCCGCTCACTCGAACACCGAATCGAACGTCCGCGCCCCGAGGGGGTCGAACGTGCCGGCCGCGATGTTCTCCGCGACGTGTGCTACCGACGACGCGCCGACGAGCGCCGCGGTCACGCCGGGCGCGCTCCGCGAGAAGTTGAGCGCCCGCTGGGCCGCCGTGTCGCCGGCGAGCACCGAGTTCACCGACGCCGGAATCTCCGCCGCGAGGTCGCCCTGCGCGAGGCTGGCGCTCGTGAAGGCGTGCAGGCCGTGTTCGTGGGCGTACCAGAGCGCGCTCATCGCCTCGCCCTCGGTGTCGTGGGCCTCGACGGTGAACGCGTCGGCCATCACGACGTTGAACGGGAGCTGAATCGCTTCGAGCGAGTGTTCGTCGTTGCCGACGGTTTCTGCCGCGCGCTCGGCCCGATGGACGAGTTCGGGGAGCGACAGGTACGCGTCGTGGTCGGGCGCGACCCGGAATGCTTCCCACGTTGCGACGCCGTAGCGACCGATGTCGTCGGCGGCGACCCGCCGTTCGAGCACCTCGAAGGCCGCCTCGATTCGGTCGTACACCGTCTCGCGGTCGGCGATTGCCAGTTGCGTCCCGGGGTTGTGGAGGTAGTAGCAGTCGATGTGGTCCAGTCCCGTCAGGTCGAGCGAGCGGTCGACCATCTCGTCGACGAAGGCGGGCGCGATGGTGTGACTGCCGTGGGCGAGTTCGTCGGCGTCGGCGAGGCCGGCGTCGAGGACCGTCTCGCGGACGTACGCGCCGGGGTCGTCGGGGCGCTCGCGGTCGAAGGGGACGAACCCGGCCTTCGAGGCGACGACGACGGCGTCGCGGTCGACGTCGGCCCCGCGGACCGCGTCGCCGACGACCCGCTCGGCGCGGCCGTGACGGTAGTTCGACGCCGTGTCGACGAGGTTGACGCCGTGTTCGAGCGCAGAGACGAGCGACTCGCGGTAGCGGTCGTCGACCGCATCGGTCGGCTCGCCGAGGTAGGTCCCGATGCCGATACTGGAGACGACGCCGGGGCCGAACCGGCGGTAGAAGGTGCGGCCGAAACTGTCACCGAACCGGTCGCGGTAGGCCCACGTCGCCCGTCCTGTAGCCATGGTCGGCGCTACGGCGGCCGACGGTTAAGGGCCACCGGTCCGGGTTCGGAGACGGCCGCCGGCGAGTCAGATATCGCCCGACAGCGCCTCGAAAACGTGTTCGAGGAGTTCGTCGCGGGCGATGGACTCGCCGTTGCCGCCGTCGGTGACCGCGTCGGGGCGGATTATCTGGCCGCCGCCCATCCGGGCGTGGCCGCCGGCGCTCGCCCCGCGGTAGTGGTCGAGTGCGGCCTCCAGCGTCCGCCCCATGTGGACTCGGTCGTCGCGGGAGCGACCAGAGAGGTAGACGTTGCTCTCGCGCTCGCCGCAGACGACCGCCGCGGTGACGCCCTCGAGTTGAATGAGTTCGTCGGCCGCCTGCGGGATGGCGTCGACGTTCGAGATGGTGCCGATGTCGGCGACAGCGAAGGGACCGCGCACGTCGCGGCCGGCGATAGCCCGCGCCTTCGCCTCCAGTACCTCGCGGGAGACCTCGGGGTTGGCGATGCGGTCGAGGTGGTCCTCGTTGACGCCGGGGAAGAGGAAGCCGGCGGCGTCGAAGTCGGCGGCCGAACAGCCCGCAGTGAGGTGTTTGGTGTCCGTGAGAATCCCGTAGACGAGGCCCGTCGCGACCTGTGACGGGACGGTGTACGAGGCGTTCACCTCGCTGGCGTGCATGTCCGGCGGGACGGGTTTCGCGCCCACGTCGCGGAAGTACTCGGCGATGATGCTCGAACACGCGCCGTAGTCGGTGCGCACGTCCGTGAACATCTCACCGGTCCCGTCGCCGGGGTGGTGGTCGACGACGGCGTAGGGAAGGACGCCCTCTGCCCCCGCAAAGCCACGGGGCGCGTTGTGGTCCACGAGGACGACCGCCTCGGCGGCGAGGTCGCTCACGTGGTCGATGGGGTCTAAGTCGAGGTCGAGAACGGTACGAAACGCGCGGTTTTCCTGGTGTCGAATCTGGCCGGCGAACTGGATTGTCGGTGTGGTCCCGACCTGTTCTGCGAGACAGGCCACGCCGATCGCCGCGGCCATGGCGTCGGGGTCCGGGTTCGGGTGCATGAGGACGGCAACCTCGTCGACGTCCTCCAGCGCCTCGGCGAAGCGCGTGCCCATCGGCCGCTTGAAGCGAATCGCGGCGTAGACGACGAGCGAGAGGGCGCCGAGCGCGACGACGAGCGCCGCCGCGATTTCGGGGTGCGCGCGCACGAACGAGTCGATAGACTCGAAGATAGCACCCGTGTCGAACTGCCCCACCGGACCGAACATACACAACACGACCGGGGCCTACCGTATGAATATTCCCCCTAATCGAGTTGTCCAGATTGACAGAATTTCGGAGGTTCGAACCTGTCGTCCACCGAATACGCTCAGTCGTCGCCGGCCCGGTAGGCGTCGATTGCCGCCCGGTAGCCCTCGCGATACGTCGGATACGCGAACGAATAGCCGAGTTCGCGGAGGGAGTCGTTCGAACAGCGCTTGCTCGTCAGGATGCGACGGCGGGCAGCCTCCGAGAGGTCGCCCGCGTCGAGGCGTTCTTCCTTCGTCCGCTTTTTGGGGCGCGGGACGCCGCACTCGTCAGCCAGCCAATCCGCGAACTCGTGTTTCGAGACTGGTTCGTCGTCGACGACGAGGACGGTGTCGTCGCGGGCGCGGTCGGTTTCGAGGAGGTACGCGACGACGCCCGCGGCGTCGTCTCGGTGGACCATGTTGAGGTAGCCCGCCGTGACCGGGCCGGTCAGGTAGCGGTCGAGTCGGTAGCGGTCGGGACCGTAGAGCCCGGCGAACCGGGTGACGGTCCCCTCGATTCCCCGCTCGGCGGCGTGCTCGCGGGCGACGCGCTCGGCCTCTGCGAGGACACGCGTCTTGTCGGTCGTCGGGTCGAGCGGCGTCGACTCGTCGACGAAGTCGCCGCCGTGATCGCCGTAGACGCCCGTGCTCGACGTGTAGACGAGGCGCTCGGGCGGCGAGTCGCGGGCGGCGAAGTGGTCGATTGCCGTTCGGAGGCCCTCGACGAAGACGGTCCGGGCGGCGTCGGCCCCGCGGCCGCCGGAACTCGCGGCGAAGACGATGTGGTCCACGTCGGGGACCGACGCCAGCGAGTCGGCGTCCGTCACGTCGGCGCGGACCGCCTCCGCACCGGTCGCTTCGATGGCGGCGAGGCCGTCGTCGGAGCGGCGGACACCCCACACGTCGTGGTCGTCGGCAACGAGCGTGCGAGCGAGTTCGAGGCCGACGTAGCCACAGCCGAGGATGGCGACTCTCATCGCTCGTTTCGGACGGCGATGACGTGGTGGATGGCCGCCAGTTCGTTCAGCGTGGCGGCGGTGCGACCCTCGATGGCCTGCTGAATCTCCTGTCCGGAGAGGTCGAGGTCGACCTCGGACGCGAGCGTATCCACGTCGAGGATGCCGCTCGTCATGCCCATGAGGAGGTGGTCGCGGAACTCCCAGACGATGGCGTCGGCGTCGGGGTTGCCGTCGGCAAGTTCGAGAACCGCGGCGGCCTGTTCGAGCGTGAGGTCCAACACGCCGTTCGAGAGCGCGGCTTCCGAGACGCCGGCGGCCTCGGCGGCCGTCTCCGACCCGGCGGCGTCGACTGCGCGGCGAATCTCGTCCTCGTAGGCGGTGCGCAACTCGTCGGCCGAGAGGGTTCCGGGCTTCGCGGCGGCGTCGTACAACATATACCGCGGATTGGGCGTTCCGGCGGCAAAACGGTTGCCACTCGGGTCGTATTGGCGGCTACCCGTCCGCATGGCAGTTCGCCGCAACGGTGCAACCCGGACCGCCCGCCCAGCCCTCGGAACGCTCGTCTGCGTCGCCGTCGATGTCGCCGACGCCGACGCCCGACGGGGGTACCGCGACGACGATTGCCGTCTCCACGTCGAACGCGACGCGGTCGCCGCGGCCGACCGTCTCCGCGACGCCGTCGTCGTCCCAGTCGAGGGCGACGGGCGACCCGTCGCGGGCGTACGTCAGTGACTCCGTGTCGCCGCGGGCGTGGACCCGGAACTGCGCGAACTCGCCGGCGACCGACACGTCCCAGACGTTGACCGTCGCGTACCAGTACCCCGGGACGGGCGCGACCGGCATCCCGGCGGGGACACGCTTGAACGACGTATCGAAGCGGGAGTCGAGCGTGTCGTTCACGCGGTCGGTGACCGCCTTCTCGGTGGCGCTCATCGCCGCGTCGGTCGCCATGTCGGTGACGGCCTGCTGACGGGCGGTCCGCGTCGTCTCGACGGTCCGGTTCGTGAGTCGTTGTGAGACCGTCGTCGAGCGGTCCTGGCGGACGGTTCGGAACGCCTCGTCGAGGCGGCGTTCGAGGAGGTCGGCCTCGACGGTTCCCGTTCCGGCGGCCTCAACGGCGATTGCGCGGGCCGCAGAGCCGTTCGTGACCGCCAGCGCCCGGTGGGCTGGGTCGTCCCACTCGCCGAGCGCGCGCTCCAGAATCCGCTGGCGCTCCGTCATCGAGTGGTCGGTGTGCGCGCGCAGCTCGTCCTCAGCGGCCTCTTCGGCGGGTACGGTCGACCGGTCGACCGCGGTTTCGAGCCTGTCGCGCCGGTCGGCGAGCGTCTCGTTCGTCCCGTTCGTCGCCGCGAGCGTCGAATCGGCGGCGAGGAGCGCGCGGGCCGCGACGCGGAGCGGGACGCGGCGGTTCGCGCCGAACACCGGTTCGAGGACAGTGTCTGCGGCGTCGCCGTAGGGGAGCGTGAACAGGTTGGTGTTGCGGGCGACGAGCGGGTGGTAGGTGCCGCCGCGCGAGACGGTCGGCATCGCGGACCCCGAGAGACCGCCGAGCGAGAGGTACATGGGGTCAGCGTCGGGGACGAATCGGACACCGGTCTCGTTGCCAGTTCCGTTCTCGCCGTTCGCTCGGGTCTCACCGAGCGCCGCGCGGGCGACCGCCTCGGCACGGACCGCCTTCGAGAGCGACCCGATAGCTGCGTCCGTGCTCGCGTCGTCGGCCGCGCCGGTCGCCGCCGCGCTCCGGTTCGCCCGGCGGTCGAGCGCCGCCAGCACGCGGTCGAGATACGCGGCGCGGACCGCGACGCGTGCTCGGTCGGAGACGCCGTCGTAGGCGGCCGGTGCGCCGACGAGCTCTCGGCGGTCGGCGCGCAGGTCGGACGCGAGTTCCGCGGCGAGGTTCGCCTCGCCCGCGGCAACCCGCCGGGCAGACAGCGTCACGCTCCGGTTTTTCACGCGGTCGGCGAGCGCGACGAGGTCAGCACGAATCCAGTTGTCGAGGCCGGGAGCCGATGGTGCGGTCGTCAGTCGTGGGTCGGGCGCATCGCCGTCGGCGACGTCGCGGGCGAGGCCGTCGAACCCGCCGTGGGTCGCAACCGCGTCCTCGGCACGCTCGGCGGCCGCGGCGAAGTTCTCGCCGTCGAGCGCGCCGCCGGGTTCGACCGCCGGGTCGATGGGTTGCGCAGGAGTGGACAGGTCGGCCGGGTCGACGACGGCCACGAGGTCGACGCGCGTCTTCGTCTCCGTTGTCTCGTCGGTGCGGAACGTCTCGTTGCCCCGCCGCCACGTTCGGGTGGTCGTCTCGCTCGTCGTCACGACGCGGGAGCCGGCGGCGACGACGATTGTGTCGGCTTCGAGCGCCGGCGTTCGCGTCGCCACCGTCTCGACCGACGACGACGCCTCGGTCGTCGTACCGACGAGTTCCCACTCACGGCCGAGGTCGACCGGCGGGTCGTCCGTGTGATCGACGACGGTCGCGTCGGCTTCGACTGCGACTGCGGCCCGGTGCGCGTCCGCGACCACGTCGTCGTAAGCGGGCGCGTCGCCGTGGCCGTCGAGAAGGCCGACCAGCGCGTGGTCGGCCGCGGAGCCGACGGAGGCGTTGATGGTCCGGTTCGTCGGAACCTCGCTCGCGGCTGACTCGGCAGACGGATTGGGTGCGGGGAGCGCGCTCGCCAGTTCGGGCGCGGCGGGGACGCCGGTCTGCGAGAGCAGGCTCTGGGCACCGGCGTGGACGGCGGCGCGACCGGTCGCCCCGCGGGCGTCGGCGTCAGTCGCCCCGAACGCCTGCTGTTCGGCGAGCAGGACGCCGGCGTTCGTCGCCAGCGCGGCGTGGTCGTTCGAGACGACGTTGTCCACGGGCGCGCCGGCGTACTGGCTCCAGCCGCGAGTCCACGCCGACGCCCACAGCGCGGTCGTCACCGTCGCGTCGAGCGTCCCGCCGTCCAGCGCGTTCGCGTCGAGACGGTGCTCGAAGGCCTCGGTTCGGTCGTGGAGCGCGAGGACGGGCGTTCGGACGCCGACCGTCGCGGTGACGGACTCGGTGGCGACGGTGCGACCGCCGCGAACGACTTCGACCGAGACGTTCTCGACGGTCGCGACGAGGACAGTTCCGTTCTCGCGGCCCGAGATAGAGACGCGGTCCATCGCGTCGCGGAGGGTCGACTCGTTGGTCGGCCGCGGCAGAGTCGCGGTCGCGTTCACATCGCCGCGGGCGACGGAGACGGCCCGAAGCCGCTCCGTCGCGGCGAGAGCGATGCGGAGCCTGAGATAGTCGCGGAAGGGGCGCTCCTCGGAGAGCAGTCGTCCGACGGTCGTGTTCGCGGGCGAGGTGACGGGGTTCGCCGCGGCCTCGCGCGCCGCGTCGCCGACGGCCGCGCGAACGGCGGCGTCGGCCTGTGCGGTCGCGCGGTCCATCGCGTCGTCGACCCGGCGGTCGGCCACGGGGTCGTGACCCGCGAGCGCGCCGGAGAACGTCGCGCTCCCGACGAGGAGCAACACACCGAGCAGGGCGAATGGAACCCGACCGCGGTTGTCGTCTGCGAGCCTCACGCCGACCACGTCCTGACGACGATAGTGACGCGTCCGACCGAGACGGCCTCGGCGGCGGCTCGCGGGGTGTCGTACCGGGCGCGCATCGCGTCGGCGAAGCGCGGGGCCAGCGCCGCCGCGAGGTCGGCGTTGGCGGCGCGGGTCTCCTCGCGGGCGACTTCGGGCGCGACGGAGGCGTTCACCAGCACCCCAGCCCGCTCGTACCGGTGGGTCATCAGCGTCGAAACCGGTTCGTCGCCGCGGAGCGCGAGGCGAGCGAGCGCGGGCGGGAACAGCCCCGAGACGGTTCGATTTGCGACGACACGAGCGACGGCGTCGAAGCCGTCGTCGCTGGCGGCGACAGCGTCGTTTCGCGCCGCGGGGAACCCGCTGGGCACGTCAAGCGTCGCGGAGTGGACCGTCGCCGACGACGGCGACTCGGGCCCGAGGTCATCAGTCGCGCGGACCGGCGCACCGAGGAACGGCGTCCACACGGCGGCGACGGAGATGCCGCGAGTCGGGAGTTCGGAGGCGACGCGAGCGGCGGTCCGCGTCCGGAAATCGTCGCGGGCGCGGGTCAGGCGAACGCCGTCGATGGTGGTCGCACCGAGCGTCGCGCGGGCGAGGAGACCCGCGAGACTACCGTGAGCGGTCCGGTCGAGTTCGCGAGGGTCGACGCCGTCGGCATCGAGGAGCGACGGGTCCGCGGCCTCGACACCGGGGGCGAGCGAGTAGTTGACCGTGGCGGTGCTCGTCGCCAGCGACGAGGCGACCCCGTCGGCGTCGATAGCGGCGTGGTCGGCGCTTGTACTCGCGCCGGCGTCCGCGGTGACGACGAGGCCGATGCTCGCACTCACGAGCAGCAGGCACACCGTCACGTCGAAGACGAGGTCGGTCATCGCCACACCTCGACCCGGAGCGTTCCGAATCCGACGCGACCGGGTTCGACGCGGACGCTGACGCGGGTCGAATCGGCGTCTGCCTCGGTTGGCGCGTCAGGGCCGACGGCTCGGCGGTCGCCGTCGACCGCGACGACAACGCGACACGAGAACCCGTCGGGACAGGCGTCGAGCGCGTCCGAGAGCCGCGAGACGGCGACGACGCCCGAGTCGTCGGTGAGGGTGGATTCGACGTTCGACAGCGTCGCCGGTGCGAGGTCTCGGTCGGTGGTCGGCAGCGAGTCGTCGAGGACTGTCGCGTAGCCCGAAATCGCCGCGCAGACGACGAATAACGCGGTGAGTGCGGCGACGGGCGAGGTCTGTGCCCTACGCCGAGACGATGGTGACATCCGTTCCCTCCCAACTGATGTGGCGGACGACGAGCGGTTCGCTGGCGGGCCGCCACGAGGCGTTCCGGTCGCGTGCGGTCTCAGCCGCGGCGGCGAACGCGGCGGGCGAGTCGAAGACGGCGCTCGGGGACGCGCCGGCGGCGACCGACCCGAGTCGGGAGTCGGGCGTCGCCGGCGTCACCGGGCCGAAGGCGAACGTGGCGTGTGCCGCGCCGCCGTCGTTTCGGAGGCCGAGTCGGTGCGGGCCGAGGCGGATGGCGTCGGCATCGAGGTCGTGTTCGGCGGTCGCGTCGTACTCGGCGACGGCCACGGTATCGACGGCGTCGGTGACTCCCGAGGCGTCGGGCGCGGGCGTCGTCGGGAGGCCGGCGACCGTCCCGACGAGGACGGTCGCGGCCAGCGAGAGCGCGGCCCACGTGTAGAGCGTATCGAGCGGTGCGTCGAGCATAGACCGGGGTGGTCCCGTTCGAGTATATAAACCTCAGCACGGAACGGCGACGGGAGCGGAGCCGGTGGCGAACGTCGCGAGCGCCGCGACTTAGACGAGCGTTCCCGCGGCGGCGAACGCGAGCGCGAACGTCGTCGTCGCCGACACGAGCGCCCGGCCGACGCGAGAGGCCACGAGATGGCGGTCGAGGCCGTGTTCGACGCCGACCGAGAGCGTCGTCAGGATGACCGCCGAGAGGAGGACGTACGCGCCGACGGCCAGCCCGAGGTCGGCGGTCGAAAGCGGCGCGGCGACAGCCGTCTGGTCGAGCGTCTTCGCGGGGGCCATCCCGTCGGCGAGCGCGACGGTTGCGCCGGCGACGAGCGGCCCGAAGACGGCGGCCGTGTTCGACAGCGTCTCCGTGACGGACGCGAGTTCGCGGCGGGCCTCGGCGTCGAGTCGGGAGAGCGCCGAGAGCTGGTCGGCCATCGAGACGATTGCGCGGCCGGCGGGTCGACCCTCGCTGGCGGCGAGTCCGAGAAGCGTCGCCACGCCCGCGACACGGGGGCTCGGCGTCGATTCGAGGACGCCGTACTCACCGCGGAACGACTCGACGACACCCACGCGGAGGCGACGCTGGACGCCGACGGCCTCTTCGAGCAGGTCGCCGGTTTCGCCCGGGACCGAGGTCGCCGCGCGGGCGAGCGCAGATTCGACGGCCTCGCCCTCGCCGACGGCGCGGCCGACGAGATAGAGCGCGTCTGAGAGGCCGTCTTCGACCGCGCGGACGCGGGCTCTGAGCGCCACGACCGGGCGGGCTGCGACGAACAGCGCGGTCCCGGTTCCGAGGCCGACGGCGGCGAGCGGCGCGAGCCACGGCGCGACGAGCGCGTCGGCGGCGACGAAGCCGGCGATTCCAGCGACTGCGCCACCGACGATGCCGACGTGGCGGTGGTCGTCGACCGCGGGGTGAGACGCGTCGACCGAGAGCGGCGCGAACGCGACCGGCCGGCGGACGAGCACCCACCCGACCGCGGCGAGGAGACAGGCGGGAAGCGCCACGTCGTAGACGAAGGCGACGTCTGCGGCGGTGACGCCGACGCCGGCGACGCGGGCGGCCGGGAGCGCGCCGACCAGCGCGAGCGGGAGCAGGACGCCAAAGGCGTAGACCGCCGTCACCGGCCCGCGGACAGAGCCGACGAAGTCGGCGAGGCGGTCACGGGTCCCCTCGCGGACGACCTCGTGGGCCCGGTCGAGCGCCCGGTCGCGCTCGCCGGCGGGAACGTCCGCGGCAGTCTGTAGGAGCGCAGTCGAGCGGTCGAGCGCCGGGAACCACGCGCGCCACGCGTCGGCGAACTCGGAGAGCCCCGCGGTCGGCGTCCCGCGGGCGCGGTCGACGTGTGCGGCGAGCGAGGCCGAAAGCGGGTCGTCGTCGCCGTGTGCGGCGAACGCGCTGGCCCGCTCGACCGAGGGTTCGACGCGCATCCGGAGCGCGATGCGACCGACGAGTTCCGGCGCGTTTCCGAGCGCCCGCGTCCGGCGGAGCGTCGCCAGCCAGACCGGAAGTGTGTGAACCGCGTGGGCCGCACCGAGCGCGGCCGCGAGCGCGACGAAGACGACCGTCACGGTCGGAAGCCGAGCGAGGAGGGCGACGAGTCCACCGAGCAGGCCGGCGGGAAGCGACGAGCCGTAGCCCGCGGCGACGACCGTCTCGGGGGCGAGGTCCGCGTCGAGAAACGCGAGCGACCGGCAGAGCTCGTCGCTTGGGTCGGCGTCGATGGAGTCGGGCGAAAGCCGCGCGAGCGTCGTCGCGGTCGAGTGAAGCAAGTGATTCGCACCGGAGTCCGCGCTCGCGCTCGTGGCGGTGTCCGGGTTCAGCATCCCGAACCACGCTCCGCGCGGGCTGCGGCGAGGTCATCTGGCGTGGTTCGTTCCGTCGCGGCGAGCGAATCGAGATGGGTGGCGCGGGCGTCGAGCGCGTCGAGCACGTCCGCGTACGACTCGCCGGGGCGGGCCACGGATTCGACCGCGAGACTGTCGCCGCGGGCGACCGACCCCGTGGGTTCGAGGGCGCGACCGTCGTGTTCGAACAGCGTCTCGAACGCCGCGTCGTCGCCGACGGGGCGGACCTCCTCGACGCGGGCGACGCGGTGTGCGTCCGCGTGTTCGCAGGTGACGACGAGGTCGGTGGCGGCGAACGACGACGCCGGGACGCCGAGGTCGGAGACGACGCGCTCGCGCACGTCGGCGGCCCCGTCGCCGTGAATCGTTCCGAGGACCGCGTTGGCGTTCGCGCCGACGCGCATCGCCTCGTAGAGGACAGCGGCCTCCTCGCCCCGGACTTCACCGAGCGCGAGCGCGCCGTCGCCAAGCCGGAGCGCCGCGTGGAGCGCCGCCTGCGGCGTCGGTTCGGGGCCGCCGGTCGTGTCGGTTCGGAGCGTCTGCACGTCGCGGTCGGCGTCCAGCAGGCTCGACGCCGGAAGCTCCGGCGTGTCCTCGATGAGTACCGTGCGAACGTCGCGCGGGAGTTCCCACAGGAGCGACCCGAGGAAC
Source organism: Haloferax sp. Atlit-12N (assembly GCF_003383095.1). Classification (NCBI taxonomy): domain Archaea; kingdom Methanobacteriati; phylum Methanobacteriota; class Halobacteria; order Halobacteriales; family Haloferacaceae; genus Haloferax; species Haloferax sp. Atlit-12N. The sequence continues at coordinate 759,839 of NZ_PSYW01000001.1, forward strand.
GTCGTCTTGCCGGCCCCGCGGGAGCCGGCGACGAGGACCGACGCACCGCGCTCGACCGCGAGCGAGCAGAGCGCCGCGGCGTCGGACGACAGCGTCCCGTTGGCGACGAGCGCGGGGAGCGTCAGCGGCGTCTCGTCGTGGCGGCGGAACGCGAACCCGAGACCGTCGCTGGCGGGCGCGGTCACGCCCGCGACCCGGACGCTCGCGCCGCCGGCCTCAACCACGGTGTCGAGTGTCGGGTCGGCGCGGGAGAACGACGCGCCGCTCACGCGACGCAGGCGGGAGGCGAGCGACTCCGCGCCGCCGGGCGCGAGGCGGACGTTTGTCGGCATCGAGACGCCGTCGGCGACGACGCGAATCGGGTTCTCGTCGGCGGGCGTCGAGACGTACACGTCCGAGACCGCGGGGTCCGAAAACAGGTCGTCGAGAACGCCGTGACCCGCGGTGTGCTTCGCCAGAATCGCCGCGAGCGTCTCGACCGGATCGTCCGGGTCGGCGGCGAGTCGGACGGCGCGGCCCGGCGCGCGCGGGCCGGCATCGACAGCGCCGCGGGCGAGTTGGTCGTGGGCGGCTTCGAGCGTGCGCGCGGCGCGCTGGTCGAGTGTCGATTCGGGCGGCGTGAGGTGGTAGACGGGGCCGCGCGGGCACTCGTACCGGCGGGCGACCGCGCCGGTGTCGAGGTCGGTCGTTCCGAGGAGTCGCCCGTCGGCCGGCGGGCGGGGGTCAACGCGGGAGCGCGCGAGCGTCGGGCCGACGACCGCCCGGAGCGCGTCGCCGTAGTCGGCGCTTCGAGACGCGCCCTCCGCGAGACCGGTTTCGACGGCCGCGCGGCGAACCGGTCCCGCGCGACCCGTCGCCTCGTGGGCGGCCCCGAGCGGGTCCTCGCGGGCGCGGTCGGCGAGGCGTTCGTCGCGGAAGCGGACGCGCTCTGCGAACCGGCCGGCAGCGACGAGCAGACCGGTCGCGGCGTCGTCGTACCGGCGTTCCAGCCCGTCGGCGCGGACGACGAGACGGTCGGCGTCGCGGGTTTCGAGCGCCTCGACAACCGTCGCGCGACAGGCGGGCGCGGTAGAGAGCGACCCGCGGTGCGGGCAGTTCCCGGCGTCGACCGCGAGCGTCACGGTCTCGTCGTCGGGGCGGTCGGTTGGCGTCGAGAACGCGGTCACACAGCTGCACTCGTCGGTCGAATCGCGGGGCGCGACCCGAACGCCGGTCGCGTCGGCGAGTCGGTCACCGAGCGCGTCCGGGAGCGCCGCAGCGACGGTTTCGGAGAGGGAGCCGATGGAAGAGGAGTCGAGGGGCATACGAGGGCGTGGCCCCGTCCGGGTATTTGAACCTACGCCGCCGGCGGGTCGGCCGTCGCGGGGGCGAGGACGACGACAGAACCGCCCGCGTCGGCTTCGAGCGTCAGTCTGAGGCGGTGTTCGCCCGGCCCGAGCACGAGTCGGTCGCCGACGACGCGAATCCGCGGCCCGCCGACGCGACGGACGACGGTCGGCCCGGCGGCGATGTCCGCCGATAGCTCGACGCCGTCGCCGCCGCGAACCGCGAGTTCGGAGACGCCGGCCGCGCGCCACGACCCGGTCGGAACGTCGAGGACGACGTGCCGCCGAGCGCCCGCGACACCCGCCGGTGGCGGGTCTTCCGCGGTCGCGAGCGCCGTCGCGGCGTGTGCGATGTCGTCGGCCATCGAACCGATTGTCACGGTCGTCGCGTCCGCTCGCGCCGCGTCGGCCGCCGGGAAGACGACGCCGGCGATGGCGACCGCGAGGAGACACGTCAGAACGACGCGAATCACAGCGCGTCGCGGAGGCGGGCGGCCAGTCCGCGGTCGGCGGAGTCGGCGCGGGAACCGGTGGCGTCGTTCCGGGAGTCGCCGGCGCGGGAGTCGCGAGCGACGTGAGAATCGCGACCGGCGTGGACGGCGGTCTCGGTCGTCTCGTCACGTCGGGGAGAATCGTCGTACGCGCCCGTGGTTTGTTGGGGGAGTGACGCCGCCTCCGAGGCAAGCGCGTCGGCCGACTGCGGCGGCGCGGGAGACGCCGTCTCGTCGACAAGTTCCGCTTCGAGCGACTCGGCCTTGGCGAGCGCGGCGTTCGCCCGGCGCTCGACGTCCTCGTTGACCGCGCGGACGCCGCCGAGGTAGCCGCGCATCGCCTGCGTCGCGGCATCCACCTCGTCGAGGCGCTCGGTGAGCGACTCGACCGCTGATTCGAGTTCGGAGACCCGACGCTCGACGGACGCGAGGTCCTCCAGCGACGAGAAGTCGGCGTCGCCGTCGGTGATGGTTCGCTCGACCGCGTCGAGCCGCGCGGCGAGGTCGGCAGTGCGGTCGGCGGTGTGGTCCGCCGCGACCGGTCCGCGGGCAGCGGGCGTTCCGGTGTCTGTGTCACCGTCAGCGTCGAAGTGGACTGGGTCGGTCGTCATGGGGCGGTCTGGTCCCGTCATCTGATATAAAGCTCCGGCGCGGTCGGAGCCGACCACGACCCGAGCGGTCGAACAGTTCGTCCGTGGGGAACGTTCAAGATGGGCGACGGAGTGGATTGTGGTATGAAAACCGTCCTGATTGGTGTGGGGCAAGCGGGTGGGAAGCTCACCACCGCTCTCCAGTCGTTCGACCGACAGATGGGGTTCGGCGCGGTACTCGACGCCGTCGCGGTGAACACCGCGAAAGCGGACCTCCAGCCGCTTCCGGTCGAGACCGTGCTCATCGGCCAAGACCGCGTCAACGGTCACGGCGTCGGCGGCGACAACGAGCTCGGTGCCGAGGTCATGGAGGCGGACCAGACCGAGGTCATGTCCGCGCTCGACGGCCGCGTCACGGCCGAAGCGGAATCGATTTTCGTCGTCGCTGGGCTCGGCGGCGGCTCGGGTTCCGGCGGCGCGCCCGTCCTCGCGAAGGCGCTTCGCCGCGTCTACGACGTGCCGGTGTACGTCCTCGGAATCCTGCCCGGAAAAGACGAGGGAGCGATGTATCAGGTGAACGCCGGCCGCTCGCTCAAGACCCTCGCCCGCGAGTCCGACGCCGTCCTCCTCGTCGACAACGACGCGTTTCGCTCCTCCGGCGAGTCGATGAGCGAGGGCTACGACGCCATCAACGAGGCAATCGCTCGACGCGTCGGTCTGCTGTTGGCGGCCGGTGAGGCGACCGAGGGCGTCGGCGAGAGCGTCGTCGACACCTCCGAGGTCATCAACACCCTCCGCTCCGGCGGTATCGCCGCGCTCGGCTACGCGAGCGCCGAGGCATCTCCCGACGCCGAAGACAACATCAACACCGTCATGAGCACGACCCGCCGCGCCGTCCTGACGGGGACGAGCCTGCCCGATGCGAGCGACGCGGACTCCGCGCTCGTCATCATCGCCGGGGAACCGGACACCATCCCACGGAAGGGCGTCGAGCGAGCGCGTCGCTGGGTCGAAGAGGAGACCGGCAGTCTGCAGGTCCGCGGCGGCGACTTCCCGCTGGAGAGCGGCCGCCTCGCGTCGCTCGTCCTCCTCGGCGGCGTCGAGCGCTCCGAGCGGGTCGAGTCGTTCATGGAACGCGCCCGCGAGGCCATCGACCAGGCCAAGACCGAGAAACGAGAGGACCCCAAAGAGATGTGGCACAACGACGACCTCGACGACCTGCTGTGATAGCGACCGGCCGCCACTGACGCGGCTACCGGCCACCAAATCCAGATTTTCGAGACGTTCGTCCACCAGATGTGGAAATGGAGTTCGTTCTGCGAATGATTTTTCCGTCATGCCGCCAACCCGTGCTATGTGTTAACAATGGTTTGTGGGTGGAACGAAACGATGAGTGCGATGGCCGACTCGGCGCGACGCCGAGGACACTATGTCTGAGTCGACGGTCGGCCCGCTCCGGCGAAGTATCGAAGTCGAGTACTGGGTCGTCGAGGACGACGGGTCGTTCAGCGACCCGGGCGACCTGCTCGACGCCTCGCCGGGGGCCGAACGGGAGTTCGTCGAGCCCGTGTTGGAGGTGAAGACGTCGCCGTGCGACTCGGCGGCCGAGTTGCGCGCGGAACTGTACGAACGACTCGGCGACGTTCTCTCGCGGGCCGAAGAAGTCGGGAAGCGACTCGTCCCGCTCGCCACGCCGGTGAGTGCGGAGGAGGTGACGGAGCGCCAGAGCGACCGGACCCGCATCCAGAACCGCGTCATCGGGTCTGACTTCCAGTACGCGCGACACTGCGTGGGGACGCACGTCCACGTCGAACAGCGCCCCGGCCGCGAAATCGACCAGTACAACGCGCTCGTGGCGCTGGACCCCGCGCTGGCGTTGGTGAACTCCTCGCCGTACTACGACGGGAAGCGGTTGGCGGCGGGCGCGCGGTCGAAGCTGTACCGCCGGATGACCTACGACGACGTGCCGCACCAGGGTCGGCTGTGGCGCTACGCCGACGACACGCGGGAGTGGTCGCGCCGCCTCGAACGCCGGTTCGAGGAGTTCCTCGTGCGTGCCGAGGAGGAGGGCGTCGACCGGGCGACCATCGAGGCGAACTTCGACCCCGAGAGCGCAATCTGGACGCCGGTACAGCTCAGAGCCGAGTTCGGCACGGTCGAGTGGCGCTCGCCCGACTGCGCGCTCCCGAGCGACGTTCTCAGGCTGGCGAACAACATCGCAGACGTGGTGAACCGCCTCGACGACGCGGAACTCAGAATCGAGGGTGACAGGGGACGCGTGACGGACGACCAGGTCGTCCTCCCCGAGTTCGACGCGGTGCTCCGGTACGTCAACGCCGCCATCGAAGACGGACTCGACTCCGAGGCAGTGCGGTCGTACCTCGACCGGATGGGCTTCGACGTGGACGCGTACAGCCCGGTGTCACACGAGATAGACGGCCGCGAGACGGTCACGCCCGCCGAGGCGCGAGAGATGCGGCTGACCCACGCCGACCGACTGGAACGAGACGTGCGGAGCGCAGTCCGGCAGTAAGTCGCGAGCCGCCACGAGCGGCTCTTAGGGGGACCGCGAGAGCGAGCGCTCGAGACAAGAGAGGTCGGTCAGACGTGCCCCGTAAAAAAGGGAATCAGACGCCGAAGCGGTCGCTTACTGCTGGATGAGGCTCGCGCCGTCGAGTTCGGTGCGACTGTACTCGACGTCCATGAGGTCGAGGATGGTCGGCGCGATGTCGTAGAGGTCGGCGTCCTCGATGACCGCACCGGGGTCGTCGACGTAGAGCGTCGCGTTGTCGAACGAGTGCATCCCGTTGCGGGGGCCGACGCCGAACACGTCGTCGTGACCCTTGAAGCCGGACTTCAGGTCGAAGCCGTGGTTCGGGATGACGACGAGGTCGGGGGCGATGTCGTCGTGGTCGCCGCGGAAGGCGTCTTCCTTGACGACGACGCGGTCTGCGACCTTGTTGCCGTCGGGGCCTTCGAGCGCTTCGAGTTCGGCCTTGAGTTCGTCGCGGACGGCCTCGTACTCCGACTGCGGGACCGACCCGCGAGGCTCGCGCCCTTCGAGGTTGATGAAGAACCGACCGGGAATGAGCGAGTACGCCTTCGAGTCCTTGTCTATGTCCGAAAGCGAGTCGTGGTCGTCGTCCTCGTAGGAGAGCCAGCCGTTCTCCTCGAGCCACGTGTTGCAGTGGACCTCGTAGTCGAGCGAGGTGAAGCCGTGGTCGGACGCGACGATGAGCGTCACGTCCTCGGGGAGGGCGTCGCGGATGCGACCGAGATAGTCGTCGACGGTGCGGTAGAACTCCATGAAGGCGTCCTTGTTCTTCCCGTCGCGCTCGTAGTCCTTGAACAGGAAGTGGTTGACGCGGTCGGTCGTCATGAAGACGCCGAAAAAGAGGTCCCAGTCGTCCTGGTCGATGTAGCGCTCGAACGCCTCGTAGCGCCGGTCGAGCGTCTTGCGAGCGTCCTCCATGAACGCGGTCTTGTCGTCGTCGTGGCCGAGTTTCGCGTTCACGTCGATTTTGTAGTTCATCTCGGAGAGCGCGTCGCGGAAGTCGTCGGGGTAGGCGGCCTTGTCGACGCCGGGCGAGAGGAAGCCCGAGACCATGCGCTGGACGTTGCGCTGGGGCGGGAACGTCACGGGGACGTTCATGACGGTGGCCTTGCGGCCGGCGTCGGTGACGCGGTCCCAGACGCGGGTGGCCTGCACGTCGCGCCCCATCGGGACGTACGTGTCGTAGGAGCCGACCTCACGGTCCTGGAAGCCGTAGACGCCGGTCTCGCCGGGGTTGACGCCGGTCGTGAGCGCCGGCCAACACGCCGAGGACTCGGGCGGGACGATGCTGTCGATGTCGCCCGCCGAGCCCGCGTCGGCCAGCGCCGCGAAGTTGGGGAACTCGTCGGGATGCTCAGAGAGGAGAGTGAACGGAACCCCGTCGATGCCGATGAAGGCGACGCGGGGGTGGTCTTTGCCGCGGAGTCGGTCGAACAAACCCATACCTCACGGTATCCAAGAGAACCATAAGAAGGTTCGTCTCTCCGCCGGAGTTTGCGACGAGAGACGACGAATACGGGGCCGTTGTCGGAGAAAGCGGCGAATCTCTCCGGGCGAGAGCGGGACGCTGACACCGCCAACGACGTGTCAGGCGCGAATCAGGCTATCTCCCCGGCCGGCGGCGAACGTGCGGGACCGTCCACGCGCCCTAGGCCCGCGGTTGCCCGGGCATCGAGAACGGGCGCTCCTGAGCGACAGCGGTCCGACCGCTGACCCGAAGCTCGCTCGCGACGACGAACGCCAGCCCCCACGCGACGAGCGCGATTGCCCACAGCATCCCCACGCTGGACACCTGCGTCGGGAAGGCGAGCGAGACCGCGCCGAAGTAGATGGCGAGGCCGCCAGTCAGCCACGCGACGAAGCGGTGACCGGGTGAACCTGCGGCCGCGACGAGGCCGAGCAGTAACAGCCCGATTGCCATCACCGCCATCTCCATGTAGTGACCGGCGACAGCGTGAATGTCACCGGTCGCCTGCAGGCCGAACTGGTTGACCGCGAACGCGAGCACCGGGAGCGCCGCGACCGCGACGAGGCCGAGGAGTGCCGGACTGTAGTCGTCGCCGACCGAGACGATATCGCGGCCCGAGGGGTGGAACAGCACCATGAGCCCGGTGAGCACGAAGAAGGGGACGACCTCCTCGACCGGCCCGCCGCCGACGATAGTGCCGACGAGCACGAGCGTCGTCACCACGAAGGCGACCTGCATGAGCGCGACGCGCTTCAGCGGGCGGTACAGTTGGCTCGCGACGCCGAGGATGATTATCCAGACGTTCGCCGCGATGACCATCAGGTGCAGGCGGTGCTCGGCGAGCACGTCGCCGCCCGCGCCCCACCCGACGATGGCGAACGAGAGGAGTTCGCTGACGAAGACGGCCGCCATCCCTAGCGTCACGACCGCGAGCAAGTAGAACGCGTACAGCCGGGCCTGACCGAACGCGGCCGGCGAGTCGCCGGTGGCGTCCGGAGCGTCGGTACTACTATGTGTCTTGGTGTCAATTGACATGGTTCGGAAGAGAGTACGACGGCTGAGAGAATAACCGTTATTCGAGGGTTTCGGACCTGTTTCTCGGCAGGACGCTCAGCGGGTCGAGAGAGTCGAGCCGCATCGGGCGAAGGAGCGAAGTGCCGCGCGGGACAACGAACGGACGTGAAGGAGTTCGAGCGTAAACAGCTCTTGGAGCGCGTCAATCGGGAGGGTGCGACCGTCGGCACGCAGATTCCCGACCGCATCGAGGTCCAAGGCGAGGAGATAGACCTCAGGGAGTTCGTCTTCGAGATAAAGCGCCGCGACACCATCCCGTCGGGAGAGCGCGAGCGCGTCGACCAAGCGAAGCGGAACCTCCGCCGCGAGCGCCTCGAACGGCTCCAGCGAATCGAGGACAACGAGGTGAGCTACGACGAGGGGCGGCGATTGGCCGAGGACATCGTCGGCATCGACCGGGCGCTGAACGCCCTCGAACAGCTTCGGCCGGTCGACCTCGAACAGGAAGAAAATCTCCAGAACGCCGCGGACCAGAAGCGCTGGATGAACTTCCTGAAGAAGGCACTGGGCCGCGACGGCGGCAAGGGCAAGCGAGGGGGCCGATGAGCCGAAACGACGAGATAGCGAGCCTGCTGGAGGAGTTCGCCGACTTGCTGGCGGCGAAAGACGTGGCCTACAAGCCATCGAGCTACCGCCGCGCCGCCGAGAACGTCCGCGAGCACCCGAAGCCCGTCGAGGAACTCGCCGAGGCGGGCGAGGACGCGGTCCAGGAAATCGACCGCGTCGGCGACGCCATCGCCTCGAAAATCGTCGAGTACTTCGAGACCGGCCGCATCGAGGAGTTAGAGGAACTCCGCGAGGAGTTGCCGGTGGATATGGCCGGCCTGACGAGCGTGGAGGGCGTCGGCCCGAAGACGGTCGGCAAACTGTACGAGGCGCTCGGCGTCGCCGACCTCGACGACCTCGAAGCGGCCGCCCGCGAGGGGAAGATTCAGGAGGTCAAGGGGTTCGGCGCGAAGACGGAGGCGAACATCCTCGACGGCATCGAGTTCGCCCGCGAGGCGACCGGCCGCGAACTGCTCGGAAAGGCGCGCCCCGTCGCCGACGACCTGCTCGCGTACCTCGGCGACCACGACGCCGTCGGCCGGGTCGAACCCGCGGGGTCGATGCGGCGGTGGCGCGAGACGGTCGGCGACATCGACGTGCTCGCCGAGAGCGCCGACGCCGAAGCCGTCATCGACCGCTTCCTCGCGTGGGACCTCGTCGGCGACACCATCGAGGCGGGCGAGCAGAAGGCGAGCGTCCGGGTGAACGGGATGCGGGTCGACCTCCGCGTCGTCGCCCCCGCGGAGTACGGCGCGGCGCTCCAGTACTTCACCGGGAGCAAGGACCACAACGTCCACCTCCGCAACATCGCCATCGACCGCGGCCTCAAGATGAACGAGTACGGGATGTTCGACGTCTCGGACGTGGACGACCCCGACGACGGCCCGCGGGCCGGCACGCGCGTCGCCGGCGACACCGAGGAGTCGATGTACGCCGCGCTCGACCTCCCACTCGTCCCACCGGAGATGCGTGAGGACACCGGCGAAATCGAGCGTGCCGCCGAGGGCGACCTGCCGGACCTCCTCGCGGAGGGCGACCTCCGCGGCGACCTCCACACCCACACCGACTGGTCCGACGGCGACAACACTATCGCCGAGATGGTCGCGGCCGCCGCGGAGCGCGGCTACGACTACCACGCCGTCACCGACCACGCCACCGGCCCCGGCATGGTCGGCGGCGTCGGCGTCGAGGACGACGACCTGCTCGACCAGTTAGACGAGGTCCGCGACGTCGCCGAAGACGCGGACATCGCGGTGTTCACCGGCGTCGAGGCCAACATCGACGCCGAAGGCGGCATCTCCGTCGCCGACGACGTGCTCGACCAACTCGACGTGGTGGTCGCCTCGCCCCACAGCGCGCTCGACCAGGACCGCGAGACGGCCACCGAGCGACTCGTCACCGCGATGGAACACCCCGCAGTGAACATCCTCGGCCACCCGACCGGTCGGCTCATCAACCAACGGCCCGGCCTCCCCCTCGACTACGAGCGACTCGCAGAGGCCGCCGTCGAAAACGGCGTCGCGCTCGAACTCAACGCCAGCCCGTACCGTCTCGACCTGAACGGCGAGGCGCTCAAAATCGCCGTCGAGGCGGGCGCGACGGTCGCCATCGACACCGACGCCCACCGACCAGCCGAACTCGACCACGCCCGCTACGGGGTCCACACGGCCCGCCGCGGCTGGGTCGAAACCGCGGACGTGCTGAACGCGCGGTCGGTCGAGGAACTGTCCGATTTCCTCCGTGGCTGACGACGTCGGAGCCGACCACCCCGGCACGGTCGCCTCGGGCGTCGACCGCGCTGCTCCCGGCGACACGGCACTCCTCTTGGACGTGATGCTCGGCAAACTCGCCACCTACCTGCGGATGTGCGGCTACGACGCCGAGTATGCGCTCGACAGCGAGGACGAGGCGGGTGATTCTGAAGGTAACCGCGACCCCCGAACCGACCCCGGCGACGACAGCCTACTCGCACGAGCGGACGCCGAGAGGCGCGTTCTTCTCACCCGCGACGTGCGACTGGCCGAGCGAGCCTCGCGGAGCGTCCTCCTCGCCGAGCGGGAGCCAATCGAGCAACTCCGCGAACTCGAATCGGTCGGCTTCGCGGTCTCGCTGGACGAGGAGCCGTCGCGCTGTGGCGTCTGTAACGGCCCCGTCGAGGCGGTCGGCCGCGACGAGCCAGTTCCCGACTACGCGCCCAACCCGACGGCGACGGTGCTGTGGCGGTGCCGCGACTGCGGACAGGTGTTCTGGCGCGGGAGCCACTGGCGCGACGTGGAAGCGAGATTGAACGGCGGAGAACAGTAACGGTCGGCGGTGCGCCGGCGGTTGCCGGTTCGCTGGCGGGACTACTCGCGGCGGCGCGGGAACCACTCGTCGCAGGCTTCCATGTCCTGCATCATCTCGTCGTGGGCCGCGCAGTAGGGCTTGAGTCCATCCGAGGTGCGGACGTACTCGAAGTACGTGCAGTTGCCGCAGTAGCGGTCGCCGACCATGGCGTTCGCCGGGCGGTCGGCGGCGGGGTGGTCGGCCGCGCCCGCCGGTGAGCGCGCGGAATCGCTCGACTGAACGGTGTCGACGCCGGAGCGACCCGTCGCCGCGGTGTCGGCAGTGTTCGACCCGTCCGACGACGCCGAGGCCGAGGGTTCGACGTCGAGCGGGGTGATGTCCTGCGTCGACGCGCCGCCGTCGGTCGCGCCGGCGTTCGGGTCGGGTCCGGCGGGCGACTGGTTCGTCTGCGTCTGCACGTCGCCGTCGGGCGTACCGCCGAGGAAACCGATTCCGCCGAGGCCGCCGCCGGATTTCTCGACTTCGACGACGCGGGTTTCGCCCTTCTTCGTCACCTGAACCGTGGCCGTGCCGCCGGGGTCGTTCCGCGTCTTGAAGTTGGCGACGCCGACGAACAGACACCAAAACGTCGTGACCGTGCCGAAGAAGTAGACGCCGACGGTTTCGAGGGTGAGGTCGGGAAGGCCGGCCCCGCAGGTCGCGCCGGTCCACTGACACGGGTAGGCGTGCGAGAAGAGCGCAACGCCGAGAACGGCGATGCTCGCTCCGATGAGCGACGCGGCGCGGGTTCGACGGCTCGCGGGGAGGACCGCGAGGACGCCGAGGAAGACGGCGGGGACGCCGATGCCTCCGAGGATGCCCCCGAGTTCGCGCGCTTCGCCGAGGGTCGCCCCGCCGGACGTGTACACGTCGGTCGTCGCGACGACGATGCCCGCGACGACGAGCAACACGCCGAGGAGGAACCCCCCGAAGCCCAGGGACAGCCGTCGGAGACTCGGCCCGCCCCGGCCGCCGTGGTACGCCTCCGAAAGACTGGTCATGGCCCCGACTACGAAAGCAGCCCCTAAAACGATGCGTCAGACGATTATCTGTTTCTCGACACGTCGCGGGCTATCGATATCCCCATATCACCCGCCGGACGCGTCGCCGGCCCGTCATCGTCGCATGCGAATCTCGAAGGGATTATCATGCGCGGTGGTTAACCCTCGCGCATGGCTGACGAGGAAGCAGACGAGGCACCCGCCGTCGAACTCGGTACGGGCGCGTCCGTCGAAGGTGCGCCGCTCGCGCGCGTCGCCTCCCGACTGACGTGGCCGCAAGAAAAGAGCAGCATCCTGAACAAAGAAGGCGACGCGGTCATCCGCACGCCCGACGGTCCCCAGAGCCTCGAAGACGTGCTCGCCGAGGCCGACGAAACCTACTTCGAGACGCGACAGACCTTCGTCGACGACGTGCTCGACATCGTCGGCCGCGACCCGGTCCAGACGGAATAACGGTGTTGCGCCGCCGGCTCGCCCGCCTCCCGTGGCTCTACCGCGCCCTCATCGTCGGGGGCGTCGTCGGGGCCGCGTGGAGTCTCTGGCCGCTTCCCGCCGGCGACCTCACCTACCGCGTGGTCCACGACGCCCTCCTGTTCATCCTCGTACCCGGAGCGCTCGCGCTCGCCCACGGTCGCAACCTCGGCTGGAACGTCGACCGGGCGGCGCTCCGCAACACGGTTCTCCTCGCGCTGTTCGTCCTCCCCTTCTACCTCGTCGGGTCGAGCCTGCCGTCGATTCGGACGTACTACCCGATGTGGCACACCTCGACCGCCCTCGCGGACTTCCTCCCGCACGCCGCTCAGCAGTTGCTCGTCGTCGTCGCGGCCGAGACGTACTACCGCGGCCTGCTCTGCGTCGGCGTCCGCGAAATCGGTCGGAAGAGCGCCCTCATCAGCCCGGTGCTCTACGCGTTTCACCACGTCGGCAAACCCCCGATAGAGATTCTCCTGTCGGCCCCGACGGACGTGCTGTTCGGCCTCGTCGACTACGAGAGCGACTCGATTCTCCCCTCCATCGTCGCCCACGGCGGCGGGCTCATCCTCTTGGACTGGCTCGTGCTCCATCCGCCGCTGTTCCCGCCCGAGCAGGTCGCTTCGGCGCTCCAGTGGCTCCCGATTCCGCTATGAGCGACGGCGACGACCGCAAGGACGGGTCCGCGGCCGAGGACGACGAGCCGTATCCGTCGCTCGGCCTCGCCCGCGGCACCGTCGAACTCGACGCGCACGACCCGCGCTGGCGCGAGGCATACGAGCGCGAGGTCGAGCGCCTACGACCGCGACTCGACAGCGACGACGCCGGCAGTAGTGGTGGCGACGCCGGCAGTAGTGGTGGTAACGCCGACGGCGTCCGGTTCGAACACGTCGGGAGCACCGCGGTTCCGGGACTGGCCGCGAAACCTATCGTCGACCTGCTCGTCCTCGTCTCCGACCTCAATGACGCCGGCGGCGTCGCGCGGGCGCTCGAAGCCGCGGGCTACGAGGAACGACCCGACGACGACGTTCCAGACCGCCGGTTTTTCGTCCGCGGCCCGCCCGAACGCCGAACCCACTACCTCTCTCTGACCGAGGTCGGGAGCGACTGCCACCGCGAGCAGGTCGCCTTCCGCGACGCCCTCCGCGCGGACGACGACCTCGCGGCCGAGTACGAGCGACGCAAGCGCAGACTCGCCGCGGCGCATTCGGACGAGCGGAGTCAGTACACGAACGCGAAGGCGTCGTTCGTCGAATCCGTGCTCGACGACGCCGCGTCGTGGGAAGTCGGCGACTCGCTCGTGTAGGTCGAGCACACTACCATAGCTTTTCCCCGCCGGGGAGTCAAGGGTGGGTCATGGCACTCCCAATCGACCCCAGCGCCATCAAACCGGAAGACATCGGCGAGGAACGCGTCGTCCTCGAGATGGAACACGAGGCGGCAATCGAGCGCGTCCGCGAGGCGTTCACCGACGCCGGGTTCGGTGTTGCCACCGAATTTTCGCCCTCCGAGATGCTCAACGAGAAGGTCGACGCCGGCCGCGACCCCTACTACGTCCTCGGCGCGTGTAACCCGAACATGGCGGACCGCGCGCTCGACGCCACCGACAAGAAGATGGGCGGGCTCTTCCCGTGCAACGTGGTCATCTGGGAGGAAGAACCGGGCAAGCAGGTCGTCTACCACCTGAGCATCATGCGCGTCGCCCGACTCATCGGCATCGCGCCCGACAACGACGAGATGGCCGACATCATCGCCGACACGGGCGAACTCGTCGAACAGGCGCTCGCCAACCTCGACGCGGCCGAGGCATAATCGAGGCCACCGAGCGGACGCAGCCGTCTCGACTTACAACCCGTCTCGCGCGTCCACCGCGTCCGCGATGCGCTTGACGTCGCCGCGAATCTTGTACAGCAGGTAGAGCGCGACGAGCGCCGCGACCACGGGGAGGAGCGCGAAGATGCCGTAGATGAGGATGATGATGAGCAGTTCGGGACCGCCGGGGACCTGTAACGGGACCATGCGGGAACGTATTATCCGACTGTCAAAATAGTTGCTCAGGCGAAGTCGAAGATGTCGGTCTGGAGGCCCGCGGCCATCGTGGACTTCCGCCGGAGGTCCGCGAGCGAGACGGGGAGGTACTCCGTCACGTCGCGGACGGCGTCGCCGAACGTCTCAGCGTCGGCCATCTCGCCCTCAAAGGCGTGGCGGATGGACTCGCGAATCTGCCAGACACCGACGGGTCCCCAGTAGTCGTCGGAGACGTGTCTGATGACGAGCGCCTTCGCCTGTCGGCCGCGCTCTTGGAGGTGTTCGAGGACGCCGAGTCGGGAGGCGTGGTACGCGCCGGCCGTCTCGTTCACGTAGCCGGACCGGCCCTCGTAGCCCTCGCGGTCGGCCGCGAGGTACATCCCCGCCTCGGGGTCGGGGTTCCAGACGCTCCCCGGCGCTTTCAGCTCTATCAGTTCGAACTCCCACCGCCCCGGCGCGAGGATGACCCAGAAGGCGTTGCCGATGAACTCGTTGCGGTAGATTTCGACGCCGTCGATGCTGTCGGCGTGCTTGACCTGTCCGCGGAGATACTGGCCGAGCGTGTCGTCGACGGCGGTGATGGACCACCGCGTCGGGACGAGTCGGCGCTGTTCGGTCTGGCCGAGCGCGCCCGCAGAGAGGATGGTGTTGATGTCGTACACGTCGAAGCCGCGGCGGTAGAGATACGTCATCGCGCCCTCGGCGTTCCAGTCGTCGTCTTCGAGCGTCTTTTTGACCAGTTTGGGGACGTGCGGGTTCTCCGCGAGGTCGGCCGACCGGGCGCGGGCCCGCGGGCCGACGGGGGTCGCCACGTCGTCGGCGCTGGCGTCGAGGTCGAGCGACGGCTTCCCGTCGAGGCCGATTTCGACCGTCACGGGGCGGTCGGCGATGGCGACCTCGCGTTGCGTCCCGAGGAAGCCGTCCCACGAGTCGGCGACGTTCGTCACCTTCGTCCCGCGATTTGAGTTCAGAAGCGAAGTGCGCCGCTGGAACACGTCGTCGATGCTCACGCCCTCGTCGTACCACGCGGCGCTCGTCTCGAACGAGGCGGCGTCCTCGTCGTGGCCGACCGGCGAGAGAATGCCCGTCGAGACGTTCGGGTAGTTCGACCGGCCGACGAAGATAGACGGGGAGACGCCGCCGTACAGCGAGTCTCCCTGCACTGTCTCCTCGAACCGGTCTTGGAACGTCTCGAGGTGGTCGAGGATGCCGTAGGACTTCTCCTCGGCGAGTCGCCGCCGCTCGGCGCGCTCGTCCCGCTCGATGTCCATGTACTCGTCGAGCCGCATTCACCGGATGTGGGTCGCCCGCGGGTATGAACCTTCGGCGACGCGACCGGGGTCAGAAAGAGATGCGAATCGCGCGGGCGGGGCTCAGGTGTGGATGCCCATCGCTTCGATCTGCTCTTGGTAGCGGTTCCGGATGGTGACTTCCGTCACCTGCGCGACCTCGGCGACCTCGCGTTGGGTCTTCTTCTCGTTGCAGAGAAGCGACGCGGCGTAGATTGCGGCGGCCGCGAAGCCGGTCGGCGACTTCCCGGAGAGAAGCCCCTGTTCCGCGGTCGTCTCGATAATCTCGTTCGCCTTCGACTGGACCTCCTTCGAGAGGTCGAGTTCGGACGAAAAGCGCGGGACGTACTTCTTGGGGTCTACCGGCCGCATCTCCAGGCCGAGTTCCTGCGAGATGTAGCGGTACGTGCGCCCGATCTCCTTTCGCTCGACGCGCGACACCTCGGAGATCTCTTCGAGCGAGCGCGGAATTCCCTCCTTCCGACAGGCGGCGTAGAGCGCCGAGGTGGCGACGCCCTCGATGGAGCGCCCGCGAATCAGGTCCTCGCTGAGCGCCCGGCGGTAGATGACCGAGGCGACTTCGCGGACCGACCGCGGGACGCCGAGCGCCGACGCCATGCGGTCGATTTCGCTGAGCGCGAACTGCAGGTTGCGCTCGCCGGCGTCCTTCGTCCGAATGCGCTCTTGCCACTTGCGCAGGCGGTGCATCTGCGACCGCTTCTTGGAGGAGATAGAGCGGCCGTAGGCGTCTTTGTCCTTCCAGTCGATGGTCGTCGTCAGCCCCTTGTCGTGCATCGTCTGCGTGGTCGGCGCGCCCACGCGAGACTTCGACTGCCGCTCGGAGTGGTTGAACGCCCGCCACTCCGGGCCGGGGTCGATGCGCTCTTCTTCGATGATGATGCCGGTCTCTTCGTGAATCAACTCGCCGTCGCCGGTCCGAACGACTTCCTCGGGGTCGAGGTTGTCGAGGTCCAACTCCTCTTCAGATGTCTCGTCGTCCTGTGACTCGTCTCCCCATCGAGTCCGGTCGTGCTCACGCTCCCGCTGGCGGGTAGGCCGTTTCATCGCATTTATATATTGTCTATTTCCTTGCACTTCAACCTTTGCCGGGGTTCGTCGGAGTGTCGCTGCGCTCTCAGCGACGAACGGAGCGCCTTTACCGAATCACCGGTGAGATGACGGTATGCCGACCGTCGAGTGCGACCCCGATGAAGCCCGAGGACGACTCGAAGCCGCGGGCGTGTCCGTCTCGCCCGGAAACACCGACCACGAGCGGTGGCGCGCCGAACGCGGCGACGCCAGCGCCGTCGCCTACGACGGGAAAGTCGTCGTACAGGGGTCGCGGCCGACGGACCTGCTCGCGCTCATCCAGCCGAAAGGCGGCCGCGCGCACGTCTACTTCGACGGCGCGAGCCGCGGGAACCCCGGCCCCGCGGCCATCGGGTGGGCTATCGTGACCAGCAACGGTATCGTCGCCGAGGGCTCGAAGCGAATCGGCGAGACGACCAACAACCGCGCGGAGTACGAGGCGCTCGTGGAGGCGCTGTCGGTCGCCGAGGAGTACGGTTACGACGAGGTCGACGTGCGCGGCGACTCCCAACTGGTCGTCAAGCAGGTCCGCGGCGAGTGGAACACGAACGACCCCGGTCTCAAAGAGCGCCGCGTGAAGGCTCGAGAGCTGCTGTCGGCGTTCGACCGCTGGTCGCTGGAGCACGTACCGCGAGAGATAAACGACCGCGCCGACTCCCTAGCCAACGAGGCCCTCGACCATGCCTGAGTCAGAACTCCCCGAAGACGTGCTCGCCGAGGCCGAACGGCTGACGCGACTGGCCCGCGACGCCGTGGACCCCGACGAGGCCGCGACGTACCGGTCCGTCCGCGACGACCTCGTCGGCGAGTACGAGTTCCGCGCGCGACACCGCGAGGAAGACGACGTGTTAGCGCTCCACCCCGACGAGTGGGTCGACGACGACGGAATCGTCGACCCGACGGAGATAGAGGACGTGGACCGCGGAATCGAGCGGCCGCTGTCGGGGACCGGCGAGGACCACGAGTGGAGCGCGGTCGAAGAGCACAACGCGGCGTGCGTCGCGACCGTCGCCGAGGAACACGGCGCGGACCACGCGGCGAATGCGCGGGCGTTCGCGGACTTCCTCGGAAATCACTACGTTCGGCGAATCGAGACAGCCGGTGCTCCCGAAGTGCGCGAGTTCGTCGAAGAATATTATCCACGCAACGCGTGGCCGACCGCTGAACAGCAGTCGTTGTTGCCGGAGTCGCTCGAGTTGCTCTTCGACGCCGCAGACGCCGAAGTGCCCGAATACAACTGAGCGAACCCCGCGGTTCGTGCGGTGTGTTCAGCCGATTACAGCTTGCCTTCGACGAGCTCCGAGACCATCTCGGCGCGCTCGTCGTCGGTGACGAACTTCGAGAGCATCCAGTCGAAGCGGTCGAGGACCGCCTGGAGGCCGTCGTCGGTCAGTTCGTACTGGTTCGTCCGCTTGTCGAGTTCGCTCTTTTCCACCAGACCCATCTCGACGAGGTCGTCGAGGTTGGGGTACAGACGCCCGTGGTTGACCTCGGTGTCGTAGTACGATTCGAGGTGACGCTTGATAGCCAGGCCGTACATCGGCTCCTCGGCGAGAATGACGAGGATGTTCTGTTGGAACGCGGTGAGGTCCCGAGCCGCACCGGATTTGTTGCCAATTGTTTGTGCCTCTGACATGCATATGGAAATGTCACCTTCCTATTTAAACTTTGTCAACGAGCAGTCTGTTTCGCCGTCGTATGGAGACCCATTATTCAAAGAAATTGGGGCGGAGCGCACACGAGTGCCGGGTATTGCACAGAGTCGGGCCACGGCGACAAACGGGAGACGACACAGAGTTGCCGAGCGGGCATACCCGGGGAATATCTCAAACGCATAGGAGTAGCGTCGTGGGATTCTGTGGGGAATACCTCTACATGTGGAGGGGTTCGAAGCGGCCGACGGAACCCGGATGACAGCCAGACGAGACCAATCCCGAAAGGACTTTTGCCCGCATCGAGGATGGGTTCGGTATGGTGAACCTCTGGGAAGACATGGAGACCGGCCCCGACGCGCCGGACGAAATCTACGCAGTTGTCGAGTGTCTCAAAGGCGAGCGCAACAAGTACGAGTACGACAAGGACATCCCCGGCGTCGTCCTCGACCGCGTGCTCCACTCCAACGTCCACTACCCGTCGGACTACGGCTTCATTCCGCAGACGTACTACGACGACGAGGACCCCTTCGACGTGCTCGTCCTCGTCGAGGACCAGACGTTCCCCGGCTGTGTCATCGAGGCACGCCCGGTCGCGCTCATGAAGATGGACGACGACGGCGAGCAGGACGACAAGGTCATCGCCGTCCCCATCGAGGACCCCCGCTACGACCACATCGAGGACCTCGAAGACATCCCGCAGCAGACGCTCGACGAGATTGACGAGTTCTTCGCGACCTACAAGAACCTCGAGGCCGGCAAGGAAGTCGAGACGCTGGGCTGGGAGGACAAGCAGGCCGCCAAGGACGCCATCGAGCACGCGATGGACCTCTACGAAGAGAACTTCGCGTAAGCGACTCCACCGCGCGTTTTTTTCGACGCCACCCGTCGATCGAGAGCGCCGCCGCCGCGGTCAGCGACGACTTCCGGGAACTATCCGAACCGGAAACCGACCGGCTTCGGCGACTCGGATACCCGACAGTTATCGCCGGCGCATCGACCGATGAATTATGCGCATGGGTAATCTTTAGTCCCTGTGTCGGGTACGTCGAGACGAGTATGGCAGCCAAGCAACCCCGTCTCGGGCTCCAGCACCCGACCGTCGTCCCCACGAACTTCACGCCCGCCGACGAGGCGGACGAAGACGCCGAGGAAGCGTCCTCGGAAGACGCGTAATTCCGGATTTCTCGCGCGACGACCGCCGAGAGCGACAGCGCCGTCGAACCGACGACAGCCCCGCACCGACTTCTGGACGGACAAGAACCGGCCGAATGAAGCGCGAGATACCACGCCGTCGTCTTCGCGTTTGCGCCCTGTGTTCACATGCCGCATCCATGAGGGAACCCCTTTTTATCTCGCCGCTGTAAGGCGTTGGTAATGCCTATCTGCGACGTGTGCGGCAAAGACGAGAGTCTGCCGTACCGCTGTTCACGGTGTGGCGGGACGTTCTGTTCCGAACACCGCCTCCCCGAGAACCACGACTGCGCGGGGCTCTCCGACTGGGACGACCCCGCTGGCGTCTTCGACAGCTCTTTCGACGACTCGGTGAACAACAAGGGCGGCCGCGGCGGCGGGCTGCTGAGTTCACTCACGGGCGCTGGCGGCGTGCTCGGCTACTTCCGCGGGAACGTCACCTACCTGTTCCTCGCGCTGATGTGGCTCACGTTCTTCGCCCAACTCGTCTTGGAGCAGTTCCTCGGACTGCCCAACCTCTCGATCAGCGCCTTTTACCTCACGAGCATTCACCCCGAGTACGTCTGGACGTGGGTCACCTCGGTATTCGCCCACGGCGGCTTCTACCACATCGTCGGCAACTCCATCGTGTTGTTCTTCTTCGGCCCGCTGGTGGAGCGCTACGTCGGGTCGCGGAAGTTCGCGGCGCTGTTCCTCGTCAGCGGGATGCTCGCCGGACTGGCGCAGGTCGGCTCGTCGATGCTCCTGTCGCCGGGAAGCGTGAGCGCCGTCGTCGGCGCGAGCGGGGCCATCATGGCTGTCCTCGGCGTCCTAACCGTCCTCAATCCGGGGCTCAAAATCTACCTGTACTTCATCATCCCCGTGCCCCTGTGGCTGTTCACCCTCGGGTTCGCCGGCATCTCGGTGTTCTTCTTCGTCAGTCAGAGCGCCGACGGCATCGCCCACTTCGCGCACCTCATCGGCCTCGTCATCGGCCTCGCCTACGGCCAGCGGGTGAAGGGCCAGCGGAAGGTCCCCTCGCAGCTCTCACTCGGCGGGCGCGGTCCCGGCGGTCCCGGCGGCCCCGGTCGCGGTCGGTTCTGAGATGCGACCGGCCCGCCCCGACCTCGCGCCGCGCCCCGGGCTCTCCCGCGACGAGATGGAGTCGCTCCAGCGCCGCGTCGCCGAGGCCGCCGTCTTCGAGGACGACCTCCCGTTCGACCCGGCGCGCGTCTCGCTCGACTCGCCGGAACGAGAAAACGAGACGCTCACGAACGCGACAGCAACCGGCGGTGACACCGACTCGCCGCCGCTCGTCGCCGGTATCGACCAGTCGTTTCTGGACGACCGCGCGCTGAGCGCCGTCGTCGTCCTCCACGGCGGCGAGGTGGTCGAGCGCGTCCACGCCGTCTCGGACCTCGACCTGCCGTACATCCCCGGCCTGCTCTCGTTCCGCGAGGGCGGCCCCATCCTCGACGCGCTCGCCGAACTCGACTGCGACCCCGACCTGCTCGTCTTCGACGGCTCCGGCCGCATCCACTTCCGGCAGGCCGGTCTTGCCACTCACCTCGGCGTCGTCTGCGACACGCCGAGCATCGGCGTCGCCAAATCTCTCCTCTGCGGGACGCCGGACGAAGACGTGGACGGCCGACCGGAGGGCTGGCGAACGCCGATTCGCGCCGACGACTCGGTCGACCCCGTCGGCGGCCACCCCGCCGGCCCGGAGACGATACCGACGTGCATCAAAAGACGGTCCTCATCACCGGTTGCTCCTCGGGAATCGGGCGCGCGACGGCGCTCGACTTCCTCGACGAGGAGTGGGAGGTCTACGCCACCGCCCGGAACCCGGCCGATATCGAGACGCTGGGGGAACGCGGCGCGAACATCGCGACGCTCGACGTGACCGACCAGGGGGACGTCGACCGCGTGGTCGACCGCATCGCCGACGAGCAGGGCCGCATCGACTGCCTCGTCAACAACGCCGGCTACGGCCAGATGGGCCCCGTCGAGGACGTGCCGACCGAGCAGGTCCACGCCCAGTTCGACGTGAACGTCTACGGCCCGCACCGACTCATCCGAGCCGTGTTGCCCCACATGCGCTCGCAGGGCGACGGCACCATCGTCAACGTCTCCAGCGTCGTCGGCCGCGTCGCCTTCCCCGGTACGGGAATCTACGCCGGCTCGAAGTTCGCACTCGAAGCGATGACCGACGCGCTCCGCACCGAGGTCGAGGAGTACGGCATCGACGCCGTCCTCGTCGAACCCGGTCCGGTCGAGACGCAGTTTTCGAACCGCGTCGACGACGAGGTCAACGGCAACGGCGAGGACGCCGACGGCCTCGACCGCTCCGGCGCGTACGAGAAACTCTACAAACTGTTCGACGACTCGCAGGCGCTCGGCAGCAGCGGTCCCGGCGCGATTCCGCCCGAGCGGGTCGCAGAAGACATCGTCAACGCCGCGAGTTCGACCAAGCCGCGGGCGCGCTACCAACCCGGAACCGTCGCCCGCGTCGGCGTCCTCGCGCGCTTCCTGCCCGACGCGTGGCGCGACGCGCTCTACGGCTTCGCCCGCAAACTTCCCTGAAGCCGACCCGTCGCGGTCGGCCTGCGCCGACGGCCCGCGCTGACGACCTGCTCGACGCCGCTCGGCGTCAGTCGAGACAGGTCGCGACGACTCGAAGGGCGTCTTCGCCCTGTACCTGTTCTGCGAGCAGCGGCACCCGCTTCACGTCGCGGCCGCGGAAGAGGTTCGTCGCCGACCGGAGCGCGTCCTGCTGGACCTGCCAGCGGCGCTGACAGAAGCCGCAGTTCTCCAGGTCCGGCGACTCTATCCACTTGGGGTCCACGTTCGCCACGTCCTCGACGGACTCCATCACGCGGTTGACGACGAGCGTCTGGACGGGGATGCCGAACTCGTCGAGCCGCGAGACGAGTCGCTTGGACTCCACGACGCTCATCTCCTCGGGAATCATGACGACGCGGAAGTCGGTCCGCGTCGGGTCCCGGAGGACCGCGCGCAGGCGCTCGATGCGCTCGCGGAGGTCGTCGAGGTCCGCCATCCCGGCCTGCGGGTCGTCGGGGCCGCCGCCGAACATCCCCTTGAGGTTGTCCATCATGCCGGAAAAGCGCTGGCGCATGCGGGCGATGCGGCCGAGCATGGAGTCCATCAGTTCGGGGAGTTCGAGCAGGCGGAGCGTGTGGCCCGTGGGGGCGGTGTCGATGACGACGCGGTCGAACCGCGGGTCGTCCATGTATTCGAGGAGCTGCTGCATCGCCGCGGCCTCGTCCGCGCCGGGCATCGGCCCGCCCATCCCCATCGGCCCGTCGCCGCCGAGGAGGTCCTCGAAGCCGCCCATTCCGCCGCCCATTCCGCCGCCGAACGGGGAGTCCGAGTCGTCGCCGGCGAAGGGGTTGTCGTCGTCGTACTCGCCGGTCTCGAAGTCGGTCTCGTCGTCGTACTCCTCGCCCGAGCCGTCGCCGCCGGCGAACGGCCCTTCCATGACCGCGTCGGGGTCGATTTCGGCCGCGTAGAGGGGAATCTCCTCCCGAATCCGAGTCGGCTTGTCGGGGACCGGCACGCCGAGCGTGTCGGAAAGAGAGTGCGCTGGGTCCGTGGAGACGACGAGCGTCGCGGTGCCGTCGGCCGCGCTGGCGAGCGCCGTCGCCGCGGCCATCGTGGTCTTTCCGACGCCGCCCTTGCCGCCGTAGAGGACGTAATCGGGCGCGTCGATTCCCTCGGGGAGGTCCTCGGTGTCGGTCGACGTGACCTCGTCCGGGTCGGTGACTTCCACCTCGATTTCGGCCGGCCCGTCGTCGCCAGCGTCGTCGTCTTCGTCGGCGTCGGGTCGCTCCGTCGGCTCAACGTCGATGTCCATGTCGGACCCGACACCGCGGGGCTTTGTGTACTTCTCGGTCTCGGAACCGCCGGAGGACTTTTGCCCGGTCACGTCGGGTCCCGCCCGCGGCACCAACTCCGCAGGTGGCCTCCCCGTCCGCTTTTGTCCCAACCGTCCGTCGTCGGTCGTATGCGCGAGTTCGCATCCGACCCGCCCGAGGAAGTCCGCGTCGGCGACACCCTCCGCGAGGCGGGCCACACCGTCGCCGTCGCGGAGTCCTGCACCGGCGGCCTCATCGGGTCGCTCCTGACCGACGTGCCCGGCTCCAGCGACTACTTCGACCGCTCGCTCGTCACCTACTCCTACGACGCCAAGCGCCACGAACTGGCGGTCTCACGGGAGTCGCTCGACGAACACGGAGCCGTCTCCGAACCAGTTGCCCACGAGATGGCCGCCGGCGTCCGCGACGTGGCCGACGCGACGTGGGGACTGGCGACGACGGGCATCGCCGGGCCGGATGGCGGCCTGCCCGGTAAGCCGGTTGGTACCGTCTTCGTCGGCGTCGCCTTCGCCGCGCCGTGGGGGTCCGGTGACTCCTACGCCCGCGTCGAGCGCTTCGAGTACGACGGGTCGCGGACGCAGGTCAAAGAACAGATTGCGCGCGGGGCGCTGGCGCTCCTCCGCGAGGAAATCGAGACCGTCACGACCGACTGAGCCGGCCGCACGGCCGCCGTCGGTCGGTTCCGTGGGAAAGCTTTGTATCCCGCCAGACCAGTCTGCATCCATGAACAAGAAGGGACACGTGCTCAACGCCATCCTGTTGGCGCTTGGGCTCGGCGTCATCCTCACCGTGGACCCGCGGTCGTTCGAACCGACGATGGATTCGGCGCTCCTCCTCGCCCAGAAAATCGGCCAGTTGTCGCTGCCCGTCGTCCTCGGGGCGCTGTTCCCCGACGTTGACACCGCTTTCGGCAAGCACCGCAAGACGCTCCACAACCTCCCGGTGTTGGGGATATTCCTCGCGTTCCCGCTCGTCTTCGGCAACCTCCACTTCGTCTGGATCGGCGTCGCCACCCACTACGTCCTCGACATGGTCGGCTCGAAGCGCGGCATCGCGCTGTTCTACCCGCTGTCGCCGCAGGAGTACGACCTGCCGACCGGCGTGGCGACGAGTTCGAAACACGCCGACGCGGTGACCGTCGTCGTCACGGTCGCCGAACTCGGCGTCCTCGCGGGCGTCCACTACTACCTCTTTTCGCTCGACGTGTCTCTCGCGGACGCCGCGGCGTCGTTCACCGCGGTGGTCTGAGGGCGGGGCGGCCGCGACGCTGGCGGGTTCTGGCGCGCTCAACAGAACTCCGCTCCGCGAAACTCAGTAGACGCTCACGTCGTCGAACTGGCCGTCGTAGGCGATGTGACTCGGGTGCGTCGGCTCCATCCCCGAAAGCAGGAGTCGGTCGACTTTCCCCCACGAGTTCTCGTAGCCGAGGTGGGCGAACTCGGCCGCGCCGCGAAGCGCGTGGGAGACACCAGTCCGGCGGACGACCCGGCGCTCCGCCCCCTCGCGGAGCGCGGCGACGAGGTCGGCCTCGGAGTCGATGTCGCGGTCGAACTCGGTCCACGCCTCGCCGACGGTGCCGTGGAGGTGCGCGTAGGACGACGCGAACCCCGGCAGTCCCGTCTCGCGGGCGATATCACGCCCGCGGCGGTTGTCCCGCGGCAGGGTCTTCGTGTTGTACGTCTCGACGGCGTCGATGTCGTCGCGGTGGGCGGCCACGTCCTCGGCGGTGAGACTCACCGTCAGGAACTCGGGGTGCGGGACGAGCGTCGCCGCGTCCTGTCGGTCGAACTCCGCGAAGGCCCCATCGAGGGTGATGAAGTCGGGAACGGGGTCGGAGAGACCGACCACAAGGACGTGTTTCCGGTCGCGCCACGACCCCGTGAACACCTCGCGGGCGGGGACGACGAGCAGGTCGTCGTCGGAGAATCGCTCCGCGCGGGCGCGGATGTCGGGCAGGCGGACGAAATGCGGCGCGTAGACGAGCACGTCGACACCGCGGGCTTTCGCGCGCGAGACGACCCGCTCGTCGAGAATCTTCACGTGCATATCGACCCGCGTCGTCGTGGTCGCGCTCACACGGTACGGTCGGGTCAGCCATCAGTTAGTGGTTGCTATTTGTCGAACGGCGGGCGGTCGAAGAAACGGTTTTGTCGCTCACGTCCGTCGGTGGGAACATGTCCCGGTGGAAGTGCGGAATCGAAGGGTGTGACGGTCGGTTCGAAGACGCGGAAAGCGCGGTCATCCACCAGACGGTGGAACACGAGCGCCACGAGTGCAAGGTGTGCGGGACTATCGTTCCCGAGGGCTACTTCGCGATTCGACACGCCTTCGACGAGCACACCCGCGCCGAGTTCGTCCGCGCGTACGACGCCGACTCCTCCGCGGTCCGCATCCGCGAGGACGTAAAGGACGCCGTCGAGGCGGACGCCGACCTCAACAGCGTCGTCGAGACGCTCCGCGAGCAGGGCGCACTGTAGACGAGTCGGAGAGTCAGGCTGGTCGCGGTGGGACGCGACACGGTCGCGCGAGACGGCCTCGTCGGTGACTGTCGGGGGACATGGGAGTCACCGGGTGGGTGGATGTCGCTAGGGGACGCGGCGCTCGTCGTGTGCGGTGAGTCGAGCCAAAACTGAGAGAGAAGAGAGCCCTCGTCGGGGCGGACGCTTACCGCTCTTCGGAGTCGAGGACGCGAATCTGGTCCCCGCGGACGGTGACCGGAATCGGGACCGTCGCCTCGTACAGTTCGACGGTGACCTGGTCTTTCGTCTCGTCGATGCGCTGGACGCGCGCCTTCTCGCCTTTGAACGGGCCGGCGATGAGTTCGACGATGTCGCCCTCCGCGATACCCTCCACGTCCGGCGTCGGCGAGAGGAAGTGTTCGACTTCGGCCATGCTGGAGGTACCGACCGCGCCGCCGCTCTCGACGAGGCCGCGGGCGTGCGGAATCTCCTCGAGGACGCGCGTGACGATACCGTCGTCGTCGGCCTCGACCATCACGTAACTCGTGAGCGAGTCGGGCGCGAGGACGGCGTGAATCTGTTCGAACTCCTTCGTCGCAATCATGTCCGCGACCGTTTGCTCCTGACGAGCGGTGGTCTTTACGGCGAAGATGGGCATCTCAGACCCCTCCGGGGAGGAAGCTCATGACCGCGAAGATGATGAAGCCGAGCAGTCCGACGAGGAAGATACCCGCACCGGCGATTTTGGAGATTTGGGAGAACTCCTGCCAGGACGGGGTGCTCGCGAGTTTCAACACGCGAACGTAGCTGTTCAGGTCGTACTTAACGTCCATGTTGCTGGGGCCTAAGTCGTCGGGCTTTTTCTATCTATTGATGCACCGACGAGCCGAGCGCGCCGAGAACGTGCCCGCGAGCCGGTAAGAACGGCTGATTCGGACGGTTCGGCCGCTCTGCGGGTCCAGCAGTCGGGGTCGCGGACACGGACACACGATGCCGGCGGGCGTCGGAACCGCGGAAAGTAAACGAGTCCGCGTGGCCGACGACGGTGGTGGCGACGACTACTCGACGTAGTCGATGTCTTCGAGGCGGCCTTCGGCCTCCGCCTGTACCTCGCCGTTGCGGCCGTAGATTTGGGGCGACTCGACACCGGTGACGACGATCATCGTCCGCATCATGCCTTCGAGTTCGTCGTCGACGGAGGTCCCCCAGATGATGCGCGCGTCGGGGTCGATGCGGTCGTAAATCTCCTCGACGACGCCCTCGGCCTCCTCGATGCTCATGTCGGAGCCACCGGTGACGTTGACCAGCGCGGAGTTCGCGCCGGAGATGTCCACGTCGAGGAGCGGCGAGCGGAGGGCGGACTTGACGGACTCTTGGGCCTTGGACTCGGAGTCGGACTCGCCGAGACCGATCATGGCGACGCCGCCGCGCTCCATGACCGTCTTCACGTCGGCGAAGTCGAGGTTGACGAGACCGGGCTTGGTGATGAGTTCGGTGATGCCCTTGACCGAGCGCATCAGCACCTCGTCGGAGACCTTGAACGCCTGGCGGACCGGGAGCTTCCCCACGGCGTCGAGCAGGCGGTCGTTCGGAACGACGATAACCGTGTCAGAAACGTCGCGGAGGCGTTCGAGACCGGCTTCGGCGTTCGTCCGTCGCACCTCGCCTTCGGCCGTAAAGGGCGTCGTGACGATAGCGATGGTGAGCGCGCCCGACTCGCGGGCCGCCTTGGCGACGACGGGAGCCGAGCCGGTGCCGGTGCCGCCGCCGAGACCGGCGGTGACGAACACCATGTCGGAGCCCTCGATGGCGTCGTAAATCTCCTCTTGGGATTCGAGGGCAGCCTCCTCGCCGACCTGCGGGAGCGACCCCGCGCCGCGGCCCTGGGTCTTCTGCTCGCCCATGAGAATCTTCGTGTCGGCCCCGATTTCCACGAGGTGTTGCACGTCGGTGTTGGCGGCGACGAGCTTCGCCCCCTTGATTCCCTCCTCGTGCATCCGGTTGACGGTGTTCCCGCCGGCACCGCCGCACCCGACCACCGTGATGTTGGTCTGGAGGTCTTTGAGAACCGCTTTCAGTTCGTCGTCAGTCATCGTCCCGGACCGGTTGATGTTGGTCGAGTCGTCGACCTGAACCGACTCATCCCCCATGTCCTCGGCCTCGGCCTCGTCAATTGCGTCGCCGACGATAGAGTCCATATTTATGGAGACGGTTTACGGAGGACGACTAATTATCTTTCCCCCTTCCGTCAGACATCTGTCCGACGAGCCGCCGATTCGTGCCGAAACGTGACATGTGAGCCCGCGGCACAGGACGGCTCACGGGCCGAAATCAGTCAACTACGGTTCGCCGGCGGTCACACGACGAACTCGACCAGTCGCTCTTTCGAGACGTCTTCGGGCGCGACGGTTTCGCCGTCAATCTCGACCGACTGCCCGGCCGAGAGCTTGCCGAACGCCGGTCCTTCTGGGACGCCGAACTCGCGTGCCGCGGCGGGGTCGAAGGCGCGCGTCGTCGCCGTGACCGCCCCGTCGTCGCGGACGACGCTGTCGTATTTCTCGCGGAGTACGTCACAGAGCCGCGACACGAGTTCGTCGTAGCCGTCGCCCGCGACGGCGGCGCGACCCACCGCGCGCGCCCCGCCCTCAGTCGTGTGGAAGGCGACGGTCGTCTCGCGGACCGCGTCGAGCGCGGCGTCGAGGTCGATGCCCTGCGCCTCGCCGAGCAGGCCGTCGGGGAGCGAGACGACCGCGTAGTCGTCGGCGTCGATTCGAGCGCCGAAGCGGAGACCCTCGTCGACCGCGGTGATGTCGGCTTCGAGGGCGGTGACGCGGTCGAGGGGGACGCCGGTGGTCTCGCGGACCCACGTCTCGGAGACGACCCGGAACCCCTCGGCTTCGAGGGCGGCCGCGAGGTCGTCGCGGTCGCCGTCGACGAGCGCGAGGTCGGCCGCCGAGGCCTCGAACGCCCGGCGGAGCACGTCGCGGTTGTTCTCGGGCGCGCCCATCGCCTTGAGCTGCCAGTCGGCGGCGATGTGGCCGACGCGCCAGTCGGTCTCGCGGAGGACGCGCTCGAACCGCGGGGCGTAGTGGCCGCCGCCGAAGCCGACGAGCTGGCGGTCCGCGTCGGGCGCGACGCCCTCGATGTCGAGGACGGCCGCCGCGACGGCGCGGGCCCCATCGGGGTCTCCCCACTGTTCCTCGTCGCTCCCGAGTTCGACGAACATCGAGGGGACCGTCGGCTCGGTCGGGCCGTGATGGGTCGCCTCGATGCCGACTTCGTAGTCGTCCGGCGCGCGCTCGCGGAGCGCCTCGACGACGGCGCGCTGGGCGT
The DNA here is from genome assembly GCF_003383095.1 of Haloferax sp. Atlit-12N. Taxonomy (NCBI): domain Archaea; kingdom Methanobacteriati; phylum Methanobacteriota; class Halobacteria; order Halobacteriales; family Haloferacaceae; genus Haloferax; species Haloferax sp. Atlit-12N. Next base: position 788,603 of record NZ_PSYW01000001.1, read on the forward strand.
TGGGGCACGCGCGGGCGAACCGCCCCGGCTCGCCGCCGTAGTCGGCGGGTCCGAAGTTCCCGGTGAAGTGCGCGGTCAGGAGCGCGCCGGTCTCGCCGGCGTGTCGGGAGACGACGACGAGGAGGTCGAGGTCGGCGTCGAACGCCTCGGCGGGGTCGTCGAGGTCGATGTGCAGGTCGTCGAACTCGCGGAGTTCGAAGCCGTCGCGGGAGAAGACGGTGCCGCCGCCGTCGGCGTCGGGTCGGTCCCCGTCGGTTCGTTCGTCCCAATCGGCGAGTTCGAGCAGATGCTCGCCGATGTGAACCGATGCGCTGTCGGCGCGGCTGACGACGATTCCAATCACGATACGAGGGTCGCCGAGGTCGACGAAAAGGGCGTCGGAAGCGGCGAGGGGAGCCGGTCAGTCTTCGACCGCGGCCGGGACCTCGTTCGCACCGTAGTCGCCGCGGACGCGCCGGACGGAGAGCTTGGCGACCGCCTCGCGGAGGCTGATGGAGAACGTGATGAGGATGCCGAGCGCGAACACCCGCGGCACGTCGGCCTCGGCGGTCTCCGCGCCCCACGCGAGGAGGAACGAGGCCCCGATAACGGCGATACCGCAGAGGGCGACGGTGACGCCGGTCGTGAGGTCAACGCCGAACACCGTGTGGAGGCCCAGCCACGGGACCGTCAGGAGCGCGGCCCCGAACACCGCGGTCAGCGGATGACTGAGTCGTTGTCCGACCATCGTGGCTACAAGAGCGGAGCCGAAGCGGTTGCTCTTGTGTTTCACAATCTCCCGAAACGGGAGCGAGGTGCGGACGAGTCGCCCGGCGGGGCGTTAGGGAAGGATGAGCCAGAAGAACACGAGATAGCCGACGACGAGGATGCCGCCGTCGAGACGGGACACGTTGCGGTTGCGGAGCATCAGCGCGATGACACCGAATGTGAACACGAGGAGCGCCGGGAAGTCCAAGGAGATGGTGCTCGCGGGGACGTTCACGGGGACCATGATGGCGAGGATGCCGAGGACGGCGACGACGTTGTAGATGTTGGAGCCGACGACGTTGCCGATGCTGAACTCCGACTCGCCGCGGACCGCGCTGATGACGGACGCCGCGAGTTCCGGCAGGGAAGTACCGAACGCGAGGACGGTCAACCCGATGAATCGAGTGCTGAAGCCGTACGCCTCCAGCAGGCCCTTTCCGCCCTGAATGAGCCAGTTCGAGCCGATGAACAGGAGGAGCAGGCCGAGACCGAGGTAGAGCACGTCCTTGAACTGCGCCGACACCTCGTCTTCGTCCTCGATGTCGAGTTCGTCCGTGCCGATGGCGTCGGCCGTCGCCGACCGTGCGCGGTAGAGCAGATAGCCCGTGAACGCGACGAGGATGAGCAGGAGGATGCCACCGTCGACGGCGCTGAGGTTCCCATCCATCCCGAGGGCGACGAGCGCGACCGCCGCGGCGATCATGAACGGGACGTGTCGCCGGAGCGTCGTGGTCGAGACGCCCATCGGCTGGATGAGCGCCGAGATACCGAGGACGAGGCCGATGTTGGCGATGTTGGAGCCGACGATAGCGCCGAGGCCGAGGTCGGCGCTGTAGCCAAGTCCACTCAGGACCGCGACGAAGAGTTCGGGGGTGGTCGTCGCGAACGCGACGATGGTCACACCGACGATGGCCGCCCGGAGACCGAGGCCGATGGCGAGTCGAGACGCGCCCTCGACGAGCGCCTCGGCCCCGAGGTAGAGCGCGACGATACCCGCCACGAGGAGCGCGGTATCGAAGGAAAGCAGGGTTGCGAGTGCCGACATACGCGGGAGTAGACCAACGGGGGACTAAAAGCGCGCCGGTACACCGTGGGTCCGCGACAATCTATCACGGGAGAGTGAACGGGGGAAATCCGCGCCTCGCAGGTCATCGAGTCCCGGCGGAATCCGACGCGGGCGGGCGAGTTATATCGTCGGCAGGTCACCTCCCGCCCATGCAAGTCTACGGTCTCGTCGGCAACCCGGTCGGCCACTCGCTGTCGCCGCCGATGCACGAGGCGGCCTACGAGGAAACCGGTCTCGACGCCCGGTACGTCACGTTCGAACCCGCCCGCGAAGACATCGCGGCGGCCGTCAAGGGCGCGGATGCCCTCGGCGTCTCGGGGCTGAACGTCACCATCCCGTTCAAACAGGACGTGCTCGAACTGGTCGACCCCGACCCGCTCGCAGAGCGCATCGGCGCGGTCAACACGGTCGATTTCGGCGGGAAGACGCCGAAAGGGTACAACACCGACGCGGCGGGCGTCACCCGGTCATTCGAGCGCCACGGCGTCGGCCTCGACGGAAACGCAGCCGTGGTCGTCGGTGCCGGCGGGGCGGGGCGGGCCGCCGCGTTCGCCCTCGCCGACGCCGGCGCGTCGGTCCACGTCGCCAACCGGACCGCCGAGACGGCAGTCGAACTCGCCGAGGCCGTCCCCGGCGCGACCGGCGGCGGACTGGACACGCTCGACCGGATTCGGGAGGCGGACGCCCTCGTCAACGCGACGAGCGTCGGGATGGAGTCGCCCGACGAGACGCCCGTCCCCGCGGAGTACCTCCACGGCGACCTCGCGGTGCTCGACGCGGTGTACACGCCGCTGGAAACGCGACTCCTTCGCGAGGCGGCCGCGGCAGGCGCGGTCACCATCGACGGCGCGTGGATGCTCCTCCTGCAGGGCGTCGAGGCGTTCGAACGGTGGACCGGCCGCGACGCACCGGTCGAGGCGATGAACGCCGCGCTCCGGAGCCACCTCGAGAGCGACTGAGGCCGCTGGTTTTTAAATAACGGGATTGCATAGGAGAAGGTAACATGGGCTTGCTTGACACTATTTCGTCGCTCTGGAAATCCCTCGTTGGTGGCGACTCGTCGTCTTCCTCGAAGGAGGGACGTGACGACACGGCGACCGTTACAGTCGAACGCGACACCAGAACCGAGCGCGAGGAACCGGACATCGAGACCGAGGCCGCGGTGAAGGAACCGGTCGAAGAGACGGAATCGGCGGACGAGACGGCGGACGAAGAGACCGACGACGCGGTCGAATCAGCGGTCGAAGACGAAGCCGACGCGGAGCCCCAAGTAGACGACGAGGACGCCCGCGACGACGCCGAGGTGGCGGCCGACGCCATCGAGGAAGCCGAACCGGAGGACGAAGACGCCGAAGCGGAGCCTGAGTCCGAGTCCGAGGTCGAAGCCGACGGCGAACTCGAAGACCAAGACGAGTCTGAATCCGCCGGCTCCGACGAAGCCGGCACCGAGGAATCGGACGAAGAAGCGGTCGACGAAGGAGACGAGGAAGCCGAGGCCGAAGACGAAGCGGACGACGAGGAAGCTGCAGACGACGAACCGGCCGACGAGTCGGCCGCCGACCCCGACGCGCCGACCGTGGACACGATTCGTGGCATCGGCCCGGCGTACGCCGAGCGCCTCTCGGAGATCGGCATCGAGAGCATCGCGGACCTCGCAGCGGCCGACGCCGACGAGGTCGGCGACAAAATCGACGTGTCGCCGAAGCGCGTCCAGCGCTGGATCGACCGCGCCGGCGACGCGTAACCGACTCGCGTTCCGGGCGACCGAGACGATTTTTTTACCCGACGGTCGCTCACGCTACCTCGCAGACACGTCGCGAAACCGTTTACCCGACGGGCGGACTGGTGTGGGTAATGACCGCACCGACCGTCGTCACCGACCGCGACGACTTTCGCGCGACCGCCGCGGTCGAACCCGCCGGCGCGCGCGTCCCCGTCGAGGCCCGCGTCGCCGTCTCGGACCCCTTCGACGCCTATCGACGCGCCCGCCGGAACACCGGCGGCTTCTTCTACGAGACGACCGGCGGGCAACCCGGTTGGGGTGCCTTCGGCGTCTCCCCCGCCGAGCGCCTGACCGTCGACGACCCGACCGACGACGACTGGGGCGACCCCGGCGTCGACACCGCGCCGAGCCTCGCCGCGCTCGAGTCGCTCGTCGACTCGGAGACGCTCGTCCGCGGCGACTGCGACGTGCCGTACCCCTGCGGCCTGTTCGGGTGGCTCTCGTACGACGCGGCCCGCGAACTCGAATCGCTCCCCGAGCACACGACCGACGACCGGGGGCTCCCGCACCTGCAACTCGGCCTGTACGACCTCGTGGCGTCGTGGGAGGAGCCCCGACCCGACGACTGCGAGACGACGCTCCGCGTCACCTGCTGTCCCGTCGTCGACGACGACGCCGACCTCGACGCCGTCTACGACGAGGCGCGAACGCGGGCGACCGACCTCGCCACCGAAGCGGTCGAAGGCGACCCCGTGCCGGTCCCCGCGCCCGTCGAAGCCGATGAGGCGACGTTCGAGAGCGCCTGCGGCCGTGAGGCGTTCGCCGACCGCGTCCGCGCCGCGAAGGGGTACGTCCGCGACGGCGACACGTTTCAGGCGAACCTCTCGCAGCGACTCGTCGCGCCCGCCGCGGTCCACCCGGTGGACGCCTACGCCGCGCTCCGACAGGTCAACCCCGCGCCGTACTCGGGCCTGCTCGAACTCCCCGGCGTCGACCTCGTGAGCGCCAGTCCCGAACTCCTCTTGCGCGTCGAGGGCGACCGCCTCGTCACCGAACCCATCGCCGGCACCCGCCCGCGAGGGGCGACGCCCGAGGAGGACGACGCGCTGGAGGCCGACCTGACGACCGACGAGAAGGAGCGCGCCGAACACGCGATGCTCGTCGACCTCGAACGCAACGACCTCGGAAAGGTCTCCGAGTACGGGTCGGTCGAGGTGACGGAGTACCGTCGGGTAGACCGCTACTCGGAGGTGATGCATCTCGTCTCGCTGGTCGAGGGAACCCGGCGCGAGGGGACCAGCCTCGCCGACGCCATCGCCGCGGTGTTCCCCGGCGGGACCATCACAGGCGCGCCGAAGCCCCGGACGATGGAGATAATCGACGAACTCGAAGCCACCCGGCGCGGCCCCTACACCGGGAGCATGTTCGCCGTCGGCTTCGACGACCGCGCGGTGCTGAACATCATCATCCGGACGCTCGTCCGCTTCGAAGACGAGTACCATCTCCGCGTGGGAGCGGGCATCGTCCACGACTCCGACCCCGACAGCGAGTACGACGAGACGCTGGCGAAGGCGCGGGCGCTCATCACCGCCATCGACGAGGCACTCGGCGAGCGCGCGGACATGACCGTGGGGGCGGAGCGATGACGCGCATCCTCGTCATCGACAACTACGACTCGTTCGCCTACAACCTCGTGCAGTACGTCGGCGAGGCGGTCGCCGAGGCGCGGGGTGGAGACGAGAGCGCGGACGGAAGCGATTCAGACGCCTCAGACGACGTGCTCGTCTACCGCAACGACGCGCTCTCGGCCGACGACGTGCGCGACATCGACCCGGACGGCATCGTCGTCTCGCCCGGCCCCGGAACCCCCGCGCAGGCTGGCGTCTCAGTCTCGGTCTTCCGCGACCTCGACTACCCGACGCTCGGCGTCTGTCTCGGCCACCAGTCGCTCTGTGCCGCCCTCGGGAGTCGCGTCGGCCACGCGCCCCACGTCGTCCACGGAAAGCCGTCACTCGTCGAACACGACGGCGCGGGTGTCTTCTCGGGGCTGCCCGAGCGAATCGAAGTCGGGCGCTACCACTCACTCGCGGTCGAGCACGACGACGTGCCATCCGAGTTGGTGGTGACCGCCCACACGGTCGCAGCGGGGTCCGAAACCGGCGGTTCCGATACTGACGAGGGAGACGAACCATCGGTCGTGATGGGCGTTCGCCACCGTGAGAAGCCCCACGTCGGCGTGCAGTTCCACCCCGAGAGCATCCTCACCGACTCGGGGAAAGACATCGTCCGCAACTTCGTCGCGCTCGCCGCGGGCGACGGTCCGGTGGCCGACGCCTGGGAGGGCGAGCGATGAGCGACGACAGCGACAACGGCGGCGGTGACGGCGGCGGCGGCGACGACAGTCGGTCGCTTCGCTACCACGTCGACGGCGAACTCGCCCCCGCCGAGTCGGCGTCGATTCCGATCACGGACCGCGGCTTTCTCTACGGCGACGCGGCCTTCGAAACCCTCCGCGCCTACGGCGGCGAGGTGTTCCACTGGGACGCCCACGCCGACCGGCTCGCCGAGACGTGCGACGCGCTCGGGATGGGCCACGGGCTGTCAGACGACGACCTCCGCGCGCGAATCGACGAGACGCTGGCGGCGAACGACCTCGACGAGGCGTACGTCAGGCTCTCGGTCACCCGCGGCAGTCAGGGCGGCCGCCTCACGCCGGCCGAGGAGGTCGACCCCCGCGTCGTCGTCATCGTGGAACCGCTCGCCCGCGGCGGCCGCGGCTCCGACCCCGTGTGGGACGGCCCCGCGTCGGTCCAGACGGTCAAGACCCGGCGCATCCCCGACCGGTCGCTTCCCGCGCGGGCGAAGACGCACAACTACCTCAACGGCATCCTCGCCCGCGTCGAACTCCGCGTCACCGGCGCGGACGAGGCGCTCATGCTCGACGCCGACGGCTACGTCACCGAGGGCGCGACGAGCAACCTCTTTTTCGTCGAGGACGACGCGCTCTGCACGCCGGGTCTCGACGGCCCGGTCCTCCCGGGCATCACCCGCCGCGTCGTCCTCGACCTCGCCCGGCAGGAGGGCATCCCGATTCGGGAACGGCGCTTCACGCCGGACGACGTGCGCGGCGCGAACGAGGCGTTCCTCACGAACTCGACGTGGGAACTCCGGCCGGTCGAGACGGTCGACGGCATCCAAGTTGGCGATGGACCGGTGACGAAACTGCTCTCGCGGCTCTACGACGACTACGTGGAGCGACGCCACTACGGCGACGACGACGGCGACAACGGTCACAACGACGACAGCGACGAGAACTGAGTCGCTCCGCCGCGCCCGCCGTCAGAACTCGACGTTCGAACTTGAACTCCGGTCGACAGGGTCGGTCTCGATTGCGCCCTGTCCGACGTAGTCGAACTCGTCGTCTGAGAGGAAGACGTGGTCGCCGTCGACCGTGAGTTCGAGGTCGTCGAGCACCGCGCCCTCGCAGGGGCCGTAGTTGCAGTAGCCCGTGTCGGCCTCGAAATACGCGCCGTGGTTCTGGCAGATGACCTCGCCGTTGCGCATCGGCGCGCCGGAGCCCTTGTCGAGTTTGATGTGCGTCAGGTGCATACAGTAGTTCAGCCAGCCTTGGATGCCGTCGTCGGTGCGGACGAGGATGGCCTCGCGTTCCTCGGCGTCGGCGTCGTCGGCCGCGCGGACCCGAAAGAGAAAGGTCGTGTCGTCGGGCACGTCGCCCACCGCGCAGATTCGTTCGAGGTCGCTCATTGTGCTCTCGTTGGGTCGGGGTCGAAAATCTCCTTCGAAAGCGGTCAGTACGGTCCCGTGTCTAAACCGCGCGACGAGTCACCACCGACCCACAGCAACCACCCAGCATGCAGGAGAACAGTCACGGCGGCCACACACAGCGGCGCAGCAATGAACAGGACGATTGCCACGGCTGCCCCCGGTGGCAGCGGGGCATCCGACGAGCGGTCTACGAGGACGAACGGAACGACTGGTGCCGCGAGTGCGGAGAGCGTTTCGACCGTCCGAAAGACGCCGTTGACGAGACTCTCTCGGTCGTCCAGCGCGTCGATTTTTCGACGCCGAAGCAGATGCCATCCGTCGCCGAGAGCGTGCGCGACGAGAAGAACCCAGAGCGCAATGAGCGAGAACAGGGCAGGCCCCCACAGCCACCCGACTCCGGGAGGTGCGGAGAGCCCCGTCTCCGAGAACAGGGCAAACGGAACCACCCCTATGGCGAGAAACACGACGGCGAGGACGACCTCGACGGCGAAAATCCGAGGGAATGGGGTGAGACGTGTCAGAGAGGGCATGGGTGGTGCAAAGCGGCAGGGTCGATACAGGTGGTACTGGAGACAACTGAATAAATTTTGTCGGCGAAGTATAACGTTCGAGACGCGCCGCTTGGGGTGTCGTTTTCAGGAGAATAGCGGGAGGTAGAGTTGAACCCCGGTCGCTGACGCTCCCCGGTTCAACTCTACTGTGCTATGTGGCCGACCTCGTGGGTCGCGCCGAGCCGAGCCTCGGCGCTCAGGAGTTGAGGTCAGCAAAACCATAGCGGGAGGTAGATTTGAACTACCGATCTCCGGGTTATGAGCCCGGCGGAATCTCCTGGCTATCCCATCCCGCTGAATCAACAAACGAGTCTGCTATTGTTAAGACTTCTGTTTCGGCCGCTGTGTGTCAATTTTCACCGTGAGTCGCGCTGACTCGAACGGGCCGCGATGCGCCACGTGAACAGGCTCTCGGCGACGTAGTTCAGGAGCATCGACGCGCCGATAGCGAGGGGGAGGGGGATGAGTTCCCAGAGGTCGATACCGGCGACCGGAATCGACAGCGGCACCTCGCCGAGCGCCCGGACGACGAGCACCTGCACGAGCAGGCCGCCGCTCCGCACGAGGTTCGACTTCACGAAGCGCCGGACCTTCGCGGTGAGGAGGTCCGAGCCCGCGCCCGCGAACGTCCAGCGGTCGTTGATGACGAACATGATGATGATTGCGAGCTCCGCGCCGGCGAGCTTCGCGAGTTCGTTGGCGACGCCGAAAAAGACGATGAGGAGACTGCTCAGGGAGAGGTCGAACACCGCGCCGACCGCACCCACGGAGGCGAACTTGCCGAAGCGGGTGCCGGAGACGAGCGCCGAGACCCGGTCAGTCATCCGTGACCTCCGCCGAGAACTGCTCGACGAGGGTCCGCTCGTCGTTCCGAGCGTCGATGAGTTCGTGGAGGCGGTCCTCGCGAATCGTCCGGGCGCGGTGGCGCGACCGGAGCAGCCCGCGGGCCATCTTGAGCGTCGTATCGACCGGCGAAACAGTCGAGTTGGGCTGGTCTTCCCAGACGACCGGCACCTCGGCCACACGGTGGCCGAACGCGCCCGAGACGGCGATGAGTTCGATGTCCCACGCGAACCCCGGCTCGTACAGGTGGGTCCGAACGTCGTTCCACGCCGCGGCGGTGATGGCCTTCGCGCCGCACTGGTAGTCGTACAGCGGGACTTCGGTCAGGTGGCGAGCCAGCCACGCGAAGCCGTCGCCGAGGTAGCGCCGGGCGACCGTCTGGTGGGAGGCGACGGTCGCGTTCGGGTGGCGGCGCGACCCCACGGCGAGGTCGGAGCCGTCGTGGACGGCGGCGACGACGTCGGCCATCGACGCGGCCGGGGTGCTCCCGTCGGCGTCGGCGAACGCGAGGATGTCCGTGCGGAGCGACTCGAACCCGGCGGTGATGGCCGCGCCCTTGCCGCGGCGGGCGTCGACCGGGTTCACGTGAGCGACATCGGGGAGGGCAGCGAGGGCGTCGAGCGTCTCGGGCCGCGGTGCGTCGAGTTCGACCCGGACCACCTCGGGGTCCAGTTCCTCGACGAGAGCGTGGACGTAGGGGACCAGACGCTCGGGGTCGGGCCGATAGGCGGGGACCACCATCCCGACAGACTGCGACATGCACGACCATTCACTCAATGGGGTAAAAAGCGAACCGCTCTGGTGCGCACCGGCCATCACAAAACGTATTGCACCCGCGGCGCAGTCATCGGACAGATGGAGTACGCCCTCGTTGTCCGGTGGTTGCTGCTGTTCGCGACCCTCTGGGCGGTCGGCCTTCCCCTCGCGACCCGCCTGTTCCGACGCCTTCCCGGTCGCGGTGCCGGACTCGCCCTCCCCGTCTCGCTCGTCGTCTTGACCCTCCCCGCCTACTACGTCGGCCACCTCTCGTTCGGCCCCGTCGCCCTCGTCGCCGGCGTCGGGACGCTCCTCGTCGCATCAGCGGTCGCGGGGCTCGACCTCGATGCACTCCGCGGCGGCGACCTCCGACTCGCGCCCGGCCTCGACATCGACCGGCGCGCCGTCGCCGACGCGGCCGCGGTGTTCCTCGTCGCCTTCCTGTTCGCGGTCTCGCTCCGGGCGTTGGACCCCTCGGTCCACGCCGGCGGCGGCGAGAAGTTCCTCGACTTCGGCCTCCTCCAGTCGCTCGCTCGCGCGTCGGTCCTCCCGCCGGAGGACATGTGGTTCGCCGGCGAACCGGTCCGCTACTACTACGGCGGCCACCTCGTGTCGATTCTCCTCGCGCGGCTCAGCGCCACCGACCCGTCGTTCGCCTACAACCTCGCGCTCGCCGGCTTCTTCGGGGTCCTCGTCACCGCGGCGTTCGAACTCGGACGCGGTGTCGCGGCCGCCTCGGGCGCGAACGGTCGAATCGGCGGCCTGCTCTCGGCGTTCTTCGTCGGCTTCGCCAGCAACCTCGTCACCGCGGGGCGGTTCGCCCTCGCCGCGCTCCCCGAGGGGGTGCGCCGACCCGTCGCGCAGGCCGTCGCCGAGCGGTCGCAGTACACCGTCGAGCAGGTGCTCGCCGGGACCTCGAACTTCTCGTACTGGAGCGCGAGCCGCGTGATTCCGGGCACCATCAACGAGTTCCCACTTTTCGCGTGGCTCAACGGCGACCTCCACGCCCACATGATGGGCACGCCGTTTCTGCTTCTCGCGGCCGGCCTCGCCTTCGCGTACTTCCGGACGCCCGAAGACGCGGTCGGGGAGCGCAGACTCCTCGTCGCCGCGACGACGCTCGTCGGCGCGCTCCAAGTCGTCATCGACACGTGGAGTTTCCCGTCGGTGTTCGGCGTGCTGTTCCTCGGGATGGTCTTCGCACCCGCGCGCCCGTGGACGCTGTTCCCGGGCCGAGCGCGCGTTCGCTCGGTCGTCGGCGACAACCCAGTCGCCGGCGAGTTAGCTCGCCTCGGTGGCACGGTTGCGGCCGTCGGACTCGCCGGCGTCGTCGCCGCCGTCCTCGCCAGCCCGTTCCTCCTCGGCGCGGTCGCGGGCGGGGGAAGTTCCCGGACGGTCGAGATTCTCGCGCCCGACCAGCGAAGCGGGTTCGGCGCGCTGGCGCTCGTCCACGGGGCGTTCCTCGCGGCGTTCGCGGGCTACTACGTCCGCCGCCTCGGGGCGCAGGACGGCCTCGGCGGGCGCGAGTGGGTCGTGCTTCTCGGGAGCTTCGCAGCGCTGACCGTCGTCGCGGCCGTCCACTCGTTCGCCGCGCTCGCGCTCGTCGCCCCCCTCGTCGCCGTCGGCTGGGTGCTCCTCCGGTTCGCCGACGACCCGCGATTCGAGACGGTGCTCGTCGTCGCCGGCGCGGGTCTCGTGACGCTCGTCGAACTCATCTACGTGAACGAGCAGGCCGGCCCCGGTCGGATGAACACGGTGTTCAAGACGTACATGCAGGTCTGGGTGCTCTGGGGGAGCGCGATGGGGGCCGTGTTAGCCGGCTTCGTCGGCAACGCGGTCGCCGCGAGCGACGTGTCGCTTCCGAGGGTCGACCTCAGCGTCCGCGGGGGCGCGGTCAGCGCCGTCGGCGTCGCCTTCGTCGTCCTCCTCGTCGCCTCCACCTCGGTGTACGGCGGACTGGCCGTCGCCGACCACGCGAACACGCCCCGCCAGGAGGAGACGCTGGACGCGACGGCCTTCGCGGAGTGGTGGCACGAAAACGAGTCGGCCGCAATCACGTGGCTCGACGAGACCGTCGAGGGCAACCCGACGATGCTCACCGCGCCGGGGACGACGTGGTCCGCGACCGTGAGCGACGAGCGCGAGACCGTCATGTACGGCTGGCGCGGGAATCCGGAGTCGAGCCTGACGGGCGTGCCGACGGTCGCCGGCTGGGCGCACGAGGTCGGCTACCGCGGCCCCGACGCGTACTACGACCGCGTGCGCGACGTGGACGCGATGTACGTCGGCAACGAGTCGACGCGAGCGCGGCTCATCGAGCAGTACGACGTGCAGTACGTGTGGGTCGGCCCGGGCGAGCGCGCTCGCTACGAGGAGATAGAGACGGACGTGGCGTGGCTGACGCCGGTCCACCGGTCGGGGTCGGTCGTGGTCTACGAGGTAGAAGAAGCGAGACTACCTTAGGCCGCGCCGCGCTCGCGAACGACCTCGACGGCCTCGGCGTCGACACCCTCGGTGTCGAGCCAGTGCGGGACGAACTCGCGCTTTTCGAACGCCTCGCGCTCGTCTTCGGTGCCGACGGTGCACCACAGCTGGACGCGGTCGGGGCCGTGCCAGTCGCCCTGTCGGTCGACGGAGAACAGGACGTACTCCTCGCCGTCGTACTCGATGACGCCGTCGCGGCGGACGCCGGGGTCGCCGTGGATGATGAGCTTCTTCATGTGCCGGGATTGGCACAGTCACCGCTTAATCGCTTCGGCTTCGGGCGTGCGGCTGCGGCGGGGGAACCGCGGACGCTGCAGTCACCGTGGGCTGCCCACATGTGACACGGCGAACGCCCGGTTGCGGCGAGTTCAGGGGCCGCGTCGAACCAAACGGGTTTTAACGGGCCACACCAAAACCCAGCACAAGGTCGATATCTATGCAGATGCCACGCCGTTTCAACACGTACTGCCCGAACTGCAAGGGTCACCACGAGCACGAAGTGGAGAAGGTCCGGAAGGGACGCCCGACCGGCATGAAGTGGAACGCCCGTCAGACGCGACGCGGCAAGGCCACCATCGGTAACGCCGGTAAGTTCTCCAAGGTGCCCGGTGGCGACAAGCCGACGAAGAAGACCCACCTGAAGTACATCTGCTCCGACTGTGGCAAGGCCCACATGCGCGAGGGCTGGCGCGCCGGTCGCCTGGAGTTCCAGGAGTAAATCATGGCAGGAAACTTCTACAAGGTCGCGTGCAGCGACTGCGAGAACGAACAGGTCGTCTTCGGAAAGGCCTCCTCGGTCGTCAACTGCGCCGTCTGCGGGACGACCCTCGCCACGCCGACCGGCGGCAACGCCGAGTTCCACGGCGAGGTCGTCGAGACGGTCGAGCGTCGCGACAGCGACGAACTTGAGGCGTAACTCCCTGGAGGACCTCGTATGAAGTACAGCGGATGGCCTGACCCCGGCGAACTCGTCGTCGGAAAGGTAGACGACATCGCGGACTTCGGCGTCTTCGTCGACCTCGAAGAGTACGAAGACAAGCGCGGCCTCTGCCACATCAGCGAGGTCGCCAGCGGATGGATCAAGAACGTTCGCGACCACGTCCGCGAGGGACAGACAGTCGTCGCTAAAGTGCTCGAAGTCAACGAGAGTTCCCAGCAGATCGACCTCTCGATCAAGGACGTCAACGAGCACCAGCGCAAAGAGAAGATTCAGGAGTGGAAAAACGAGCAGAAGGCCGACAAGTGGATGGCGCTGGCGTTCGGCGAGGACATCGCCGACGACCGTTACCAGTCCATCGCTAACGCCCTGCTCGCCGAGTTCGAATCGCTCTACGACGGCTTCGAGCAAGCCGCGATTCACGGTCTCGAAGCGCTCGAAGACGTCGAACTCGACGACGACGAACTCGAAGCCATCGTCGACACCGCGCGTCAGAACGTGTCGGTGCCCTACGTCAACGTCACCGGCTACGTCGACCTGCGCTCGCCCGCGGGCGACGGCGTCGACGACGTAAAGGAGGCCCTGAAGGCCGCCGAAGGCGACGGCGAAATCGGCGACGAAATCGAACTGTCGGTCACGTACGTCGGCGCGCCCGAGTACCGCGTCAAGGTCAAAGCGCCCGACTACAAGACCGCCGAGACGGAGCTCGAATCGAGCGTCGCTCGGGCCCGCGAGGTCATCGAGGCCGCGGGCGGAACCGCGGAGTACCACCGCGAACGCAGCGGCGACGAAGAGTAATCGCATGAAATCTGACATCCGGGTGTGCAGCGCGTGGCGCGACCGCCACGACCGCCCGGTGTACTCACTTTCTGAGACCTGTCCGGAGTGCGGCGCACCCACCGAGAACAGCGCGCCCGCCCCGTACAATCCCGAAGACCCCTACGGCGAGTACCGCCGCGCGCGGAAGCGCCGTCTCGCCGAGGAGTCGGAGTAGCTGTCTGCGTCTTCGGCTACCGACGCTCTCTTAACCGGCGCGGCCACCACTACGTGCATGGACGACATCGAAATCGAGGCTGTCGAGGAGGTCGACCTCACCGACCCAGTCCTCATCGAGGGGCTGCCGGGCGTCGGGAACGTCGGCAAACTCGCCGTCGAGCACCTGCTGGAGGAGTTCGAGGAGGCCACGCTGGTCCGCCGCGTCTACGCCGACGTGTTCCCGCCGCAGGTGAGCATCGACGAGGGCGTCGCCGAGTTGACCCACGCCGCGATTCACGCCGTCGAGACGCCCGGAGAGGGGCCGGACCTGCTCTTGCTGACGGGCGACCATCAGGCACAGTCCAACGAGGGCCACTACCACCTCACCGACGCCTTCCTCGACGTGGCCGAGGAGTTCGGCGTCGAGCGACTGTTCGCGCTGGGCGGCGTCCCGACCGGCGAGCTCGTCGACGAGCCGTCGGTCCTCGGGGCCGTCGCCGACGAATCGCGCCTCGACGAACTCGAAGAAGCGGGCGTCGAGTTCCGCGAAGACGAACCCGCCGGCGGCGTCGTCGGCGTCTCGGGACTCCTCCTCGGCCTCGGCAGTCGCCGCGGGCTCGACGCGACGTGCCTGATGGGCGAGACGAGCGGCTACCTCGTCGACCCGCAGAGCGCGCAGGTCGTCATCGAGGTTCTGCAGGACCTCCTCGAGTTCAGCGTCGACTTCGAGTCGCTCGAAGAGCGCGCCGAGGAGATGAAGGAAGTCGCCGCGAAGATTCAGGAGATGCAACAGCAACAGCAGGGAACCATCGCCAGCGACGACGACCTCCGGTACATCGGCTGAGGCCGCCCCGGCCGTCGCGGACCGACTCGTTTTCAGACCGGGCGTTCAGGCTTCGATGATGTCGTCGTCTGCGAACTCCGGGACGACGATTTCGCCGTCGAGCGACTGCACCGCGCGGCCGCCGACGCGTATCTCCGCGCCGACTCGCACGCGGACGGTTCCCGGCCGGTCCACGAAGTGACCCTGTTCGAAGCGGAGTTCGTCCGGCATGGAGTCGAACGCGCCGACCTGCCGGAGGTACGCGCCGCAGGCACCGGCGGCGGTGCCGGTCGCGGGGTCCTCGGAGATGCCGATACCGGGCGCGAAACACCGCGCATGGAGCGTGGAATCGCCGTCGATGGCGTCGAAGGTGAAGGCGTAGACGCCCGCGGCGTCGTGTTCGGCGGCGAGGTCGGCGATGGCGGCGTCGTCAGGGTCCGCACCCGAGAGGTGTTCGAGGAAGTTGACCGGGACGACGAGGAAGGGAAGCCCCGTGGAGGCGACCGCGACGGGGAGGTCCGCGCCCACGTCGCGGAGCGCGGCGTCATCGACGCCGAGTGCCGCCGCGAGGCGGTCGTAGTCGACTTCGAGCGGGCGCACCGTCGGCGCGTCCTGCGTCATCCACACCTCGCCGAGGTCGCTGATTTCGATGTCGAGGGTGCCGACGTTCGTCTCCAGCGTGTGCGTGCCCGGTTCGAGTTCGCGTTCGGCCGCGAGATGGGCGTGAGCCGCGATAGTCGCGTGGCCGCAAAGGTTGACTTCCTGTTGCGGCGTGAAATAGCGGATGCGGCGGTCCGCGGCGGCCGACGAGCAGACGAACGCCGTCTCGCTCGCACCGAGTTCGGCGGCGACGGCGCGCATCTGCGCCGCGTCGAGGCCGTCGGCGTCGGGGACGACCCCGGCCGCGTTGCCGGACAGCGGTTCGGTCGTGAAAGCGTCGACGAGGAGGGCGCGTCGGCTATCCATGGAAAGGCGCACTACACGGCGATGTATCAAACCAGCGGGTCGGCGGCCGGATTACCCGAGAAGTTGGAGAGAAGGAGACGAGCGCGGGTCGGTCGATAGCGGCCGATTCACGCGCGGGTCCACCGGACGCGGCCGCTCGTTTGAGCTGCGCCGTCGCCCTGCATCACTTCGCGCATGTTCATACAGGCTGGACACCCGACGACCTCGTCCATGTCGTTGCCGAAGACGCGGACGAAGTCTCGGGAGACGAACTCACCACAGTTACCACACGTGTGCATTCTGTTTCACCTACAAATCCGCATACTCCGGCACTCGACATAACTATGCCCCTTGTTAACATGCGTTAGTGTCCGCCTGAACGACGGGTTTCCCGGTTAGTCGTCCCATAACGTCGGTTCGAGCGGTTTTGACACGCCGACACACGGGCGGGGCGAGTCGTACAAATTAAAGGGCGTCAGGCGCGGCAGTACGCACGGTGAACGGAATATATGGGCGACCTCCCCGACGAGTTTAACTGTACTATCACGAACTGGGAGTACATCTACGGCCTCTGCCGCGACGTTTCGGACGAGGTCAAAACATCCGAGTTCGAACCCGACGTCATCGTCGCGTTGGCCCGCGGCGGCTGGTTCGCCGGCCGGTGCATCTGTGACTTCCTCGGGCTGGACGACCTGACGAGCCTGAAGATGGAACACTACGTCGGGACGGCCCAGAAATCGAACGAGCCGGAGGTCCGCTACCCGATGCCGGAAGGCAGCGTCGAGGGCAAGGACGTGCTCATCATCGACGACATCGCCGACACCGGCGGCTCCATCAAGCGCGCACACGAGTACGTCAACGAGCGCAACGCGGGCGAGGTCCGGACCGCGACGCTCCAACTCCTCCAGACCAGCGAGTTCGAACCCGACTACGTCGGCGAGCGCCTCGAAGAGTGGGCGTGGGTCGTCTACCCGTGGAACTTCATCGAGGACATGATCGACCTCACCTCGGGCGTCATGGCGAAAGCCGACGACGACACCTTCGAACTCGAAGACATCCGCCACTACCTCGCGGAGTTCCACGACGTGGACCGCATCGAGATGGAAATCGCCCAACCCGACCGGATGCCGGAAGTCATGTCCGAGATGGAGCGCCGCGGCTACGTCGAGTCCACCGGCGACGGCGCGTGGCGACTCCTCGAAAACGACGGCGTCGGGGCCTGAACGCGGCGCACTCGGTTCGCCCGATTCGTTGACTGCTTCGACTTGTTCGAACCTTCGGTCCCGTTTGACTGCTTCGACAGTCGGTTGCATCTCTCTGGCTCTGTTGGGATCCGCAGCCGCTGATAGATTGCTGAGGGCGTGCTGAATACAACGCGCGTGTGCTGCAGATAGCCAGAACTGCTCCGCCCGCTCACCCTTCGAATTCTTCGTCCCGAGATTCGTACCGCAGAATCAATCTACCGGGCGTTGGCCTTCGCGTGGCGTTCCGAATCGTCTCGAACTGTTCTAACATCTCTGTCGAGTCACTCGACCCCTTGCGAAGTGTCCGTGACTCCTCCCGGAGTGAGTTGTACAGACGCTCCATCAGTAGTTCAACGGCGTGCGCGTCTGTCTTCGAATCGATCTCGAACACGGCCTCGTACTTGCCCATGGTGCACTTAGTTCCGGTCGAAAGATAACGATTGTTCCTAGAGAAACGTGGCGGGGTCTGTGATAGCTGTCGGTTCCGTTGATATCTGCCCTGTATTGGGTCATCACTCTGCTGCATACGCCCTCTCTATTCAGCACACGACATCTATCAGGTTTTGAGAATTTCAACAGAGTCATTCTCTCTGCTCATACTCGACCTCCTTCCGGACTCGCCCGAAGCGAAACGTTCGTTTGCGTGACGCGCTTCGGCACGCGCATGTCGCTGTTTTCTATCTTCGTCACCGCGCTTCTGCCGATTCTCGCTATCGGCGCGGTCGGCTTCGCCCTCGGCCGCGTCCGCGACGTTGACCCCGAGCCACTCAACACGGTCACGGTGTACGTCCTCGCGCCGGTGCTCGTGTTCTACAGCCTCGCGACGACCGAACTCGCCGGCGAGACGCTGGCGACCATCACCGCCGGCGTCGTCGTCTACCACGTCGCCATGCTCCTCGTCGCGGGCGGCGTCGCCCGACTCGCCGGCGTCTCCGAACCCCTCCTCGGGGCGCTCGTCCTCGTCGCCGCCTTTCCGAACTCCGGGAACTACGGCATCCCCGTCAGTTCGTTCGCCTTCGGCGACACCGGCCGCTCGACGGCCGTCGTCTACCTCGCCGTCCAGAGCGTCCTCATCTACACGTTAGGCGTGTACATCGCCGGTCGCGGGGGCGACCGCGACGACGGCGCGCCGGGGTGGCGCGTCGGCCTCGAACGTATCGTCCGCATCCCGCTCGTGTACGCCGTCGTCGCCGCGCTCGCCGCTCGGTGGCTTGGTGTCGTCCCGCCGACGGGCGTCCCCGCGATGGAGACGTTGCGGCTCGTCGGCGACTCGTCGATTCCGATGATGCTTCTCATCCTCGGCATCCAACTCGCGGGGGCCGACCTCGGCTCCACGCTCTCGGAAGTCGGCGTCGTCGCCGCGCTCAAGATAGTCGTCGCGCCCGCGGTCGCGGTCGGCGTCGCGCTCGTCGCCGGCTTCGGCGACCCGACGGTCGCGCGGACGTTCGTCCTCGAATCCGCGATGCCCGCGGCCGTCACGCCGCTCATCCTCGTCGCGGAGTTCGGCGACGCCACCGGAACCGGCTCTGCCACCTCGCTCGCCGAGTTCGTCTCCGCGGCCGTCTTCGCGACGACGCTCCTCAGCGTGCCCGCGCTCTCGGTGCTCATCTACCTCTTGGACCACGGCTTCGTGGTGTAGCCCCCGTTTCGCCACGATTTTGTGCGCCCTCCTCCACCTCCGAGTATGAAAATCGGATTCATCGGTGGCAGCGGTATCTACGAGGCGCTCCCGCTGGAGAACACCCGCGAGGAACCCGTCGAGACGCCGTTCGGCGAACCCTCAACGACGCCCATCGTCGGCGAGTTCGGCGACACCGGCCGCGAGGTCGTCTTCCTCCCGCGACACGGCCCGGACCACCAGCACTCGCCGACGACGCTCCCCTACCGCGCGAACATCTTCGCGCTGAAGCAACTCGGCGTCACCCACGTCCTCGCCAGCAACGCCGTCGGCAGCCTCAAAGAGGACCTGCCGCCGCAGACGCTCGTCGTCCCCGACCAGATTTACGACCGCACGAAACACCGTCCCCTGACGTTCTTCGACGAGGGCATCGTCGTCCACCAGCCCTTCGCGATGCCGTACGACGAGGAACTCGTCTCCATCCTCGCCGAGGCCGCCGAAGAGGCGACCGACGCGCAGGTCCAGGAGGGCGGCACCTACGTCTGCATCGAGGGCCCCTCGTACTCCACGAAGGCCGAAAGCGAACACTACCGCGCGCAGGGCTGGGACGTCATCGGCATGACGACCATCCCCGAGGCCAAACTCGCCCGGGAGGCCGAGATGGCCTACGCGACCATCACCGGCGTCACCGACTACGACGTCTGGAAGGAAGACAGCGAAGTCACGCTCGACGAAGTGCTGAAGAACGCCGCCGCCAACGAGGAGGCAATCAAGGAGACCGTCGAGGCCGCCATCCGCAAGATTCCCGACGGCCACGAGACCGACAGCCACACTGCGCTCGAAGGGACCATCAACACGCCCGACGAGGCCATCCCCGCCGAGACGAAAGCAAAGCTCGCGCCGCTCATCGACCAGTACGTCGACTAAGCCGGCTCAACCGTTCAGTTCTGTGGATTCTGGCGAGTCGCGTTCCGGCTCCGCCACCTCGCGTTCGCCACGCACCGCTTCGTCGTCCGGCGAGAACTCGACCGCGTGACAGCGCGCACAGTACTCGTTTTCCCCGCTGTCGGTCGTCGAAATCGGGATGCCCGCGACGACGAGTTGCGTGCTGAACTCCCGGGCGACGCCGCTGTCGTCCGCCTCGCCGCAGACGACGCACTCGCGGACCGCCCGCGCCGACGTGACCACCTCGCGGACGCGGCCGAACGAGGTCGGACTGTACGAGACGTAGCCGGGGAAGTAGCAATGCAGCCAGAAGATGGGGACGAAAAACAGCAGCGCCCACGTCCAGATTGCCGACTGGGGAAACAGAATCGCCGCCGTGAGCGCCGCGAACAGCGTCGACGTGACGAGCGAGACCGCGACCGTCAGTCGTCGGAGCGTGCTGGAGAGCAGGGTCGGGTGGGGCACGTCCGAGACTGACGACGGGACCGATAAAATAGCTAGTCGTCCGCGATGGCCTCGGCTTCGAGTTCGGGGTCGTCGCTGTCGGCGTCAGCGTCGTCGGCGTCGTCGGCGGCGGCGGCGGAACCGCGGTCGCCCGTCTCCGTCTCGGCGGCCGCGCCGTCGGCATCCTCGGCGTCCGCGTCCACTTCTGACCCCGCGCCGGGGTCGGCGTCGAACACCTCGGGGTTCCGAATCCAGAGGTCGCCGAACAGGTCGTCCTGCTTGAGGTAGACCGTGCTCCGGTGGGACAGAAACAGGAGCGCGAGGTAGGTCGTCATCACGGTGTCGGCCACGTCGCGTATCTCGGCGAACAGCACCTCGTCGCGGCCCTTCTCGTAGTGGGTGGCGAGCACGTCGCCGACGGCCTCGACGACCGCCTCGATGTCCTCGTTGTGGGCGGTTCCCGTCACGTCGTCCTCCGTGGGCTCGCCCGCGCCGCGCATCTCGCCGGGCGTGTGGTAGTCGAGCGTCTGCGTCCCGCGGGAGAAGCCGCGCGGCGACTCGGAGGTGTCGTACTCGCGCCGGCGCTTCCACCACGACCCGCGTTCGACCTCACGGAGTTCGCGGACGAGTTCGTCCAGCGTCTCCGGCGACCCGCGGGCGTGCTTGCGTTCGAGCCGCCGGTCCATCTCGTCTTCCAGCGCGTCGATGGGGTCGAAGCCGGGCGGGCCGTCGCCGTCGTCGCCCGGATGGCCCTCATCGCCACCGCCCTGTAAGGCGAGTTCCCACGGTTCGAGTTCCTCCTCGTCGGGTTCGTCCGGCGCGAGGAGTTCGTCGGACTTCATGCGCAGGAGGACGCTCGCGTAGAACAGCGCCCGCCCGGTCGTCCGGAGGTCCATCGCGTCGAGGCGGTTCAGGAAGGCGTCGGTGACCTCCACGATGTCGATGTCCCACGGGTCGATAGTCCCCTCCTTGGCGAGTTGGACGAGGAGTTCGACCGGTTCGACCTCGTCGTCGTCGGTCTCCGAGACGTCTTCCGGGAGGACCTCGTCCATCGCGTCGGGTTCGGCGGGGGCGGGAGAGTCGTCGGAGTCGGACGCGGCGGTGTCGGTGGCGAACGAGAAGACCGCGTCGTCATCGTCCTCGCTCGCGTCGCGCTCGCCGCGCCCGCGAGAGAGGTTCAGTTCGGGGATGTCGTCAGTCATCCGCCGGAACCTCCGCTTCCACGTCCGCGTCGGCTCCGCCGCCGTCACCACCGTCTGCGTCGTCGCCGTCGCCGCTTCCGCCGTCGTCTCCGTCCGGTCCGTCCGCGTCGCTTCCAGCCTCGCCGTCGCCGCCGAACTGGATACCCGTGACGGCGCTGACGTTGTCGCCCTGCATCGTCACGCCGATGGCGCGCTCGGCGCGTTCGAGGAGCGCGGAGCGGTGCGAGACGACGACGAACTGGGCGTCGCCCGCGAGGTCGTCGACCATCTGGCCGACGCGCTCGGCGTTCGCGGCGTCGAGGAAGGCGTCGACCTCGTCGAGCGCGTAGAACGGCGCGGGATTGTGGCGCTGGATGGCGAAGATAAACGCGAGCGCCGTCAGCGACTTCTCGCCGCCGGACATGGCGTCGAGGCGCTGGATGGGCTTGTCGCCCGGTTGGGCCTTCATCGTCAGGCCCTCCTCGAAGGGGTCTTCGGGGTTCTCCAACTGGAGGTGGCCCGTGCCGTTCGACAGGCGCTCGAAGATGTCGGTGAAGTTCTCGGCGATGGCGTCGAACGACTCCATGAACGTCGCCTTCTTCTGGGACTCGTACTGGTCGATGCGGTCGGCGATGGCGTCGCGCTCTTCGACCAGCACGTCGCGGCGCTCCTGGAGGGCTTCGAGGTCGGCTTTCACGTCGTCGTACTCGTCGATAGCGAGCATGTTGACCGGTTCGAGTTCCTCCATCTCCTCGGTGAGCCGCTCGATTTCGGACTCGACCGTATCGTGGTCGGGAATCTCGTCGGGGTCGTAGTCGCCGACCTGCGATTCGAGCTCGTCTATCTCCCACTCGAGGCGCTCGGCGGCCGACCGCATGCTTTCGAGCTTCGATTCGACCGCGCTCACGCGGTCTTTCTTCTCGTCGCGGGCGCTCCGGGCCTCGCGGAGGTCGCCCTGTAGCTCCGTGCGGTCCTCCTTGAGGTCGACCAGTTCCTCTTCGAGTTCGGCGACCGCCTCGCGCTTGGCCTCGAGGTCGTCCTCGCGCTCCTCGATTTTCGACTCCGCCTCGGAGATGGACTTCCGAGCCTCGGCTTTGCGGTTCTGGGCGGCCTCGACCGTGTCGTGGAGGTCGTCGACCGCGTCTTCCGCGTACTGCTTTTCGAGTTGAATCTCGTTGAGCCGGCCGTCGAGCGTCGACATCCGGTCTTCGAGGTCGTCGATGTCCGCGCGAATATCGTCGGCGCGGGCGGTGAGCTCTGGAATCTCGGAGTCCGCGAGTTCGGCCTCGATGTCCTCGATGGCGGCCTCGACCGTCTCGATTTCGTCGTCGAGGTCGGCGATTTCGTCGTCGAGGTCGGACATCTGTTCGTCCACCGACTCGCGTTCGGACTGGAGTTCGTCGAGGCGGTCGTCGAGGCGGTCGATTTCGGCTTCGGCGTCCTCGATGTCCTCCTCTGCGTCCTCGATTTCGCGCTCGATGGTCCGGACGCGGTCGGCGGCGTCGGAAGCCCGCCCGCGGGCGTCGTCGAGGTCGTCGTCGATGTCCCGAATCTCCTCGTTGAGCGAGCGACGGCGGTCTTCGAGCTTCGTAATCTCCTTCGCGAGGCGGTCGAGTTTGCCCTCGCCGGACTTCGAAAAGGAGTAGCGAGAGCCGCCGCCGGAGCCGCCGGTCATCGCGCCGGAGCGCTCCACGAGGTCGCCGTCGAGGGTGACCATACGGTAGTCGCCCATCAGGTCCCGGGCGGTCTCCATGTCCTCGACGACGAGCGTCGACCCGAGGACGTACGAGAAAATCGACTCGTACTGCGAATCGTAGTCGACGAGGTTGCGCGCGAAGTCCACGACGCCAGGGGCGTTGGGCTTGCGCGGCAGGCTCCGATTGTCCATCTTCGTGATGGGCAGGAACGTCGCGCGGCCCGCGTTGCGGGACTTCAGGTGGTCGATACAGGACGACCCCACGCCGTCGTCGTCGACGACGACGTTGGCGAGGCGGCCGCCGGCGGCTGTCTCACAGGCTTTCGCGTACTCGCCGTCGACGGAGCCGAGTTGGCCGACCGCGCCGTGGACGCCGGAGATACCAGCGTTGAGAATGGTCGTGACGGCCCGTGGCCACGAGTTGTCGCCGTCTTTGCCGGCGCGGGCTTCGAGGCGGGCGTACTCCGACTGCTTGGTCTGGAGTTCGTCCGTGACCTCCGAGAGTTCGTCGTTCAGGTCGGCCTTCTCGGCCTGCAGGTCCTCGATGACGCCGTCTATCTTCGCCTTGTTCTTCTCGGCGGTGTCGAGTTCGCTGTGCAGGTCGGAGACGGTCGCCTTCAGTTCGGGGATGCGCTCGCGGGCGCGTTCGAGTTCGTCTCGGGTCTCCGAAATCTGGTTCGAGCGGCGGCGCGCGTCGTCCAGCAGGCGGTCCTTGGCGCGCTGGCGGTCGTTCTTCTCGTCTTTGAGGTCGTCGAGCGTCTCCTTTCGCTCCGCGAGTTCCGATTTCAGTTCGTCGAACTCGGTGTCGACCGAGTCGATTTCGGACTGTACCTCGGAGAGTTCGACCCGCTTGGACTGGATGTCGCTTTTGACCGACGCCTTCTCGACTTTGACCTCGCGGATGTCGTCTTCGAGGTCGTCGATCTGCTCTTGCTTGCGGTCGATGTCGATGAACGCCTTCCGGCGCTCGGCCTCGGCGTCGTCGCGCTTTTCCTCGGCCGCCTCGATGGCGTTTTCGAGCCGGGAGATGTCGCCCTTTATCTCCTCCATCTCCGACTTGATGCGGAGCTGTTCGTCCTCGCCCTTGCGCTCTATCTCGTGGGTGAGGTCTTCGAGGTCTTCTTCGAGCCGGGTGACTTTCCCCTGTCGCTCGTCGAGTTCGGCCTGTAGGTCTTCGAGGTCGGCCTCGGTGGACTCGATGCGCGATTCGGTCCGCGAGAGGTCGTCGCGCTTGTCTTCGAGTTCCGCGGCCTTCAGGTAGCCCTCGTACTCCTCTTTCTCCTCGCGGAGTCCCTTGTAGGTGAGCGCGGTCTCGCGCTCGTCGGCGAGTTGGTCGAGGCGCGTCTCTTTTTCCTCGATGCGGAGGTCCGCCTCGTCGACGCGCTCTTCGACCGCCTCTAACTCCTCGAAGGCGGCGTCTTTCTTCTCGTCGAACTCGGCGACGCCCGCGATTTCGTCGATGATGCCCCGCCGCTGGTAGGGCGTCATGTTGATAATCTCGGTCACGTCGCCCTGCATGACGACGTTGTAGCCCTCGGGGGTGATGCCCGCCTGCGCGAGCAGGTCCTTGATGTCCGAGAGGTTGACCGAGCGCTCGTTGAGGTAGTAGTACGAGTAGTAGTTGTCCGGCGTCTCCTTGACGCGGCGCTTGATGGTTATCTCCTCGACGTCGCCGACCTTGTCGGTGCCGGCGGCGTTGACGACCTGCGAGCGGTCGAGCGTCCCCTCGGAGTTGTCGAGGACGACCGTGACGCTCGCCTCTTTCGGCTGTTTCGCGGCCTCGTCACTCCCGTCGGCGTGACCGGGGTTGTAGATGAGGTCCGTCAGCTTCTCGGCGCGAATCCCGCGGGTGCGGGCGAGGCCGAGCGCGAAGAGGACGCCGTCGATGATGTTCGATTTGCCGGAACCGTTCGGGCCCGTAACGACCGTGAAATCCTCGTAGAACGGGATGCGAGTCGGCCGCCCGAAGCTCTTGAAACCGTCAAGGACGAGCTCTTTGATGTGCATGGGTTGGTGTTCACGCGGGCGACGCCCGCAGGTGGAGCGCGCCGCATGAACACGGGGCGCGCTCGCGTCGGACGGCGCGCCCGATTACGCGACGATGATGTCGTCGTCGGGGGTCTCGCCGTCGCCTTCGTCAGTCTCGTCGGCCTCGTCCGGTTTAGTCTCATCGCCGTCGGCCGACGACGCCTCGTCGGCTTCGGCGGCCTCCGCGGCGGACTCGTCTTCGGTCTCCCAGTCGCCGCGACGGGTCGCGGCCCGCGAGGGAACGTCCACGTCGTTGGCGTCTTCGAGCTGGCGAAGCCGTTCTTTGGTCTCGACGAGTTCCTCGGTGAGCCCGTTCACGGCGGCCTGCAGTTCTGCGACTTTGGATTCGAGTTCCTCCACCCGGTTACTCATGGGTAACATAGCCCCGCGCGTGAGACATAAATGTGCGTCAGACAATCACCGAAAATGTGATACGTGTGCGGGCGACCCCGCCCTCGCACGCTCGCCGTCGCCCGCTCAGTCCCGGTACGACTCGGTCGTCGTGGTCCGGAGCGACCGGACCGCGTCGAGGTACTCCTCGCGACTGCGCTTTTCGGCTTTCGCCGCGCGGACCTCGGCCATCGCCTCGGAGTCGGTGAGCAGGTCGACTAGCGTGCAGGCGGTGAGTTTCGCTGGGATGACGTAGGCCATCTCCTCGTCGACGACCCGGAAGTCCCGGGCGTGGACCGCGCCCTCGAAGCCGCCGGTCCACGGGTGGATGCCGGGGACGAGTTGTGTGATGTCGCCCATGTCCGTCGACCCCGAGAGGTGCGGCGTCCCCGCCGTGACCGCGTCGGGACCGACGATGTCGCGGGCGTTCTCGTCGTAGAACGCGACCATCGTCTCGTCGGTCCGAAGCGGCATGTACCCGGGATAGTCCTCGATTTCCACGTCGCCGCCGACGCCCATCGCGCCGGACGCGAGCGCCCGGTTAACCGACTCGTTTGCTTCTGAGACAGCTTCGATGGACGCCGCGCGGACGTACGACTCCATCGTCACCTCGGCGGGAACGACGTTGACGCCGTCGCCGCCGCGGGTGATGATGGGATGGACGCGGACGTGGTCCTCGTCGCGGAAGCGCTCGCGCTGGGCGTGGACCGCGTTCATCCCGAGCATCGCGGCGTTGAGCGCGTTGACGCCCTCTTCGGGGGCCGCGCCGGCGTGTGCTTCGGTCCCGCGATAGGTGACGAACTTGCCGACGAAGCCGTTGGTCGAGAAGTCGCTCGTAATCGTCCGTTCGGGCGTGTCGCTGCCGGCGTGCATCATCGCGGCGGCGTCCCAGTCGTCGACGTAGCCACGGCGGATGAGCTCCTGTTTGCCGCCGAAGAACTCGATATCACCCGCTTCGAGCAGTTCGCGGCGGTAGTCGAGGTCGAGATACTCCTCGGCCGGGACGGCGACGAACTCGACCGCGCCGTCGAGGTCGTCGACGACGCCGCTGCCGACGAGGCCGAAGGCGGTCCCGACGAGGTGTGCGAGTTGGGCGTTGTGACCGCAGGCGTGGACCGCGCCTGTCTCGGGGTCCGCAAGCGGGTGGTCCGGGTTGACGAGCGCGTCGAGTTCGCCGAGGACGGCCGCGACGAAGTCGCCGGAGCCAGCGCGAGCGCGTGCGCCGGTAATCGCCAGTCCCGTCTCCACGTCGAGGTCGAGGTCCTCGAAGAGCGAGACGACCTTCTCGGTCGTCTTGACCTCCTTGTAGCCGAGTTCCGGTTCGGCCTGCACGTCCTTCGCGAAGGCGATAATCTCGTCGGCGCGGTCGTCGATAGCGTCGCAGACGCGGGCTTTGAGAGCCGCGACGCGGTCGTCGTCGGTCATCGCGTCTCACTCCTGCGGGCGGAGCGGTCGTCGGTGGCGGTCGTCATCAGATAATCCCCTGTGCGGAGAGCACGGCCTGCGAGATGAGCGCGGAGCCGAAGAACGTCCCGAAGAAGACGAACACCGCCACGAGGACGAGCTTCCAGCTGACTTCCTTCATCTTCCCGGTCTGGAGGCCGATAGAGAGTCCCGCGTAGGCGAGAATCGGCGTCGTCGTCGCGAGGAAGTCGACCTTCCCGACAGCAGCCAGAAACGGCGCTTGGACCGGCGAAAACGGGAGCGCCAGGGCGAACGCGAGAATCATCGCGTAGGCGAACGCCGGTAGGTCGAGCGGAATCAGTCGGCCCATAAGCAGAGCGACGAGGCCGATGAGGACGATGAGCGCCATGCCGGGGAGCGCGGCGAGGAAGCCGGTGCCGGTGGCGAGGAGGTTCGCCGTCAGCGTCAGGAACGCCACCACGAGTAGCATCTTCAGCGACTCGACGGAGAACTCCGGGGTCGACATCGACATCTCACTCACCTCCATCGGCCGCGGCGGTACCGCGGCCGAGTACGGGTGCGAGGACCGCGTAGAGGCGCGTGATGACCGGGAGGCCGACGAGGATGACCATGTAGAGCCCCGTGATGCCGGTCAAGAGATTGCTCGTCGCGGCGAAGCTCAGAATCTGGTCCTCGGCGACGCCCGCGCCGCCGACGGCCGCCGCCAGCGACGTGGAACAGGCAGTCATCATACTCGCAGAGCCCATGCCGCAGGCCATCGAGAGCGCCAGCGGGTGGAGTCCCGTCGCGGGGGCGAAACCGCCGAGCAGACCGAAGAAGACGGTTCCGAGGACCGTCCCCGTCATGTAGGTTCCGAGGACACCGCGGCCCTCAGGTGACTCGATGCCGTACTTGTCGGTGATGACACCGAGAGTCGGTTCGCGGGCGATGCTGACAGCGGCCCCGATGGACTCACGCTTGAGGCCCAAAAGCAGGGCGAGCGGGAGCGCGACGAGAATCGTGCCGAGGTTACCGAACTCCTGCAGGACGAACGCCGGCCCGGCCGCCACGAGGTCGTAGAACGACGGCGCGACGAGCGTTCCGTACTTGACGCCGAGCGGCATCAGCGCGATGACGAGAAGCGGCGAAGCGATGCGGCTCACGTCCTCGTCGACGACCCGCCGGAGCGGTTCGAGGAGCGACCCGAGGACGCTGTAACTGAGGACGAGGCCGAGGACGACGGCGTACAGGAGCGGCAGGAGCACGACCTGTCCCGGCCCGAGCGGGAACGTTATCGTGCCGATAAGTTCCGCGACGACGACGATGAGAAGAACCGTCAGGTGCGTCCGGAGGTGTGCCGAGAGTCGGCCGCCGGTGCGAATCGGTGCCCATCTATCCGAGGTAGTATCGTTTGTCATATGTGAACAGATTCTGCGAATCGTGGAGATGAAACGCCAGCATATAAAACCTCGTTAGTGATTGTCTGTCGGTTGCGGCAGGGGTCGGTGTCGGCGTCGGCGTCGGCGACCCACAGACGGGGTTCGCTGCGAGCGGTCCCGTTAGTCTTTAGCCCACCGCCGTCGAAGCGCGCCCAATGACTGCGCAAGCGCTCGAACAGCGCGAACTCGCGGTCGTCATCGGGTTGGAGGTCCACGTTCAACTCGAGACGGCCACGAAGATTTTCTGTAGCTGTTCGACCGAGCCTGCCGAGGACGAGGAGCCGAACACCCGCGTGTGCCCCGTCTGTCTCGGGCTGCCGGGCGCGCTCCCGGTGCTCAACGAGGCGGCGGTGGAGTCGGCGGTCAAAATCGGCAAGGCGCTGAACGCCGATATCGCCGAGGACACCCGCTTCCACCGGAAGAACTACTACTACCCCGACCTGCCCAAGAACTTCCAGATCACCCAGTACGACGCGCCCATCTGCGCCGACGGGACGCTGGAAGTGTCCGTCGAGGGCACCCGCCGCGACATCGGCATCACGCGCGCCCACCTCGAAGAGGACCCCGGCAGCCTCCAGCACAAAGGCGGCAGCATCGACACGGCGGACTACACGCTCGTCAACTACAACCGCGCCGGCACGCCGCTGGTCGAAATCGTCACCGAGCCCGACTTCCGGAGCCCGCAGGAGACCCGCGCGTTCCTCGCGAAGCTCGAAGAGGTGCTCGAATACCTCGGCGTGTTCGACGCCACCCGCGACGGCTCGCTCCGCATCGACGCCAACATCTCGCTCGTCCCCGCCGACGAGGTCGACGACGACGGCGCGATTTCCGACGAGGCGCTCGAAGCGGCCAACCGCACCGAGGTCAAGAACATCTCCAGCCACAAGGGCGCAGAGAAGGCGCTGGCCTACGAGGTCACCCGCCAGAAGAACGCCATCAAGCGCGGCCGCGCCGTCGAACAGGAGACGCGCCACTGGGACGAGTCCCGCGGCATCACCGTCTCGATGCGCTCGAAGGAAGAAGAAAAGGACTACCGCTACTTCCGCGAGGCCGACCTCCCGCCGCTCCAAGTCGCCCACTGGAAAGAAGAGATTCCGATTCCGGAACTCCCCGACGCCCGCCGCGAGCGCTTCCACACCGAGTACGGCATCGACGAGGAGTCCGCCTCGAAGCTTACCTCGACCAAGGAGGTCGCGGACTTCTTCGAGGACGTCGCCGCCGAGTTCGACGCCGACCTCGCCGCGACGTGGGTCGCCGACAACCTACTCGGCGAACTCAACTACCGCGACATGCACATCACGGACGTGTCGGACCGCCTCGACGAGTTCACGCGGCTCGTCGAACTCGTCGACGCCGACGAGGTGACGACGAAGAACGCCGAGGAAATCGTCCTCCGCGAGATGCTCGACGAGGGCAAGGACCCCGACACCATCGTCGACGAAGAAGGCCTCGGCAAGGCCGACGACGACGAAATCGGCGGCTTCGTGCAGGAAGCCATCGACGAGAACCCCGACGCCGTCGAGGACTACCACAACGGCGAGGGCGGCGCGCTGAACTTCCTCGTCGGGCAGGTCATGCAGAAGTCCAAGGGGAGCGCCGACCCCGGCACCGTGAACCAGTTGCTCCGCGAGAAGTTAGACGAGTAAGAAAACGCACGAATCCTTTTCGTGCTCTCGTGTCGCGTGCTCCAGATTAGTCTAACACTTGAATAGAAACATGGACGACCGAGCTTTGATGCTCCATATACCACCCGTTTTGTGCTAGGTTGTTGCTGTTAGTATGCTTTGGTAGCGAGTCGAGTGTCGATTGAAGTGCTTTCTTTTCTTTTTTATTCACCCGGATATAGGCTGGTGACTCCTCTATCGCTGATTTGACTGCCTCTCGAATCAACGACTCTTCTGGAATCCTAGAATCGGACAGTGGGGTGACTTTCGCGCCATCAGGGGCTTCTGGAACTTTGCGGCCAATCAAGTCGATGTTACTTCTAACATCATTGCTAAATCCAATATGCGGTACTCTGGCATTACATCCGGCCAGCAGAATAGAACTGATGGCAGCGCTAGTACCGATGAACGTTCTTCGATTAGTTTTCGGGGACATCGAATGCTCTAGTGACAATTTTATTTGATTATAAATCTTCAGTGATTGGACGCTCTAACCGGACCAAGACTAGTGACATCCTCCCCGTCGTAAACGACGGGGCTTCCCGTACCGCAGGTGGGATAGCCCGCTGATGTCGAGTGCGACGAGTAGACCAGCCAGCGACTCACGGCCGCATCTGGAGCCCCCCCTACTACAGACGAATTACTGCGTCCTGCGCCGGACGTACTGCTCGAACTGGATGAACTCGGTCGTTCCGCAGGCAGCGCACTCGTCGGGGGCGCTGTAGTGGTACGACCCGCTTTCTCTCGTCACTGTGCCAGCGTAGACCGCGTGACAGCCATCGCAGACGAATCGATCCGGCAACTCAGGAGTATGAGACATGATAGCATATTCAACGCGGACAGAAATGATACCTTCGACACAGCTATCGTGGCGAGAGTGCCGCACCTCCCGCCACGGGAGAATCAGTCGTCACCCGCCGCCGGCGTCGCCCCGCGGTCGATGACGCCCTCGCGCCACGTGCCGAGTCGGAACCAGACGACTGCGACCGCGAACGAGGCGACCGCGCCAGCGACGTAGGCCCACCAGAGGCCTTCGACGCCCCACGCGAGTCCCGAGACGGGGCCGACGACCGGGAGGGAGACGGTCCACGCGAACGCGACCGCGAGGGCGACCGGCACGCGGAAAATCCACCGCGAGAGGAACGACAGCGCCATCGCGGCCTTCGTGACGCCCGCGCCGCGGAACGCCCCCTGAATCACCATCACGCCGCCGAAGAACGCCCACGACGGGGCGACGATGCGGAGGAACGTCACACCCGCGTCGATGACCGGCTGTTCGTCGATAAAGAGACGCATCGCCTCGGCCGGGAAGGCTATGACGAGACCCGCGGCGGCGAAGAGTAGCCCCATCGTCCCCGCCATCGCGGTCCACGCGACCGAGGCGGCCCGGTCGGGCGTCCGCGCGCCGAGGTTCTGGCCGACGCCGGTCGCCGTCGCCTGCCCGACCGCGCCGGAGACGGTCCACGAGACGGACATGAGGCGGACGCCGATGCCGTAGGCCGCGGTCGGCGTCGGGCCGAACCGAGCGACGAACGCGGCCATCACGACCGCCGAAAAGCTCCGCGCCCAGCCGTCGAGGGTGGCCGGGTAGCCGATATCGACCAGCTTTCTGAGGCGTTCCGGGTCGGGCCGGAGGTCGGCGAGTCGGAGCTTGACGCCCCAGTCGCCGCGCAGGAGGATGTAGACGCCCGCGGCCGTCGCGAACAGGCGGGCGATGAGCGTCGCAATCGCCGCGCCGCGGGTTCCCATCCCCGCGATTGGCCCCCAACCGATGATGAGAATCGGGTCGAGAACGACGTTGAGGCCGGCGGAGGCGACCATGAGCCACATCGCGGTCTTCGTGTCGCCCGCGCCCTGGAGCGCCGCCCGAAACGCGAAAAACAGGAACGTGAGCGGCAGCGAGAGGAAGATGACCTCGATGTAGGCGAGCGCCTCGGTGAAGACGGCACCCTCCGCGCCGATGAGTTCCAAAAGCGGATATCTGAACGTGAAGCCGGCGACGGCGAGGACGACCGAGACGGCGAGGGTGAGAAGCACCGTCTGGCCGACGACGCGGTCGGCCTCGCGGTCGTCGCCCGCGCCGACGTGCTGCGAGACGAGGGCGATGGTCGCGGCGGTGATGCCCATCGCGGTCGAGACGAACATCCAACTCGTCGGGAACATGAGCGAGACGGCGGCGACGGCGTCCGCGCCGACGCGGCCGACCCAGAACACGTCCGCGAGGTTGTACAGCGTCTGGAGGAGGTTTCCGGCGACGAGCGGCCACGAGAGGGAGAGCAGTTTGGGGGCGATTCTCCCCTCGGTCATGTCGATTCGCGAATCACCCGACACGGTCTCAGCTTCGGCGCGTGGAGGTTATCGCTTCTGGTGTCGCGGTCGCTCGTCGCGTCGAGTCGACAAGGCGAGTCGGTGAAATCTGGCGGGAGACGCGGCGTGTGGCGGACGCGTCGGCAGATACACACCTTCGCGCGCGGGGCGCGCTCACCCGCACGCTCGTATCCGCGCGCGTTGAGGCCGCTACGCTCCGAATTCGGCACGAAAGGTTTAGGACAACCCCCATCATATCGCCGCTCAATGAGCAGGGGTCCGGAACTCATCATCACGGAGAAGGACAACGCCGCGAGGCGCATCGCCGACATCCTGAGCGGCGAGACCGCCTCCGCGGAGCGAATGAACGGCGTGAACGTCTACAAGTGGGGCGGCAAGCGCTGTATCGGCCTGTCGGGCCACGTCGTCGGCGTGGACTTCCCGCCGGAGTACAACGACTGGCGCGACGTGGAGCCGGTCGAACTCATCGGCGCGCCCGTCGAGAAACACCCCACGCAGGAGAACATCGTCGCCGCGCTTCGCCGACTCGCCCGCCGCGCGGGGAACGTCACCATCGCGACCGACTACGACCGCGAGGGCGAACTCATCGGGAAGGAGGCGTACGAACTCGTCCGCGACGTGAACGAGGACGTGCCCGTCGACCGCGTGCGGTTTTCCTCTATCACGAAGCGCGAGGTGACGGAGGCGTTCGAGAACCCCGACGACCTCGACTTCGACCTCGCCGCCGCGGGCGAGGCCAGACAGATTATCGACCTCGTCTGGGGGGCCGCACTCACGCGGTTCCTCTCGCTTTCGGCCCGCCAACTCGGCAACGACTTCATCTCGGTCGGCCGCGTGCAGGGGCCGACGCTGAAGCTCATCGTCGACCGCGAGCGCGAAATCGAGGCGTTCGACCCCGAGGACTACTGGGAGCTGTTCTCCAAGCTGACGAAAGACGCCGACGGTGACGCTGAGTCCTTCGAGGCGCAGTACTTCTACCTCGACGACGACGGCACCGAAGCCGAACGCGTCTGGAACGAGGAGGACGCGGAGGAAGCCTATCAGACGCTCCTCGGCGTCGAGGCCGCGGAAGTCGCGTCGGTCAACCGCCGCACGCGGACCGACACGCCGCCCGCGCCGTTCAACACCACGCAGTTCATCCGCGCCGCCGGCTCTATCGGCTACTCCGCCCAGCGGGCGATGAGCATCGCCGAGGACCTCTACACCGCCGGCTACATCACCTACCCGCGGACCGACAACACGGTGTACCCCGACGACCTCGACCCGCGCGAACTGCTCGGCGCGTTCGAGGGCGACCGCCGGTTCAAGGAGGACGCCGAATCCCTCCTCGAACAGGAGGAAATCGAGCCAACCGAGGGCGACAACGAGACGACCGACCACCCGCCGATTCACCCGACCGGCGAACTCCCCTCGGCGTCCGACCTCACCGAAGACGAGTGGGACGTGTACGAACTCGTCGTCCGGCGCTTCTTCGCCACCGTCGCCGAGGACGCCGTCTGGGAGCACCTCCGCGTCGTCGCCGAGGTCGAGGGGCTCTCGCTGAAAGCCAACGGCAAGCGCCTGCTCGAAGCCGGCTACCACGACGTCTACCCGTACTTCAACTCCAGCGAGTCGTTCGTGCCGGACGTCGAGG
The DNA here is from genome assembly GCF_003383095.1 of Haloferax sp. Atlit-12N. Taxonomy (NCBI): domain Archaea; kingdom Methanobacteriati; phylum Methanobacteriota; class Halobacteria; order Halobacteriales; family Haloferacaceae; genus Haloferax; species Haloferax sp. Atlit-12N. The sequence continues at coordinate 822,253 of NZ_PSYW01000001.1, forward strand.
AAGGCGAGTCGCTCGTGCTGTCCGACACGCACCTCGACGCCAAGCAGACCCAGCCCCCGCGGCGCTACGGCCAGTCGCGACTCATCGAGACGATGGAACAGATGGGTATCGGGACGAAGGCGACCCGCCACGACGTGATTCAGAAGCTCTACGACCGCGGCTACATCGAGAGCGACCCGCCGCGGCCGACCCGCCTCGCACGGGCGGTCGTGGAGGCCTCCGAGGACTTCGCGAAGCTCATCGTCAGCGAGGAGATGACCTCGCAACTCGAATCCGACATGCTGGCTATCGCCCGCGGCGAGGCCACCCTCGAAGACGTGACCGAGGAGTCCAAGGAGATGCTCCAAGACGTGTTCGAGGGACTGATGGAGTCCCGCGAGGAACTCGGCAAGCAGCTCCAGGACTCGCTGAAGGCCGACAAGACGGTCGGCACCTGCCCCGACTGCGGCGGCGACCTCGTCGTCAGAAAGAGCCGCCGCGGCTCGTACTTCATCGGCTGTGACTCCTACCCCGACTGCACCCACACGCTCCCGCTTCCCTCGACGGGCAAGCCGCTCATCATGGAAGAGTCCTGCGAGGACCACGACCTCCACCACATCAAGATGCTCGCCGGGCGCAAGACGTTCGTCCACGGCTGTCCGCTCTGTAAGGCCGAGGAGGCCGACGAGGAAGACGACCTCGTCATCGGGACGTGTCCCGAGTGCGGTGAGGAACACGACGGCGAACTCGCCATCAAGCGCCTCCGCTCCGGCTCCCGACTCGTCGGCTGTACCCGCTACCCCGACTGCGACTACTCGCTGCCGCTGCCCCGTCGCGGCGACATCGAGGTGACAGACGAGTCCTGCGATGAACACGACCTCCCCGAACTCCGGATTACCTACGAGGGCGACCGCGAGCCGTGGGAACTCGGCTGTCCCATCTGCAACTACCGCGAGTACCAAGCCCAGCAGAACGGCGAGGGCGGTTCCGACTTAGAGAGCATCAGCGGCATCGGCGCGAAGACCGCCGAGAAGCTGAAAGACGCCGGTATCGAGGACGTGAAGACGCTGAAGGCGTCCGAACCCGACGACATCGCGGCGAAAGTCGAAGGTGTGGGTGCGGATACGGTTCGGAAGTGGCAGACTGCGGCGGATTAGTCCCCGTTCCAAACGTATCGTTTTCCCCGGCCGTTTTCGACCGAGACTTCGGGGAGCCGGGCGAGCCAAACGCCGACTGAACTCGCCCGACGTTTCGCGCTACTCCGCGATAGCTCCGACTCAGATGCGACGAAGTCAACGAGATCGCTGTGCCCGAACGACCCCGACTCCGAGAGCGGGTGTGCGAGTCGTTCGATTATCTGTGCATTTCGAATCCCGTCGAGAAGGAGGGGTTCGGCCTCGTCGTCGAGGCCCGCTGTTCGATAGGCGATGTACCGAGCGCCGCTTCGGGTGAGTGACCAGCGGCGCTGTCTGTGGGTCTCCTCGTCGGGCCACTCTTGATGAACGAACCCGAGAATCCAGCCCGCAATCGCGTACAGGTCCGCGTGGCGGGGCGATACGTCCGCAGACGAGACAATGTCGTCTTTGGTTCCGCGGGTGTCGCCGATAGCCGAGAGAACAGCGTCGAGGGTTTCGAACGAGTTGGCGAGCGGAATTCGTTTCGACGGAACCGTGCCCGTCTCGTCGGTCTCTCCGAACAGGTTCCAGAAACCCTCGTCGGGTTCGAGCTGTCCGCCGCCTCGCCGAACGCCGACGCGGAGGTCGACCATCGACTCGAACAGCGCGGAACCGTTCACCAAGTGGATACCTGCCCGTTCGGCGCTTTCGACGGCCGGGTCGGTGAACGAACTCGTCGTGATGACCGTCCCGGTGTCGCATCCCGTATCGGCTAGCGCGCCCTGAAATCGCTGTATTGCGGGCGAACCGACTGTGTTGCTCGGGTCGTACTGCTTCGCCTGAACGCCGAGCGAAACGTCCAGAAGCGGATTACTGACGCGACCGTCGATGTCGATGCCGCCGTCCTGTCGAAAAGCGGTTACCGAGAACCGCGCCGGGGGAAGCGACTCCGTGAGCACCGACTCGCAGAGTAGTTCGAACTCCGCCGCGGACAGGGACATCGCTCTGTGTTCGACGTATTCGGTCGCGGCGGTTGCGTCCATCGTACACCGGATTTGGTGACAGGTGGGTTAAAATTCACTCCCGACTATGCGTGTGACCCATTCCATCCGCACGCTTTTTACGCCCCCTCAAGCAAAGAGCGACCAATGAGCTATCCGTGGGAAGACTGGGATCACATCACCAAAATCGACCCAGACAAGGACCTCGTCGACGGCGAGACGTTCGAAGACGTGTGTGAGACGGGCACCGACGCCCTCGAAATCGGCGGCACGCTCGACATCACAGAAGAGAAGATGGAACGCGTCATCGAGGCCACCTCGAAGTACGACGTGCCAATCTATCAGGAGCCGTCGAACCCCGGCGTCGTCATCGACGACGACGCGCTGGACGGTTACCTCATCCCGACGGTGTTCAACGCGAGCGACTCGTTTTGGATCACCGGCGCGCACAAGGAGTGGGTCCGAATCGAAGACGGCCTCGACTGGGACCGCACCCACACCGAGGCGTACATCGTGTTGAACCCCGAGTCGTCAGTCGCCGAGTACACCGACGCCGACACCGACCAGTCCGCCGAGGACGTGGCCTCGTTCGCCCGCGTCGCCGAGAAGATGTTCGGCCAGAAAATCATCTACGTCGAGTACTCGGGCACCTACGGCGACCCCGAGAAGGTCGGCGCGGCGCACGACGCGCTCGACGATGCGACGCTGTTCTACGGCGGCGGCATCCACGACTACGAATCGGCTTACGAGATGGGCCAGCACGCGGACGCGGTCGTCGTCGGCAACCTCCTGCACGACAAGGGCGTCGACGCGGTGCGCGAGACGGTCGAGGGCGCGAAGGACGCGACGGCCGAACTCGTCGCCGAGTAATCCCCACGGGCGCGGTTTCGCTTCTACGCCGACTCCATCGACTCGGCCGACCCCGAGTTTGCGTCGCCAGCGCGCGACTCCCGAGTCACGCCCGCGCCGAGCGCCGTGGCGTCCGGCGCGCCGCGCCCGAGGAGCGTCGCGGCCACGACGAGAAAGCAGAACGACGCGGTCGCGGCGAGCGCGGTCCCGGCGACCGGCACCGCGGCGCAGAGGGCGACGAGCAGGCGCGCGACGAAGCCGACGAGCGCGACGGCCGAAGCGACGCTGACGAACGAGCGGTCGAGCGCGAGGTCGCGTGTGACTGGAACTGCCGCCACGAGCGACCGCTCGCGGGCGAGGGCGGCCGTCACGGCCACCGAGAGATACGAGCCCGCCAGCGCGGCGAGCCCGGCCGCGGCGAGCGTGGCGGTGTCGATCGGGGAGAGACCGAGAAGCCCGAGCATCGCTGGATTGGTCGCATACGTAAACATCGCAAGCGAGGGCCCAGATCCCGGGAAGGCGACGGTCACGAGGCCGACCGCGGGGAGTTGGAGCGCGACGAGCGCAGCCGAGAGGCGGGCACCGTCGGCGGCCATGCCGGTGAGGTCGTCGAACGACGGGAGCGCGGTCGCCTCGTGGTCGCCGGCGCGAACGAGGCGGACGACGTAGCCCGAAAGCAGAATACCCGCGAGCGGCGTGGCGAGCGACGCGAGCGTCGCGAGGACGCCGGTGACGGCGGTGTCGAGCGGTGAGTCTTCAGCGAACGGGAGAGCGAAGGCGGCTTCGAGGTCTGAAACGTCCATGTCCGAGGCGAGGTGGCCGCGGGTTCGTATATAAATCTCAGCGACGGGTGCGTCGCAGTCGAAGCGAGAGGTACGTCACGCCTCGTCGGTGGGCTCACCGTCCCAGTAGCCGACTTCGGCGTCTCGCGGATAGTAGCCGTGGAGCGTCCGGGCGTGCTTGTCGCCGCCCGGTGGCGCGCCGCAGAACACGCCGATTTTGTCCGAGTCAGGGTAGACCGTCACGTCGGGGTGGTTCATCGTCGAGAGCGCGAGGTACCGGAGCGGTTCGTCCCCGTCGTTCTCGATTTGCCTGACGTAGTCGGCCCCGGCGGGGAGCGCGACGTAGGTGTCCGGTTCGAGGTCGAGGTCGGCCGCGCCCTCGCGCGTCCGGAGCGCACCCGTTCCGGAGAGCACGTACAGCGCCTCCTCGTTGCCTTCGTGGTAGTGCGTCGGCCACGGCCGCTTCCCGGGTGGGACTTCGTAGAGCGAACAGCCGAGGTCGCGGCCGCCGCCGCGGTCCGCGAGCCGCTTCCGGCGGAACGCGAAGCGGTCGCCGCGCGCGCTTTCGGACCAGTCAAGGTCGGCGGTCCGGGTGGCCTCCGGTGCCGGACCGGACGCCGAGGCGGCGTCGGCATCGGTTCTCGGTTCGTCCGCCGGCCCGTCCGGTGAGTCGGGAGCCATACCGAGGGGACACGTGCCGCGAACTAAGTACCACGGTACCACAGACCCTGTCAACGAGTGGCCCGTATCGTCCCGTATCTCGGTGGATTCGACACTCGAACGCGTCCGAGCGAGGCGAAGACACGATGTTTAAGACGAACGGTCGGGAACCACGTCGTATGCGAAACCGAACGTACACGGCCGACGCCGAACCCGGTGACACGGTCACCGTCGCCGGCTGGGTCCACGAAGTCCGTGACCTCGGCGGCATCGCGTTTCTGATTCTCCGGGACACCTCCGGCAAGATTCAGGTCAAGTTCGAGAAGGACGAGATGGACGACGACCTCGTCGAGACGGGTCTCGGCGTCCACCGCGAGAGCGTCATCTCCGTGACCGGCGAGGTCGCGGAAGAGCCCCGAGCGCCGACGGGCGTCGAAGTCACGCCCGAGAGCCTCGACGTCATCGCCGAGGCCGAGGCGCAGCTCCCGCTCGACCCCTCCGGCAAGGTCGACGCCGAGCTTTCGACGCGTCTCGACAACCGCACGCTCGACCTCCGCAAGGACGAAGTGAAGGCCATCTTCGAGATTCGCGCCGAGGTCCAGCGCGCCGTCCGCGAGCAGTTCCGCGACCTCCGCGCCACCGAGATCAACACGCCGAAAATCGTCGCCACGGGTACCGAAGGCGGCACCGAGCTCTTCCCCATCACCTACTTCGGCAAGGAAGCGTTCATGAACCAGTCGCCCCAGCTGTTCAAGCAGCTGATGGTCGGCTCCGGTCTGGAGCGCGTCTTCGAGGTCGGCCCCATCTTCCGCGCCGAAGAGCACAACACGCCCCGCCACCTCAACGAGGCGACCTCCATCGACTTCGAGTCGGCGTTCATCGACCACACGGAAGCGATGGACGTGTGCGAGGCCGTCGTCACGGCCGCCTACGAGGCCGTCGAGGAGAACTGTCAGGACGAGCTCGAAGCGCTCGGTCTCGAAGACGAGTTCGAAGCGCCGTCCGGCGAGTTCCCGCGACTCACCTACGAGGAGGCCATCCAGCGCATCAACGCGACGGGCAAGCTCGACGAGCAGCTCGTCTGGGGCGACGACCTCCCCACCGAGGGCGAGAAGGCGCTCGGCGAGGACGTCGGCGAGCACTACTTCATCACCGACTGGCCCAGCGAAATCAAGCCGTTCTACATCAAGGACCACGACGACGACGAGACGCTCTCGACGGGCTTCGACATGATGCACCCGAACATGGAACTCGTCTCGGGCGGTCAGCGTGAACACCGCTTCGACCACCTCGTCGCCGGCTTCGAACAGCAGGGTCTCGACCCCGACGCGTTCGAGTACTACACGAAGATGTTCAAGTACGGCATGCCCCCGCACGCCGGCTTCGGACTCGGCGGCGAGCGGCTCATCATGACGATGCTCGGACTGGAGAACATCCGAGAAGCTGTTCTGTTCCCACGAGACAGACAACGCCTGAGTCCGTAGACGAAGGCGTTTCTGCGAGTGGGTGCTCGTCGGACGAACGACGTGAGTCCGACGGTGTTCCCGCGCGACCGGCAGCGCCTGTCGCCTTAGGCGACGGCGCAACACGAGCGCGGGAGCAGGGAGCAACGCGAAGCGTTGCGACCGAGTTCCCGCGTGATCGCCAGCGTCTGAGCCCGTAAGGGCGAAGACCTGGCGAGCCAACGAGACGAGCGCACGCGAGTCTCGTCAGCCCGCCAGCGCCTGTCGCCAGAGGCGACGGCGCACCACCGACGCGCCTCATTTTTGCGAAACAGTCGTTATCTCCCGGACACGTTAGAGCACCATGCACGAACGCCGTCGTCGCGGGGGAGACCGATGACCAACGCGGACCGAATCGTCGACGACGCCGTCGAAGACGCGGCCGACGACGAGGACTCGGCACTCGAAGAGTTGGTCGCCGGTGTCGTCATGGCGCTCATCTTTCTGGTCGGCTTCGGCCTGCTCGCGCTCGGGGTGTCGTGGTTCTGGATCGTCTTCCCGGTCGGCTTCGCGGGCGTGCTCCCCGCCGCGCTCGCCCTCGTCCGCATCTACGAGTCCCGCCGCGGCGACGACGCGAACGAGTCGATGACGACCGAGACCGAAGACGCGCTCGAAACGCTCCGGCGGCGCTACGCGACCGGCGAACTCTCCGAGGAGGAGTTCGAGGCGAAAGTCGAGCGGCTGTTAGAGACGGAGACGGTTACGGACGCCCGGAAGTCGACCGCTGCGCGGCGACGCGAGAGCAACGCAGGCGAGGCGGAGCGAGAGGCGGCGTTCGACCGCGACTGACGCGGACGCGACGAAACGCAACACCGTTAACCGACCCCCGTCGTAGAAAGACCGATGAGCGACGACGCGACGGCGTTCGTGCCCGGTCACGTGACTGGGTTTTTCAGCGCCCACCCCGCCGACGACCCGGCAGTCGCCGGCTCTCGCGGCGCGGGACTGACGCTCTCGCACGGCGTCACCGTGACGGTCGAACCGGCACCGGAGACCACCGTCAGTCTCGACGGCGAGGCGGTCGAGATGCCGCCCGTCGCGGACGTGCTTCGGTCGCTGGACGTGACGGCCGCCGTCGACGCGGAAAGTGACCTCCCGCTCGGGGCAGGGTTCGGCGTCTCGGGCGCGATGGCGCTCGGGACGGCGCTCGCGGCGAACGCGGTCTTTTCCTGCGGCCGGTCGGAGAACGAACTCGTCACCCTCGCTCACGTGGCCGAGGTCCGCGCGGGGACCGGCCTCGGCGACGTGGTCGCGCAGGCCCGCGGCGGGATGCCCGTCCGGGTCGAACCCGGCGCGCCGGCTCACGGCCGGATGGACGGCATCCCAGCGCGCCCGACAATCGAGTACGTCGCGTTCGGCGGCCTCTCGACGGCCGACGTGCTGTCGGGGGATACGACCGCACTCACGGCCGCCGGAGAGACGGCCCTCGAAGCGCTCCGCGCAGAGCCGACGCTCGACCGATTCGTCGCCGAGTCGCGTCGGTTCGCCCGCGACGCCGGCCTCCTGACCGACCGGGTCGAGGCCGCCATCGACGACGTGCGCGCGGCCGGCGGCGACAGCTCGATGGCGATGCTCGGCGAGACGGTGTTCGCGGTCGGGTCGGGGCTGTCTGACGCCGGTTACGACCCAGAGCGCTGTCGCGTCCACCCCGCCGGCGCGACGCTTCGGAGCGAGTGACGGCCGCGAGACCCTCGTAGGCCGGGCGGTGCGCTTCAGGCACAGGCTCCCGGCCGTCGCGATGAGAAAACGTGTTACTGCCGCGGCGACGACCCACCACCAATGAGCGACATCGAGATTCCCGAGAGCCACCCGAGATACCAGTCGCTTCTCACCCGCCACCGCATCGAGGAGGGCGTCGAGAAGGGTATCACGAGCCGGCAGGGACTCATCGCGCAGGGGCGCGGCGAGGCGTTCGACTACCTCCTCGGCGAGCGGACGATTCCGAGCGCGGACGAGGCGGCGCGGGCGGCCGCGGCGCACCTCCTGCTGGCGGACCAGCCGGTCATCTCTGTCAACGGGAACGTCGCGGCGCTCTGCCCCGGCGAAATCGTCGAACTCGCCGCGGCCGTCGACGCCGACATCGAGGTGAACCTGTTCAACCGCACCGACGAGCGCATGCGGGCCATCGTGGACCACCTTCGGGAACACGGCGCGGACGAGGTGAAGGGACTCACCGCCGACGGGCGGATTCCGGGCATCGACCACGAGCGCGCGAAAGTCGACGCCGACGGCATCGGGAGCGCCGACGTGGTCGTCGTCCCGCTGGAGGACGGCGACCGGGCCGAGGCGCTCGGCGCGATGGACAAAGTCGAAATCGTCGTCGACCTCAACCCGATGTCGCGGTCGGCGCAGGTCGCCACGGTCCCCATCGTGGACAACATCGTGCGCGCCGTGCCGAACATCACGGCTCACGCCCGCGACCTGCGGGACGCCGGCGCGACGCGCGAGGAACTGGAAGCCATCGTCGTCGACTTCGACGCCGACGCCGCCCTCGACGCCGCCGAGCGGGCGATTCGAAGCGGAAGCGACGACTGAGGGGTCGGCGAGACCCGACCGGTCGCAAAGTTATTTCTGAGCGACACGAGACGTGTCGATATGAACCGTCAACGAACGCTCGCAGTCGTGATGGCGGTCGTCGGTTTCGGAGCCGTCGTCGCCGGAATCTATCAGGAGCTGCTCCACGTCGCACCCGGATACGACGGGTCGATAACGACGGGATGGGGCGGCCGACTCAACCACGAGGAGTACCTGCTGGCACGGCTTGGGGGCGTCGGCGTCGTCGGGACGCTGGCCGCACTCCGGTGGAAGTACGCCGCGGCCCTCCCCGTAGCAGTCGGTGGGGTCGAAATCGGCTATTCGCTCGTCGCCGTGTCCCACTACGTCCGGGAGCCGGGACTCTACACCACGGTCCAGACGTTCGACGGGACGACGCGACTTGTCCTCGGGGCGGAGCCGTTCTTACTCGTCGCCGGCGGCCTCCTGTTCCTCGGTGCCGGCGTCGTCGCGTGGGGAACTCACGGCGAACGCGCCGCGACTGTGCGAGCGTTCACCGACGCGGGACGCGAACAGCATCTCGCGGGATTCCGCGATGAGTGATGACCAGCGACCCTGCCCACAGAAAGTATTTCCACGTTGACAGGCATGGCGACCAGTATGCCCTCTTCCGATTCGAGCGCGCCCGACGAAGTCCGGACACCGGACGTACAGGACGCGTCGACCGACGACACGGCGGACGATAACCACGAGAGAGAAAAGACGATTCTGGACCGCCTCGTCGACGTGCTGTGGATTCTCCCCTGGTGAGCGCAGCTATCCGAACCCGCTCACCAGCACCGCGAGCCACTGCGCCGGGTCGCGTCGCCGGCGAACCTCGACCGAATCAACCCATTTGACCCACTGGAAGCCGCGGCGGTTCGGCGCGACCAGTCGGAGCGGCGCGCCGTGGCCGTGGGAAAGCGGTTCGCCGCCGACGTGGGTCGCAAGGAGCATCTCGCGGGCCTCCGCGATAGGAAACGACCACCGAAACCCCGTCACCGACCGGACCGTCACCCACCGTGCCGACGAGTGAACACCGGCGGTATCGAGCGCGTCGCCGAGTCTGACGCCGGTCCAGTTCTGCTCGATGTACCACCCGCTCGTGCAGTCCAAGAGGACCGACCGCGTCTCGTCGGGCGCGAGGTCGGCCCGGTCGAGCTCGAGCGGACGGTCTACCAGACCCGTGACCGAAAGCGACCACGAGTCGGGGTCGACGGGGTCGGGGTCGTCGGCGACCCAACTCGTCACCGGAAAGGCGTCGTTGCCCTCGCCGGGTGGGAGCGGCCGCGACCCAGTGAATCGTCGGCTGACGCCGCGGAGCGCCCCGACCGTCTCGGTCGCCCGGTAGGTCGCCGCGCCGAAGACGAGTATCGCGCCGTACTGGAGCGCCCGGCGTCGCTCCGCGAAGTCGACCGTGCGGGGCGGGCGAAAGCGCGCCCGGAGGTGGACGAGAAGAATCGGCAGCACGAGCAGGCCGAAGCCGATGTGGACGTTGAGAAGCGTCCAGAAGGCGATTCGGACCTCGACGCCGAGCACCCACGCGACGCCGGTGCCGAGAGCCGCGAGCGCGACGACCGCGAGGAGGACCGAGAGCGCGGTGTGGCGGTCGCGGAGCCGCGAGTCGAGGACGCGGCGGCGGACCCGATAGAGTTTGAAGCCGACGAGAACGACGAGCGAGAGGCCGGCGACGCCGTGGGCGACGAACAGGAGGCCGTTGGCCGGATGGCCGGCTCCGAGGCTCAGCACGCCCGAGAGCGTCTCGAAGACGACGAGCGCGAAGATGGACCAGTCGACCGCCCGCGGCGGCGGTTCGAACCGCCGGAGCGCGCGAGTCGCGCGGCTTGCCATGAGAAATGATAGCGTTTCGAGCGGGAATAGGGTGTCGAGGGAGGCGGCGAGAACGGAGACGGGAACGGAGAGGGGAACGGGGACGGAAACGCGAGGAGAGCGGAGTCGGCTCAGTCGTCGGCCGTCAGTGCCGCGGGGAGGTCCGCCGGGAGGCGGTCGCGGTCGTGTTCCGCCTCGAAGTCGAGGTCGGGGCCGACGCCGTAGATGCGCTTGGGATTGATGTCGCCGTGACTGACGAAGTAGTGCCGGACGATGTGGTCCATGTTGACCGTCTTCTCGATGCCGGGGAGTTGGTAGAACTCCTTCGTGTAGTTCCAGAGGTTGTCGTACTCGTGGATAGCCTTCTTGTTGCACTTGAAGTGCGTGTGGTAGACGTGGTCGAAGCGAATCAGCGTCGCGAACATCGCGATATCCGCCTCGGTGAGCACGTCGCCGGCGAGGAACCGCTGGTCGTCGAGGACCTCGTCCCAGTGGTCCAGCGCGTCGAACAGTTCCTCGACGGCCTCCTCGTAGGCTTCTTGGGTCGTCGCGAATCCGGCGCGGTAGACACCGTTGTTGACCGGCTCGTAAATCTCGTCGATGAGGCGGTCGACCTCCTCCTCGTAGCCGTCGGGGTTGAGGTCCACGTCGTTGTCGGCGATGGGGTCGAACGCCTCGTCGAGCATCCGCATTATCTCGCGGGACTCGTTGTTGACGATGGTCTCGCGCTCTTTGTCCCACAGCACGGGGACGGTGACGCGCCCGGTGAACTCGTCGTCGGCGCGGAGGTAGACGTCGCGGAGGAACTCCTCGCCGTACAGCGGGTCCGGGAGGTCCTCGGAGAACTCCCAACCGTCGTCGATTCGGACTGGTTCGACGAGCGACAGCGAAATCGCGTCTTCGAGGCCCTTCAGCGCGCGCGTCATCGCGGTGCGGTGTGCCCACGGACACGCCCGGCAGATGTAGAGGTGGTACCGCCCGGCCTCGACCGGGAACCGCTCGTCCTCGCCGACCCAGTTGCGGAAGTTGGTCGTCTGGCGTTCGAACTCGCCGTCCTCGTTGTTGGCGACGAACTTGTCGGTTCGCCACTCGCCTTCGTAGAGCATGTTCATGCTACCACGACCTGGAGTGCTCGCATGTCCGTCCGTTAGGACGTGAACACCAAAAGTAGGGAGGCGACATCGGTGTAACCGGCCCGCGAGCCGGGCCGGTGGTGGCTGACAGACGGGAAAGTCCGCCGACCAACAGGTTTTACTACTAGGTGGTATCACTAGGTGATATGTCGTTTGACGGATTCACCGACGCGACGGAAGCACAGGTCACACGCGCGATTTCCGACTCGTGGATGGAAGAGTTCCGCGAGCGCACCGATACAGAGGTCATCGTCGTCGGCGGCGGACCCTCCGGTCTCGTCGCGGCCAAGGAACTCGCCGAGCGCGGCGTCGACGTGACCATCGTGGAGAAGAACAACTACCTCGGCGGAGGCTTCTGGCTCGGCGGCTTCCTCATGAACAAGGTAACCGTCCGTGACCCGGCCCAGCGCGTCCTCGACGAACTCGGCGTCCCCTACGAGGAAAGCGACGAGGCCGAGGGGCTGTACGTCGCCGACGGCCCGCACGCCTGTTCCGCGCTCATCAAGGCCGCCTGCGACGCCGGCGCGAAAATCCAGAACATGACGGAGTTCACCGACGTCGTCCTCCGCGAGGACGACCGCGTCGGCGGCATCGTCATGAACTGGACGCCGGTCCACGCGCTCCCGCGCGAACTCACCTGCGTCGACCCCATCGCGGTCGAGTCTGACCTCGTCCTCGACGCGACGGGCCACGACGCGGTCGTCCTCTCGAAGCTCTCCGAGCGCGGCGTCCTCGACGTGAACGGCATCGAACACGCCAAGGAACACAACACGGGCATGGACAAAACCGCCGACGGCGAGTACGGCGCGCCCGGCCACGACTCGCCCGGCCACGACTCCATGTGGGTCTCCGAGAGCGAAGACAGCATCGTCGACGCGACGGGCGTCGTCCACCCCGGCGTCGTCGCCTCCGGCATGGCTGTCGCCACCGCCCACCACCTGCCGCGCATGGGGCCGACGTTCGGTGCCATGCTGCTGTCCGGTCGGCAGGCGGCGCAGTCCTGTCTCGACGAACTCGGCCGCGACGCGCCCGAAGTGAGCATCTCCGGGCCCGCTCCGGCCGACGACTGACCGCTTCCCGGCGGTCCGATTGTCGGTTCCCCCGACGCCTCTGACACTTGTTCTGGGTCGCTCCCGACCCGTTTTCCGTTACTGGACTCCCCCACGTTCCTGCTCGTGAACCCAGCCGAGCGCTCGCCGGATTCGCGCCCATCCGCGGTTCCACACGAGCAGGGAACCGGGGAGGACACCGACGGCGAGCAACGTGAGATAGTACTGCAACTCGACGACCGGCGGGTACGTCACTGACGCGAGTACGTCGAGGAGTCGCAGCGCGAACCAGAGCTGTGCCGCGACGAAGTGACTGATGACGAAGGTTCCGACCAGTCGCTCCTGAAGGCCCGCCGGTTCGGGCCGCCCGCCGATTCGGCTCCGGTAGAGCAGATACCCGGCGACGAGCGGCTGGAAGACGACACAGCCGAGCGCCCACAGGGGACTCGCGTTACTCCCCCGCTCTGCGGCGTCGAGAGACACCCAGTAGCCGACGAGCCCCAAGAACAAGAGGTGAAACGCGTTGAAGGGCGCGCCGAGAAGCGCCGCGAGGAACGAGGCCATACCGTCGGTTGACACGGGTTCGACATATCGTTTCTGTCGGCTAATCGAGTCACGCGGCGACGGCCGTTACTCCACGACGCCCGCACGAACCCGCGCGAAGCCGAGGGCGTGGGTCGTCTCGTGGGTCACTCGACACCGCGATTCGAGCGCCCGGTGGGCCGCGACGAGTCGCCGGTTCAGCATCCGGGTCGGTGACGCGCGCATCGTGCGCGACCCCGGCGGCGCGGTGACACGGACGAGCGCCCGAAACACCGGGTTGAGCGGTCGCCAGCGCCGGTCGGTCGTCTCCGCGAGGTCCACGAGACAGAGTCGCCCGCCGGGGCCGACGAGGTCGGCCCACGACGAGACCACGGCCGCGGGGTCGTCGAACATCCCCGAGACGAAGGTGGCGAGGACGGCGTCCGGCGATTCTTCGAGTTCGGGCGCGACCGGCGGCCGGGTCGCGTCGGCGCGGACGAGGTGGACGTTCGGGTACTCACGGGTCCGCTCGCGAGCCACGTCGAGGACGCCGGGTGAGAAATCGACGCCGACGACGGTTCCCTCGGGACCGACGCGCTCCGCGAGGTACGGGAGGTTCGCGCCCGTTCCGCACCCCATCTCGACGACCGTCTCGCCCGGGGCGAGCGCGAGCGCGTCGGCGGCTTCGGTTCTGACGCTCCCGACGCCGGGCGCGCGGCGGGCGAGCGCGTCGTACAGCGTCGCCCAGCGGGTGTAGAACGACTGGGCGACCGACGACGGCGAGTGAGAACGAGAACGAGAGCGAGAGTTGGACTGTTCGGCTGTCATGGGTGGAGAACCTCAGAGCAGGACGCGGACCACGTCGGCGACGGCGGGCGCGTCGGGACCGAGGATGTACGTGATTGGCTCGATGCCGTAACCGCCGCTCTGGTAGACGACGAACGTCTCCGGCAGGTCGCGGGCGGTGAGGAGTTCGCGGACCGGGTCGGTCGGCGCGTCCGGGTCGAACTCGATGCACTCGTAGCCCGCGGCTTCGAGGTCCTCGATGACGCCCGCGTCGTAGACGATGTTGAGCGCGGCGTTCACGTCGGCACCGGCGGCGCGGGCCGAAAGCAGGACGCCCGCGACGTGGCCGCTGACGCCGAACTCGGGTTCGCCGGGGACGGTCGCCTGCCCCTTCACGTCGAAGATACGGCCGGGGATTGCGGCGATGTCGTCCACGCTGTCGGCGTCCGGCAGCGACTCAACGAGGTTGGAGCCGACGTTCGGGATGAGCCCCGCGAAGCCGGAGGTGTTCGTGAGCATGCGGAGGCCGCGGCGGACCGACGAGCGGACCTGCTCGACGGTTCGGAGGCGACCCTCGGGGTCGTGGATGCTCCGGAAGCCGTCGTGGGAGGCGAGTGCGGGCATCTCCTCTTCGTGGAGGTCGGACAGCAGGTCGCCCTCTTCGAGTTGGCGGATGAGGACTTCGGTCTCGACGAGCGCCTGCACGGGCGTCATATCGCCGGTTGCGAGGCCGTCGCCGACGCGGGAGACGAGGTCGACGACGCGAGGGTCGGTGGCGACCCGCTCGTTCGTGGTGACCTCGCCGTGGGCGTACTTCGAGACGGCACTCTGGCTGATGCCGAGCGCCTCGGCGACCTCCGACTGGGTGAACCCACGGTCGCGGAGGTCCTCCGCGAGGAGCGCGCGGAACGTCGGGAGGAACGCGTCCACGACGATTTCTTCGATGAATTTCATTCGTCACCACCGAACTCGGGGTCGGAGCTGAGCCGCGACGCCTGCGGCCCGCGCTGGCCCTGATACTTCGAGCCGCGTTCGACCCCGTAGGGGCGGTCAGCGGGCGATTTCATCTCCGTGAACACGAGCTGTGAGATGCGCATGCCGGGAGTGAGCGCGACCGGCGCAGTACCGAGATTCGACAGTTCAAGCGTGATTTGCCCCTCGTAGCCGGGGTCGACGATGCCCGCGGTGGCGTGGATGACGACCGCGAGGCGGCCGAGCGAGGACCGGCCCTCGACGGTCGCCAGCAGGTCGTCCGGAATCTCCACGCGCTCTTTGGTCGTGCCGAGGACGAAGTCGCCGGGGTGGAGGATGAAGTCGTCGCCCTCCGGGACGTGCGTCTCGCGGACGTACTCGGAGACTTCGTGCTCTCGGTTCGGGTGGATACAGGAGATGTTCGTGCGCTGGAACTCTAAGAATTCGGTGCCGAGACGGAGGTCGACGCTCGCGGGCTGGACCTGCATGTCCACGTCGTCTATCGGGTCGACCACGAGGTCACCCTCGGCGAGGCGAGCGAGGATGTCCGAGTCGGAAAGTATCATACTCGAAGGGAGCGCGTCGCGGACAAGTAAATCCACCTTTCGACGGGAGACACCACCCCACCGAGGCGGGGCGACAGCGCCCCCGACTCAACGGAGCGACGCACCCACACGTCGCGGCTCAGAGGAGTTCGAACAGGAGACCGACGAGGCTCAGGCCGACGGTGACGACCGCGGCCGATTCGACGTCAAGGTCGCGGGCGCGGGCCATCCCGTAGGTCCGGACGTACGTCGCCCACGCGACCGTGATAACCACGACGACCCCGGTGATGAGGCCGAAGCCGGACAGCGCGGACTGCATCGCGGTGACCGCGGCCTCGGGCGTCGACGGGAGGTCGATTCGCGGGAGGACGTAGGCGAGGTAGCCGGCGAGCGCGACGGCGCGGGCCGCGCTCGGGACCATCCCCCACGCGGCGACCGTCAGGGACTCCGCGAAGCCGCCCTCGCCGCCGACGAGCGACGTGCCGAGATGGAGCATCGCTCCCTCGAAGAGCCAGAACAGCGGCACGCCGACGAGCATCGCCCACGGAACCCACGAGATTTCCTGCCAGACGAGGTCGCCGAGGCGTTTGTCGATCTGTTCAGGGACCGAGGGATCACAGCCCGCCGGCGCGTCCATGTCGGCGAACGGGCCGCCCTCTTCGTAGTTTTCGCACATCCAGTCGGGGGCGTGTTCGGGGTTATCGACACTGACCTGCTGGTCGAGCTGTTGGGTGAACGTGACGAGGATGCCGCCGGTGGCGGCCGCGACGACGAGCGTCACGAGCGCGACGACGGCGAGCGCCCGCCCGGTGTCGAGCGGTCGCGGCCGCGACGCGAAGTACTCGCGCGGCTTGAGGAGGGGCGTTCGGGGACCTGCCATCGGTCGAACCACGGAGATGTCGGTGAAATGTCTTCTGCCCGCACGCGACGCCCGCGATGGGAGGACATTTACCGCGTCGGCGGGGAGTAGCGGGCATGAAACAGGCCATCGTCGCACGCGCCGACCTCGGCATGGGCCGGGGAAAGCTCGCCGCGCAGGTCGCCCACGCCTCGCTGTCCGCCTACGAGGACACCGACTCGCAGACCCGGAAGCGCTGGAAGGGCGGCGGACAGAAGAAGGTCGTCCTCAAGGCCAACGGCGAGTCGGAACTGTTCAAACTCGCCGACAAGGCCGAGCGGGCGGGCATCCCCCACGCCATCATCCGCGACGCGGGACACACGCAACTCGACCCCGGCACGGTGACGGCGCTCGCCGTCGGCCCCGCCGAGGACGACGAAATCGACCGCGTGACCGGCGACCTCTCGCTGTACTGATGCGCGAGGCACACCCGCTGGAGCGCGCGGTCGGCATCGACAGCTACGTGAGCGACGCCGACGGCGTCGGCGGCCGCCTTCGCGTCGCCCCCGAGGACTTCCGCGTGCGCGAACTCGAACTCGACTCGCTGAACGTCCGCCCGCCGGACGCCCCGACCGGCGACTTCCCGAACCTCGTCCTCCGCGTCACCCTCCGCAGCTGGGACACCAACGACTTCGCGGGCCGGCTCTCGGACGAACTCGACGCGAGCAGAGAGCGCGTCTCGTGGGCCGGCACGAAGGACAAACACGCCGTAACCACCCAACTGTTCACCGTCAACGGCGGCGACGCCGACGACGTGCCCGAGATTCCGAACGCCGACATCGAGGTCGTCGGCCGCCTCGGCCGCACGCTGAACTTCGGCGACCTCGCGGGCAACGGCTTCCGCATCCGCGTCCGCGACCCCGAGAACCCCGACAACGCCGCGGCCGTCACCGACGCACTCGCCGAGTTCGGCGGCCGCGAGGGCCGCGTGGGCGTCCCGAACTTCTTTGGCCACCAGCGGTTCGGCAGCATCCGCCCCATCACCCACAAAGTCGGCCTGCACGTCGTCCGCGGCGAGTGGCGCGAGGCCGTGTTGGCGTACTGCGGCGGGCCGACCGAGGACGAACCCGAGGAGACACAGGAGGGCCGCGCCGTCGTCGACGAGGAAGCCGCGTCGGCCGACCCCGACTGGCACCGCGCGCTCGACCGGATTCCGGGCTACCTCGGCTACGAGCGCGGCATGCTCCACCGCCTCGCCGAAGACGGCGCTGAGACCGACGAGGACTGGCGCAACGCGCTCGAATCGGTCCCGTCGAACATCCAGCGCCTGTTCGTCAACGCCGCCCAATCCTACGCGTTCAACCGGATGCTCTCGGAGCGCCTCGACCGCGGCCTCCCGTTCGACGAACCCGTCGAGGGCGACGTGGTCTGCTTCGCCGACCGCGACGCGCCCGAGGGGTTGGAACTCCCCGACGTGAGCCGGCTCCAGACCGCCACGGGCCGCAGAGTGGAGGTCATGGGCCGACACATCGAACGCGGTCGCGCGTTCGTCACGGCCCCGCTCGTCGGCACCGACACCGAACTCGCCGAGGGCGAACAGGGCGACATCGAGCGCGCCGTCCTCGACGACCTCGACCTCGAACCGGGCGACTTCGACCTCCCCGGCAACTTCCAGTCGACCGGAACGCGCCGGGCGATTCTCGTCCGCACCGACCTCGACGTGGACCGCGAGAGCGGCGACGCCGACGGCGCTGACGGGGCTGGCGACGACCTCGTCTTCGACTTCGCGCTCCCCCACGGCTCGTACGCGACGGCCGTGATGCGCGAGTACCTGAAGGCCGGTCCGCTCGACCTCTGAAAACCGAACCGAGACGCAAACTCACTGTTTTGCGGCGCTCGCGGCGGATGTCGTATCCACTCGGCGCTTCGCGTCCACGGTGCGCGTGGTCGCGTAGCCGATAGCCGCGAAGGGAAGCGAAAAGAGCGTCGCGGCGACTGCGAACCCGAGCGCGAGGCCGACGGTTCCCAACTGGAAGCCGGCGGCCTCAGCGGCCGGTGGGAAGTACGCCCACGCGGGGACGGCGAACGCGAGCGCCGAGACCACCGCGCCGAGGCGGAACCGACCGCGGGCGCTGGCGACGCCGAGCGCGTAGCCGACGGCCAGCGGGAGCGCCAGCGTCGCGGTCCGGGCGACCGAGGGACCGGCGACGAGCCACGCGACGACGCCGCCGAGGGCGACCGGTGCCATCGCGGACAGCGACCCGGTGACGACGCCCTCGGCGTTCGAACGGCCGGCGAAGACGGCTCCGGCGGCGGCGAGGAGCGCGACGCCCACGCCGGCGACGACGAGGGGTCTGTCGCGGGCGAAGACGACGACGAGCGGGACGGTCGCGGAGGTGACGAGCGCGAACGCGAGTTCGGCGGTCGTCCGCGTGTCCGAGGGGTTGCGGTGGGCGACGAAGGCGCGGAAGCTCCCGGCGGCGACCCACGCGAGGGCGGCGAACAGCGCCGTCGAGAGGGGCGCGGCCCGGCGGAGGTACGAGGCGACGGCGCGACCCGTATCGAGCGCCGACTGGCCCAGTTGCGTGGCGAGGCGGACGGTCGTCTCGGGGTCGAGCGCGAGCGCGACCAGTCCGACGAGGCCGGCGAGCGCGAGCGGCGACAGCGACGCGAGAAGGGCGCGGCGGCGCATACGAAGTGGACTCTCGGACACGGGGACGAATATGTTTCGCCAAGCGAGTCGTGCGCCGGGAGTCGCGGCGCGTCCGCTCCGAGCCGCATAAACGGCCTTTTGTACGCGCACGACCGACACGTCGATATGCACTGTCGGCGGTGTGGAAATCCGTTAGAGAAGCCGGGAGACTACTGTCTCACCTGCAACACCGCCAACTGCGACGCCGTCGTGGCCGTCTTCGAGGCCGACCGCGCGACGCTGACGTTCCTCGACGAGGAGGACGTGCTCGGCGAGACGACGGTCACGACGATTCCCGAGTCGGACGACGAGACGAAGGTCGTCCAACTCCGCAACTTCGCCGGCCTCGTCGCCGACGAGATTCGGCGCAAGCGACCCGAGACCGTGTACGCCGCGGGCGAGCGCGCCCCGCTCCGCGAGACGCGCGCCCAACTCCACCACGAGTTCTATCGCGTCTCCGACGACGACCCCGTCCAGCGCGTCCTCGACACCCGCGGCGAGCGGACGCTGGAGGTCGTCGATATTCCGCCTGCGGAGAAGTTGGGCGGGAGCCACAGCACGCTCATCGGGGGGCGACGGGGTCGCCGGGCAATCGGCGTCGTCGCCGGCCACCCGCACGTCAAGAAGGTCATTCCCGGACCCATCGACGCCGGCGGCACCGGGTCGCGGACGGGCCTCCGAGCGAAGGTCACCCGCGCCGACGACAACGGCAACGTCAGACTCCTCCTGCGAGACGGGTCGAGCGTCCAAGAAAACCGCATCGTCACGACGGCGATGAACCGCGAGACGGGCGAGCGCGTCCGCGACGACCTGAACGAGGCGCTGCGAGAAGACGAGTTACAAGAGACGAAGTAAGACGGAGAACACGCAGCACGGAACCGGGGACGGGACGGCTCAGGCCGACTCGGTCGCGCCCTCCGGGACCGTCTCGATGTCAGTAACCCACGACTGAAGTCGTGGGCTTGTCAGTGGACTCCCCTTCTGCCGTCGAGTCGACGGAGGCGTGGAAATCGCCATTCAGGTTCAGCGTCCCTGACGCAAGCGCACACTGACAGGGTGCGCCTCCACTCGAAGACGTCTGCCCCGAGTGGAGTCTCTTGAGTAGTTTCCGAGCGATGTTCTTACTCGCGTTGTAGTCCGCGTTCAGTTCGTACTCGCACTTCTGACACACGAACTGATGCTTCGTCCGCCGATTCGATTCGTGCGTAAACCCGCACGACGAACACCGTTGACTCGTGTACGCAGGGCTCACCTGCTCAACCTTGATCCCGAACATCTCCGCCTTGTACTCAACGTACTGGGAGAGGCGTCGGAACGCCCATGCGTGGAATCGCTTCGCACCAGCCATCCGTTTGCGAATATCGGTCAGATTCTCGAACGCGATGTGCGTACAGCCGTGGTCGTGAGCTTCTTCGAAAATCTGGTTCGACGCTCGATGTAGTTCGTCCTGCATCCAGCGGTGTTCGCGGTCGTTCATCGACTGAATCGACAAGTGTGCCGACCGCGTTCCCGTCTGTTGCATCGAGCCGCGAGTCTTCTCGAACTCTCGGCGTCGATGATTCATCTCGTCTGCATTCCCGATGAATGCGCCTGTGGAAGTCACGGCGAGCGAACCGTCCACGTTCAGGTCAACGCCAAGGACTGTTCTGTGCTTGGCGTCTTCAGAAGAAGTCGTGGACTGCTCTTGCTCGTCTGTGGTTCGGCGCATCCGTGCGTGGAGATAGAACTCCGACGTAGAGCGGTCGTACTGCAACGTTGACATCCGGAACTCGTAGTCCTCGTTCAGCAGATACTCGCCAATCGGCGTTCCCTCAATTTCGCTGGGAATCACGTAGTCGCACTCAACGCGGCCGTTTACTGTCGAGAGCGAAACGTGGTCGCGGTGGAATGTCGCAGAGCGTTTGTCGTAGACGACGCTCCACGCATCAAAGTGCGGTTGACTGGTGTTGTCACCTTTCTTGAGTCGGGCGACACCGCTTTTTGTGGCCTCGATAGCGCGTCGAATCCCTTTCTGTACGAGATTTGCAGTCAACTCCGTCTCGTTGCGAAGTCGTTCGTAGAGGGCGTTCTCGGCGTTCTGTTTCGAGGTCACACAGTAGTCGTTCGGGTATCTCCACGCCCACTCTGCGGTGGTGTTCGCACAGTGAAGGAACTGAGTTTTGGTCTGATGGAGGTCGTCGCATCGCTCGTTGGGTACGTCGAGTTTGACTTTGACGGTGCGAATCACCTCCATCGTGAATTCACATATTAGGTGAGTTCTTTATAAATCATATGATTGGCATGGGGGAGTCGGATTGCTATCGCTCGTGGTTTATTTCGAGCCTTGTCGGATTCCTCCCACGGCTGAAGCCGTGGGCTTCCTCCTTGCATCTCTGTGAATCGGCTCGGCTTCGGCCTCGGCTTCTTCCCGTTGCGTTTCGTACCACGCGACCGTCTCGGCGATGGCGTCTCGAAGGGGGGTCGGTTCGACGGCGTCGCCGAACGTCTCGCGGAACTTCGTGTCGCGGACGACGTACGGTTCCTCGAAGGCGTAGCGCATCTCCGAGAGTCCCTTCAGCGGCGCGCTCAGGTAGCCGCCGAGGGTCAGCGCGAGCCCCGGCGCAGCGATGATGTGCGGAAAGCCCGGGTCGACGTCGGCGGCCTCGTAGACGAGGTCGACAAAGCGGCGCGTCGAGACCGTCTCGGGGTTCGGGACGTGCCAGACCTCGCCGAGGGCCTCGTCGCGTTCGCCGAGGAGGACGAGCGCCCGCGCGAAGTCGGGGACGTAGGTGTAGGTGTGGGCGAGTCGCGGGTCGCCGAACACCTTCGCGCGCTTGCCGGCGACGGCGGCGCCGAACACCTGCTCGCCGACGGCCGACTCGCGGACGCGCGGGCCGAAGAAGTCGCTGGCGCGGCCGATGGTGGCCTCGATGCGGCCCGCCTCGTGGGCGTCGAGGACGATGTCGGCGCACTCGGCTCTGGTCTGGCCCTTCGGGCCGGTGGCGGCATAGGGGAGGTCCTCGGTGAGGCGGACCTGCACCGGGCCGTACATGTAGAGGTCCTCGGCGACGACGAGGCGCGCGCCGGCGGCTTCGGCTCCCGCGACGATGCCGCGGGTGAGGTCGGGAAACAGTTCGGGCCAGTCGTCGTACGGCGGTTTGGCACAGTGATAGATGACATCGGCGTCCGCGAAGGCGGCGACGGCGCGGTCAGGGTAGAGCACGTCGGCGAGGCGGCTCTCGACGCCCTCGGGGAGGAACTCTGGTTCGTGGCGCGTCACCGCGACCACGTCCGCCCCGCGCTCCCTGAGCTGTTCCATCACCGCGAGTCCGACCGGGCCGGCACCGACCACCACGTGTTGTGTCATGGTCTCCCGTACGCACGCCGGCGACAAAGCGGTGTCTAGGCCCGTCACATGCCGAGACGACTCGTAGGGTTTATCCATACCGGCGAGGTAGTTCGCGGTACTATGGCCGACAAGAAGGCTCGATCCGTCGGTAGTTCCGGGCGCTTCGGCGCGCGGTACGGCCGCGTCGCTCGACGCCGTGTCAAGGAAATCGAAGCAGAGATGCGCAACTCCAAAGTCGACGGCGACGACGTCACCCGCGTCGGAACCGGCATCTGGAAGAACGAAGAGACCGGTGAGGTCTTCACCGGCGGTACCTACCGCCCGCAGACCCCCGCAGGCAAGCAGGTCCGCCGCTCCATCCGCGCCGCGCTCACCGGCGAGGACGAATAACGCCCAAGTAGCCTCGACTCTTCACATCTCACAATGAGCTACAAGTGTTCCCGGTGCAAGCGCGATGTCGAACTGGACGAGTTCGGTGGCGTCCGCTGTCCGTACTGCGGGCACCGCGTCCTGCTGAAGGAGCGGTCCCCCAACGTCAAAGAAGTCGCCGTCGAGTAGCGTGCGTCCAGCGCACAGCGCTTCGCTCGAATTCGACTATTCTGACGAGCGGCGCGCACGCGTCGTCGAGCGGAGCGTCGCCGTCGAGGAAGGCGAGATAGACGACGCCCGGTCCGGTGCCCGCGTCGGCCGCGAGGGGCGGACCGTCGTGGTCACCGTCGAGGCCGACGACCTCGTCGCGCTCCGCGCGGGCGTGAACTCGTGGATACGCCTCGTCGAGACCACAGAGCGCGTCGCGGACGCCGGCGAGCCACTGTCCGGGTCCGCGTAGGAGACCGCGGGTGTTTTAGGGCCGGCGTCCCGTCGGTTCGGGTATGCAGGGAAGTCTGCCGCCGGAAGCCCAAGAGAAGCTCGAAGAACTGCAGAACCTTCAGGAGACCGCCCAGAACGTCTCCGAGCAGAAGCAGTCCTCCGAGACCGCGCTCAACGAAGCACAGACGGCGCTCACCACGCTCGAGGAAATCGACGCTGACTCCAAGATGTACCGCGAAGTCGGCGAACTCCTCATCGAGACCGACTACGAAGCGGCCAAGGACGACCTCGAAGAGAAGGTCGAGAGCCTCGAAGTGCGCGTCGAACAGCTCACGAAGCAGGAGACGCGCGTGCAGGAGAAGTTCGAGAGCCTGCAGGAAGAGCTCCAGCAGATGCTCCAGGGCGGCGCGGGCGGCGCGGGTCCGATGGGCCCCGGCGGCGCGTAAATGCCACAGCCGACGGACGAAGAAGTGGTCCAGACCGCCGCGGAGGCGGCTGAGGGCCTCATCTTCGCCCGCTTCAAGCAGTCTCGCGTCAAGGACTTCGACGTCACCGTGACGTTCGAAGACGGCGTCCTCGACGTGGACGTGTACGTCAACGCGCCCGACGACGCCGACGACGCGGAAGCCGTCGCCGAGGAGGCGGCGCTGACGGCGCAGGAGGCCGTGGACGAACTGTTCGCGGCCGCCGACGAAGAGTAAGGGACGTTCTCGCGGGCACCCCCCGCACTCGGTTTCTCCCGGTGAGCGGCGGCGCTGTGCCGGTCGAGGCGCGGGCCGAACGTGCGGGATTCGGGCGGTGATTTTTGGATTCCGCAAGTATCACTTCGCTTAGGTATTGTGCCATACGACACAATTAAACAGGATAGTGGTGTATGTTATCTTATGTCAATCAGAAGGACGCCGAGAGGGACGACCGCACTGGACCGGTTGCGAGAGCGATACAGCGAGGCCGACCTCACCTGTTCGAAATGCGGCTTCACCGACAGCGACGGTGAATGGTCCGCCAAGACGACCGGGTCGAGCGTGTTCTACCGACGGGTCTGCCCGAGTTGCGGCGCTATCGAGACGCGGACGCTCTCGCTGAAGTAGTGCGACGGAGGTTGCTCGTCGCTCGAAAAGAATCGTGAGTGGCGACGCGGCCGGCAGGCCGTCTCGTCTACAGGCGGAGGAGGCCGAGTGCCTCGGGGCTTGACCCCGAGGCGGTTCACGCGAGGAAGAACACGAGCAGACTGACAGCCATCGCCGCGAGGATGAGCGCGAGCGCGAGCGCCCCGCCCATCGAGACGACGACGTTAGCGTGGCTGGCGAGCGTCTCGGTGCGGTCGTTGCCGAAAATCGTCACCTCGGCGCGCTCGGTCGCCATGCCGGCGACGACGGGTTCGGCGTCCGCGAGCGCCTCGTCGACGAGGCGGTCGATGGTCTCGCGGAGTTCGTCGGGGTCGATGGCCGCGCCGACCTGATTTTCCGCCTCGACGGTGTTGACGATGTGCGTGTCGGTCGTCATCACCTCGGCCACGTCGGCTTTCGCGTTCGGCCCGGTCGTGAGCCCCTCGACGATGCGGTCGCGCAGGCCGGGTTCCATGTTGTTCCCGTCGATGAGGACGTACGCGGTCGTCTGGTCGCCGACGTTCGTCGTGGCCACGCGGATGCCCAGCGGGCCGATTCCCTCCCGCGGCGTCCAGTCGGTCGGGTCGAACGCCGTCCCCAAGGTGAGCGAGGCGTGCGACGACGCGGAGAGTTCCTCGCCCGCGAGGCCGGCGGCGGTAATCATGTCGAACGAGCGCTTGCTCCCCGGTGTGACGTGGCCGAGGTCGGCACCCTGGAGCCCGTTGTTGCAGTTGTGGGCGTCGACGAGGAGTACGTCCCGCAGACCCGTGGTTCGGGCCTCGGCGGACGCCGAGAGGCCGACCGCGTACTCGACGTCGTCGGCGAACTGCGGGGCGTACGTCGACACGAGGAGCGCGTCGTCGCCGAAGCGCTGGCCGAGCATCTTCGCGTCGCCGGACTGCACGCGGACGCTTTCTGTCACGTCCGGGCTGTACTCGATGCGCTCGTAGGCGTCGTCGGCCGCGTCGAGGACCACGTCGACCTCGCGTTCGGTGACGAGGTTGAAGTCGTGGCCGGCGGTGGCGTGCGGGGGGAACGCGAGACCCTCGGCCCGGCGGGCGACGCGTTCGGGGAAGTTGCCGCCACCGATTTCGCCCATCGGCCCGGGGTGAATCATCGGCAGGACGAACCGGGCCTTCTCGGTGCCGTCCTCGCGCTCGAACGAGAGCACGGTGACGGGGACGATGGCCTCCTGGCCAAGCTGTTCGAAGAAGTCCTCCAGCTCGCGGGTCCCCTCGGCGATGTGGCCGATGAAGCCGCGGATGAAGTCGAGGACGGACACGCCGAGGCTCCGCCGCCACGGGCGGTCGACGATGCGGAGGAAGACGTAGACGCCGAGCGCGTACATCACGCAGGTGATAGCGAGGAGTTGGAAGTGACTCAGCGCGATGGCCGACAGCTCCGGCGGGGCCCGGTCGGGGCGGGCGAGATAGGGCATCAGATAGGCGTCGAGGATGGGGCCGCCGACCTCGAAGAAGCGGAGCGTCCCGCTGTAGACGAACAGGAGCGCGGCGGACGTGAGCGTCTGGATGCTCGCCGGGACCGCCGCGATGAGCAGCGACGACCGTGAGACGGCCATCACGATGAGCAGGCGGAAGGCGAACACCGACGCGAGGGCGACCACGAGCGCGTCGAAGATGAACGTCTGGCCGAGGCCCGTGAAGACGGAGACGATGGCGGCCCCGGTGAGGAACGTCACGATAATCACCTCGCCGGCGAGCGCGAGGAGCGACGAGCGGTTGTGCGTCAGCTTCCCGCCGACGAACCGGTCGACGCCGGTGGTTCCGAACGCCGCGACGACGGTCGGAATCCCGATGAAGAAGATGCCTTCCCAAGCGTCTCTCCCGAGGAAGAAGATGCCCCGCCACGAGCCGGCGATGTCCCCGGAGTCGAACGCACCGATACCCGCCATCGCGGCGACGAGCAGGGCGAACCCGAGACTCGTGTACCAACTGGGCGCGCGGAAGATGAACCGCGAGAGCCCAGCGAGGTCGCTCTGGGTGGAGGTCATTTTCCGAACAGACAGAACGGAGGCCGGTAAATGTCTCGGCTTGCTTCCGAGAAACGACCGTGAGAGACCGCGTCGTGTCGCCGGATTGCGGTTTTTCCCCGCGGCGACGGAGAGAAAGAGACGCGTCGCCGCGGAGAACGCGGTCGCGGTCGGAGGCGACCGACCGCTCGTAGTCGTCGATTACTGCTCGCAGATGTCGATGAAGTTCTCGAAGACTTCCTCCCCCTCGGCGGTGTGGGCGACCTCGGGGTGCCACTGGACGCCGTAGAGGTCGCGGTCGGCGTCGCTCATGGCCTCGATGGTACACACGTCGCTCGTGGCGGTGTGGGTGAAGCCCTCGGGGACTTCCTTGACCTCGTCGGCGTGGCTGGCCCAGACGCGGGTCTCGGGGGCGAGCGAGCCGATGAGCGGGTCGTCCTCGTCGAGGATTTCCACGTCCACGTCGGCGTAGCCGCCGTAGTCGCCGGAGCCGACGCGGCCGTCGAGCTCTTCGGCGAGAATCTGCATGCCGAGACAGATGCCCAAGACGGGCACGTCGAGGTCGAGGTAGTCGGGACTGCGGCCGATGCGGTCCATGTCGGGGCCGCCGGAGAGGACGATGCCGTCCGCGTCGATGTCCGCGGGGTCGGTGTCGTTGTCGACGAGTTCGGTGTCGACGCCGAGGTCGCGGAGCGCGCGCCGTTCGAGGTGGGTGAACTGCCCGTGGTTGTCGATGACGACGATGCGGGTCATGTCCCGGATTGGACCACCGTGCCTAAAAGTCAATCGAAGAATGGTCGAGATACGCGTATCCGTGCATCGAACTGGCACATCGGGGCGGTTTGGCCGGGGGCGGTCGCTTCGGTGTGTGGATGGGTTCGTCGCCGCTTGTCACTCGTCGGCTTCCGCGATTCACTCGTCGCCGGCGCGGTCCCGCGCCGTCTGAAACCCGAGTTCGTCGAGTTCCTTCGTCCGGCGGCCCTCCCGTTCGGCGAGTGCCTCGACGGCGGGCGAGGCGTCGTCGTCGATGCGGGCGAACGACTTGTGGACCTTCGTGTGACACCACCGACACAGCGCGACCGTGATTTCGTGTGAGGGTTTGTCGCCGTCGCCATCACCGTCACCGTCACCATCACCGCCGCGGCCCCCGTACGAGAGGTGGTGTTCTTCGAGCAGTGGGCGGGCGGCCGAATCGTGGGCCATCCGGACCTCTTCGAGGCCGCAGCGGACGCACTCGCGGCCGTTCGTCGTCGAGGCGTAGTGCGGGCAGTCGCGGAAGTCACAGCCCTCCGCGGCCGCGACGCACTCGTAGTCCGCTCGGGCGCGCTCGCGGGCGAACGCCGGGTCGCGGTCGGCGTACTCGCGGGCGAGGCGGCACGCGCCGTCGCTCGTGAGGTGGTCGCAGCGGCCGGCGTGGTCGTAGGGGTCGTCGACACCCACGGGCGTGCCTGTCGGCGTCCGCTCCATGGAGCGCGTTCAGGGCGGGGCGGGCCTAAACGTTGCTCTCGACGGCGGACGGCCCGCCGTCTCGGCGGTGGATTCATCACGCCCGCCGCCGAAGCCGGGTCGTGAGACTCGTTCACCGACAGAACGGTTCCCAATCGACGCTCGCGTCGAACGTCGAGACGGCCGACTCGTTTCTCTCGCAGGCGCGCGGGCTGATGTTCCGCGGCTCCGTCCCGGACGACTACGCCCTCGTGTTCCAGTTCGACGACGCCGACCGCCACAGCCTCCACATGGTGTTCGTCCCGTTCGATATCGACGCGCTCTGGCTCGTCGGCGACGAGGTGACGAAGAAAAAGCGGCTGTCGGCGTGGACGGGCATCGGCTTCGGCATGGCCGACACCATCATCGAACTCCCCGCGGGCGCGGCCGACGACGTGGACCCCGGCGACTTGGTCGAACTCTCGGAGTAGACGCCGGCGCAACCGACCGACTGCGACGCCGACACCGCTGACGACCCCCACCGCCAAGTGAACGCGCTTCCAACGACACCCCCGCCGAGACGCCAATTTCTGTCGGAACCATCTCTTTTATACACTCGACGACATATGTGTTCAACTACTATGTCGGGACCTACCACACCGACGGAGGATAGAGTAAGTCGTCGCGAGACGGCTGGCTGTGAAATTCGACGGTTCTAACCTACAAGGACACGATTCTACCGTGAACGAACGATTCGGGAAGACCCCCGAGCTACGCACTTCTGATTCAGTACAGCTCTTAGACACCACGCTCCGCGACGGCGAGCAGGCCCCCGGCGTCTCGCTGACGCCGGCCCAGAAAGCCGACATCGCCCAGGCGCTCGACCGCGCGGAGGTCGATTACATCGAAGCCGGGAGTGCCTGCACCGGCCCCGGCGAGCGCGAGACCATAAAGCGCGTCACGTCGCTCGGCCTCGACGCGACGGTGACGAGTTTCGCCCGCGGCGTCAAGAACGACGTCGACCTCGCGCTCGACTGCGACGTGGACGGCATCACGCTCGTCGTCCCGGCAAGCGACCGACACGTCGAGTCGAAAGTCGGGACGACCCGCGAGGGCGTCGTCGAGACCACCGACGAACTCGTCGCCTACGCAAAGGACCACGGCCTCTGGGTCGAGGTCATCGGCGAGGACGGCTCGCGGGCCGCCCCGGAGTTCCTCGAATCGCTCGCCCGCGCCAGCCACGACGCCGGTGCCGACCGCTTCTGTTTCGCCGACACGGTCGGCCACACGAGCCCCGAACACACCTACGAAGTCGTCTCCCGACTCGCCGAACTCGGGCCGACCTCGACGCACACCCACGACGACCTCGGCCTCGCGATGGCGAACGTTCACGCCAGCCTCGCCGCGGGCGCGGACCTCGTCCACACCACGGTCAACGGCATCGGCGAGCGCGCCGGCAACGTCGCGCTCGAAGAGGTCGCCATCGCGCTCGACCACTGCTACGACGTGGAGTCGGTGAAGCTCGACGAACTGTACGCGCTCGCCCAGAAGGTCGCACAGGCCACGGGCGTCTCGCTCCCGCCGAACAAGGCGGTCGTCGGCCAGAACGCCTTCACTCACGAGAGCGGCATCCACACCGACGGGACGCTCAAGGACGACGCGATGTACGAGCCGTACCCGCCGGAGACGGTCGGCCGCGAGCGCCGCCTCGTCCTCGGAAAGCACGCCGGCCGCGCCGGTGTCAAGGCCGCACTCGACGAACACGGCGTCGACGCCACCGACGAGGAAGTCGCGGCCGTCGTCGAGCGCGTGAAGGAACTCGGCGACCGCGGCAAGCGCGTCACCGACGCCGACCTCCTCGCGTTCGCAGAAGACGTCCAGGGCCGCGAGCGCGCCCGACAGGTCGAACTGCTCGACCTCACGGCCGCCTCCGGGGGCGGCACCCCGACCGCGAGCGTCCGCCTCCGCGTCGAGGGCGAAGAACGCGTCGCCTCCGGCACCGGGTCCGGTCCGGTCGACGCCGCGGTGAAAGCCGTCCGCGAGGCGCTCGGCCCCGACGCCGACGCCCAACTCGACGAGTACCACGTCGACGCCATCACCGGCGGCACCGACGCCGTCGTGACCGTCGAGGTGACGATGTCGCTCGGCGACCGAAGCGTCACCGTCGCGGCGTCGCACGCCGACATCACGCGGGCGAGCGTCCAGGCGATGGTGAACGCGCTGGACCGACTGCTCGCGCCGAATCACACGTCGCCGACGCCCGCGTCGGCTGACGACTGAGAAAACGACCCTGTCGCGTCCGCGTTCGCTCCCGCTCCCGCTTCCCTTCTCGCGGACGACCGATTTCGCTCCGAGACCGCAGTCGACTCCGACCTACTGCGTGTCTTTGGCGACGAGGTAGGTCCAGCCGCCCCGGCGCTCGAACCCGATAGCGGCGTCGCCGAGTTCCGTCTCCGCGAAGTCGGCGACGCGGCCGGTCCGGACCGTCGTCACGTCGATGCGTCGCGTCCCGTCCCGTTCGCCCGTGTCCGCGCTTGCTACGTTCGCACTCATACTTGCGCTGACGCGGGCAGGGGATATGTATCGCATCCTAGTAGAGTGAAAGTGAAATCGAGGGACTGCGCGGGGGAGGCGCTCACGCGGGGGAGAGCGTGACTCAGGTCGAACTCGGCTTCGAGCCCAGTCCGAAGGTGATGAGTGTGGCCACGATGACGAACACGACGCCGAAGTAGCCGGCAAGTCGGTAGACCTCGATGGTGAGCAACAGGAACAGGAGGGCGATGATGACTTCGAGTCTGTGTTCGAGTGTGGCGTCCATACGGCCCATCATTCGTGTCTGATTAGTAACTATTTTGGTTGGCAAAGTGTGAGCCGTCGGGCGAATCAGAACCGATTTGCAAGCCAGTCTGGACTATCGAATCGATGGTTGCATTCACCGAGCGCGAGCGGGCGGGCGTGTACAAGTCGATATACGCGCGGCGGGACATCAGGCGGTTCGGCGACGACCCGGTGTCCGAGGAGACGCTGGCGCGGCTGCTCGACGCCGCGCACCACGCCCCGAGCGTCGGCTTCTCGCAACCGTGGGACTTCGTGGTCGTCGAGGACGACGAGACGAAGACGGCCGTCGCGTCCATCGCGGAGCGGGCGATTGCGGCGGCCCGCGAGGGCTATCGAGAGCCCCGAAAATCGGAGTTCGGTCGGCTGAAGTTGGAAGGTATCACCGACGCCCCGGTGAACATCTGCGTCACGTGCGACCCGACACGCGGCGCGCCGCACGTCCTCGGACGCAACACGATGCAGGCGATGGACGCCTACTCGACGTGTCTCGCCGTGCAGAACCTCTGGCTGGCCGCACGGGCCGAGGGCGTCGGCGTCGGCTGGGTGTCGTTTCTCTACCCGCACGAGGTCCGCGAAGTACTCGAGATCCCGCACCACGTCGAGCCGATTGCGTATCTCTGCGTCGGCTATCCCGAAGATGGCTTTCCCGAGGAGCCGGTGCTTCAGCGGGAGGGCTGGCGCGAGCGCATCGAGACGAGCGAACTCGTTCACTGGGGACGGTGGGAGTCAGGGTCGGTTTGAAGAACAACGTTTGAACTCGGGAAGGCGTTCGTCCCGCGCCTCCGAACCCCACGGGCATCGTCAGCTATCGACGAAAATCACTCCGAGACGGTG
The DNA here is from genome assembly GCF_003383095.1 of Haloferax sp. Atlit-12N. Classification (NCBI taxonomy): domain Archaea; kingdom Methanobacteriati; phylum Methanobacteriota; class Halobacteria; order Halobacteriales; family Haloferacaceae; genus Haloferax; species Haloferax sp. Atlit-12N. The sequence continues at coordinate 853,374 of NZ_PSYW01000001.1, forward strand.
CAGAGAACAATAGCACGGTATAGCCGACGACTCCTCCGACGAGCAGCGCCGCGACTGCACCAGCGGGCCCTCCGAGCGAAAAGCCTTGGACGGCGATGACACCGAATAGTACCACGCCGAGTGCGTTGAGCCGCTGTTCGAGTGAGTGTTCCATGCCCGGGTTCGTGGTGGAAATATAACAATTCTATCGGTCAGAAATCTGTCAGAGTGGGGTTGGGTGACGAAATGTAACCCTAGGCCGTCGCAGGCACACCACGCAGTCGCGGCGCGACGAGACGCGCCGCTCAGAATGTTGTGGCCGCGAGAAGCGCCGAGGGTGAGATTTGAACTCACGTGTCCGAATGGACAGTAGATTTCGAATCTACCGCCTTGGCCGGGCTAGGCTACCTCGGCTTCCATCGTTGTCTCTCTCGCGGATAGTTTAATCCGTTTCGATTTCCGAGGGCCGCGGCGAGGAGTCACACGGACGCAGTCGGCGAGTCTGTGGCCCAACTGCGTCCGGGCGGGACGGGCGGAGTCGACGACCGACGAGCGACCGACCAGAGCGCCACCGACCAATGGGAATAAGTCGCACGCAGACCCGGGTGGTGTATGGACATCGACACGGCCAGCGAGACGTGCACCGAGGTTCTCGACGCCATCTCGGAGGCCGTCATCGCCGACCGAGCCTTCCTCGAAACCGTCCTGACGGGCGTCCTCGCCCGCGGCCACGTCCTCCTCGAAGACGTCCCGGGAACCGGAAAGACACTCACCGCGCGGAGCGTCGCCACCGCGCTCGGACTGTCGTTTTCCCGCGTACAGTTCACCCCGGACCTGCTTCCCGCCGACGTGACCGGGACGAACATCTACGACGAACGCGAGCGGACCTTCGAGTTCTCTCCGGGGCCCATCTTCGCGAACGTCGTCCTCGCCGACGAAATCAACCGCGCGCCGCCGAAGACGCAGGCCGCCCTCCTCGAAGCAATGGAAGAGGGGCAGGTGACCGTCGACGGCGAGACCCACCAGCTTCCGAAACCGTTCTTCGTCATCGCCACGCAGAACCCCGTCGAGCAAGAGGGGACGTTCACCCTCCCCGAGGCGCAGGTCGACCGATTCGTCGTGAAATCGGCCATCGGCTACCCCGACCTCGACGGTGAGGTCGAACTCCTCCACCGGCGCGCCGGCCGGAGCGAACAGAGCCCGAGCGTCGAGCGCGTCCTCGACCGCGACACGGTCGCCGCCATCCGCCGCGCGCCCGAGTCGGTCCGCGTTGAGGACGACCTGCTCGAATACATGGCGAAGCTCGCGCGAGAGACCCGAACCGACCGCCGGGTCCGCATCGGCGTCTCCCCCCGCGGAACCCAACGGCTGTTCGAGGCGACCCGCGCCCGCGCCGTCATCGAGGGCCGCGAGTTCGTCACGCCCGACGACGTGAAACGCGTCGCGCAGTCGGTGCTCGCACACCGCCTCGTTTTGACGCCGGACGCGCGGGTCGAAGACGTGCAGAAATCGGATGTCGTCGATGACGTGCTCGGCCGGGTGACCGTGCCGACGCTAGAGTAAGCTACCACGCCCTGAAGGGCGTGGCATTCAGCGTGGACTCCCGTTCTAACCGCTGAGAGCAGTAGGCGAATACTCGCCATTCACGTTCAACATCCCACTGTTCAAGCGCACGCCTACGGGTGCGCCTCCACGACCAGACTTTTGCTGGTCGCGGAGATACTTCAGGCCGATATTCTTCGCCGCGTTGTAATCTGCGTGAACATCGTACCCGCACTTCAGGCAACCGAACTCATCCTGCCCGTTGTTGTGTGGACGATTATCCTCGTGGGTGAACCCGCACTTCGAGCAACGTTGACTCGTGTACGCCGGATTAATCTGCTTCACCACTAGTCCTTCTGACTCGGCTTTGTACGTGACGTACTCGAACAAGCGGTGGAACGCCCATTTGTGAACCGCCTTCGCGTAAGGCAGGCGTTCGCGGATTCCTTTGAGTTGCTCGAACACGATATGCGTACAACCGTTCTCCAACGCTTCTTCCACGAGTTCGTTCGAGATGGTGTGAAACATCTGTTCGAACCTCCCAGTCTGCTTTCGACCGACTCGCTGAACGTTCTCGTGTGCCCACCGAGTCCCGGTCTGTTGCAGGTCGCCCCGTCGCTTCTCGTACTCTCGGTGCCAGTGATTGAGTTCGCCGCCGCTCCAGAACTTGCCGGTTGAGGTGGTTGCGATGTTTGTGATGCCGAGGTCAACACCAAGGACGGAGACGTGCTTGGTATCGCCTTGTTCGGTATCATCGTTCTCCACGGCGGGCTTTGTCCGCATGTGGAGGTAGAAACAGTCCTCAACCGTGTCGTAGTGGAGTGTGGCCCCCTTCACGTCGTAGTCGCCGTTGAACAGGTACGCTGAGTGAGGCGTGTCACGCTGTTCGTCTGGTAGGACGAACTCTGCGGTGACTCGTCCGTCGATGGTGGCGAGTGTGGCGTGGTCGTCGTTGACCGTGACGGTTCGGGCGTCGTAGCTGGCGAACCGCGACGCGAAGTGTGGTTTCGAGGCTTTCTTTCCACCCTTCCAGCGTTCGACACAGCCTTTGACGGCTTCTGCGGCGCGGTTTCGTGCGGATTGCACGAGGTTGGCCGGGAGCGGTGAGTCGTCTCGAACTTCGTAGTACGTGAGGTCGTGGAGTTTCTGCTTGCTGGTGATTTTCCAGTCTGGTTCCCACGCTACGTCTACGACGTAGTTGGCGGCGTCGAGGAAGTGGTCGGTTGTCTGGTGGAGAAGTTCAGCGGCACTCTCATCCACATCGAGTTTGATGGGTACAGTTCGAGTGCTTGAGTCGTCCACCATCTGTACTTCATATGTAGAGATCTGTATTTATAATATTTCAGTTGGCGTGGGGGAGTCGGACTGCTATCGAACGTGGTTTGTGTCCGAGTTGTCGGCTTCCTCCCGCGCCTAAAGGCGCGGGTTTCCGCCTTGCGTTCATTATGAGTAGGTGTTTGTGAGGCGGACACGCCGCTCAGCGCGTGACGACCGTCACGAGCGCGACGACGCCGACCAACAGTAAGACGACGGCCGTGATGGGCTGGCCGCCGGCGGCCGCCCGGTCCGCGCCGTAGACGACCGCTGCGCCGACCGCGAGCACGACGAGCGTCGCCGCCGCGTGGACGAGTTCGAGCCGGAGCGTGTCGGTCTCGCGGCCGAGGTGTTCGCCGACGGAGCGTGCGTTCTCCGCGAGGTCCCACGCGAGTATCGACCCGAGCGTGGCGAGGAGAAGCGCCTCCGTCCCGGCCCCGCTCGCGCCCGCGAAGAGGAGCGAGAGGAAAAACAGCCCGCCCGCGGCGTCGACGATGCGCCGCGAGCCCCGGAACAGCCCGGCGGCGAGCGCGACCGTCGCGACGAGACCGCCGACCGCCGCGGTCGACGTGGTGAAGCCGAGTGTGAACGTCGTGAGCCCGGCGACCGACAGCGCCATCGCGGTCCCCGTCCGGGTCGGCTTGTGGGTGATTTCGCTCACCGCGACCACCCCGCTTCGGCCCGCGCGAGCGCGACGCCGAGGGGTTCGTCACCCCAGTCGAGGACGCGGACGCCGCTCCGCCGAAGTTCGCGGAGTCGCAGGTCGCGCTCGATGCGCGCGAGTCGCGCGCCGACGGTCGACGTCGTCGTCGGGTCCGGCGAGACGACCGTCACGGCGTGGCCGTAGGCCTCCAACCGACGGGCGACCGAGACGCCGTAGTCGTCCACGAGCGGCGAACAGAAGATGACCTGCGCGTCGCTGGCGAGGCGACGCCGGAGTCGCCGGACGGCCACAGAGGGGAAGAAGGCCCCGTCCGGCGGCGTCGGCGCGAACGCCGGGTGGGTCGCGAACAGTCGCCGAGCGCGGGCGCGGTGGTCGGCGCCCGACGAGGGGGCGAGCCAGCACTCATCGGGCCCGAACGCCGCGACGCCGACGCTGTCACCGCTGTCGAGGAGCGCCGAGAAGGCGACGCTCGCGGCGTCCACGGAGCGCTCGACCGCGGTCTCCGCCTCGTCGTCGGGGGCGACGTGCGCCTCCGGGCGGGTGTCGACGACGAGGACGACGGACGCCGCGCGCTCTTCTCTGAACTCTACCGTGGCGAGTTCGCCCGTGCGGGCGCGGCGGTTCCAGTCGATGCGCCGAATCGGGTCACCGTGGCGGTACTCGCGGATGGAGGCGAACTCCAGACCCGACCCCGGCACGTCGGTCTCGACGCGCCCGGCGTACTTCGAGGTGAGGCCACGAAGCGGCAGGTCCGCAGTCGCGGCGAGTTCCGGCTCACACCGGAGCGTCGTCTCGGCGTCGACCGTCTCTCGGGACTCGACGGCCCCGCTCGGGTCGCGGACGACGACGACTGTCTCGTCCCACGCGTGCTCGCCGCGGACGGCCGTGACCGTGTACGTCGCCGTCGCGGTCGCCCCCGGTCGGAGCGCTGTCCCCAGTCGGGCGGGGCCGTCGGCGACACCAAGTGCCGGCGGCACGCCGTCGACGACCCGGAGGTCGAACAACGTCCGCGACCCCTCGTTAGTGACGCGGAGCGTGACTTCGACCTCGTCGTCGGGGTCGGGCGTCGCGTCCGAGAGGTCGCGCTCGACGCGAAGCGACACCTCGGGAATCGCCGCGACCCGGACGTAGCCGAGCACGACGACGCCGAGGCCGGCCGCGAGGAGGAGCGACGGTTCGCGAGTGAACACGCCGACCGCGGCCGCGACGAGGACGAGGCCGTCGAGACCGGTCCAGCGTTCGGTGTCGAACCCGCGGCTCATCGGCGCTCACCCGTGGAGCCGTCGCCGGTGCCGATTCGCTCTATCGCGGCGATGGTCCGCTCGGCGCGGTCGGTGAGCGACGACTGTCCCGACAGGAAGAGCCGGACGCGCTGTCGGAGCGGAAGCGAGACGGACGCGCCGAGAAAGCGCGCGGCGACCGGGTCGTCGGTCCAGCCGCCGGTGTCGAGGAGCGCGGCCGCTTCCTCGGGGGCGCGGCCGCCGCGGGCGACGAGTGCCTGTTTCGCCCGCGCTTCGAGTCGGTCGACGACTCGCTTGCGGGCGGCCCAGCGGGTGCTTCGACCCGCCGCCGACACGAGGTCGTCGTCGAAGTCCGAGCCGGGTATCGGGACCGCGACTCGCGCTTCTGGGTCGCCGGTGACCGTGGTGCTCATCGAGGTGTCGCGGCGACGCTGGACGTACCGAAGTCCCTGGAGCGCCGCGAGCGCCGCGACGAGACCGAGGAAGATGTCCGTCAGTTCGAGGCCGAGCGAGACGCCGGCAACGACCGCGAAGCCCGCGGCCGTGGCGACGACGCCGACGAGCAAGAACAGCCGACGCGCGAGCGTCATCGGTCGTCCCCCCTCGCGTCGGCGTAGGTGGCTTCGATGTTTCTGAGCGCGTCGACCGCGCGCCGCTCGCGCTCCGGCGTCGCCTCGAAGCCGCCGTAGCGGACTTCCTCGAACAGCGTCGTCAGGTCGCCCACGTCGTCGCGGTCCATACCGGCGTCGACGGCCGAGTCGGCGAACTCGGCGGGCGTCGCGGAGCGGCGGTTCGGCACGTCGAGGAGGGCGGTCATCTCACCCCACGCGCGGAACACTTCGTTTTCCACGTCGGCGTCGCCGTCTTCGATGCGCTGAGCCGCGGCCCCGGCGGCGCGACCCACGGCGGCGACGTTCGGTCCTTCATCCTCGTCAGCCGGGTCGATTTCGTCGTCGGGCTCGGGGGGGTCGCCGGTCCCGGTGACGAGCAGGAAGACCGCGACGACGAGCGCGGCCGCGAGCAGGAGGCCGAACACGAGCGTCGGCGGCGAGACGGCCTGTGCTGCGCCCCCGTCGCCGAGGCTACCGCCGCCGCCGGCGGGGAGAAACGACACGTTGCGCGCGGCGGCCGCGGCGCGAGACGAAAACGAGAACTCGCGGCGACACGCCGTGAGGAGGGCGAAAAGCAGGACGACCGGCGGCCCGACCGCCACGTAGATGGCGAGGGGCGGCAGCAGGGAACCGGTCTCACGGTAGGCGTACGCGCCGAGGAGGACGAAGACGAGAGCGACCCCGGCGAGGATTTCGGGCGAGAGCAACCACGGGAGACACGGCGTCGGAATACTGAGACTGCCGGACGAATCACCGGTCGGTCGGACGCCGGTCTCGTCTGTGTCACCAGCGACTGCGCCGCCGGTCTCACCGCCACCGAACCCGACCGGGCCGCCGCTACTGACGACGGTCGAGTCGATTGTGGCGGCGACGACCGAGAGGGCGACGACCGCGAGGAGGGCGAGCGCGAGTGCGCGGAGGGCGGAACGGTCCACGATGGTAGGTAACAGTATCCGGGGTAAAGACATTTCGAGGGACGAAGCGGTCGTCGGGCGCGTGAACGACGCCGTCTCGGCATCCGTTCGGACCGAACGGTGGCCGCGCCTCCCGTGCCGGATGTCCGTCCGGACAGACCACCCGTGCAAGTGAACCACCCGCGGGTACGGTAGACGAAAGCCGAGGCACGACACTCACACACCATGTTTGCAAGTGAATCGGTGGCGAGAATGAGGGGGCGCGAAGACACACAGACACCACCATTGCACGTGAAGCGCGGCGACGCTGCGAAGGGGGTGGCACCGACGGCCGCGTGGGGAGAGCACCGATGCAAGTGAACCGCGAACGGGACTCACCCCTCACCACCCACCACCGTTGCAGGTGATTTGGGGCGTTTCAGTCCGGTTACGCGTCGTTCACAGCAGACACGCTCCACCGAGACTCGCATCGTGAGCACCAGAACATGTCATCGCTTTAGTTGAAACCGTGCTCTGTTGTTCTACTAGTCACTCTCGTGTACTCTCATTCACTTGCAAAAGTGGTGTGTGTCTGTTCAAACGAGTTCACACGAACCACGACATATGGTACCATGGACCGCATAGAAGGCGACGATTCTGACCCGAACACGCGGTCCGACCCCAACGACACCGCCGCCACAATTCACATGAATCAGATGAAATCGGGGTTTTAAATAAGGGGACGCTACAACGGACCGACGCTAATGCGCCGGTTCGAGCGAAAACAAAACGTCTTCACCAACAAGGACGCCCTCGGGGAGTCCTACAAGCCCGAGCGCATCGAGGAGCGCGACGACGAGATTTCGGAGTACATGGACGCGCTCCAACCGGTCGTCGACGGCTGGGAGCCGAACAACGTCTTCCTGTACGGAAACACCGGCGTGGGAAAGACCGCGGTCACCGAGTTCCTCCTCGAGATGCTCCTCGAAGACGTCTCGCAGTACGACGACGTGAACCTCAGCGTCATCTCCATCAACTGCAAGACGCTCAACTCCTCGTACCAGGTTGCGGTCGAACTCGTCAACGAGCTTCGACCGCCGGGTGCGGAGATTAGCTCGACCGGCTACCCCCAACAGACCGTCTTCAAGAAACTGTTTCAGGAGTTGGACGACGTAGGTGGGACGGTCCTTATCGTCCTCGACGAGGTGGACTCCATCGGCGACCGCGACGAACTCCTCTACGAACTCCCGCGGGCGCGCTCGAACGGCAAACTCGAAGACGCCAAGGTCGGCCTCATCGGCATCTCGAACGACTTCAAGTTCCACGACCAACTCGACCCGCGCGTACAGGACACCCTCTGCGAGCGCGAACTCCACTTTCCGCCGTACCAAGCGCCCGAACTCCAGAACATCCTCGAATCGCGCGCTGAGGTCGCCATCGCAGAGGACGCCTGCGAGGAGGGCGTGCTCAATCTCTGTGCGGCACTCGCCGCCCGCGACAGCGGGAGCGCGAGACAGGCGCTCGACCTCCTCCGGTTGGCGGGCGAACACGCCGAGAACAAAGACGACGAGCGAATCACGCTCGACCACGTCGACATCGCCCGGCAGAAACTCGAACAGGAGCGCGTCGTCGAGGGGATGCGCGAACTCACCGAGAACGGCCACTTCGCGCTCCTCGCGGTCGTCTCGAAGGCCGCCCACGACGAGACACCGTGTCGGATGCGCGACCTGTACCAGGAGTATCTCCGGCTGTGCAACTCCGCCGGCATCGACCCGCTCGCCCAACGGTCGGTCCACAACCACCTCTCTGACCTCCGGATGCTCGGCATCCTCTCTGCCGAGGAGAACCGCACCGGCTCGCGCGGGAACTACTACAGCTACGCCCTCGACGTCCCCTTCGCCAGCGCGATGGAAGCGCTCTCGGACGTGCTCTCGCTCGACTCCGTCCTCGACGAGATTCGGAAGACTGCAACGCAGGCCGAGGCGGCCTGAATCCACCCGACAGACGCGACTCACCCACCGGCCGGCAGTTTTCCACCGAGAGTCGCGATTATCGTCTCACAGACCGAACGCAGACACGTCGAGCGACCGCCCCGACACTCGCCCCGAGACGGTTCGCTGGGGCGTGCTGTTCTGCGGCGTGGCACGCAAAACCTGAGGTGGTTTCTTAGTGTGGCAGAGAGATGTGGGTATCATGACGGATTTCTCGCGACGGCTCTCTACGGGAATCTCCGGGCTCGACACGGTGCTGGACGGCGGGCTGGTTCCGAACCGGACGTACATGGTCCGTGGAGCGTCGGGAGTGGGAAAGACCATCGTCGGCTACCACTTCCTGTCGGCTGGAGTCGAGCGCGGCGAAGACGTGCTTTTCGTCTCCTTCGAGGAGTCGGCGGCCGACCTCAGAGCGAACGCCGAGACGCTCGGATTCGACCTGGACGCGGTGCCGATTCTCGACCTGAGCCCGTCGCCCGAGGCGTTCCTCGACGACGAGGCGTACACGATACTGCCGCCGAGCGAGGTCGAAGGGAAACCGACGACGACCGAACTGAAAGAGGCAATCGAGGAACGCGACCCCGACAGGGTGGTCATCGACCCGCTGAGCCAACTCGGCCGGCTCTCGTCGGACAAATACCAGTTTCGTCGGCTCGTCTCGTCGCTCCTGAGCTACCTCAAGCAGTCCGGGGCGACGACGATGTTCACGAGCCAGCCGTCGAGCGACGACACCGAAGAGACGCTCGCCTACCTCTGTGACGGGTCGCTGTCGCTCCTGCGGTCTGAAGAGGGGCGGTCAGTTCGCGTCGAGAAGTTCCGCGGGTCGGACTCCCAGACGGGACCGCACGCGATGCGAATCGGCGGCGGCCGCGGCATCCGCGTCTTCCCGCGGCTCGTCCCCGGGTCGCACCACCGCGAGTTCCCCATCGAACCGCTCTCGTCCGGCATCGACGACCTCGACACCCTGCTCGGCGGCGGCATCGAACGGGGGAGCATCACGCTCATCAGCGGCCCGAGCGGCGTCGGGAAATCGACCACCGGGTCCGCGTTCGCGCGGGCGACCGCCGAACGCGGCGAGCGCGCCGCGGTCTACCTCTTCGAAGAGAGCAAAGCGAGCTTCCGGCACCGCTCCGAGTCCATCGGTATTCCGATAGACGACCTCGTCGAGTCGGGGTACCTCCGAATCGACGCCGTCGAACCGCTCTCGATTTCGACCGACGAGTTCGCCCACCGAGTCCGCGCCGAGGTCGAGGCGAACGACACGGAGTTCGTGATGATAGACGGGACGGCGGGCTACCAACTCAGCCTCACCGACGAGCGAAGCGACATCCGCCGCGAACTCCACGCGCTGGCGCGGTATCTCAAGAATATGGGCGTCACCGTCGTGCTGACCGAGGAGGTACAGCAGGTCACCGGCGCGTTCAACGCCTCCGATACCCACGTGAGCTACCTCGCGGACAACATCCTGTTTATCCGGTACATCGAGGTGCGCGGCGAGATTCGCAAGGCCGTCGGCGTCCTGAAAAAGCGGTCTGGTTCCTTCGAGCCGACGCTTCGGTCGTTCGAAATCGGGAGCGACGGCATCGTCGTCGGCGAACCACTCGACGAACTCCGAGGCATTCTCACGGGGACGCCGACGTGGAACGAGGATGAGTGACCGTGAGCGAAGACGCGTCGCGGAACGACACACGTTCCGCGGGAGACGCGTCCGGGGATGAACGGATACTCCTCGCGGTCCGCAGTACTCGCGACCGCGAGCTACTGGCTGAGCTCCTCGATGCGTACGAGATCATCGTCTGGGAACGCGGCCGCGAGGGCGAACGTGAAGACGGAGACGGCGGAGATGGAAACGACATCTCGCTCCCGGAGTTCGACCTCTGTATCGTCGATATGGCGACCTATTCGACGGTCGCCGACGCGCTCGCAGAGCGCAAAGCCGACGCCGGCGACCGCTTCGTCCCGGTGTTGTTGACGGTCGCACAGGACGAACAGGCCGTCGCCGCGCGACGACTCGACGACGTTCCGGACGACGTGCTCTCAGTACCCGCGCCGAGTGCGGTCATCCGGTCGCGGGTCGACTCGCTCCTCCAGACCCGACGGCAGTCGCTCCAACTCGCGCTGTACCGTAGTGCGATGGACAGCGCGACCGTCGGCATCACCATCACCGAGGCCGACGACGACCAACCGCTCACCTACGTCAACGACGCCTTCGAGGAGATGACTGGCTACGACCGCTCGGAGGTCATCGGGCGGAACTGTCGGTTCCTGCAGGGAGACGAAACCGAATCCAAACCTGTCGAGACGCTCCACGGGGCCATCGAGGCCGGCGAGAACGCCGCCGTCAGCCTCACGAACTACCGGAAAGACGGGACGCCCTTCTGGAACGAACTGAAGATATCGCCGGTGTACGAAGACGGCGACCTCACCCACTTCGTCGGGTTCCAGACCGACGCGACCGTCCGCCACGCGCTCAAGAACCAACTCGTCCACGAGACACAGACGCTCAAACAGCTCTTCGAGACGAGCCCGGTCGGCATCGCGGTCCTCAACGACGACGGGGTTATCGTGCGCGCCAACGAGGTGGCCCAAGAAGTGCTCGGCCTGCGGCGGTCGGTCGTGCTCGGCCAGCCGTACGACGCACCCGAGTGGGACCTCGTCGACGCGCGCGGGGAGCCGCTCGACCGCGACGACCTCCCCTTCGACCGGGTGAGAGAGACCGGCGAGACTGTCACGAACTTCGAACACGGTATCGGTGTTCCCGAGGAACGGCGGTGGGTCGTCGTCAATGCCGCCCCGCTGACTGGAAGCGACGGGGAGCACGTCGGCGTGATTACCGCCATCGAGGACGTGACAGCACAGAAGCAACAGGAACGTGAGCGCGAGCGATTGCTCGACCTGTTCGACCAAAGCCAGAAAATCGCCTCAGTCGGCGCGTGGGAGGTCGACACCCAGAACGATGCGGTACTGTTTACGAGCGGGCTCGCGGAGCTTCTCGGCGTCGACTCAGGAACGGTTTTCGACCTCTCGGAGGCGTTTTCGTTCTACCACCCCGAAGACGAGCCCCTGGTCCGCGCGGCGTTCGAGCGACTCGTCGAGACCGGCGAAGAACAGTCAGTCGAATGTCGACTCGAGATGGCTGGCGGCGAGATGCGCTGGGTGAACGTTCGCGGCGTCGCGACGCAGGAGACCGACGCCCCCGTCTTCCGCGGAACCGTCCAAGACATCACCGATCGAAAGGCCCGGTCGAGAGAGCTAGAACGATACGAGCGAATCGTCGAGACGACCGGGGACCCGATTTACACGCTGGACGACAACCTCCGGTTCGTCCTCGCGAACAGCGCGACCGCCGACCTGCTGGGCCGCGACTCCGACGACCTCGTCGGCGAACACGTCTCGACGGTGTTCGGTGAGCGCCACTCGCAAGCGCTGTTAGAGTCCATCGCGTCGCTTCTCGCGGGCGACAGCGCCGAAGAGACCATCGAGACAGTCGTCGCCGACCGAAACGGTACCGAGCGGCAGTTTCAGACGACTATCGCGGCGAAGTCCTCCGAAGACGAGTTCGACGGTATCGTCTGTGTCAGCCGCGACGTGACCGACCTCCACGAACACGAGCGTCGGCTGTCCGTCCTCGACCGCGTCATCCGACACAACCTCCGGAACAAGATGAACATCGCGCAGGCGCACGCGGAAATGGTTCTCGAGGGGACCGACGACGACGGCGTGCGCGAGTCGGCGGCGGCCATCGAACGGGCGACGAGCGAACTGCTCTCGCTCGCCGAGACGGCCCGGAAGTTCAGCGCTGCGCTCGACCCCGACGTGACAGAGCGGGTGCAACCCCAGAACATCGCCGACTGCGTTCGCAACGTGGTCGAGGGGGCGCGGCTCAGCTACCCCGCGGCAACCATCTCCGTCGGCGCGCCGGAGAGCGCGTACGCGTGGGCGCACTCGACGTTCGAACTCGCGGTGAACGAACTCGTCGACAACGCCGTCGTCTACGGCGGGGACGAGGTCGAAATCGAACTCTCCGTCGCCGCCGACGCCAGCCCGGAACAGGTGGTTATCCGCGTCGCCGACAACGGGCCGGGAATCCCGCCGCTCGAACGCGAATCGCTCATGAGCGGGCGGGAGTCACCGCTCCAGCACACGAACGGGCTCGGACTCTGGTTCGTCCGCTGGACGGTGACGAACAGCAACGGCTCGATGGATATCGTGGACAACGAACCCAACGGGACGGTCATCGAGCTTCGACTGCCGAAAGCGTGAGTCCGGGGCTTCGCGCGGCCGACTCAGATGACGACCGAGACGGCCAAACCGACCGTTGTCGCCCCGAGCATCACGCCGAGGCCGAACCCGAGAATCCGGGCCATCGCCCGGCGAGCGTCTCTTTCTGTCCACCCCGTTCCGGTGTCGAGGTGCGTCTGCATCGACTCGATACCACGGCCGAGCGCGACCGCCCCGGACCAGCCGAGGAGGCCGAACCCGAACGCGAGCGAGCCGAGCGCGAACGTCGTCTCGACGCTCCCCGCGAAGTCACCGACGACCAGCGTGGCGGCCAGCCAGACGGCGGCGATGAGCGCGCCCGCGAGGGCCGCGGCGCCGACGAGGCGAAGGCGAACGGCCGCCCGTTCAAGCGCGGGGGGCGCGTCCGTGTCCCCCGGCTCCGGTGGCGCTGACACGGTCTCTCAGTCGACCGCTTCGCGCATCCGCGGGTCGAGCGCGTCGCGCATGCCGTCGCCGAGGAGGTTGAACCCCAGCACGGTGAGCGCGAGGAAGAACCCGGGGAAGAACGACCACCACCAGACGCCCGTGAGCAGGCCCTGACTCACGCCGTTCGAGAGCATGAGGCCCCACGAGGGCGTCCCGGCCGCGGCACCGAAGCCGAGGAACGACAGCGCCGCGAGGTCGATGATGGCCAGCCCGAAGTTGAGCGTGCTCTGGACCGTGATGGGCGCGAGGCAGTTCGGCAGGACGTGCCGAATCAGCACGCGCGGGTCGGCCGCGCCGAGTGCGACCGTCGCGTCGATGTACTCGTTTTCGAGCACGGTCAGCGCGGCCCCGCGGACGACGCGGGCGAACCGCGGCGTGTAGACGAGCGTCAGCGCGGCGACCGCCCGCCACAGCCCGAGGTCGTCGGGGAAGATGGCGACGAGCGCCAGCGCCAAGAGGAGCGACGGGAACGCGAGCAGCACGTCCATCGTCCGCATGATGACGTTGTCGGTCACGTCGCCGTAGTAGGCCGCGACGATGCCGAGGCCGACGCCGAGGACGGTCGAGGCGGCGACCGTGACGGTGCCGAACAGCATCGCGTACCACGCGCCGTAGGCCACCCGCGGCAGGAGACTCCGGGCCTGTCCGTCGGTGCCGAACGGGAAGTCGAGACTCGGCGCGGCGCGGTTCGGGTTCGTCCCGAGTTGCGACTGCGTGATGACCTCGAGGTCCAAGAACAGCCGCGCGTACAGCGCGATGACCACCATCGCGACGATGATGGCGATACCGGCGAGCGCGAGGCGGTTCGACAGCAGTCGGGAGACGAACGGCGACGCAGTCAGGCGGTCGATGAGCCCGCGCTGGTCGACGTCGGTCGCCGTCTCGTTCGTGGTCGTGGTTTCCGTGCTCATTGTTCGATCCGCGGGTCAAGGATGGAGTAGGTGATGTCGACGCCGAGGTTGACCAGCGTGAACAGGAACGCGAAGGTCAGGACCGTCCCCTGGACGATGGGGTAGTCGCCGACCTTGATGGCCTCGACCAAGAGCGTCCCGATGCCGCCGATAGCGAACACCGTCTCCGTGAGTACTGCGCCGCCGAGCAGGCCACCGAACTGGATGCCGATGACCGTGATGACGGGAATCATCGCGTTGCGGAAGCCGTGTTTCAGGACCGTAATCTTCGAGCCTTGGCCCTTCGCGCGGGCGGTTCGCATGTAGTCCTGCCGGATGACCTCCAGCATCGACGAGCGCATCATCCGAGAGATGAGCGCCATCGAGTAGACGCCGATGACCGACGCCGGGAGAATCATGTGGCGGACTGCGGAGACGAACATCTCCCAGTTGCCCGCGATGAGGGTGTCGACCGTGACGAGCCCCGTCACCCGGATGGCCTCGACGTTGTAGAGGACCGAGATACGACCGCTCGTCGGGAGCCACCCGAGCACCTGCGCGAACAGCAGGATGAGAAGCGGGCCGCTCCAGAAGATGGGCACGCTGATGCCGGCGAGCGCGCCGATGCGGGTCAGGTGGTCCGTGATGCTGTCCTGCTTGACGGCGCTCAGAATGCCGAGCGGAATGCCCAGCGAGATGCCGATGAGCTGGCCGTAGATGGCGAGTTCGAGCGTGACCGGCAGCTTGTTGGCGAGCACCTCGCGGACCGCGGTGTTCCGCTGGATGATAAAGGACTCGCCGAACTGGAACTGCGCAGCGTCGGCGAGGAACCGCCCGTACTGCACCCAGATGGGGTCGTTCAGGCCGAGACTCTCTTCGACCTGTCGGACGAACTCCTCGCTGGCGCGCTCGCCCGCGATGGTGAGCGCCGGGTCGCCCGGCGAGAGGTGCAGGATGGAAAAGACGAGCGACGCCACTCCCACCAACACGGGGACGAGCAACAGCAGCCGCTTGAGTACGAATCGTGTGGAAATCATGAAAGTCGGAGCGGTCAGTGCCTCAGTTCAGGCTGACCAGGTTGAGGTACGGACCGCTGATGGCAGCGATCTGGAACCCGCTGACGCGGTTGGAGACGCCGCGAAGCTCGTCCGCGTAGTCGAGGTAGACCCACGGGGCTTCGTCGTGTGCAATCTGGTTCGCCTCGTTGTACAGCGACTCGCGCTCGGCCTCGTCGTAGGTGCTCTGGCCCTGCTCGACGAGGTCCATGTACTCGCGGTTCGCCCACGCCGAGCGGTTACTGGTGTTGTAGCCTTCGGCGTCGAAGCTGACCCAGTCCTGTCCCTCCGTGAGTTCGCCTTCCTCTACCTGCGGGTGCAGGAGGACGTACATGAAGTTGTCCGGGTCGGCGTTGTCGGTGTACCAGCCGAGGAAACACGCGTCGTGGCGGCCCTGGGCAGTGTATTCGAGGAACGGCCCGAACGACTGCTGGTTGATGTCGACTTCGATGCCGACGTCGCCGAGGTTGGACGCGACGGTCTCGGCGGTCTGAATCGGCGACGGGTTGTAGCCGCGGGGGTTCTGGAACGTCGCCAGTTCGAACGAGAAGCCGTCACCGTAGCCGGCCTCTTCGAGGAGGCGCTGGGCCTCCTCGGGGTCGTACGGGTACGGGTCGATGTCGTCGTTGTGACCGAGGACGTTCGGCGGGAGCGGCTGGCTCGCCTGCGTCGCGAAGCCCGAGTAAATCTCGTTGACGATGGCTTCGGTGTTGATAGCGTGGCTGACGGCCTGCCGGACGCGGCGGTCGCGGAACTCCTCGCGGCTCGCCATGTTGAACGCCATGTAGCCGATGTTGATACCCTCGGTTCGGACGAGGTTCGCGTTGCTAGCGTTTTCGATCTGGACGGACGACTGCGCGCCGAGTCCGTCGATGATGTCGAGTTCGCCCGATGCGAGCGACTGGGCGCGCGTCGAGTTCTGTCCGATAGTGACGAAGACGACCTCGTCCACGTTCGGCCCCTCGCCCCAGTACTCGGAGTTGGCTTCGAGGCGGATGAGCTCGTTCGCGTCGTCGAGGTTGCTCAGCTGGAACGGACCCGTGCCGACGGGGTTCGAACTGAGTTCCGTGCCGTATTCCTCGATGGCGGCGAGCGAGTGCACCGACGCCGCGAACATCGCCAGGTTACGCAGGAACGGCGCGTACGACTGGGTCAGCTGAATCGTCATCGAGTAGTCGCCGTCGACCTGAATCTCGTCGATCCACGAGCCGAGGGTGAACGGCCCGTACGCCGAGACGTAGTCGTCGCCGGCGTAGTACTCGTAGTCGCTGTCGACGAAGCGGCGATACGTCGCCACGAAGTCCTCCGCCGTGAACTCCTCGCCGTTGTGGAACATCACGCCCTCGCGGAGCGTGATGGAGGCCGACTGGCCCTCCAGGGAGTACTCGGTGGCGAGTCCCTGCGTCAGCGTCGACTGGCCCGGCTCGAAGTTGATGAGCGTGTCGTAGAGCTGTTCGGTCACCTTCGCGACCTCGCCGCTCGTGCTGTTCTGGAAGTCGAGCGTCGGCGAGTGACTGCCGCGACCGTAGCGGAGGGTCGACGTCGACCCGTCGTCTTCGGTCTCCGTCTGGGTCTGGTCCGTCTCGCCGTCGCCGGTCGTCTCGCCGGAGTCGGTCGTGGTTTCCTCGCCACCGCCGCCGGAACAACCTGCGAGTCCGGCCGTCGCCGCAGCGGTCCCTGCAGCCGTCAGGAACCGACGACGCGAAAGTCCATTGCCATCTTGTGACATACGTGTACCTATCAATGGCCCCCTATAAAAATAACGAAGCGATGAGAACAGGAACGAGAGACACCGCCGACCTGTTCCGGTAAAAATACGGGACAATCAAAAAACGTCGGACCGGTGACGAGAGGCCGTATAGCCCCCGACACGCCGTCTATTCGTCTACGAGGTGACACGCCGCGGGGTGCGTCTGCTCGCCCAGTTTGGGGGCGTCGCGCTCGCAGACGCTCTCGAATCGCTCGCGGAGTATCTCGCTCGCTTCGTCCCAGTCGTCGGCGACGACGCGTTCGAGCGCGCGGTCGACGACGCCCCGGAGTTCGGGCGACAGCGTGTGCGACAGGTGCGACTCGCGGAGCTCGTCCACGACGGCGTTCGCGTCGGCGGTGCCGCCATCGGCGCTCACCGTGGCTTCGGCGCTCGGGTCGCCCGCGTCCAGCGCCGCGTCGCGGGCGGTCTCGACGTCCAGCGACTCGCGCTCGACGCGCTGGCGGAGGTCCATCACCTCGCGGTAGGCCGCCTGCTCGATGTCGAGGTCGTCCGGGGGGATGACCTGCGGACACCGCGTCCGGAAGTGACAGCCCGACGGCGGGTTGATGGGGCTCGGCACGTCGCCTTCGAGGATGATGCGGTCGTCGGTCTCGGCGGCCGGGTCGGGCTCCGGAATCGCCGACAGCAACGCCTGCGTGTAGGGGTGTCGCGGGTCGTCGAACAGTTCGTCCGTTTCGGCGACCTCGACGATTTCGCCGAGATACATCACGGCCACGCGGTCCGAAATGTGGCGAACCACGGAGAGGTCGTGGGCGATAAACAGGTACGTCAGCCCGAAGCGCTCCTGGAGGTCTTCGAGCAGGTTGAGAATCTGCGCCTGCACGGACACGTCGAGCGCCGAGACGGGTTCGTCGGCGACGATGAAGTCCGGGTCGACCGCGAGCGCCCGGGCGATGCCGACGCGCTGGCGCTGGCCGCCCGAGAGTTCGTGCGGGTAGCGGTCGTACTGGCCGACTTCGAGGCCGACCGCGTCGAGCAGTTGGTGGACCCGGCGACGCCGGCGCTCGCTGGTGGAGTCGCCCGGCGTGACGCGGACGGTGACGCCCGAGACGACATCGCCCTCGCGCTCGACTTCGACCTCGGCGCGGAGCCGCTCTTCGACGGCCACGTCGACCTCGCCGTCGGCGACCGTGACGGTCACGGTGGCGGTGGCGACGCCGTTCGAGGAGCCGACGATGGCGTCGATTTCGTCGCTCGCGGTGACCGAGACGCGCTCGGCGTCGATGCCGGTCACGGTGACGTCGGCCTCGCCGCGCACGTCTGGGTCGGATTCGGGGAGGTCGTGGACGTCGAGCGGCTCGCGGATGGTCTGGCCGACGGTCATCCGCGGGTCGAGCGACGACAGCGGGTCCTGGAAAATCATCTGCATGTCGCGGCGCATCGCGCGGAGTTCGTCGCTGTCGAGCCCCGAGAGGTCCGTCCCCGAGAAGACGACGCGCCCGCCGGTCGGCGGCGTCAGATGCAGGAGGCTCCGCCCGGCCGTGGACTTCCCACAGCCCGACTCGCCGACCAAGCCGAGCGTCTCGCCCTCGTAGACGGTGAAGTCGATGCCGTCGACCGCCTTCACGCTCCGGTCGTCCGCCCCGAGGAAGCGGTCGAGGATGCCGTCGGCCTGTTCGTAGTATTTCTGCATGCCGTCGACTTCGAGCAGCGGCGTGTCGGAGGGCTCGGTGCCCGTCGAGGCCTCGATGGCGTCCCCGCCGTACTCGTCGGTGTCGAAGTCGTCGAGGACGCACTTCGAGCGGTGGTCCACCTCGTCGCCGCCGTGTTGCTTGTACGGTATCTCGCCCGAGGAACACTCCGGCTGGGCCCACGGACACCGGGGCGCGAAATGGCACCCTGCGGGCATGTCGATGAGGTCCGGCACGTTGCCCTCGATGGGCGTCAGGCGCTCTTTTTCCTCGCTCGGGAGCGATTCGAGGAGCGTGTACGTGTAGGGGTGCGAGGGGTTGTGGAAGATTTCCTCGACCGGCCCCTCCTCGACGATTTCGCCGGCGTACATGACCGCGACCCGGTCGCACGTCTCCGCGACGACGCCGAGGTCGTGGGTAATCATGAGCACCGACATGCCGAGGTCCTCTTGGAGGTCGTCGATGAGGTCGAGAATCTGCGCCTGAATGGTCACGTCGAGCGCGGTGGTCGGCTCGTCGGCGACGAGCACGCGCGGCTGGCAGGCGAGCGCGATGGCGATAAGGACGCGCTGGCGCATCCCGCCGGAGAACTCGTGGGGGTACTCGTCGACCCGCGCGCCGGGTTCGGGGATGCCGACCGATTCGAGCACCTCGATGGTCCGCTCGACGATTTCGTCGTCGATGTCGCGGCTGATGCGGGGGAGCAGTTCGCGGACCGCGTTGAACCACGAGTCCTTGCGGCGGCCGCCGTACTGGTGGAGCCGAAGGCTCTCTGCGACCTGCTCGCCGACCGTCAGCGAGGGGTTCAGCGAGGTCATCGGGTCCTGGAAAATCATCCCGAGTTCGCGCCCGCGGACGGCCCGCAGCGCCTCCTCGGGGGCGTCGACGAGATTGACCACGTCGCCGTCGACGAAGGCGGGGTTGTTGTACTCCTCGCGGAACTCGTCTGCGAGCCGGGCGCTTTCGAGTTCGACCGACCCGGAGACGATTTCGCCGGGGTCGTCGACGAGTCCCATCGCCGACAACGCCGTCACACTCTTTCCGGACCCGGACTCACCGACCAGCCCGACCGTCTCGCCCTCGCCGACCGTGAGGTCGAGGCCGTCGACGGCCTTGACTTGACCCCGGCCGGTCGAGAACTGGGTGCGGAGGTCCGAAAGAGAGAGTAGATTCCTCATTGAATGGGAATGACCTGCATGGCGTGAAATACCTTTTCAATTTTTGCCAATTGATAGATGGCGGTCATAATGCTGACTCGCCTGCGGTCGCCCGCGTGACGCGCGAAAGCGGGCGACGGCGGCGGGAGAAGCCAAAGTTTAGGTAGCGGACTCCGACACCATGCCGCATGGAAGAACATCCGCTCTCGGACGAGTCGGGCACGTGGGAGACCGTGGTCGAAGAGTGCGAGGCGCTCGCTGACGACTATCGGGAGCGAGACTGGACGGTCGTCGTCGCCCTGCCGGGTGACGTGGTTCCCGTCCCCGGGACGGGCGACGAAGTGGTCGAACACGTGGGCCTCGACGTGGTCGTCGGCGACGACGTCTATCCCGACCTCGAAGCCGCCGTCGAGGGCGCGACGTTCGACGAGTACGAGGCGTTCCGCGCGGTCACCGGCGGCCTCGTCTACCTCGCGCTCGTCGTCCGCGCCACCGACGACGAAGTCGCCGTCTGCCTCCCGCTGTACTACCGCCTCGCGGAGTCCGAACGCATGTTCTCGCTCCTCGACGCCGGCGAGACGATGCGGACGAAGGTCCACCCGCTGAACCCCGACAAGGGCGTCGAGTTCGTCCACGAGGACCCCGACCCGCTGCTCCCGCCGGACTGGGACGTCGACCTCTCTGACGAGTTCGCGTAATCGTCGCGTCGCCGACTACCGAACACCGCTGGATGCAGACTGAACTGAACTGTACCGAGTCTCGAACAGGACCCGACGCCGCCCCCACCGTCAGTCGTGTCCCGATGCGATGACGAACTCGAACCGCGCGCCA
Source organism: Haloferax sp. Atlit-12N (assembly GCF_003383095.1). Taxonomy (NCBI): domain Archaea; kingdom Methanobacteriati; phylum Methanobacteriota; class Halobacteria; order Halobacteriales; family Haloferacaceae; genus Haloferax; species Haloferax sp. Atlit-12N. The sequence goes on from NZ_PSYW01000001.1 coordinate 873,651, forward strand.
CCCGCGTCGCTCTCGGTGACGAGCGTCTCCCATCCGTGTGCACTCGCAACCTCAGCGACGATTGCCAGTCCTAACCCAGTTCCCTCTCGGTTTGTCGAGTACCCGTTCTCGAAGACCTGTTCTCGCTGTTCGACGGGTATCCCGCGGCCAGTATCGGCGACGTAAAAACCACGGTGGTCCGGGAGGTCGCCGACGGTAATCTGGACGCCCGTTCCCCCGTGTTCGACAGCATTGCGAAACACGTTCTCGAGGAGTTCCAGGAATCGGCTTCGGTCGACGTCGAGTCGTTGGTCGGTGTTCACGACGAGCGTCGAGTGTGCCGCATCGATACTGCTCCACGCGTCGAACGCGAGCGTCGCTAACTCGAACGACTCGGTCTCGTCAATCTCTCTGCCGGCCCGAGCGAGCAACAACAGTTCCTCGATAAGCGCCTCCATCCGGTCGTGGGCGCGAGCCACAGTCGCGAGCGAGTCAGTATCGCGGGCGTCTCGCTCGACGGCGAGCCACCCCTGTGCGACGTTGAGTGGGTTTCGGAGGTCGTGGCTGACGACCGACGCAAACTGCTTTAACCGCTGATTCTGTGCCTCGATGTCGTGTTCCCGTCGTTTCCGGTCGGTGACGTCACGGAAGACGAAGAGGTGCCCAATCTGCTGTTCGGCGGCGTTTTCAATACTGGTCGGCGGCGCCCCACGCGGGAGGATTTGAGACACGTCGAGTTCGTAGTAGCGCAGTTGACCGTCGATGTCCGCGGCAATCTCGACCGGAGCCCTCGTCTCGTAGAGATCTGGCAGCGACAGGGCGGGATACGACGAAAAGACCGTCTCGACGGTCGACCCGATGGCATCGCAGGGGATGTCGAAGAGGAGCTTTGCTTGCCGATTGAAATCGACGACCCGAGCGTCCATATCGATTGCGAGGACCGCGTCGTTCATGTTCTCGAGCAGCGTCTCGCGGGCGATCGGAACGAAGTCGAGAAAGTCGGCCTCGAAGAGTGCCCAGAGGCTGAGTCCCGCGCCGACGGCGATACCGGTGACGCCGAAATCGAATCCGGGAATCGTGACGACGTCGAATAACTCTAGCAGCGCCGTTCCGACCGGCAGGACCCCGGCAAGAAAGAGGACGCGCGACTGGGTTTTGACGACCCGCCGTCGAGTCGCAGCCTGCCGGTACGCGAAGTGCAGGCCGACGACGACCAGGCCGAGCTTCCAGGCCGCATGAACGTACAGCAGCAGCCCCGGTGTCGGCTCGAGTAAGCCGAGCGCAGAGACGCTCGACTCGGCGCTGATGTACCACTGGTGGAGCGGGTTCGTCACGATACTTACCCACTCGAACAACACCAGTCCGAAGACGACCGCTCGGACGCGAGTCGTCTTCCACCACGTGTGGCCCGTGTACTCGACGACGGCGTAGAACCACGCGACCGTTGCGAGCGCGGCGACGCCGTAGACGACGAACTGCGCGGCCCACGTGATGTTCGGGGCCGCGACAAACGACGCCGTCGCGGTTGCGAACGCCCAGATAGCCGCAGTCACGCCCATCATGAAAAGCGGCGTTCCGGCGGGTCGGTCCCGGTACTGCCACGAAAGTCCCGCGACGACGAGACACAGACAGCCGATACATGCCTCTAGCAGAGAGGCGGTACTCGGCGAAATCATCGTGAGAGACCCATTGCGGCGAACGTATCTGCAGCTTCGATTCGATTCGATTCGATTATCGGCGGCTTCCGTGCGACGCTCCCACAGGGAGCGTCTCCGTCGTATCGTCAGGAAAGCGTACGTTCCCAATCGTCTTGAATTATCCGTTGCGTGATACCTGTCTCTCGCGCCGTTGGAATCGGTCGCCGTCAGGCCTGTGGCGCGATATTCTGATTCACCCGGAACAGGTTCTCCGGGTCGTACCGGCGTTTCAGTTCGACCAACCGGTCGTAGTTGTCTCCGAAGGCGGCGCGAACGCGCTCGTTCTCCTCGCGACTGAGGAAGTTCACGTAGACGCCATCGGAGAGATGGGGGGCCATCGCCGCGAAGAACGCCCGCGTCCACGCGATGTGTTCGTCGTCCTCGGCAGCGTCCGCCCACCGCGTGAAGATGTTGAACGAGTAGCCCGCGTCACGGTGGGGGTACGCGGACGCGTCCGCGTCGAGGCGTGAAATCGCGCCCCCCAAGTGTTCGATGACGATGGACGTGTACGGCGATGTCACCGCGTTCGCGTACTCGATGAGCGTCTCGATGGCCTCGTCGGAGAGTCCGGCTTCGCCGACGAACTGAGACTTCCAGTAGTTCCGGTAGCCCGGCGGGTACACGTCGTCGAAGAGTCCCTGAAACGCCGTGTATCGGCGCGGCTCGACGAGGTCGACAAGCGGCTCTCGAAACTCCCGGAGCGGCCGAATCGCCCGTTCGCCGTCCTCGATGGGGCCCGCATAGCACAGGTAGGCGGTGACGATTCGCTCGCCACGGATGTCCGCCGGGACGAACGACGCGGACGGCGCGGTCCTGACCGAGGCGTAACAGCAGAGTTCCTCGGGGGCCGAGGCCGTGAACTCCCGATGGAATCGCAAGAGGTCGCCGGCGGCTTCGAACGGATAGACCAGCACCCCCGCGAGGACCATCGGCCCGACCTCGTGAAGGGCGAACTCGAAGGCGGTCACGACCCCGAAGTTGCCGCCGCCACCACGGAGTCCCCAGAAGAGGTCCGCGTGTTCGTCGTCGCTCGCGTGACGGACCTCGCCGTCGGCCGTGACGACTTCGACCGCCCGGAGGTTATCGATGGCGAGTCCGTACGAACGGCTGAGCCATCCCCACCCGCCACCGAGGGTCAGCCCGGCGACCCCCGTGGTCGAGACGATGCCACTCGGCGTGGCGAGGCCGTGGGCCTGAGCCGCGCGGTCGAACTCCCCGACGGTGACGCCGGGTTCGACTCGGGCAGTCTTGGTCTCCACATCCACCTCGACCGCCGTCAGCAACGAGCAGTCGAGCAGCAGTCCGCCGTCACAGACGCCGTTCCCGGCGACATTGTGGCCGCCGCTCTGGACCGCAATTGCTAGGTCGCGCCGGCGAGCGAACTCGACGGCAACGACGACGTCGTTCGTGTTCACCGGCCGGACGACGACCGCGGGGTGCCGGTTGACCATCGCGTTCCAGACCGTGCGCGACTCTCGGTAGCCGCCGTCTGCTGGACCGAGTGCATCGCCGTGGAGACGAGCGTCGAGGTCGCGGATGGCGGCGGCGTCCACCGCTGGGTGAGGTCGGTCCATACCGTGTGTTCAGACGTTGTCAGTCCGAATATGCGTTCCTCAGCAAAACAGGAGTTGGTTCAAGACGTGCTGACGAGTGGCGAGGTCCGCGTCGCCTGCTCGCCGTCAGCCTCGGTCAGTTCTGATTCGATGGCGCGTCTCTCTCGGAGGAGCGCGTTCAGTTCGGACGGGCTGAACGTGAGCGCCTCGCAGACGATACACGCCTTGGGGGCCGTCGGCGACGCGGTCGCGTGGACGACACCACAGTGCTGGCACACGTGCAGGTAGTTTTTGTCACCCATAACAGGTCTACAGACGCGCGCAACCCACGTGATGATGCTTCCTGCGGAAACGACAGCTAGTGTGTAGTGTTCACCTAGTGAGGACGAACCACCGACAGTTCGACGACGATGAGAACCACGAACTCGGCTCTGTTGAAACGCTCTAAACCTGACAGAAACTGCGTGCAACACTCAGAGGGTGCATGCAGCATGATGTCCGAAGCCGAGGGAATTCCACGGTACACAGTTAACGGGGCCTCGGTCCGTGCCGGATACATACTAGTTAATAATCTCACACAGTGGTTGTAGTGGAGAGATGAAGAGATACAGTCGGTTCGTCTTAACGATTATCGTAGTTTGTGTGGTACTCCTCGCCAGTACCGCTGCCCCGGTAAGCGCAACGCCACCCGGCACCACCGAAGCGGACGGTGAGACCAAGACGGTCATCGCAACGCCCGGTCAATCAGGCGACCGGGGTAGTGAACGCTCGACGGACGTGACTGGAGAAATTATCCTCGGAGAAGATCGTGACATGGTCATGCCGGAAGTCAGCGTGACGATCACGATCACCACGCAACTTCCAGGGACCGTCTCGGATAGCGCACGCAGCTCCATCGACATCAACACGCCCAAAGGAGAGATCTCAGTCGTTAAAACGAAGAGATGATCTAAATTCGAGGATGACGCGGTCACAGTGTGCTCGGTTCTCGTGGCGGTGAACACCACGCTCATCACTGCGTGTTTCTCGATGGAAGATTCGCGCCTGTATTCAGCACGCACACCGAGTCCTAGTATCGACTGAGATTTTCACCAGAACCACGAACACCAACATTCGAAGGAGTTCACGACTGTACGCTCGACCAAAGAGAACAGCTATGGCCGAAGCGTGCCACTATGTACCATGGGTGGAGCACTCGACGACATCAGGTATCTCGCTGACTCGCAGCACCGCCCGGTAGTGATTCGGATGCTTGACGATAGCCGGTGCTCCAGAGCGGAGTTGCGGGAGGCGACCGGCGCTTCGTCGGCCACCATCGGGCGAATCGTACAGGCGTTCGAGGTTCGCGGCTGGCTCGTACGGGACGGCACCCACTACTCGCTGACAGCGCTCGGCAGGTTCGTCGCATCGTCGTTCTCGCGATTCTATGGCGACATGGCGGTCGCACACGAACTGAACGAACTCCTCCCGTACGTGCCGCTCGACGAGATCGGTATCGGCGTCGAGCAACTGGCCGACGCGACCGTCACCCGCGCAACACAGTACAATCCGTTCGCCGTGGTCTCTCGCGTCCGCGAACTCGAACGAGTTTCCGAGGACGCGCGCAGTCTCACCGACTTCTTTCCCGACCCGTGTATCGAGGGCAGACACAAATCCATCGTCCACGGCACGCAGACGTTCGAAGCGGTGTTCGCCCCGGTCGTCTTCGAGTCCGCGCTGGCCTCGGACTTCGCGGACGAGTTCGAGGCAATCGTCGCCTCGGACCGCACAGACATCTACGTGTACGAGGGAGCGATTTCACATCCCGTGATGGTCCACGACGGGGTCGGGTGTCTCGTCGTGCGGAACGACGTCGATGTCTCGATTGGCATGATCGAATCGGACGACGACGTGTTCCTCGAGTGGGTGACCGACGTGTTCGAGAGCTATCGGGCCGACGCGACCCTGTTGACCGCTGAATACCTCACGGCACCGCTAGAAGACGTGCTCGCCCAGGTCTGCGGCTGAGCGCACCGACCGCTCGCGACCAGCGGTCTCGATTGTCCCGCAGCGAAACGCGAGTCGCAGTCGAGGATTTCACCTAGTGAGTACCGCTCAGCAGGAATCATGACAACTGTTCGCACCGAATAGACCGGTCGAAGCACCATGGAAATCGTCTTCGCCACGTTCGAATCCGAACTCGACCACGACGCAATCGAGGAGACCATGCGCCAGCGGGCACAAAAGTTCCGGGAGGTGCCCGGACTCGTACAGAAGTACTTCGTGCACGACCGAGAGAACGACCGGTACGGCGCGTGTTTCATCTTCGATTCGGCGCAGTCCCGCGACGCGTATTTCGAATCGGACCTCAGCGCCGGCGTCGGAGCGGCCTACGCGGTGACGGGCGAGCCAGCGGTCACGAAAGCCCACCTCCTGTTCCCACTCCGCGAGGCCGACGGACTGCCAGACCCCGCGTGACTCGACTACGAGAGGCGACTCAACACAGAACGTGGCGTTGCGAGTCCACCCCGCCCGCCGAACTCGAATCCACCGTGGCCGCCGTCGGTTCCAAGGGCTCTCGTGTACTCGCGAATCGGAGTTCTCGGTGCGCGTTGTCGCGTCGAAGCCGTCCGAATCGGCCTACGGCTTCCACGTCGCTCGTGAACCCGGCGCGTCAGCGGTGTCAAGACAGCGGAGTGTCCGAGCCTGACCGTCGCCGCGCTGTGTTAGTGAAACCGAGGAGACGCCCAACAAGCGTTCGACCAGTCGGGACCGTTCCGTCACATCCGTGATCAGTCTGCGTTCGACACACCACTGCGGCCTGTCTAAGAGGCAGTCGTAACAGACGACGTGATTCTCGGACACCCGATACTCCAGGTGCCCCCAGCGAAGGTCCCGCTCCACGAGTGTGTGTGCGACGATGCCCATCACGACCGCGCTCGCACCGACGACTGCCCACGTCGCCCCGGCGACGACGTACCCGAGGAAGGCCGCGATGGCTGCCGCAGCGAAGCGTCGAGGGTTCAGCATTCCAAGGACCCCATCGAGAACCGCGCTAGCCCACACCGCACCGCGGTTCGTGTGGAACACATCGCTCGGGTCGCTCGCTGGGATGGTGAGTGGGTCCTGAACATCGTCGTCCGCGGTCTCGAACGCAGCCTCACTCGGATCACGCGGGTCGAATCGGTCGCGGGGCCCGACCACGCTGTACACGTCGAACCCGACGCGAGCGAGGTAGACGAACACGAAGAGCACCCCCGTGTGCTCGGTCGCTGACGGGACGAGTGCGACACCCCAGACGACGAGTCCCGCGAGGACGACGACACCGAGAGTGGTTCGCGGGGTGAGGAGCGACTGGGGGACGAGTTCGCGGTAGTCGCGCGAGCGGAGATGGTCCGCGAGTGTCGTTCCCTCACGGACAAGCGTCGTCGCGCCCGCCACGAGGAGGCTCTCGACGAATATGCCACTCCCGAGGGTCGCGAACCAGAGTCCACCACCGCTGACGAGCGAGAGGCCGACGACCACCCGCCCGAGTCCGAACACACGCGGAAACGACCGCGGATAGAGCGGTGGGAGTGACGCGTGGAGTTGGACACTTCCACGCTTTTCTCGGAGCGAGCGGAACGGCGACCGCCACCCCCACCGCGAATCGACTGCTGCCCAGTCCGCTGCGGCACCGCGCTGGCCCGCGAAGGTTGCCTCCAGCAGTTGCCGGAGCGCTCCACCGGTCATCTCCACCCAGTAGACGACGAGGAGGGTGACGAGACGCCAGTCGAACAGGAGCATTCCGACGAGCGGAAGCGCGTTGGCCACCACCAGTCCGACCACCGTGCGTCGCCCCGTCCGGCGTCTATGCTCCATCGTTCCCGAAAAATTGTCAGCGGTTGATTAATTCATTATGGGATATGTCTCGGGTCGTCGAACGGGCCACCCGTTCCGAGATGGGTTATTCAAGCTGTTCGCAACGCACCGAAGTGAGTGCAGTTGAACGGTGTTCTGGACAACTGCAACCGCAGCGAAATACACGTTGTCGACTCAGTTGAAATGTATATATGTAAATTGACAGAAGGCGCGTGACATATACAGAGTGTGAATTTATCAATTGAGTGCCCTATTACTTGGTATGCCCTCCCCATTTCCCACATCACCCGGTGGACTTGGAATCGCTGCATCGGTCGTATTCTGGCTGTTAATCGGATTAGCGATAGTTCTCGTAGCGAGGATACTGATACAGAAGGTGCGATAGATACGCGCGCTCTATTCAGCACGGTCTCAACGAATTACCCAGAGGCTGTCAGAACCGGTGTGCTGAATAGAGAGGATGGATTGGGCAAGCCGTCGCTCTTTTTCGCACTGAATGAGAGTTAAACTGACCGACAACGCATGGTAACTCACGAGGTCGAACTTCGGGTGTGGGTTTATTTTTGCGCTCTAACGTAAACACAGTATGAAGCGACGTGACTACCTTGCGACCATCGGCCTTGGTGTGGCAGGCCTTTTCGCCGGTTGCATAGGTAGCCAAGAGAACTCTCCCACGACGACGACGACCGCAGGCGAGTACTACGGCCCGACGTCGGAGAACTCGACGAACGTTGACCTCCGCCTCCGAGATTTCACCGACGACGGAATCGCTGACGTCCGGAACAACGCTTCATCGCCCGCCTACAATCACCTCCTCGAGAACATCGATTCATACACTAGAGAAGCAGTCCACTACATGGGGACAGTCGGACAGGTGACGAAGTTGGACCGAGAAGATAACTACTACTTCTTGGTCGCTACCGGCGACTCGTGGCACAACCTTCTCTACGCATCTTGGGTCGGCGACACCGTTCATCGAGGGGACGAGATAACCCTCTGGGGACGCGTCCTCGGTACAGAGACCTATCAACCCGTACAGGGAAGCCAGCGAACGGTCCCCGCACTCGCAGTCGCCGACATCGACGTCGAGAGGTCCAACTCGTAGCTTTCCACACTCATCGTCTCGGCTTGTCTTCACGCCCGACGCAGTTGAAATGGCAGGTTGGTAGGTAGACGTGTCAATCACCGCGTTCCACCGACAGACGACGACTGACGGGTGACCGACTTGCGCGCTGTGATCGGCACGAATAGCAACTGGCACCAATCGATACTCCTTCCTATCCAGAGGCATGGAACACCGTTCTCGGGCCCCCACCGTCGTTTAGTCCGCCACGAGTGCCTACAGCGGGGGGGTTTACTCCACCGTGACGAGTACGCTCCCCACCTTGTGCCCGGTATCGACGTAGCGGTGCGCGTCGGCGATGTCGTCCAGTGCGTACGCTCGGTCGATCACCGGGCGGAACGCTCCTGATTCGACGAGTTCACGGAGTGTATGGAGGTGTTCGCGCTTCGTCTCCGCAGCCCCCAGCCCGGTGGCTGCGAAGCTCGCTCGCTTGTCACCGATCAGCCGAGTCGACAGCATCTGCAGCAGGATTCGCGTCGAGAGGACGGTCGTGAGGTAGCGCCCACCGGGGGCGAGCGACTCCTTGCACGTCGAGTACGGTCGCTTGCCGACGGCGTCGAAGATGACGTCGTACGTCGTGTCGGTCGCCGCGAAGTCGGTGGTTTTGTAGTCGACCACCGTCTCGGCGCCGAGTGATCGCACCAGCTCGACGTTCGCGGTACTGCAGACGCCGGTGACCGTCGCGCCGAGCGCGCTCGCGATCTGCACGGCAGCCGTCCCGACGGAGCCGGACGCCCCGTTGACCAGGATGGACTCGCCCGCCTGCAGGTGCGCGTGGTCTTCGAGGAACGCCATCGCCGTCAGCCCACCGTCACAGACGGCCGCGGCCTCGCTGTAGGTGAGTTCCGACGGCATGACGGCTACGGCCCCGTCTGCAGGGAGACACAGATACTCGGCGTGTGCGCCGCTCCCAGGAGCGGCGGTTCCGAACACGTCGTCGCCGGGAGCGAACTGCATGACGTCCCGACCAACCGCCACGATCTGGCCAGCGAACACGTCACCCGGTACCGCTGTGGGCCGTCTGAGACCATTGAAGAACCGAATGAGGAACGGACGCCCTTCCCGAGCGGCCGAGTCCGGCGGGCCGACGACTGTGGCATGAATCCGAACGAGCACCTCGTCGTCCTCGGGTATCGGCGTTGGAACCTCCTCGACGCGGAGGATATCCGCCGACCCGTACGTCTTGGCCGCGACGGCCCGCATCTGCGTGCGACTCTTGACTGACTGTTCCTCGACACTCGGTGTCATCGCGAGGGAGCATACGACGTCAGAGAGCGTAAAGTGAGAGTACGCTTGCCGAACAGTCGGATTCGTTCGGGAGGTGCCTGCTGGACACGGAGGGGGTATTCAGCCATCCGTCCGTGGCCGTCTCGCACACGCCGTCGGTCGAGTTACTCCTCACGAAGATACGCGGACGCCTCGCGGCGACCTGCGCGTAACAGGAGGATTCCGAGCGCGAGGAACCAGACAATCTGGGTGAGCCCAAAGATGCCCCCGCCGATCTCGCCGAATGCTGGAATCGCCGAGAGGATGCCTGCACTCCCAACCACGAGCCCGAAGTAATTCACCAGCCTGTGGAGTGCTCGCGTTCGAAGCGCGACTACGCTCACGAGAAGTGTCCAGAGGCCGCCGACGATCTCGTTGCCGCCGCCCAGCCCATCGATAACCGGGCTGAGTGCCAGCCAGACCGTCGTCGCCTGCGTCGGGTCGGCACTGTAGAGGTCGACGACGACGCCCGTCGCGAGGGTGGCGACCATCCCGCTGGCGATGACGAGACCCGCCCAGATGAGCCCAAAGGCCGTCGTCGCTCGCATCAGCATCGGTGCATCGGCCGCGAGTCGCTCGTGGAGCGCCAGAACGAGTGCCACCAGCACGATGCCGAAGACCACGTAGATGAGCAGGTACATCGCGGACAGACTCGTCTCGTTCGCGGCGAACAACTCGACCTGCTGGAGCGCCCCGCTAACGCTCGCGAAGTCAAGGATGACGAGGAAGTACGCGATTCCGGCCACGTAGATGGCCGCCTCAATCAGCGCGGCGAGGCCGCCGACTGTCAGATAGTTCCAGCGGCCCGCCGTGGGCGACTGCTCGATTTCCTCTACTGCTTGACCGGTCGTTGCTGCCATACGTTATCTGCCGTAGTGATATTACCGCCAGCGGAGATAGCCGTGTCGAGTACGACCCTCCCCACCAGCCAGACGCCCTCGAGGTAGTGCGGAGCCACCCGTCGTAATCGACCGTGGGTGAGCGCACGCGCCACCGTCGGTGGCCCGTGATCGGGCGGGGGCTACGAGAGTGGACTCCGACCGAGCATCGTCGCGAGGCCAGCGAACACACGCAGGAGCGGTCGCTGAATCACCCACGGGAGTCCTGCGAGACGCACGTCCGCTCGGTAGTGAGAGAGAACTGCCGCCACCGCGAACAGATCCGGTTGCCTCCCTGCGCCGGCCTCGTAGAGTGCCCGAATGGCGGCTTCGAACTCCCCGGGCGGACGGAGCGTCGTCCGGACGACAAGGTTATCAGCACCGTCGTTTCGGATGCTGTGGGGCGCTCCGGGGGCGATGGTCAGCGCTTCACCGGCGAGCAGGGTGTGTGGTTCACCGCGAACGATCACCTCGGCTCGACCCGACAGCACCTCCGAGTGTGCCTCCGCCCGTGGGTGGAGCCGTGCGGGCCCGCTGTCGGTTCCCGGCGGAAGAACGCCGTCCATCAGCAAATACGCGCCCTGTTCGTCGGCACCGTGTTCGAGGAACGTGATGGACGCCCCTGTCGACGGGTCTTCGATCGTATTCGGGTAGCCAGCCGGGCCGGTTCTCGTGGAGCGCCCCGATCCCGTCAGCAGGTGCTCGTCCGACCGTGAGTCCATTCCGTTCGGTACGACGTAGATGATGCTAAGCGTTCCGCCGGCTCCGGCCGACACCGGAACCCGGGGGCTGTCCCCCGCTCTCATCTGTTCGGTACGGCAACGGCCGGCCGGGCTGTATCGCACCACCGTCTTCGGTCCGAGGGGAGCCGTTCACACCGCTCGTGACGTGGGTTCGTTTCGGGTAGCGGACGTCTTCGGACGCGCTAGGGCACCGTTATGCTGGTGCGAGACCTCCAGAGACGAATGGCTGGAGCAGCTGTTACCCCAGATCAGGAGCGGAGCGTCGAGTATCATCGACCGTCCACAACCGAGACGTCCGTCGGGCGAGCGAGCGTGATCGCTGGACTCGCTCTCTTGCTGATGACTCCCCTCGCTGTGTTCGCTAATTTCGTGGTGTTGGACGGGCTCGTCACGCCGGGGGACGCGACTCGAACGGCGACCGCTATCTTGGGTGCCGAGGGCACGTTCCGACTCGGCATCGCGAGCCTCTTCGCAGTCGCCATACTCGATTTGACCGTCGCATGGGCGTTGTACACAGTATTCAAGCCGGTACACGCTGGCATCGCACTCCTCTCTGGGTGGCTCAGAGCCGTCTTCGCTGGCATCTTCGTCGTCGCGATCAGTCAGCTCATGAGTGTCCCGCAGATTCTGGGTGCGACCGGGACTGGGTTCACCACGGAGCAACAGTCCACGCAAGCACTACTGAGCATCGAGGCGTTCTACAACATCTGGGACGGCGCACTGATTCTGGTCGGTCTCCATCTGGTGTTGGTCGGGTATCTGCTGTACAAGTCTGCGGCTGTCCAGTCGTACCCCTCGGGCTACGTGCCGAAGGTGTTAGGGATGCTCCTCGCTCTCGCTGGCATCGGCTACGTGGTGGATAGTTTCGGACGGGTGCTGTTTGCTGGCTACACCTTCGAACTCGCTGTGTTCACGTTCGTGGGCGAGGTGTTACTGATCCTCTGGCTGCTCGTCTACGGCCGTCGAATCAGTTCGGCCGAAGACGGCGTGGACGAGGAGTCGGCGTCCGTGATGAGCTGAGACCGGAGCTGACCGCAGAAAGAGAGATACCAGGCCGTAACGCAGGAGTCTCGTTCACCGGGTTCGATCCGTTGAGGCGTACAGTACGAGAGAGGTCATTCGTCACAATCGACCGATGAATGCATCCATCACTATACGCTACTGATTCTGTCACCTCGACTGACTGACTCGCGCCCTCTGTTCAGCACCATCGTTATGAGTTACTAATCAACTGTCAGTACCGGCGTGACCGATACAGAGGGTGTATGCAGCAACCCTCTCGATTGGATTCTGGTAATTGGGTGGCAAACCACGAGTGCAATAGGTCGGCGTCCTCACTAGCGGGGTCAACCGAACCCCGTCTCGCTTTCTACGATGAGCCCGACCACGGCGTATGAACATTGCAGTCTTCGGAGCAACGGGCCGAACCGGACGGCGAGTCGTCCGCCGATCACTCGACGATGGCCACCACGTGACGGCGGTCGTGCGGACGCCTTCGAAACTCGACGTGAACCACGACCGACTCACCGTGGAGCAGGGCGACGTCACGAACTACGATTCCTTCGCCGACACACTACAGGGTTCGGACGCGGTCGTCTCCACGATCGGCAAGGAGTCTGTTCTCGGCCGTGTCTCGTTGTACTCTGATGGCATCACGAACATCATTCAGGCGATGACCGAACACGACGTTTCACGGCTCATCGCCATCTCGTCTGGGGGCACGTATCCGGGCTGGGATTCGAACAACGCCGTCTTCTACGAGTTACTCATCAAACGCGTCCTGTTGCGACGGGTGTACGCGGATATGAAGCGTATGGAGGACATCGTCGTGGAGACCGACCTCGACTGGACGATTGTTCGACCGTCCGGGTTGAGCGACGACACGGGCTCCGGAAACTATCGGGCGACGGTCGGGTACAGTGACCCGGAGAGTAGTACGACGACGAGGGACGACTTGGCCGAATTCATCGTCGAGGAACTCGACTCCGGACAGTTCCTCCAGCAAGGAGTGGCAGTCGTGACCGTGTAATCGAGGGGGAAGTATCTCCTGTCCCGAAACTGGCCACTCCGTGCGTTCCATCGAAAACGAGCACGCCGTGTGACCGACTTGCGCCCTGTATTCAGCACACCTTCAGAAAACTATCAGCACCAGATGAATTCAACAGAGCCACGTTGTCTGGTTAGTCTCGGTTACCGAGGACTCCAGAGCGGCCACCCGTGAAACGACAAAACCCATCGAACTCGGTTTTCCAGAACCTTCGCGTCTATTCCTCGCGTTCCTCGTGCTCGTCGTCCTGCTCCTCGCTGACCGAAATCTCCGTCTCGCGTTCCCGGTCGGCCTCCCGCCGTAGCTCCTCGGCCCGGAGTTCGGCCCGCGTGTAGGCGTCGTACACCGCGTAGAGCCACACGGCGGGCGCGAGGAGGAAGCCGATGATGACCATCACCGAGACGGAGGCGACGATGAAGCCGACCGCGAAGACGAGGCCGCGTTCGAGCTCGCGGTTGTACAGTTGTCCGAGGCCGGGAAAAATCGCCGACAGCACCGCCGCGACGAAGGGATTGCCGCCTTCGAACAGGTCGTCGAGCGCCGAATCGACCGACGACTTCGGCGGGTCGCGCTGGCGGACCCCGCATTCGGGGCAGATTTCGGCGCGCGCGTCGATGACCGCGCCGCAATCGCGGCAGAACGCCTCGTCCGGGCCGCGTTCGCGAATCGAGTCGTCCGTGGAGGGCGATGACATAGCGGCTATCTGTCGGCGGGGGACGTTAGTCCTGCGGCGGTCGGACAGCGGAAGAATTCGTGACCGTGACCACGCACGATGAGACACCCCACGCAGACGCCCCACTCACACACAGTACAGAAACGGCTTCATGAGCGCGACGCGGTCGCCGTCTTCGAGTCGCGTGTCGAAGCCGTCGAGGTTCTCGTTGAACACGCCGTTGACGAGGACGCGAGCGTAGGGGCGCGTCTGCTCCCCTTCCGGGTTCTTCCGCCACGTGCCCGGGGGTTGTTCCACTCGCGCCCACCCCCGCGTCGTCGCGTCCGCCTCGCGCTCCGCGATGACAAGGTCGCGCACGTCGTACGCCTCGAAGAACGCCTCAAGGAACGCTCGGAGCGTCTCGCCCGCGAAGGTGAACTCCATTCGATGAGTGCCCACGGCCGACCTGACGTGTCCGGTCAGGTTGACCTCGACCGTCGTCGCTGTCGTCTCCGGGGTCGCTGTCGGGTCTGCCGTCTCCGCCGTCTCCGAGGCCCCTTCTGTCGCGTCCTCTGTCGTTCCCGCCGCGTCCGTCTCTCTCCGCTCCGTCCGCTCGGCTGTCCGTGTCTCCATACGTCCCGCTAGGCGCCGACGCCGAATGAGCGAGGCCCCGAACACGTTCGACCGCAGCCGGAAACCGGATAACCGGAACAAAATGTTGTCTGGCGCACAACTAATCCACTTGCGCCACGACACGAAGGTGCAATGCGAATCATTACACCTCGCCTGTACGGTGCGGTTGTCCACAGTTCAGTCTTCCTCGGCGCATCGACCATCGCCGAGGTGTTCGTCGCGTCCGTGCTCGCCGGAATCACGCCGAACGCCGCTCTCGTCGTCGGCTTCCTCATCACCGTCGGCATCTACAACTTCGATAAGCTCGCGGACCTCGACGCCGACGCGGAAAACTACGCGGAGCGGACCGCCTTCGTGGCGTCCCACCAGCGGCTGTACACCGCCTTCTCAGCGCTCGCGGTCGTCGGCGCGCTCTGGCTCGCCGTCCGCCACGGCGGCGTCTACGGCCTCGGACTGACGCTGTTTCCGGGCGTCATCGCGGTGTTCTACAGCGCCCCGCTCGTCCCGCTCCCCTCCGTCGACCGGCTCAAAGACATCTTCCTCGTCAACACGGCGTCGGTCTCGCTCGCGTGGGCGGTCCTCGTCGGCTTCGTCCCGCTCGCGGTCGCCGCGACGGTGCCCGAGTACGCCGCCGGCGCGGCCGTCGCGGCGGGCTGGTTCTTCCTCCGGTCGGCCATCTCGGTCGAAGTCCACAACGTCCGCGACGTCACCGGCGACGCGCGAAACGGCGTCGAGACCCTGCCGACGGTCGTCGGCGTCCGCCGCACGCAACTGAGCCTCTACGGGCTAGAACTCGTCTCGCTCGGCCTCGTCTCGGGTGCGGCGTGGGTCGGCGTCATCCCTGCGTGGGCTCCGGTCGCGCTCCTTCCTTCGGTCGCCTATTCGACGTGGATTACCTACGCGCTCACCGGGTCCTCCCGGTCGGTCGAGCGACTCTGTACGCTCCGCGACGGCGAGGGCGTGCTGATGGCCGTCGGCGTCGCGGTCGTCGCTTCGGTTGTCGGAACCGGCGGGGCGCTCGCGTGACATAACGGAGTCGTGGCTCCCCGCACCGGTGTGTCACTATAACTACAACTATGTTTTTGTCACTCGCTGTGGAATTGTGACGGTAGTGTTTCTGAGCACCGAGGGAGGGGTTGTTGCACAGCAGGTGTTCGGGAGAACGCTTGGCATCCAACTCCTCACACAGCCGACCCCCCTCGTGTTTATTATCATCGGATTGATGGTGATTACAGGGGCGGTAAGTGGCTACGTCGCCCTATTCGCGTGGCGGCGGCGGGCGATGCCCGGGGCAACCGGACTCGCTGTGCTCGCACTTGCCAGCGGCTGGTGGTCGGTGGGCTACCTCTTCGAACTCCTCGTCGAAGACGTGACGCTCAAACTCACGCTCGCGAACCTCCAGTGGGTCGGCGTCCTCGCGGCCCCGCTCGCGTGGTTTCTCTTTTCGTTTTCCTACGCCGGTCGAGACCGCTACACCGCACCGGCGTCGCTCCTCGCGCTCTCTGTGCTCCCGCTAGCCGGCCTCGTCGCCGTCTGGACCAACCCCGCACACCACTTGATGTGGAGTTCGGTCAGCGTCGTCCCCGCCATCGGTCGGACGATCACCGTCCTCCAGACCGAGTGGGGGCCGCTGTATTGGGTCGTGTTGGGGTACAGCTACCTGCTGTGGCTCGCCGGCGCGGTCGTCATCTTCAGGACGGCACTCGACATGCCGAACATCTACCGACTCCAAGCCACCGCACTCATCCTCGGGACGCTGATGCCCGTACTCGGAAACGTCGCCACTACGTTTCTCGAACTGTACGGCGCGGCAATCGACATGACCCCCGCGGCGTTCGCGTTCGCCGGCCTCGCGTGTACCGTCGCCGTCAGCCGGTACGAACTCCTCGAAGCCCGGCCGGTCCCCCGGTGGGTTGCCCGCGAACGCGTGGTCGAGACGATGACCGACGCGGTCATCGTCACCGACACGAAGTGGCGCATCACCGACGCGAACCAGGCGGCCAAGCGAATCCTCGGCGACCCTGCCGCGGAACTCAAAGGCAACCCCGTCAGCGACGTTATCGAGGAGTTCTCGCCCGACGAGCGGGACACGGACCACCTCACCGTCAGGCTCGGGTCGGGACACCGGTACTTCGAACTCCGGACGAACGCCTTTACCGACCACCACGGCCGCGATATCGGCCACGCGCTCGTCTTCCGCGACGTGACCGACCGCCGACTGAACCTCCAGCAACTCGAGGTGATGAACCGCGTCCTTCGACACAACCTCCGGACCGAGGCGAACCTCCTCGAAGGCTACGCGAACCTCGTCTTGGACGACATCGACGCCGGCGAACTCGACGACGCGCGGGGCCACGCCCAAACCCTCCACGACCACGCGTCGACGCTCGTCAACATCAGCCAGAAGGCGCGCAAACTCGGCGCGACCCGTGGGGGCGACGGCGACGGCAACGGCGACATCCGTCTCCTCCCCGCAGCCGTCCAGATACGGGCCGCCGCGGACGCCATCCGAACCGAGTTCGCCCACGCGAACGTCCGAGTCCACGACCTTCCCGACCACGACTTCGTCTGTGCCCCCACGCTCGAACCCATCGTCCGCGAACTCGTCGAAAACAGCGTCCAACACGACCCAGCAGCGACGCCGGTCGTCACGGTGACGACGACCCACGAGGGCGACGAACTCGCGATTCGAATCGAGGACAACGGCCCCGGTATCAGGTCGAGCGAACTCGCCGCTATCAACGCCCACGGCGAGACGCAACTCCGACACGCGAGCGGCCTCGGTCTCTGGCTGGTCAAGTGGGGTGTCGACCAACTCGGCGGGACGGTCACGTTCGACGCCCACGACGAGGGCGGGACCGAAGTGGTGCTTCGGATTCCGGCATTGCAGGAGGAGTAGGGAGGGGGTTCAGAGAACTGCGACCGAATCCTTTCGGTTCCATTTTTGATAACCACGTACCCAAACATTGTTCAATATCGTAACTAGTAACGTGATGGGTGACTTGCTCATCCCGGAGTATAGAGCCGTTTAACGGTGTGTTTGGCGGTTTCGTTTCGGTTTTTCATCAGCAACCTGCTGCAGTAAATTCTTAAATATGAATACTCGGCAAACCACGGTGTATGCCTACCCAAGGCGATAACAACGGGTCGGAGCAGCCCACTCCCACCCTCGAATTCGGTGCCGCCTCGGCTCCCGCGGCGGCGGGCGCGGTCCCAGCGCCCGTTCCCCCTGACGACCCGAAGGCGTGGTACGCGCCGACCGTCCGGTCGCAGTACGAGGTCGCCTCCGACACCGTCGTCACTATCAGCGACGCCGACCACGGCTTCGACTACGCGGTCCGAGAGCCGACGCTCGGCGCGCGTGAAGTCGATGCGTTGGCGACCGTCCGCGACCACTTCTCGACCGTCGTCCGCCGGCGGCCGCTCACCCGCGAGGGCGCTGCCGCTCGCGCGGAGACCGGCCTCTCGCCGAAGTACCGCCGCATCTTCGACCGCCTGCTCGACCTGACGCCGACCGCCCGCAGACGCGTCGAACACCACGCGCTGTCCGAGCTGCGGCTCCTCGGCGAAGTCACGCCGCTGGCGCTCGACGAGCGCATCGAGGTCGTCGACGCCGGCCGCGGCGATGGCTCCGAGCGGCTGGTCGTCCACACCGAGGACTTCGCGCCGGCGACAACGACGTTCGACTCCGACGTGACGTTCGCCGACCGCATCGCCGCCGAGCGGGTCGACCACTACACTGTCCCCTTCGCAGGCTACGACGTGGACGTGGTGGTCTACCGCGACCGACTCCTCGGCGACGACCACTTCGCCACGAAGTACGCCGTCCTCGAACCTGACCTCGTCCCCGGCGACGCCGAACTCATCGAGGAGTGCAAGGAGCGAATCTGGGAAGCGAACGTCGACGACGTGGTCGCCGACCGCATCGACTTCGTTCGTGACCGCGCCCGCGAGTTCCTCTCGCGGCGGCTCACCGCCCGCAACACCCGCGCATGGGTCGACGCGACGCGATTCCGCGTCCGTGCGGCGCTCTCGGAGTACGGTCTCGCGCTCCCGCCGGTCGACCGCCGATTCGCCGAGGACCGCCTCGACGACCTCGTCTACTACGTCCTCCGCGACTACGTCGGCGAGGGCGTCCTCACCGTTCCCATCCGCGACCCGAACCTCGAAGACGTAGAGGCCAACCGCGTCGGCGAACGGGTCAAAGTCATTCCGCGGGCGGACGTGACCGGCCACGGCGGCCTGCGGGTGCCGACGAACCTCGTCTTCGAAGACGAGACCGAGTTCACGAACGTCGTCACTCAACTCGCCGCCGCCGACGGCGTGGAACTGAACGCCTCGAACCCGAGCGCGAAGGTGAACCTCCGACCCGGCGCGGTCGGTGGCGACCCCGCGTCGGCCGACACCGACGAGACGATTCGCTGCGCCGTCGCCCTCCCCGTCATCTCCGAGGGTGGCCCGCACGTCTCGATTCGGAAACAGACCGGCGACGTGCTCACGCCGGTCGACCTCGTCGAAAGCGGCTCGGTCTCGACCGAACTCGTCACCCTGCTGTGGCTCTGTTACGAGCACCATCGCGTCGTGCTCTTTTCCGGGTCGACCGGGGTCGGAAAAACGACGTTGATGAACGCGTGCATGCCGTTCGTCCCCTATGACCACCGACCAATCAGCATCGACGAGGGCTCCCGCGAGGTCCACCTCCCCCACGAGACGGGCGTCTCGCTGACGACGCGCGACCACGAGTCCGAGTTCAAGCGCGTCTCGATGGCCGACCTGATGACCGAGGCGAACTACCTCAACCCCGACGTGGAGGTCATCGCCGAAATCAACACGCCCGAGTCGTTCGCCACGTTCGCCGAGACGCTCAACACCGGCCACGGCGTCATCGGCACGACTCACGCCGCCGACATCGAGACGCTCGTCAACCGTGTCATCGAACAGGGTCTCCCGCCGTACCTCCTCCGCGAACTCGACCTCGTCGTCTTCCCGCACAAGGTCGACGGCGAGCGGTACGTCTCCGAGGTGGTCGAACTCGTCCCCGAGTCGGAGTACGACGAGACGTGGGGTCGCCGCGGCGTCGTCGAGAAAGACGGGCGGACGCTCCACTGGAACACGGTCGGCCGGCGGACGCCCGACGGCTCGTTCGACCTCTCGTACGAGCACCCGCAGTTGGGCGACGACCGCCGACGCGCCGGCATCCGATTGTTCCACCGCATCGCCGAGGCCACAGACCGCGACGTGGAGGCCGTCGAGCGCGAGTTCCACCGGAAGCACCGCTACGTCGAGTACCTCGTCCGCGAGCAGGTGACTGACGTGGACCGGTTGTTCGGCTTCCTCTCGGACCTCCGAACCGACGAAGCCGCGACGGTCGAGCGCGTCCGCCGGCGGATGGCCGAGCGGACCGCCGACGGCGGAGCCAACGCCGACGACACGCGGGACGTCGACTCCGACGCTGACGGCGAGGCCGACCCGTGACCGGTTTCGACGCCGGACTCGAAGAGCGGCGGGTCAGCCGCGTCCGCTCGCTTTCGGTCCTCGACAGGGCGCTGTACGCGCTGTTCGCCCGGCACGTCGACGCCGCCCGGCACGACCGGGACCGCCGCCGCTACCGCGGCACCGACATGCGGATGAGCTTCGACCTCTACCTCGCTCGCGCCTACGGCCTCGCGTGGGCGGTCGGACTGTTCGTCGCGTTCCCGACGATGCTCGTCTTCCTCGCGGTTCCCGACTCGGCGATAGATGCCGCACTCTCCGTCCTCCGCGCGGTGCTCCCGTTTTTCGAACACGTCCCGATACCCGTCGTTCCCCGACTCCCCGTAGCCGGGGTATTCGCGCTCGGGGCGGCAGTAGCGACGCGACGCGTCGTTCTCGCCGTCGCCGGGCGGTACCTCGGCTGGCGAGCGACCGCCCGCCGGGAGAACATCGAGCGAACCCTGCCCGGCGCGGTCCGCTACCTGCACGTCCTCTCGTCGGGGAGCGACGGCCCCCGCGAAATGCTCCGGCGCGTCGCCGAGACCGACGCCTACGGCGAGACGGCCGTCGCCTTCCGTGGCGTCCTCAACACCGCCTCGCTGACCGGCAACGTGAACGAGGGCCTGCGTCGCGTCGCCCGCGACACGCCCTCCGAAGGGATGCTCGCGCCGTTCCTCCTGAAGTTCCGCGAGCACGCCGGACAGGGCGACGACGCGCTCCGGAACTACCTGCGGATGGAGAGCCGGATGCTCGGCCACCGGCAGGACCGCGCCCGCGAGCGCGCCGAGGGCTTCCTCGAACTGCTCGCCGAACTGTTCATCGTCCTCCTCGTCCTGCCGTCGCTGCTCGTCATCGTCCTCACGGTGATGAGCGTCATCGCGCCCGGCCTCTCCGCGCCGGTCGTCACGCCGCTCGGGCAGACGACCACGCGCGGTATCGTCGTCTACGCGAGCGCCGCGTTCATCCTCGGCGTCGGTCTCGGCGCGAGCGTGCTCGTCGCCGGACTCCGGCCGCCGGACCAATCGGTCGAGTACGGCCGGCCGACCGGTGCGTTCCGCGTCCTCGACTCGGCGCTGTCGAACCCGGCCAGCGCGGCCGTCGTCTTCGTCTTTCCGGGGCTTGTCGTGGCCGGCATCGCGGCCCTCGCCGGCGCTGACGCCGTCGGCGTCGCGCTCGTCGGCTACGTCGCCTACGCGGCCCCGGTCGGACTCGTCGGCGTCCGCCGCGCCCGCCTCGACGACGCGAAGGACCGCGAGTTGAAGGACTTCGTCCACGCCGTCTCGGGGCACGTCAGCCTCGGTCGACCCTTCGGGGACGCGGTCGAGCGCGTCGGCCGCGACGTGGACCTCGGGCCGCTCGATTCGGACGTGGCCGACTTGGCGCTCAACCTCCGGTTCACCGCGCCGAGCTCCGGCACCGACGTGAACCTCCGAACGGCCGCGTTGGCGCGGTTCGTCGACCGCGTCGGGACGCCGATGGCCGAACAGACCATCGGCCTCGTCGTCGGCGCGCTCGACGGCGGCAGCGACACGGGGACCGTCTTCGACACGCTCCAGACCGAAATCGGCCGCCTCTACCACGAAAAGCGCGCGCTCCGGTCGGGACTGCTCGTCTACGTCGCGGTCGGCTGGACGACCGCGCTCCTCGTCATCGGCATCACCGTCGCCGTCAACGTCCACGTCTTCGACGGCTTCGCCCAGCTCTCGACGCTCTCGACCGGCGGGTCGTTCGCCATCAACGCCGGCGCGGTGGACCTCGAACGCGACCGCTACCGGATGTACGTCGTCACGCAGGCGACGATGCTCGCGTCAGGGTGGTTCTCCGGGACGGCCAGCCGCGGGCGCTACGAGGCGTTGCTCCACTCCGGCGCGCTCGTCATCGCGTGTTATCTCGTCTACGCCGGGGTGGGACTGATATGACCGCGACCCGCGGCCAAGCGAACGTGGTCGGCGTCGCGCTCCTGCTCGGCATCGGCGTGGTCGCCATCGGCCTCCTGACCGCCAGCGTCGGCGGGCTCGTGGACGCCCAAATCGCCACCGCGGACGCCGACGCCGCCGCGGACGGGCTGTCGTCGCTCCGAGACGGCGTCGTCGCCGGCGCAAACGACAGCTACCCGGTTCGCGTCACGGACGGCGACCTCTCGCGGGTGAACAGGACAGTCCGAGTCATCCCCGAGACGGGGACCAACAGAACCTACGACGCCGACGGCTACGTCGCCGACCTCGGCGGCCAACGCGTGGCGTTCGTCGGCGGCGCGGTCGTCCGCGGAACCGGCGACGCGGCCTCGCTGGTCACGCCCGTCCCGCTGTCGTTCGCCGGCGACGCAGCATTTCTCACGGTGCCCGTTCTGACTGCCGAGGCCACAGACGGCGGCGGTCTCGGCGGAGGTGCGGCGCTCCGAACGCGAACGACGCGAGCCGTGTCCGACCTGCCGAGCGACGAGTACACCGTCGCCGTCGAGACAGCGACCCCGGACGCGTGGGAACGCGCGTTCGAGGGCCGCGGGTTCGAGACGAGCCGAGCCGACTTCGACGGCGACGGCACCGAGAGCGTCGTCGCCGTCGTCTCCGGCGACCGGACGCTCACCGTCGCTCGATACGACCTTGCCGTGGTGGTCGACCGTGGCTGACGCGCCCCGCCGGTCGACCCCGTCACCGACCGAGCTTGCCCGCCGCACCGCCGACCGTGCCGTGGTCCCCGTCGTCGGGAAAGCGCTCGAAGCCGCCATCGCCGTGCTGTTCATCGGGCTCTTGACCACTGTGCTGTTCGGCGGCGTCGTCCCCGACCACCGCGCCGCGGTCGGTCACGAACTCACCGACCGAACGCTCGCGACGGCGACTGAACAGGTCGAATCGAACGCCGTCGTCCCCGAGTCGGCGGTCCGCGGGTCCAGACGGGCCGACGTGGACCTCCCCCGCGCGATTCGCGGGAGTGCCTATCGGGTCGCGTACGTCCCGAACGCTACGTTCGGGGGCGACTCGAACGCGACCGCCCCGGCACTGGTCCTCGACCACCCGAACGACGCGTTCGACCGGCAGGTTCCAGTCACGCTTCCCGAATCGGTGACCGTCTCGGGCGCGTGGGACAGCGGAAACGACTGCGTCGTCCGCGTCGTCGTCGAGGACGACGGCGCGACGCTGGAACTCGCGAACGAACCCGTGTCGGGAGGTACCGATGGGTGACCGTAACCGGCCCACAGCGCGCGCCCAGACGACGCTCGCCGGACTTGCGGTGGCGCTCGTACTCGTGACCGCGGTCACGGTCGGGGCCGTCGTCGCCGCCGACCGGGCCCTCGCGGACGCGGCCGGCGAGTCGCTCGAACAGCACCGCGCCGAGCGCGCCGCCGACGCGCTGGTCACGGAATCCCCGTTGGTCTCGTCCGACGATGGGAGCGCGGCCGGGGCAATCGACATGGCGCTCGCGAACGACACGAACGCCACCGAACTCGCCGCCGCCGTTCCGTCTCTCCGTGGCGTCGCGTTCCGCGTCCGGGTCGATGACCGGACGATAGCCGAGCGGGGCGACCTGTCGGGCGGCCACACGGTCAGCCGTGGTGCGCTCGCCGTCAGTCGACGGACCGTCGGTGGGACCATTGATCTCTCGGAGGAGACCACCACGACGCTCGACGGGCGGACGAACCGCGTCCGACTCGAGGTGAATCCCGGGTCGAACACGACGGTTCAGACGGTTCGGGTCGGCGACAGGGTCGTCCTCCACCGACCAACCGGAATCGAGGGGGAACGCGTCGTCGAGGTGTCGTCTCGCGCGAGCCCAGTGATTCGAGTCGAAACCGCCGAGTCTGACTCGTCCGGGAGCGTCGACGCGTCGGCAACCGCGTTTGATTCGACGGTCGTGCGAATCGAGGTGACCGTCGATGCGTGAGCCTCACGGCGAGCGTTCGCGGCGGTTGAGCCGTCGCCGTACAGACGACGCCTCCGACCGGACGGGAGACCGAGCACAGCTCTCGCTGACAGTTGTCGAGGCGGCCATCGCGACCCTACTCGTCCTCGCCGTCGCAGCGGGGTTCGCACTCGTGCCACCCACGCCGGCTTCCGAGTCGGACTCGCTGGAGCGACAGGCGACGGACGCCGCGTCGCTGGTGGCGTCCGTGCCGGCGGGCGCGACGGGAACACTCCTCGGATCGGCCTGCGCTTCGTCGGGCGACTTCGACACCCGAGCGGCGCGGCTTCACGAGGTCGCTTCGGCGGGGCTCCCGAACGGGGCGTTCGTCTCGCTCCGAACCGACGTCGGTTCGGTCGGTCGGCCGCCGCCGGAGACCGCACGAGTCGGGAGTGCGACCGCCACGGTCCCGCGCTGTACCGCGATGGTAGAGGTGTGGTACCCGTGAGTCGGTCCGCCGCCGACCCGGACGGCTGGGTCGGCACACCGAACGACGACCGAGGGCAACTGGTGCTCGTCTCCGGT
Organism: Haloferax sp. Atlit-12N; assembly: GCF_003383095.1. Lineage (NCBI taxonomy): Archaea > Methanobacteriati > Methanobacteriota > Halobacteria > Halobacteriales > Haloferacaceae > Haloferax > Haloferax sp. Atlit-12N. The sequence goes on from NZ_PSYW01000001.1 coordinate 897,959, forward strand.
GCGGTCGTCGCCGTAGCCCTGCTCGCGCTCCTCGTCGTCCACGCGCAACTCGGCTTCGCCGGCGTGGTCGAAACCACCGAGCCACCGCCGCTGGACGACGTCGTTGAGACGACCGATAGCGGAGTCGAAATGGCGGCCGCCGGCGTCGCGGGCCGGTACGACTGGGCGGCGAGAGACGCTGCAGTCGAGGATTTCCGCTCGCGACTCGACCCCGCGCTGGCGAGCGTCGAGCGCGCGCACGCCGGCGGGGGCGGCGTCGCGCTGAGGACGAACGACTCCGCGGCCGCCGGGTGGGCGCTCAGGAACTGTCCCGACGGCCCGTACCGGGAGTTCGGTCCCTGCGTCGTCGACGACGGCGTCGTCGTTCAAGAGCGCGCGGGAGAGACGGCCGTCGTCGCCGTCCTCGTCGACGTTCGAATCGCGACGCCGCGCTCGCGGACGGCCCTGACGGTCGCCGTGCGCCCAAACTGAAAGCGGTCGAAAAGGCAGTTACGCGCTCGGTACGTAGCCGAGGACTTCGTAGGTGTGTTCGGCGTCGTCTTCCGATTTGTGCTCGGTGTAGCGCGCCTCGTGGACCCGGTCCAATCGGGCGGCGAGGAGCGTCTTGTAGGCGTCCAGAATCGGCACCTCGGTGAGCGGCGCTTCCGGCCCCTCGTCTTGGCCGACGATGTTCGCCATACAGAGCACGCCGTCGGGGGAAAGCAGGCCCGCGACCACGTCGAGAAAACGGTGGAACTCTGGGACGCTCATCGTGTCCCCGAGATAGTAGATGGTCTCGCTCCAGACGATGGCGTCGAACTGCTCATCGAGGGAGTCGAGATACGCGCTCGCCTCGCCGGCGGAAAACGTCGCCCGGTCGCTATCGGTCCGCTCCCGAGCGCGCTCGACGGCGGCCTCGGAGATGTCGATGCCGTGGAGTTCCGCGTCGGGGAAGCGTTCTAAGAGGAGTTCCGAGTGCACGCCCTCGGCGCAGCCAATCTCCAGAATCGACTCCGGCGAGCCGACGTGGCTCTCGATGACGCGGTTCTGGCGGCGGTACTTGCGCTGCTCGTACGTCGAAGAACCGAAATCCCACGGGTCCGGCTCGTCGAACTCGTCGTCGAAGTAGTCGGCGTTCCAGCCGTCGTTCGGCACGTTAGTTCACCTCCTCATCGGTGCTCTCGGCCGGATTGTAAATGCTCTGGATGACCCGGGACTGGAGTGCCGGGTCCTGGAGCCAGAGTTTACACAGCACCCCGTACGCGAACAGCTGAATCGCCGCGAAGAGGATGAGGTCCCGCGCCTCCGGTTCGACGGCGTAGGCGTCGAGTCGGACGAGGCCGTTCCGACCGTACAGCGAGCGCTCGCGGACGGCCTGCTCTGCGGGTCCACCGTTCAGCGTGAACGCGATGAGCGGGACCTTCTGGTCGAAGTCCGCGGACTGGAGGACGTTCCAGACGGAGGTTTCGTCGCCGAACAGCACGTCGTTCCACTCGCGGTACGTCGCGGAGCCCTGTTGCGGAATCGCCGTCACGAGGTAGCTCGAACCGCCGTGGAGGACGTTGACCAGTCGGTGGACGATGTTCTGGAGGTGCGTCGACTCGGCGTGGACGTGGAGGAACTCCGTGAGCTTGAGTTGCGCCTCGTTGCCGAGGCCGCGCTGTGATCCGAGCGTCCCGAATATCGGGTCGCTCTGGAGGTCGTTGTGCCGCTGGAGTTCTTCGATGGCCGCGAGAATATCGCTTTGGCCGGAGAGGCCGGCGGCGTCGTCGCCCTGTTTGAACTGGCCGTCGACGAACTCGTCGAGCGCGCGAAACCGCGCCTGAAACCGCTGGATGTCGACGTAGTCGTCGAGGAAGACGACCTGCAGGACGGCGAGCTGGGCAACGAGACTTTTGGTCGCGTAGATGTCGATTCGCTCTTCGACGCTCGGAAGCGGGACGACGTGGTCGGCGCGCTCCGCGAGCGGGCTGTCCGGGTCGGTCACGGCGACGACGGTCGCCTGCTGGTTCGAACAGAGGTCGAGTATAGAATCAGTCTTCCCGCTCCGCGAGATGGCGAGGATAGTGTCGTCGGCCGACGAGTGCATCTGGATGGCTTCGACGCCGCTGCGGACCTGCGACCGGATGCCGCGGTCGCGGAGACGGTCGGCGAGCCAGTAGCCGACCGACGTCGAGGACCCCTGCCCGGCGATGGTGACGACGCCGTCGGCGTCGAACACCGGCCGCCGAACCTCCTGTCGGAAGGCGTCGTCGGCGATCGTCTCCCAGACCTGTGCCTCGATGGCCTCGTACACGCCCGTCCGCTCGCCCGTGTCGCGCGCAATCGAACGGAGGTCGTCTTCGAACAGCTTCGGGATGTTGACCGACGCGCTGTCGTCGGTGAGGTTCGCCTTGATGACCGACCGCACGTATTCGGACGTTTTCTTGTTCTTCTGCTGGGCGATCTCGTCCACCTGTTGCTTGACCCGCTTCGAGACGCGGGCCTGGAGTATCTCGTCTTTCGTCATGACCGCCGGTATGTCAAACGGTGAGATAGTTCTTGTCATCGTGTATGTCATACGATTTTGCACTACTGTATACGCATATAAACTGTATACGCAGGGTACAAAATAGCGCCAATTATGTCACACGCAAGATATTTGTTTACAGTCATACAATCAAATTGTGTGACGAGAAGACAAAATCAAGACTGTCACGAGAGCCCCCACAAGACCAACACACAACATATTACGATGACCAACGACTCAACCCATCCCAGCAAATCGACGGAATCGAATTCGAACACTCTGAAATCAGACATGAGTTCACGGCGCGGGCACGGGTGTCCCTCCCCCGCGTCCGAAGAGACGGAGCGGCGGCCATCCGTGACGACGGTGGTCGTCCGCGCCACCCTCGCGGCGCTCGTCGTGCTTTCGCTGTTCGCGGTCGCCGTCCCAGTCGTCACGGCCGACACCGGCCCGGCGGCACTGTCCGGTCCCCCGACCGCTTCGGTGAGCGCGGACGAGGCGCTCGACGCCCGTGAGGCGGCGAAGGACAGACTCGCGGAGCTCCGCCGCCTCGACGACCGACCGATGGTCTCGGTCGAGGCGAGCACGCTCCAGACGGTCCAGAACCGCATCGAGACGGGGAACCTGAGCTACACGCGAGCGAACTACGACACCGCGGCCGACCACTGGTCGGTCGCGGAGAAGCAGGCGACCGCGGCCCTCGCCCGCGCCTACGCCGACGGGACCGCGCGGAACCTCAACGCGACGGTCGGCTTCATCGAAAAGCGCGAAGCGAAGGGCTACGCGACGGCCGACACCGCCGAGTTCACGGAGCGCGCCGCCGAGTTGCGCGCCCAGACCCCGGAGACGCTCTCGGACCACCGGAAGCGCTACCGGGCGGCGCGACAGCTGAACAGCGACGTCGAGTCGTCGCTTCCCTCGATGGGCGCGGTCCGACTGGCGAACCTGCTGTCGCCGACGTGGTTCGCGGGCGGAGTTGTCGTCGCTCTCGGCGCGGTGACGACCGTCATCGGCTTCGCCCTCGGCCGTCGCGGACAGTCCGAACCGGAGACGAAACGCAAAAAAGGCGACCGCGAGGTCGAGGGGTCCGGCCTCAGATAACTACTCACGGAGCCACACATGAACATATCCAAATACGTACGCAGCGCGGTTCCGTGGAGCGGCACCGACGAGTCGAACGACGACGCGGTCATCACCGACGGTGCGGGCGGCGGCGCGGTCGAGGCGAACGCGGCGGCGGACCGACCGAGCGCCGACAGCGACGACCACGACGAGAACAGCGTGGGCGTGTTCTTCCCGCCGAACACGCTCGCGGACGTGGTGCGGCGCGAGTGGATTTCCCGCGCCGAGGAGATGCTCGGAACGTCGATTCCGACGCGGTTCGTCCAGGACGTCCGACTCGGGCGCAATCCGCTTCGCATCGAGGACGTCACGCCGATGCTCGCCCCGGAAGTCGAGCGCGAACTGCTCAGGCTGTCGTACGACGCGGACCACGCGCTGGTCCCGTCGTCGCTCGGGACCGGCTTTCCGGCCTACAAGTTCGTCGACGTCGGCCTCGTCTTCGAGGAGACGGTCGACGTGGTCGTTCCCTCGCACAAGACCGCGGACGGACTGTACAAGAACCCGCAGAACGCGCTGTTGGCCGGCCTCGGCGTCGCGGTCATGGACGCGCCGGCGATACTCATCGACCACCGGTCGCAGGCGGTCGGGATGGACGACGTGCCGCCGGAACTGGCGAAGTTCCTCGCGGCGACGACCCACACCGACGTGGCGAACCGGTCGTTCGGCTACTGGAGCGCCGCGATGACGACGGTCCCCATCGGCGGCCGCGCCGAGATGGACCTCAACCCCGCGATTCAGCGGGCGGCCAACAGCCTCACGCCGTGGCTGTCGGCCGAGCAGTGGGCCCCGTGGGCGATTGAAAACGGGGACATCGAGCCCGATGCGACCGTGCCGACGCTGGCCGAACCGGACCTGATGGTCGTTTTGCCCCACGGCGTCACCCTCGGCCAGCACCACAACCTCCGGACGATTCACGCGGACGTGTCCAACGCCCACGTCGTCGGCTTCTGGCCGCTCGACGCGGGGTGGATACACACTCACGTCCGCCGGGCCGGCGCGGCGTACGTCGACGCGGAAATCCACGACGAATCGTCGCCGCTCCGGCAGGTGTGGGAGTCGCACACGGCGAAGTTCGGCGTGAGCGACCCCGTCGACCGATGGGAGCGCTTCTTTGCCGACCACATCGAGCCGGCGCTCCCGGAGCAGTAAGCCGTACCGCCCGCAGACGACCCACGAACGCGCGTTTTCACCGACCATGACAGACGATATTCAACTCGTAGAACTGAGCGCAGTCGTCGAACCCGCCGCCGACGACCACGAGCGAGCCGACGAATCGAGCGACAACGACTCCAGCACCAGCCGACGCCGCTGCCTCCTTTGGGTCGCACTCGGCGTGACGGCCGCCGTGCTCCTCGGACTGGGCGTGGTCGCGGTCGTCGCTCCGGAATCGGTCGAGGCGGCCATCGCTCCGAACCTCGGTCTCTTCGGGCTGGTGCCCGCATTCCGCCCGCGCCTGCGGGCGCTCCGACGGGCCGTTCGGAGGGTGGTCCCGTTTAGGGCGACCCGAGACGAACCACCGGACCGCCAGCCCGAGGGCGCGCCTTCGCTCGATGGGGCGGACGACGCGGACGACGCGAACGCCGAGACGAACCCGGACGGCTCGGACCTCTCGGACGCGGACGACGCGAGCGACACGAACGACCCGCCGTCGATTTCAGTGAGCCGCCTATCCGACGAGCGAGACGTGTCCGTCATCGTCGACCACCTCATGCGTGCGTCGGACTCGCGGCCGCTCCCGGACGCGTTCGGCGTCGTCTCGCCCATCAAGCGCCCGCTGGCGTCGACGCTCGAAGGCATCCCGCAGGAACTCGGCGTTCATTGTCGGGACGTGAGTCCCGTTCTCGTCGGGACCGCGAACAACGAGACGACCGTCGAGCGACTCGGCCGGACGTACGAGCTACTGCTCGTGGTCACCCCGGACCACGAGGCCGTCCTCTCGGACGTGCTCCGGTACCTCCCGGCGCTGATTCGGACTGACGGGATTTCCGGCGTCGGTTCCGTCCGCACCGTGACGCTCCCGGCGTCGGACCGACCCGGGACCGAACGCGAGAGCCAAGGGACCCTGAAGGCGCTCCGCGGACACAAGGGCGAGCCACGGCACCCGATGGCCCGGACCGAACCCGACTTCATCGCCGCGTCGGCACCCTCCGAGTGGACCGGCCCCGTCCGGTCAGTGCTGTCCGACTACGCGCCGGTCATCGAGGTCGTCGAGTGGGACCGCCCCGCGATTCACGTCGCGGGGTTCGTGTTCGCGTCGGCGGTCGACCTCCCCGACCACGTGACCGCGTCGTCCGACGACTCTCCGGGGAGCCCTCCGTCCGGTGACGCATCGACTGACGACGCCGACGGACGACCGACCGGGAGAGGCGGTTCGACACCGACGAGAAGTTCGGCCCCCGCTGACGAGTCGACGCCCACCACCCCGCCCGAGTCGTCGGGTGAGGACCCTCCGCAGTCGCCCGGTGCGGACGACGGGGCGACGCCCTACGACGAGACGACCCCACAGACCACACCGGACGGCGGCCGCGCGTCGGGCGGGTCCACCCGGCCCCGTTCGTCGCAGTCGTCGCCGCCAACTGGAGGGGATGCGCCCGACGAGGAGGCACCGCAGGCTGGTGCGGAATCAGATGACTCGACGACCGGCCCGACGCCCGACCAAGACGGACCGACCCGGACGAATCGGGGAGCCGATTCGACCCCGGAAAAAGACGAGTCGAGTCCGGGCGCTGGTAGTTCGGGTGCCGGTTCCACCGACGACCAGCCCGACGCGGAGGGTGAGAGCGACGCTCGTGGAGCCGAAGCCGACGGCGGCGACGGTGCGGGCGGTGCTGACGACGCTCCCGGCGCGGGAGACGACGCGCCGCCGAACGGAAACGCGGCGTCGGACGATTCGAATGCGCCGGCGAGTACGCGCCCGGAGCCTTCGGGGAAGTCGACTCAGCCGCCTTCCGAGTCGGACGAATCGCCTCCCGCGTCGAACTCCGCGGAAGCGACGCCCGAGAGCCGGCCGGCCGCCCCTGAGCGCGGACCGAATCGCTCCTCGTCGGACGGAGCGCCGAGCGGCCGAGTGCCGTCCGATGACGAGGCGTCGCGGACCGCACCGGAGTCCGAGACGGCGCTCCCGGCGGAGTTTCCGGTCCCGGCGGGGACGACTTCGGGCGACGAAGCCGACAGTTCGCCGAGCGGTGACGGTTCGAAATCGCCCTCGTCGGAGCCGTCGGCGACGCGGCCCGAGGGGTCGTCAGCGTCGCCGGCGGCGACCCCGGAGACACCCGCGGACGATGTCGACGCCGGTGCGGGAATCGTCCCGTTCGGTGACGCGCCCGCGTCGAGCGACCCCTCGGTCGTCGACGTGACCGAACACGTGCTGAACGAACTGACGTTTCAGGCCACGGCGACGCCGGGCCGAGAGGTCTACTCGACGGTGTACGCGGACGAGCAGGGGCTGATTAGACACCACCACGCCATCGACCATCCGGACTTCCTCCGGAGTCGCACGGACTCCATCTCGTTTACCTCGGAGTTCTTCTCGCACCTCCGGCGACTGGCCAGCCTCCACAAGGACATCGACCACCGCCTGGCCGGCGGCGCACACTCCCACCCGGTGAGCGGGCAACCGCTCCAGAGCGGCGCGGACAAGCGGTTCGTTCGGAAAGTCTGGCGGAACACCCGCAACACCTCGTTCATTGTCGGCGTGACCGAAGGCGAGGGACCGGAGGAGTGGACCATCACGGACGACGGGCGCGAGGTCCGCCGCCAGTCCAACGACCACCTCGTGCGAATCCGCGCGTTCTCGGGACGGAACGAGCCGAAGCGGATTCGACTCCATCAGAACATGGGTCAGTAGTCGCTTGCCGAGGGGCAAGAGAAAAAATATACTAATTTTGATGTTTTTATCAAATCATATTATATCGGAGATTTTTTAGCCGGCACAGGCAAACCCCCCATCTGACGACAAGAAACCGTCTTTGTAACCGTTGCATCGGGAGAAATAGGCCAAATTGTACGAATATCCACTCTGCACTCGCAACACTAATTCGAAAATAGATTGTACCAAGAATATCGGCGTGATAGACACTACAGAGTAGATATTGGTGCGTATCTGACAGCGTAACCAAACAGGACCGCCATCGTAGATACCCAAAAGTATCGGATACCAATACATCAAATAGTTCTGTGAGTTTTGGGTTGTGAACACGGTCGGCGCTGTGTGGCCGAGCGTGCGCCGACCGGACGCACCGCTGACCTGTTCAACCCGAACTCGCTCAGTACGACAGCGTCCACTCGCGGTCGATGAGCCAGTCGTCCAACTTCCCGAGCGGATCCTCGTCGACGTGCGTGCCGTGGCTCACGAGGACCCGTTCGATGTCGTAGTCGAACAGTTTAATGAGGTTCCGCTCGGCCTCCTCGTGGCTCAGGTCGTTGAACTGCGCCGCGGGCGGGACGAAGAATCCCGGTGGGAGGCCGCGGCGGTCCGAGCCCTCCAGTACGTCGCCGGCGATGAAGACGCCCTCGTCTTCCAAGAGGAGGCCGCTGTTCGCGACCGTGTGACCGGGGACCTGCACGATTCGAATCCCGCCGTCGAGTATCTCGTTGTGGCGGAAGTGCCGGTCGGCCTCGACGTCGAGCGCGTCGTAGAACCCCTTCGCCCCGCCGGGGACGAGAAGTTCGGGGTCGAACGCGTCCAACACCGCGGGCGTTCCGCCGAAGTGACCCTCGTCGCCGTGGGTGATGATGAGACGGTCGACGCCGCCGAACTCCGAGTCCAGCACGGATACCAGCTCGTCGCCGTCGTCGGGGAACGCCGCGTCGACCAGCGTGGTCGTGCCAGTCGGCCGGTCTTCGAGGACGAACACGCGGACGTGGTCGAACTGTATCGTGTACACGCCGTCTGCGACTGCTGTTACTGTCATGAGCAGTCGAGGCTACGGCGAGTCGCGGTAAAAAGGGGGTCGCGCGTTCTCAGGGACGGATAACGGGTGCCCCGAAACGGTACTGCGCGACGGCCGCCCGGTGGGTGACGTCGCCGGTAGACGGCTATTCCTCGGCGGCGAGCGTCGAGACGACCGGACACGACGCGTTCAGGAGAATGGACTGGGCGACGCTCCCGAACAGCATCTTCCCGGTGCGCGAGCGCCGTCGCGGACTCACCACGATGTAGCTCGCGTCCTGTTCGTCGGCGTACTCGGTGACTTCCTCGGCCGGGTTGCCGACGAGGCCCACCGTCTCGTACGGGACGGACAGTTCCGGCACGGCGTCTTCGGCCATCTCGGCGGCGGCCGACCGAATCTCCGCCATGTCCTTCGGCTCCTCGGCCTGTGCGCTCGTCAGCCCGAGGTCGACGAACTCCGAGCGAGTCAACGCGTGGACGACGTGGACCGGTTCGTCGAACGCCGCCGCCAGCGATGCGGCTTCCGCGACAACGTGTGATGAGCGACCTGACCGGTCGACTGCTGCAACAACGACCATACCAGCGTGTACCACGGAGAGATATAATATCGTTTCGCCGAATCTCGTTCGGAGCAACCGCGTCGACGCGGCTCGCGGTCCCGACGGTCGTCCTCCGCCCACGGGTTCGCCCGGCGAGCAGTATCTGAGTTCAACGATGTCGTAATACGGGTCGGAATCGGCGAGTTTCGTTACAGTTGTACTGCTGTAATTCCGATGCCAGACGGGAGAAAAATACCCCTGTATTTCAACATCCTCAAAACTGAGGGCGAGTCGAGCGGTACGCTCCGCTCTCGACGAAGGTACGACAGAGAGATGCGGAAGCGAGCGGGCCGAAACCCTGCCAGCCGCGGCAGGGGCTCAGCGAGGCGACGGGAGCGCAGCGCGGTTCGTGGACAGTCGGCGACGCGAGACGGCGCTCGACGGAACGCGCGTGCCGCGAGAAAAGAAAATCGGACGAGGTCTGAACGCGGTGCTACGCGCGAATCGAGCGGACGGCGGGCAGCGCAATCGCGCCCAGGCCGAGCAGGATGATGACGAGGGCGATGGGGCTCGTGAGGAAGATAGTCGGCGAGCCGCCCGAGAGGACGAGCGACCGGCGGAGGTTCTCCTCCGCGATGGGGGCGAGGATGAGCCCGAGAACCATGGGTGCCAGCGGGTACCCCCGGAGCCGCATCACGTAGCCCAACACGCCCGCGCCGAGCATGATCCACGCGTCGAAGACGTTACCGCGGAGGGCGATGGCTCCGATGACACACAGCACGAGGATGACGGGCCAGATGTGGGACTTCGGGATGTTGATGAGGCGCGCCCAGTAGTTCGCGCCGAGCATGCCGAAGATGAGGATGAACACGTAGATGAGGAGGAACCCGACGAAGATGGTGTACAGCAACACCGGCTCTTCTTGGTACAGGCCCGGCCCGGGGTTCACGTCGTGGACCAACAGCGCGCCGATGAGGATAGCGGAGACGGAGTCGCCCGGGATACCGAGCGTCAGCGTCGGAATCAATGCGCCGCCGGTACTCGCGTTGTTCCCGGATTCGGCGGCCGCGACGCCGCGGATGTTCCCCTCACCGAACGATGGGACGCTGTCTTTGAGCCAGCGGGTGGCCTCGTTGTACGTGATGAACGCGGCGATGTCGCCGCCAGCGCCGGGAATCGCGCCGATGAACGACCCGAGAACGCCCGAACCGACGCTGACCGGTGCGATGGACCGCAGGTCAGAAAGCGAGGGGAACACGCCGGATATCTCCTGGTCGACGCGGTCGTTCCCGCTGTTGATGCCCTGAGAGTACTTGCGAAGCCCCTCGGCGATGCCGAAGAGGCCGATCATGACGGCGATGAACTCGACGCCCGTGAGCAGTTCGGGGATGTCGAACGTAAAGCGGTGGAAGCCGGTCACGGGGTCGATACCGACCGTCGCGACGAGCATCCCGAGCAGGCCCGAGACCATCCCCTTCGTGAGCGAGTCGCCGCTCACGCTGGCGATGATTGTCAACCCGAAGAAGGCGAGTGCGAAGAACTCCGGCGACCGGAACCGGAGGGCGGCGTCGGCGATGACCGGCGAGAAGAACATCAGCGCGAGGACGCTGATGATGCCGCCGACGAACGACGCGATGGTGCTCACGCGAATCGCGCGACCGGCCTCGCCCTTCTGGGAGAGCGGGTGGCCGTCGAAGATGGTCGCCGCCGCCGACGGGGTGCCCGGCGTGCGGATGAGAATCGCCGGAATCGACCCGGCGTAGACCGCGCCACCGTAGATACCTAACAGGAGAATCATCCCCTGACTCGGCTCCATCGTGAAGGTGAACGACAGCAGGACCGCGATGGTCATCGTCGCGGTCATCCCCGGAATCGACCCCATGAGGATGCCGAGGAAGATACCCCCGACCATCAGCAGGAGGACGAACGGGTCGGCGAGGTTGACGAGCGCCTGGGAGATGTACTCGACGACCATCAGAAGGTCACCACCAGCGGGAGCTGTGGCAGCAGCCGCGACACCGGGATGACGCCCTCAGGCAGGCGCACGAGGAAAATCCGGCCGAAGATGTAGAACAGCGCGACGGGGAACCCAATCGACAGCGCCGCGACGAGCAACTTCGAGCGGATGTCCGAGTAGTAGAGGACGACCGGCATGAACAGCATGGTCGACACGAGGAACCCTAAAAGCGGCATCAGCAGGACGTATCCGACGAGGAACGCCGTGACGACGGCCGCGGGTCTGAAGTCGAACTCCGAGATTTCGAGTTCCGTCTCGGACCCCGTCAGCACGTCGATACCGGCGAAGAAGATGATGCCGAGCGACACCGCAATCGGGAAGAACGACGGCCCGACGCCGTCACCCGAGGGGAACTGGCTCGCGAAGAAGATGACGACGGCCGAAAACAGGATGAAGAAGACTGACAGCGGACTTGAACGAACACTCTCCAAGCCGATTCTATCAAGCACGGCCCCGACTTTCTGAATTACCATTATTTCTTCTGCCTCGTGGTATGATACCAAGCAATCGTATGTAATAAACATATTGGTATTTACGCGCCCGTTCGGGGCTGAAAGTCACGATTTCGACACGAAGCGAAATACGACCGAGACTATCGTCCACCGGCGCCCGCAGCGAGCCGTCGAGAGTGGGCGACCGCACAACGGACCGCGATTCGGTCGCCGGTCGATGGGGTCGGCGATGCGACATGTCCGCGGACGACAACGCCGGGGTTCGCGGCCATCGATAGAATTAACCAGCGTTGCGAACTACCGTTCCACCGGAATGAGTGTTAGCAACGTCACCGAGGGTATCGACCAGATTCAGTTCGAACACGTCCGGGTGCTCGTGTTGAAGGACGCGCCGGCGGGCAAGACGACGCTCGTGGACACCGGCTTCGACGAGGACGGCGACGAACTCGTCGAGATTCTGGAGCGGGAGTACGGCGGCGTCGACCGCGTCATCATCACCCACGGCGACCACGGCCACCACGGCGGCCTCCCGTCGGTGATGGAAGCGTTCGACCCCGAACTCCTCGCGTCGGCCAACGAGTCGAAGCTCCACGAGGCCATCGACTACGAACCGGACGTGGCGTTCACCGACGGCGACGTGCTCGACGGGAACATCCGCGTCATCGAGGTACCGGGCCACACGAAGGCGACTTCGGCGCTCCTGCTCGAAGACCGCGGGATTCTCATCTCCGGGGACGCCCTCGACGGGGCCGACCGCGCGGGCCTCCCGGCCGGCTACCTCCTCCCACCGCCGGCGCTGTTCAACGACGACCACAAGGCCGCAGAGATCAACCTCTACGACCTGCTCCAGTACGACTTCGAGACGCTGCTCGTCTTCCACGGCTCGCACGTCTTCGAGGACCCCAAGGGCAAACTCGACGACTTCCTCGTCGAGCGCGAGTGGGACCCCCGGCCGGAGTGACCCCGACGCTGACCCGTCGTACCGAGCGACGCCGACGGCGTCATAGTCCTCGATAGCCCACTCCGCGGCATGCTTTTCCGACCGTCGACCCCGAGCGGCCGCGCCGTAAACGGCGTCCGACCGAGACACGAACGAGTGACGTGACAGACGAGCGAGGCGGTGAGCGACCTGCGTCTGAGAAAAACCGCGGTCGAGAGATGAATCGCTGAGGAGAGTCGGCTGCGAACGAGACGGAACTGGTCGCGTCAGTCTCGAAGGACCGAAACGTCGAACACCGGCTTGCAGGTCTCGCCGGCGAGGAACGCCTCGAAGGCGTCTTCGGACTCGGTGAGCTGGAAGCGGTCGTCGAGGAACGTGGCGTGGTCGACGTCGCCCGTGCCGATGAGACGGAACGCCCGCTCGAAGTCCTCGAAGGTCGCACCGTAGGTACACTGGAGGTCGATTTCGGCGCGGACGAGCGGCGTGAACTCCATCGTGGTCTCGCCGGTCTGGCCGACGAGAACGATTTGGCCGCCCTTGCGGACCTGCTCGACGGCCATCGGTAGTCCCGACGGGTGGCCGGTCGTGTCGAAGACCACGTCGAAGCCGACGCCGCCGGTCAGCTCGCGCTGGATGCCGGTCAGGTCGTCTTCCTCGATGTTGAGTGCGGGGTAGCCGAGTTTCTCCGCGAGCGGCAGTCGGTAGTTCGTGTCCCGACCGACGCCCGCGACGACGACCTCCGCGCCCTGCGAGGCGGCCACCTGCGCGCAGAGCAATCCGATGGGCCCGGGGCCGGCGACGAGCACGCGGTCGCCCGCTTCGACGCGGGAGTTCCGGAGAACCGCGCGCGTGCAAATCGCCGTCGGTTCGACGAGCGCCGCGTGCTTCGGGTCGACGTTCGACGGTACCGACTGGAGCGCCGACTCCGGGACGGCGATGTAGCCGGCGTACGCGCCGTCGTGGTCGATACCGGTCAGTTCCGCGTCCTGGCAGATGCTCTCCTCGCCGATTTGGCACTGGAAGCACTCGCCGCAGCCGCGAATCGGTCGTTCGACCACGCGCTCACCGACGGAAAATCGGGTGGCGTCGTCGCCGCGTTCGACCACGCGGCCGGTGTACTCGTGGCCGATGATGGTCGGCATGTTCATCCGCTCGAAGGCGGATTTGAACTTGTAGATTCCCGCGTCGCTCCCGCAGAGCCCGGCGTAGTCGATTTCGATGAGGACCTCGTTCGACGCCGGCTCGGGTGTCTCGACGTCGACGAGTTCCATAGCTCCGGGCTCTCGGCTCGTTTTGGCTAACCCGCGCATATATCTCCTTGAATACCGCCGGGGTATAAATCTACGCTCTTGGGGGAGAAGCTTGCGGGCGGCGACCAGTCGCGCTCGCGCGCGAATCTGTTCGTCCGACCCGACGTTCCACAGTTGATTCGACCGAGACGGCGAACGACCCTCGCGGCCGCGCGGAACGAGCGACCACGCCGAACCCGCGGCCTTCGCGCCATATTCGGAGGGACCACAATGCTTATTGTATGGATTGTTCAAACATTCGGGTACAATGGGAGACGATACCATTAGCAATCGGAGTGGACGCAGCGCGCTGAACAGACGGAACTTTATCAAGGCCGCCGGCGTCGGCGGAGTGGCGCTCTCTGCCGGCTGTCTCGGCAGTCTCTCCGGCGAACAGGAGTGGCCCTCTCGGCCGGTCGAAGTCATCTCCCCGTGGTCGGCCGGGGGCGGGGCCGACCGAACCAGTCGCGCGGTCGCCGACGCGGCCGAGAACCACACCGATGTCTCGTGGAACGTCAGCAACCAGACCGGCGGCTCCGGCTCGGTCGGGATGAACGCGGCGGCCAACGCCGAACCCGACGGCCACACCATCGGCTGTACGGCCCCGGAAATCGCGCTGTTCGAACACCTCGGTATCGCCGACCTCAGCCCCGACGACATCACGCCCATCATGCAGTACACCGAGTTCCCCGCGGCGCTCGTCGTCAGCGAGGACGCTGAGTTCTCCACGCTCGAAGAGTGGATTACCTACGGGCAGGACAACACCCTGCAGATGGCGAACTCCGGCTTCGGCTCGTCGTGGCACATGGCGGCCGCCGGCATCGCCAGCGAGGCCGGCGTCAACGTCGAACACATCTCCTACGAGGGTGCCGCGCCGGCCATGACGGCCGTCGTGAACGGCGAGGTCGACTGTACCGCGGTCGGCGCGGCCGAGGTCGCCCCGCAGGTCCAAGACGGCGGCCTGACCGCCCTCGGCGTGGCGTTCGACCAGCAGGTCGAGGCGCTCCCGAACACGCCGACGCTCCAAGATCAGGGCCTCGACATCTCCATCGGCTCGTGGCTCGCGCACTTCGCGCCCGCCGGCATCGACGACGAACTGAAGCAACAGCTCGCCGACGTGTACAGCGCCGTCTACGAGGACGACTCGTTCGTGGAGTTCATGGAGAACAACAACTTCATCCGCGTCGAACGCGGCCCCGACGAGCTCCAGGACTTCCTCGACCAGCAGTACGAGTTCTACGGCAACCTCGTCGACGAACTCGGCATCGAAGAGCAGTAAGCCGCACTCGAATCCCGACTCCCCCGCGACTGAGGCACCCTACTCGACACGTACCTGCGCCCTTCTCCCTTTCGTTGGTTCCCGTGCCACCGCGAGCGCCAGTAGTTTCGACTCGGAGCGCGGACCGCAAGCGTTCGACCGACCGATAGTTTAACGTGAATCGTCCGCATCGGGTCGGGTATGCACACGATAGAGCCCGACGTAGAGCGACCGGACCACGAACTCGTCGAGGCGTTCGAGGAGATTCCGAGCACCATCGTCTCCGACGTGACCGGCAACATCGGACTGACCATGGACGCCGGCCTCCGTCCCGCCTACGACGGCGTCGAGATGGCCGGGACCGCGGTCACGGTGAAGGCCGCGCCCGGCGACAACCTCATCATCCACAAGGCAATCACGATGACCGAGCCCGGCGACGTGCTCATCATCGACTGCGACGGCTACACCGACACGGGCCACGTCGGCGAACTGATGTGTACCTCCTGTCAGGCGAACGGCCTCGCCGGACTGGTCATCGACGGCGCGTACCGCGACAGTCGGGAAATCGCCGAGATGGAGTTCCCGGTGTACGGCCGCGGCGTCAACCCGCAGGGGCCGCTCAAGCAGGACCCCGGCTCCATCAACGTCACCGTCTCCGTCGGCGGCGTCAGCGTCGACCCCGGCGACATCGTCATCGGCGACGACGACGGCCTGGCGGTCATCCCCCGCGAGGGAGCCGAGGAGGTCCTCGAACGCGCCCACGAGAAGCTCAGCGCCGAGGACTCCGTCCGCGAGGAAGTACTGGACGGCGAGTACCTCTACGAACTCAACGGCTACGACGAACTGTTCGAGAACCTGACCATCGTCGGTCCCGAAGACTCGATTCAGTAACGTCACCGAAGACGCGGCGGACAGCGACCGCGACTGACCCGCGAAGTCCGCATATCGACTGGCATGCCACCCGGCGACCCGCGTTTTTTGCGAGCATCCGACCCGTGGCGAGCGACGCCTCGACCCGTGACGCGGGTAGCCGAGGCGTTTGCCACCTCGAAATCCAACATCGTTGAAACGAATCGGTGCTATTAGGCACGCGGTGGCCCATTGTCGAATCATGACGAACTCCACCGGGTCGGGCTCGCGGCGGATACAGAGCGTCGAACAGGCGTTCGACATCATTCGGTACCTCCGCGAAGTCGACGGCGCGACGCTGTCGGAGACCGCCGAGGACATGGAGATGCCGGTCAGCACGGCGCACATCCACTTGGCGACGCTCGTGGACACCGACTACGTCGTCAAGGTCGGAAGTGAGTACCGCTGTAGCCTCCGGTTCCTCGAGATGGGCGGGTCGATGCGCGACGGGATGGCGCTGTACCGGGTCGCCAAGCCGGAACTCGACGAACTGAAAGAACAGACCGGCGAGCACACCAACGTGACGGTCGAGCAAAACGGGTTCGCCGTCCAACTCTACAAGGCCCAGAGCCCGGAGTCCATCGACGACGACGCGCCGCTCGGCGACCACCTCTACCTCCACTCGACGGCGACGGGGAAGGCGATGCTCGCGGAGCACTCGCGGGACGAGGTCGACCGAATCATCGACCGCCGCGGCCTCCCGGCGCTGACCGACGACACCATCACCGACCGCGAGGCGCTCCACGAGGACCTCGAAGTGGTTCGCGACCGTGGCTACTCCATCAACCGCGGCGAACATTACCCCGGCGTCTGCGCCGTCGGGACCGCAATCACGTCGGAGCCGGACGACGCCGTCGGCGCGATAAGCATCAGCGGCCCGATGAGCCGCATCGAGCCGGGGCGCATCGAGGAGGAACTCGGCCCAGCGCTCCTGAACAAGAAGAACATCATCGAGCTGAAAATCAAGCAGTACTGAGCGGGCGGTCTCGCCGCCGCCGGATGTGGCCGTCGCTCCCGGTGACGGTCTGCCGTCGTCTCACTCGGGCGGGCTGTCCCACTCGGAGCCGTCGTCGGCCGGTTCGTAGTCGAGGACCGCCTTCGCGTGGTCGATGTCGAACCAGCGGGCCTTGTTGCCGCTCACCGCGTAGAACGTGTCGTAGGTGACCGACTCGTCTTCGAGACAGCATTCGAGCAGGTGCGCGAAGTCCCGCTGGGAGGTCCACGTCGCCTTGAGTCGCTTGACCATCTCCTCGTACTCGGTGCTCCCGCGCTCCCACGACCCGGTCTGGGACTGGTCCCACACCTCGCCCTCCTCGACTTTGTGCTCGTCACCGCGGTCGACGCCGCGCTCCGCGTCGCCGTAGGGGTGGTCGTAGCGCTCGGTCCGCACGCTGGAGATGCGAATCGAGTAGACCTGGTTCGGCGCGCCGTCGCGGCGGGCGTGCGTCCGGCAGATGTGCTCGCCGAACACCTTCGAGGCACCGTAGTAGCCGTCGGGCTTCGGGAGCGTCTCGTGGGTGAGCCGAAGCGGGTCGTACTTGCTGGGATAGTCCTCCTCGTAGAGGTCGGGCGCGAGGTCCTCCTCGTACAGCCCAACCACGCGCTGGGAGGAGGCGTAGATGAGCTTCTCGACGCCGGCGTCCTCCATCGCCTTGAGGACGTTGTACGTGCCCATGATGTTCGGCTCGACGATGTCCTCGAAGGCCGCGCCCGCGTCGGACTGCGCGGCGAGGTGGATAACGGCGTCCTGCCCGTCGAACGCCGGGCGAATCGCCTCGTAATCCGCGATATCTGCGACGAACGTCTCGTACTCCGGGTGTTCGGTCCGGTCGAGATACGTAAACTCGTACTCGTCTCGGTCCGCAAGGTGGTTGAGAATCGCTTCGCCCGCCTCACCGAACGGACCCGTGACTAGGACTTGCTGCGTAACCATCGTTACTGAGAGATACGGAACTCCTCGGTTTAAATCTTGGTGGCGGCGGTAAGTTCAGCCCAGCCGAACGAGCGACGCGCTGACCGCACATATTTCGACATTGTTGAAACGAATTTGGGCTGTAAGACCATGATAATTACAGAATTAAGCTTGTAATCTATCGCGGACAAACAGCGTTGTCCCCCGAGATTTCGCGGCTCTCACGTCCTTACAACATTATAGAAACGGCGGTGTCAGCGACTGTGGTTGGGGTTTCACGGCGATGACAGGAGCCGTCGCGACGCGCCCGCCGAGGGAACTATTTTTATACGAGTATTTGGTATCAAGCCACATGGGTGCGGACGCATACTCGTTGGCCGGAGTGACCGAGACGCTGACCGAAGCGACGGCCGCGGAAGGCATCGCGGACTTCGTTGAGTTCCGGATGGACGGGGCGGACCGCCCGCTCGACGCGCTCGACGAGTACGACGGGACGGTCCCGCTCATCGTCTCGAACCGGCCGGAGTGGGCCGGCGGCACCGCCGGTGAGTCCGAGCGACTGGAGACGCTCGCGACCGCCGCCGCGTTCGACGCCGTCGAGATGGTCGACGTGGAACTTCGGACGATTCGCGAGTGCGAGTGGCTTCGGGACGAACTGCACGGACACGACGTCGAACTGATAGTCTCTCACTACGACGGCCACAAGACTCCTCAGAAGTCAGAACTGAACCAAATTATATCAGAATGTAATGAATACGGTGATGTGGCGAAAGTCGTCGTGTTCGCCGAGGAGAAAACGGACTCGCTCTCGCTGTTGCAGTCGTTCAACGCCGCCTCCGAGGGGGGAGTGCGAGTCACCGGATACGCATTGGGTGATATCGGCCGACACACTCGCGTTATCGGCGTCTTTTACGGTGCGTCCATCGCCTACGCGCCCGTTGTCAGTAACGAGCGCGGCCCGAACGACATCGACCTCAGAAAGCTATCGAACCTTCTCGATTGGGTCGCTTCCGCGCGCTGAGGCCGTACTCTCGGTGTCGAACATGTGGACACGGACACGCACTGAAATTACCGGCCTGCCCGGAAAACAGTCCGCGACATCCGGGACTGCAGAGGGCGAGCGCTTCGAAGGTGCCGGACCAGAATATGCAGATAATGACAGAATTAACGTATACAAAATTTTCTTATATGTATTCAGTATGACTCGCGCTCTCGACCGCGCGTAGTCCAGCTATCACTGGCGCTGCGCAACTGAGCGGGCAGTCCCGAGCGCAGGCACGCCCTCGTACCTAGCACCGACGACTGTCTCCGCGGTCCCGACTCGGGACAACAGCGAATAGCCGACGATGAGCGACGAACACCGAAGATGTCTCGAAGGCATTCAAAACCGCGCCGACAGAGCGTCGGCTCACGCCGATTATTCTGGATGAACATTCCAGAGAATCCGCCGAAAACGGCGTCTCTCACCGCCTACGAGGAGGTGAGAACTCTTGCGCCGACAGCTAACATTTATACGCGGCGGAGTGATAGGCGTTCACATGAAACTTGACGAGTCTGCGCTGGCGGCGACAACAAACGACCTCACACGAGAGGTAGACGCACGAGGGGTGGCAGACCTCATCGAATTCCGAATGGACAAGGCGGACGACCCGCTCGAACAACTCGCCGCGTACGACGGCGAACTCCCGATAATTGCGACCAATCGCGCTCGCTGGTTCGGGGGAAAGGCAAGCGACACCGGACGACTGGACGACCTGTTTTCCGCATCTCGGTACGACGCTGTGGAGTTCGTGGACATCGAACTCGAGACCGTACGCGCCAAGGAGTGGCTGGCTCACGAGTTCCGCGAGAACGACGTCCAACTCATCATCTCGCACCACGACTTCGACGAGACGCCCGACCGCGAGGTCCTCGACGCCATCATCGAACAGTGCGCGGAGTTCGGCGACATCGCGAAGGTGGCAGTCTTCCCCCAGAACCAAGGTGACACGCTCACCCTCCTCGAGGCCGTCAACGACGCGACTAACCGCGGCATCGACGTTGCCGGTATCTCCATGGGCGAAATCGGGAGCCACACGCGGGTCATCGGCCATCTCTACGGGTCGAAGCTCGGCTACGCGCCCCTGCTCGCGGACGACAACGACTACGCGCCGGGGCAGATTCCGCTCGAAAAGCTCGCCTCGCTCATCGAACTCACGAAAAACGAGCGCGTCGACGGGCAGGTCATCGACACGCTCCGGAACGAAGTGTCGGTGCCGAAGGAACTGACGCTCTCGGACTGACGCCGGAAAAACTGGCGACTGTCCGCCGTCAACAGACTCGTTTCATCTCTTTTCGCCGCGGACTCGTCGCCCGGCGTCAGTCGGCAAGTCGTTCGACATCCGTCAGCACCGCGCTCGCCGTCTCGGGACCGCCGGCCCCTTGGCCGGTAATACCCAGTCGACCGCAGTAGTCGGCTTCGATCTGAACGGCGTTTTCGGTCCCTGACGGGGCGACAGCCCCGTTTTCAGGTACCAGTCGCGGGCCGACGCGGACCGCGCCGTCCACGACTTCGACGATGAGTCGAATCGTCTGGCCGTCTTCCTGTGCCAAGTTGAGCATGCTCCCCGAGAGCTCCTGAATCCCCTCGACGTCGGCGTCATCGAGCGTGAACTCCGTCTCACCGTCGGAGAGGACGTTGGCGACGATGACACCCTTGAGTGCCGTGTCCGTGCCGTCGACATCGAAGGTAGGGTCGGCCTCGGCGACGCCGAGGTCCTGTGCCTCCGCGAGGACATGCTCGTAGTCGAGGCCCTCGGCGGCCATCCGCGAGAGGACGAAGTTGGCCGTCCCGTTCAACACACCGTAGACCGCCGACACCCGCGACGGGCCCACGTCCTCGATGGTCGAGAGGATAGGAAGTGCACCGCCGACGGTCGCGCCGAAGCGGACCGTCCCCTCGCTCTCGGCTTCGAGCGCCCGCACGTCTGCGTAGCGCTCGGCGACCGGACCCTTGTTCGCGAGCACGACGTGGCGGTCGTCGGCCAGCGCGCGCTCGACGTGCGAAAAGCCGGGTTCGGCGTTGCCAAGCGTCGTCGGCGTCGCCTCCACCAACACGTCGTAGTCGGCGTCGAACACCGCCCCGGGGTCCGCCTCGCCGACCACGCCGTCTTCCTGCTTCTTCGCGAGCACCGCGTCGGCGTCGAGGCCGTCGGCGTCGACGGCGGCGCTCTCGGAGTCCGCGAACGCGGTCACGGTGTGGCCGTGTTCCGCGGCGAGTTCGACGACGGCACTCCCGACCGCACCGGCGCCGAGAACACACAGTCTCACGCGCGACCCCCCACGGTCAGCGGCTCGACGAACTGCAGGTCTTTCTCGTCGGCGATTTCACGCATCGCGGCGAGGACTTCTTCAGTCGCCCCCGACGCGGCCGCCAACTGGAAGCGGGCGCTGGAGACGTTGATGGAGCCGGCGGGCGCGGACAGCGAGATGTCGGTGACGGTCGCGTTCCGCGTCGCCTCGATCTGCGTCAGCGTGTCGGAGAGGTCCGTCTCGATGAGGTGTCCCGAGAGGATGATGGTGAGGCGCTCGCTGTAGCGCTCGGTTCCGGCCTGAATGACGTTGATGCCGGCGTCGCTCAGCCCCTCGACGATGTTGTCGAAGCGGTCGGGAGTCGCCTCAATATCGACCTCCACCGGGATGTAACCGCGCGGGGTGACGTTACCGCGCTCGTGGAAAATCGAGAGGAGATTCCCCCCATGTTCGGCGATGGGCTGGAGCGAGCGCAGGAGTTCGCCGGGTTCGTCGACGAGTTCGAGACGGAGCGTGTACGCTTGGACGTCGTTGTGCACCTCACTCATCCGTACAACACCGTACCAACGTGTCGTTCATTGTCGGGAGTCGAGCGAGCACACCCATATACGTATTGCGTTCGAACGGCTCGGACACTGACCGCGGACGCGGCCGTCGTCCCGCCTGCTGTGAGAGAGTCATCGCTGAGGGTTCGCCGTACGCGCGTCGACCCGAAATGTGCTCAGGTTCGCTACAAAGATTACCGCGCCGAAGCGGCGATTGGGACCGAAGAGAAAGTTAGATATTACACAATACTCTCTGACAGAGGACCACTGGTCACGAACTAGCCCCAGGCCAGAATTCGATGAAAATCAGATATACATGGGATACCAGCCCAATCACAATACATATAGTATTATTTCAAACTATACCTGTGTCATATATTCTGCCCGATCATCATACATGATCTACACAATATTGCTTGTGTATTATATGAACATATCTAATCGCCCGAACTACACGGTTCTAACAAACAATAGTTAACAGACCACACAGCGTAGATATAGCTGTATCCGCCGCGGTCGGCGAGCGAACGCGCGGCCGTCCGCGGACGGGTGCGGCGGAGAGGAGAGAACACAGAATGGCATCAGCAAGCACACCGACACCGACGCCGACGGGGAACGAGCGAATCGCTCGACGCTTCCCGGAGGAAGTCGCGGGCGAGGGGAACATCGGCCTCATCGACGAGATTTGTGCCGAGGACGTCCTCGACCACAGCCCGCTCGGAGAGGTCCGCGGACGCGACGAACTCAAAGCGCAGATTTCGGGCATTCGAGACTCGTTCAGCGACTTCTCGGCGACGGTCGAAGACGCGATTACGGAGGGTGACACGGTCGCGATGCGCGTCACGCTCCGCGGGACGCACGACGGCACGTTCATGGGCATCGAACCGACCGGGAAGACCGTCGAGGTCGGCAACATGGTGTTCACCCGCATCGAAGACGACATGATAGCCGAGCGGTGGGTCCAACCGGACATGCTCGGCATGCTCACGCAACTCGGTGCGGTGGAACTACCTGAGGCGTAACTAACGAGAACGATACTTTTTGCGCGACGGACGCGCCGCTCGGCAACTGAGAAGGAAGCACGGGCGACCGGGCACCCGCCCGCACTCCACGGACACTGGGGAAA
The DNA here is from genome assembly GCF_003383095.1 of Haloferax sp. Atlit-12N. NCBI lineage: Archaea > Methanobacteriati > Methanobacteriota > Halobacteria > Halobacteriales > Haloferacaceae > Haloferax > Haloferax sp. Atlit-12N. Next base: position 920,738 of record NZ_PSYW01000001.1, read on the forward strand.
AACCTCCCCTGTATACGCAACCCAAGTGCAGGTATCTACCTGCAGTAGACGCTACAACGTCATCTGTTAAAACATTTTTCAAGTGTCATATGCGACGTGTGGACACAGTCCACCCGGCGGCGGCTGACGAGTCACCCGTCGAACTTCGAGAGTCGGCGGCGCTCCTGTGCGAGGATTCGCGCCCAGTAGTCGAACAGGACGCTGTCGATGTCGTACACGTCGGCGATGCGTCGGACCCACTCGTCGTCCGAAAACAGCAGTCGCTGGAACGTCCGGACGTCGGGGTCGAGTTCGGTCCGCCGGCCGGTGTAGTAGGCGACGGTCTGCTCGCGGGTCCGCTCGACCAACAGCGGGGGGACGAAGATGCCCGACTCCCGGGCGACGTAGGTGAACCACTCCAGATGGAGAATCGCGTCGGCGAGGACGAACCGCTCGGCGAAGCCGTCGACGTACGCCGTCGCCGGTCGCCCGTCGACGTACACGTCTTCCGGGCGGGAGAACCGCGGCACCGACAGGTGCGGGAGGTCGTCGGCGTAGCGCTCGGCGACCCGCCGAAGTCGGACGTCCACGTAGGCGCAGGGCCCCGCGAGGCCGAGTTCGTACCACAGCGGCATCCACTGACAGAACGGGTCGCAGAACACCGCGTCGGCCAGCAGGTCGGCGGCGACCGAACGGGCGAGGTCCGGGGGCAGGTCGGTCCGTCCCGCGCGCATGGCGTCTGTCGCGCGGACCACCCGCGACTCGAAGTCGCCGACGCGGAGGCCCATGCCCGCGGCTACGTCGTGAACGTACTCGGCACCGATTCGGTACCAGTCTGCGAAGTCGGCCGGTCGACGGAGTCGAAGGAGGCGCAGAACAGTCACAGGAGAACTACGGGTGACGGCGGTTTGGCTCTATCCCCGTTGCGAACGGAAGACGGCGCGGTCGACGGGCGATTCCCGCGGCGGCGACGGCGACGCGAGGGCGGCACCTACCGGCGGTCGAACGAGAGCGCGAGCGGCGTCGCGTTGCTCAGGTTGTCGCTGACCGGACAGCGCGATTCGACCGCGGAGAGCCACGCGCCGATGGTCTCGGCGTCGGCGTCGACGTCGGCGGTGACCGCGACGCGAACCTCCTCGTAGCCGGCGCGGGCGTCGTCGCCCTTGCCCATGAACTTCGCGGGGTTCAGATCGCCCTCGATGGAGATCTCGAGGTCCCGTACGTCGAGGTCCATCTCGCGGGCGACCACGTGGGCCGTGACGTTCAGACAGCCGGCGAGCGCGCCGAGGAGGTACTCGACGGGGTTCGGACCGGCGTTCGCTCCACCGAGCGATTCGGGCTCGTCGACGACGAACTCGAAGCCACGGGTGGAGACGCGGGTCTCGGTGGGCGATGCGGCTTCCGCGGCGACGGCGAAGGTCAGGGTCTGGGATTTCTCGGCGGACATGCCTAAAGAGAGACGCGCCGGGACGATAGCCACAGAAGACGGTTCTCAGCCCTCGGGAAGCGTGTTAGCGGCTGTCTGTCCCGGGTTCTATCGCGGCCGAATCGCCCGCATCGTCCGCCAGCACGTCGTCGAGTCCCCACTCCGACGCCCTCGCGCGGGCCTCCTCGCGGGCCTCGGACCGAATCTCCTCGATTGCGTCGGCGTCGGCGAGGAACGCTTCGACTGCGCTCTGGTCGCGGCCCTCTTCGCGACGGGCGGCGGGGGCGGCGTCGACGGTCTGTTCGGCCAACCGCTCGTCGCCGGCGAGGACGCGGGCCGGCTCGCCCGGCGGGATACGGAACGCCTCGACCTCGTGGGCGTCCGCGAGGGCCGCGGCGTCGACGGCGTGGACCGCGGCGCGGGTCGGACCGGTGACCGCGAATCCCTCCAACCCGTCGCGGCCGCCGACCTCGCGCTCCGTGTCGTAGGCGAGGACGGGGATCCCGTCTTCGAACGTGACGACGCCGCGGGTGGTCTCGCCGAGGAGGAGCGCGTCCTGCGGCTCGAAGACGACGTAGCCGGTCAGTTCCTCATCGAGTACCGCCCGAAGGACCGCCGCGGCGTCGTCGACGACGCGCGACCGGCGGAGTTCGCCCCGTGGGATTCTCATATCCGCTCGGGGACGACGGCGCTTTTGAACCGCTCCGCCACGTCGCGGCCGTCGCCGTCGCGCACGTCGAGTCGGGCGGCCGCCTCGCGGAAGGCGTCGGCGGCCGGGTCGTCGGGGGCGTGCGCGAGGAGGGGTTTGCCCTCGCGGCGGGCCGCCCGGACCGCGTCGCTCTCGGGGACTGAAGCGAGCGTCTGCCCGCCGAAGTAGCGGCCGGCCTGCTCGGCGATTCGGTCGACGTTCTCGTCGGGTTGCACGCGGTTGAACACCACGCCCGCCGTGTCGGTGCCGTACGAGTGGGCGTACTCCTGGACTTTCAGCCCGTCGGACAGCGACGGCACGGTGGGCTGGAGGACGACGACGATGCGGTCCGCGAGGACGACCGGAAGCACCGCGCTCTTCGAGCCGAGCGCGGCGGGCGAATCGAGGAGGAGCACGTCCGTGTCGGCGGCGAGTTCGGCAACCACGTCGCGGAGGCGACCAGGGTCTGCAGCCTCGAACGCCGCGAGACTCGTCCCGCAGGGGACGACCGACATGCCGAACCGCTCGTACACCGCGTCGGACACGGCAGCGTCGCGCTCGTCGACGAGTAAGTCGTGGAGCGTCACGTCGGCGTCGTCCAACCCGGCGTGGAACAGCAGGTTCGCCATGCCCGTGTCCGCGTCGATGACGGTCACGTCGTAGTCCTCGGCGAGCGCCATCCCCAGCGCGAGCGTACTCGTCGTCTTCCCCGTGCCGCCCTTCCCGCTGGCGACGGCGAACGCCTCGACCATGCCCCCACGTGCCCGGTGATTTCGCATAAGTGTTCGGAACGGCTGTGGACGCGCGCCGACGAATGTCGTGTCAAACAGTAACAAGCATTAATAGTGAGGGCATCATGGTGTGAAACGACCACTGATGTTCCGAATTGTCATCCAATCGTTCGCTTTCGCAGTCGATGGCTCGACGTTCGCGGTGTACGCGACCCTCCTCACCATCGCGTTCATCGTCTATCTGAATCGGTGACTCGGCGCGGTTCGGGACGCGATGGTGAGCGCGTTTCGCGGCTCCGGCGGGGAGAAAGTGGGCCCGAGACCCACTGGCGGCCGCTTCGATGCGTCGAAAGCGAGACGCGACCGTGGCGGCTCAGTCCGCTTCGGCGAGCGCGTCGAGCAGGCGGTCGTTCTCGTCCGGGCGGCGGACGTTGATTCTGACGTGCGAGTCGAGCCGCTGGTAGTCGCGAGCGTCGCGGACGGCGAAGCCGCGGCGTCGGGTCTCGTGGAGGACGCGGTCGACGTCGTCGGCGCGGAACAAGACGAGCGTACTATCGGCCGGGTGCGGGTCGTAGCCGAGTCGGTCCAGCCCCGCGATTATCCGCGGGCGCTCCCGTTCGACCCGGTCGCGCGTCGCTTCGAGGAAGTCGTCCTGTTTGAGACAGAACGTCGCGACTTCTACCGCGGGGGCCGACAGCACCCACGTACAGCGCGCTCGCGAGAGCCGGTCGCCGAGGTCGCCCGTCGCGGCCGCGAAGCCCGCGCGGAGCGAGGGGACGCCGAAGACGTTCGTCACCGAGTGGAGGGCGATGACGCCGTCGAGGCCGGCCGTGCTCGGGAGGCGCGTGAAGCCGAGGTACGACTCGTCGACGATGACGGGCGTGTCAGCCCGGCGGCAGTCGTCGATGAACGCCCGAAGCTCGTCTCGCGGGTAGGCCGTCCCGAGCGGGTTCGCTGGGTAGCTGAGAATCACCGCCGCATGCTCGGCGGGGTCGACGGTTTCGAGCAGGCGGTCGTGGGGAACGTGGACCGGCTCGCCGCCTTGGAGCCGGATCTCGCGGGCGTACTCGCCACAGCAGGGGGCCGGGAGCGCCACGCTGTCGCCCGGCGAGACGGTTACCCCGACGGCGAGCCGCATCGCCTCGATGACGCCTGCGGCGGGGACGACATCCTCGGGGTGACAACCCACGAACTCCGCGGCGGCGACGCGGAACCGCGAGTAGTCGTCCAACGAGTACCGCTGTGACGTGGAAAGCGCCGATTCGTAGACGCCGGCGATTCCGGGCGGGCGTTCCGGGTTCGAGCCGGTGCTGAAATCGACGAGGGAGTGGTCGGCGGTCCCGCCGTGGGTCACGTGGTCGACGTCGGAAACGGAACCGGGGTCCATACCAACGTGCTAGCCACCAACCATAATCAAGGCTTCTGCGGGGACCATTTATCTACCACCGTTGATTTCTCGGCCAAGAAGGCGTTTCGCCGGCGGTTCTCAAATCGAAGAGACGGTCGCGCGGTCGTCGGCGACGACGCCGTAGCTCGCCTCGTCGACGCCCCGCGGAATCGGGTCGGCGTCGTACCGCGAATCGATGCTCGCGAGCACCGCGTCGCGGACGCAGACCCGCGCCGCGTTGCCGACTTCGGTCGCGCTCCCCGAGAACGTCACCGAGTCGCCGGTGGGGTCGCACGCGGCGACGACCGCGTCGGTCGTCGTCCCCGGCGCGCCGCAACGCGCGAGGAGCGTCGCCGCCTTCGCCTCGACGGCCACGGCGACGAGGTTCGCAAGCGCACCCGGCTCCAGCGACCGGGTCGTCCCGACGAAAACGTTGACCGTGCCGACCGAGCCGTCTCGCTCGGCGTCGCCGACGACTGCCGCGTCAGACGTGTCTGACTCGTCGCACTTCCCCATCGACTCGCCGTCTATCGGGAGCTCCGCCGGGTTCGACACGCCCGCGGTGGCGACCACCTCGACCGGGCCGAACCGGGCGCGTCGGGCGTGTTCCTGCCCCACGCCCGTCAGGAGTGTCGGCCCGCGCTCATCGAACTCGGCCGCCGAGAGCCGCCGCTCGACGTACGCGTCGAGGTCCGTCTCGGGCCAGCCCTCGGGGACGGTGACGTTGAACGCGGCATCGGCCTGCGACTCGCCGCCGGCGTAGCCCGTCGAGAGCCAGCGCGTGTCCGGACGAATCAGCCGACAGACGCCGTCGCGGCGCGTCGCCTCAAACATCGGTGGCGACGGCGGCGAGCGCCCGGAGCAGTTCGTCGTTCTCGTCGGGGCGTTTCACCGCGACGCGGACGTGCGAGTCGAGCGTCGGAAACGTCGTCGCGTCCCGGATGGCGACCCCGTGGTCGCGGGCGGTCTCGACCACCGCGTCCACGTCGCGGTCGCCGACGTCGAGGAGGAAAAACGGCGCGTCCGACGGGTACACGTCGAAGGCCTCGGACAGCGTCTCGCGGAGTCGCTCGCGCTCGTCCGCGACGCGCTCTCGCGTGCGCGAGACGAACTCGGCGTCGTCCATGCAGTACGTGCCGACGGCGGCCGCGGGCGTGGAGAGCGACCACGCCCGCCGGGCCACGGCGAGTCGGTCGCCGAGGTCGCCGGTGGCGACGGCGAAGCCGGCGCGGATGCCCGGCAGGCCGAACATCTTCGTCAGCGAGCGAGCGACGACGACGCCGGATTCGCCCGCGAGGCTCGGTTCGTCGGTGAAATCGAGGAACGCCTCGTCGACGACGAGGACCGTGTCGACCTCGCGGCAGCGCGCCGCGAACGCCCGGAGGTCGTCGGCGGGCGCGAGTTCGCCCGTCGGGTTGTTCGGCGTGCAGACGACTGCGACCGCGTGGTCCGCGGGGTCGGCATCGAGTATCGCGTCGTGGGCGACGGGAACCGGCTCCGCGCCCTGCAGGCGAATTTCACGGTCGTACTCTCCAAAACTTGGTTGAGGGACGAGCGCGGTGTCGCCGGGTGAGAGCGTCACCTCGAACGCGAGTCGCAGGGCTTCGAGACCGCCCGCGGTCGGCACGACCGCTGCAGGGACACAGCCGACGTAGTCGCCGGCGGCTCCCCGGAAGTCAGCGTAGTCGTCGTCGGGGTAGCGGGTCGAGGCGTCGAACGCCTCGCGGTACACCGCCTCGACGCCGTCGGGACGCTCGGGGTTCGTGTTCGCGCTGAAGTCGAGGACGGTCGGGTCGGTCGTCCCGCCGTGAGGGACGCGGCTCCCCGTCCGGACGGATTCAGGGTCCATCGTCGATGTCGGCGTCAGCCTCGGTGTCGGCCCCGGCAGCGTCGGCCGTCGCGGTCCCGGTCTCGACCGCGTCGGGGTCCAACGTCGAGAGCACGTCGAGCGTGGCCGCCTCCACGTCGTCGAGGACACCCATTCGGTCGGCGAGCATGAGCGCGCCGCCCATACCCGCACCCTCCTTGGCCTCGCCCGCGTCGTAGCGGTCCAGCGGGTGCGTCTCGAAGCCGGGGTCAGTGACCGTCAGGTCCACGTCGAGCGCGTCTGCGGCGTCGGCCAGTTCGGGCACGTCGTCGGCGAGATACGAGGTGGTGGCGAGCGTCAGGTCGCCGTTCGCGCCGGCGTGGCGGGCGAGCGCGGCGGCCGCGAGCAGTTGGGTTCCGCCGCCGAGCGTCACGTCGATGCCGTTTTCGAGCGCGCCGACGGTGAGTCCGGCCACGACCGGAAGCACCGGGTCGCCGAGATAACGGGCGGCGCGCCGGGGCTTGTGGGCCGCGAAGCCGGGTTCGACGTCGCTGGCTTCGAACGCCTCGGCGACGACCTCCTCTTTCAGGCTCGTCGGGTTGTCCGGCAGCGACGACGAGACGGGGAACTCCTCGCCGAGCGCGCGGAACACCGCGAGCGCCGTGGTCGTCCCGCCGGGGACGGTCTCGCCGATGACGAGTTCGTCCTCGGGGAGCGCGAGGCCCATCCGCCGGGCCGCCTCGAACGCACCGGGGGCGGTCGGGACCGGTTCGCTCTCGCGGATGTCGCGGCCGGGTCGCGCGCCCACGTCGATGGTCGGCGCGGCGCTCGGCTTCGCGAGGCCGGCGTCCACGGTGAGCACGTCGAAGCCGGTGAGTTGCTTGACGGCGCGGGTGACGGCCGCAGGCGTCGGACAGCCCGTCGGACTGACCGGCGTCACCGGCGAGCGGACGGGCTCGCCGTACTCGATGATTTCGGCGTCGGCGCTCGGCGTGTGACCGACGAGCGAGGGGTCCGCGCCGGCGGCGCTGATGCCGGGAATCTTCGCCGTCTCGGTCGTGCCGGCGACGAGGACTACTCGCATCGGTCCTCCGCGAGCGCGATGTCTGTCGGGCGGTTCACGTTGAGTGCGAGTCTGGAGTCGGTGGAGAGGTACATAGTCGGGTGAGTGTCGGTGTCGGTGTCGGTGTCAGTATGGGTTCCCGCCTCAGCGTCCGCGGGACCGACGACGCCCAGTCCGGTCGGGCAGACGGCGGTCCCCTCGTGGTCGAAGACGAGCGCGTCGTCGACGCTGGCTCCGAGGTCCCACTTCAGTTCGACGGGGACGCACGCGGTGGCGGCCCCGCCGTCTGCGGCCGAAACGACCGCATCGACGTGTTCGGGAGCCACGAGCGGCAGGTCGGCGACGACGGTGACGACCGGCCGGGAGACGCGGTCAAGCGCGAATCCGAGGTCGGAGACGTAGCCGTCGCCGGGAGCCTCGATGGGGTCGAGGCCGAGGTCGGCGGCGCGGTCGCGGGTGTTCGGCGTGTGCGGCGAGGTGACCGCGCGGACGCGCTCGACGCTCGAATCGCGGAGCGCCGCGGCGACTCGGTCGAGCATGGGCCGCCCGCAGATGTCCACGAGCGGCTTTTCGACCGGCGCGTCGAGGCGGGTGCCGCGGCCGCCGCACATCACGAGAGCGTCCACGTCACCACCCCCACGTGGACGGCCGCGGCGCGGGCCAGTTCGTTCGTCGCGCCCAGCAGGTCGCCCGAGACGCCGCCGAGTCGGGCCCGACCCCACGAGCGGACGAGGAGCGCGACGACCGGCCCGCAGCAGAGCGCGGCGACGACCGCGGGGCCGCCCGTGACCGGCGCGAGCGCGACGACCGGGAGACAGGCCACGGCGACGGCGAGGAGCCCCGACGGGCTGTTCTCGCCGACGAGCGCCGAGCCGAGTCCCTCGTGGGCGGGCGCGCCGAGACAGACCAACGTCGCCATGCCGGCTTTCGCGCCGACCTCGGCGGCGAGCGCGATTGCGACGGCGGCCGTGAGGCCGACGCGACCACCCGCGCCCGCGAGGCCGAACGCGCCGAGCGCGAGGACGACGAACGTCAGCCCGAACGCGAGCAGGCCGCCGACGCCGGTCTGTGAGTCCTTCAGGACCGACAGCCGCCGGTCGGCATCGCCGTGAACGACCGCGGCGTCGCCGAGGTCCGCGAGGCCGTCGGCGTGGGTGACGCCCGTCACGAGATACAGCGTCACGAGGTACAGCGCGGCCGCGGTCGGAATCGGCAGGGGGAGTAACAGCGGGAGCGCGGCCAGCGCGCCGACGACGTAGCCGACGAGCGGGAACGTCACGGGCGCGCGCCTGAAAGCGTCCCAGTTCGACTCGTCGCCGCCGACGGGGAGGCGGGTGAGGAAGCCGAGCGCGCCGCGGAGGGCGGTCAGAACCACGCGACCACCCCCGCGACGGCGAACGCGGCGAGGCCCGCCCGCGAGACGAGTCGGACGCCCCGCGCGGCGGTCGCCGCGTCGGGAGCCTCGGGACCGCCGTCGAGCAGGTAGTGACCGGGCTTTTCCAGTCGCGTCTCAAGGAGGACCGCGAGCGTCGCCATCGGCCATCCCGAGTTGGGCGACGACGGCCGCCGTGCCAACTCGCCGGCCCGCGTCACCGTGGCCGGCGCGCCGGCGACGACGGCCAGTAAGACGGCCGAGACGCGCGCCGGGAGCCACATCACCGCGTCGTCGAGGCGGGCCGGCACGCGACCGACCGGCTTGTGTCGGTAGCCGAGCATCGAGTCGAGCGTGTTGACGCCTTTGACCCATGCGGCCGCGCCGACCGCGAACGGGAGCGAGACGGGCGCGAGGAGCGTAAACGCGAGCAACGGGGCGACGAGGCCGTCGGCGAGATTCTCCGCGGCGCTCTCGACGGCGGCGCTCCGGATGTCGGCCGCCGAGAGCGACGACGGGTCGCGCCCGGCCAGCGCCCGGAGTTCGTACCGGGCGGCGTCGAGGTCGGATTCGTCCGCGGTCGCCGAGACGACCGTCTCGGCCGCATCGAGGAGCATCCGAAGGCTCGTGGTCGAAAACAGCGCGAGCGCGGCGACGGCCGCGCCGAGCCACGGCGAAACGAGCGTCGCAGCCCACGTCGCACCCGCGGCGACGCCCGCGGCGAACGCCGGGAGCGCGACGGCCGCGAGCGCGCCGACGAGCGTCGGACGGGCCCACTCGCGGTCGACGGGGGAGACGAGTCGTCCGAACAGCGCGACCGGGTGGATGCGCGCCGGGGGTTCGGCGAAGCCCCGGTCGAGCGCCGCGGCGGCGACGACGGCGGCCGCGGCGGTCACGGACACGGGTCCTCCCCGGCGCGCAGTCTCGCCGCGACCGATTCGAGCGTCGTCTCCCGCAGGTTCACGAATCGGCCGCCGACCGCCTCGATGCCGCCATCGGAGTCCGGGTCGTCGCCGACGTGGACCAGTTCGGCCGCATCGACGCCGAGGCCGCGGGCCGCCGCCTCGAAGGCCTGTTGGTGGGGTTTCCGCCACCCGCAGGCGACGCTCGTCGTGATGTCGTCGAAGCCGCGCCGGTCGAGGTCCGACCGGATGAGCGTCCGCGCGACGAGTTCGGGAACGGAACAGTTCGAGAGGAGGCCGACCGGGCCGGCCTCGCGGGCAGCAGCGACCGCTTCGACCGCGCCGGGACGAGTGGTCACCTCGGGGTCGAACGCCGTGATGACCGCGCGGCGGGCGGCGTTGTCCGGGGAGGCGACGCCCCGAGAGCGAAGCGCCGCGGCGACGTGGGCCGGAAGCGGGACTTCCGCGCCCTCGGGCGCGTCGATGTGGACCTCGCGGTAGGCGTCATCCCAGTCGTCGGGGACGGCGACGCCGTACTCGCGGAGCGCGTCTGCGACCGCCGCACCGGGGTCTGACGGGTACTCGGCGTCGACGAGCGTGCCGAAGAGGTCGAACGTGACTGCCACTAGAATTTCATTGGCGAAACTGTACTTGAATATAGCGAAGCGGGGGATTCGGCTGTGGTGACCCATCGAGTCTCTCGCTGGCCGTCAGCGACGGACCTCGGGGCCGTCGCCCCAGACGTACCGCCCCCAGCGTTCGAGGACGTACCATCCCCCCGCGAGGAGCGCAATCCCACTCCCGAGCAGGTACCCCACGTCGTGGAGGTTAGTGCCCACGCCCGCGTATCGGGTTGACAGCGGGGGTTGGGTCACGTGGTAGTACCGCCCGTCGTGTTCGATGAGAACGGCGGTCAGGCGTTCGTGTGTCGTGAGTTCCCCCGTTCGAACGAGTTCGCGTAATCGAGGGGTGGCGGCGGAAACCGCGAGTTCGTCGTAGAACGCGTGTAGTGTGACTCGCTCGGCGGTGACCCGTACTGTCCCGTCTTCCTCATATTCGTGGAGGCGGTAGACCTCACTCACGTCTGAGATGGTACCGCCAGTCCCGACGACGGCATACCGGTGGTCGACGAGCGACCCGGGGAACGCCGCTTTCGTTCGGGACCCGTTTGCCGCCTCACGGAGTGCCGTCCGTTCCGGTCGGTCACCGGGTCCGTCGCTGGCGATGAACACCGCCGACGGCCCCGCCGGGTCGACCGTGGTGTCGTCCACGACTACCGCTGCGGCACCCTCCGGAGAGGCGGACAGTTCTCTCACCTCGTAGGTGTACGTCCTGTCGGGAGTCGTCGCATCGAGCGCAGCAGACCCGCCGATGATCGCGACTCCAACAGCGACTGCGAGGAGGAGCATCTTGCGGGAGGGCACTACTGGGTCCGAACGTGTTGGCGGATAAGTATCTTCTGCGGGAGGGCGTCAGAGACGCCCGCCGCTGTCGAACTGCAGGTGCAGACGAACGATATCGCCGGGTGAGGAGTTCAACGGCACCGCCGACTTCAGTTCCGGGTGGTGGTGTACTCCAGTCGTCCAACCACGCCACGCATAGTTACGGAGGGTCAAGGAGAAAGCCCCGCCCTTTAGGGCGGGGATGAATCCATACCTTCAAGTAATATTCTCGACATAGGTTACGTATGGCGAAACAGGTTGTCACCCGCACCTATACTGCTTCCATCAGGAACCAGCAACAGGTGTCTGACGACCTCGATTCGCTCGGGTTCTCAGCCTCGAAACTCTGGAACGTCGGACGGTGGGTTTGCGACCGAGTGTGGACAGAAATAGGTCACATTCCCGGTCACAACGAACTCACCTCGTACCTGAAGTCGCACGAACGCTACGATGACCTGCATTCTCAGTCAAGTCAGCGAGTCCTGCAAGAACTCGCTGAAGCGTTCACCGGCTGGTACGGCAAACGACGCAACGGAGACACGAAAGCGAACCCACCGAAGTACCGCAAACACGGCGACGAACACCCGCGAAGCACGGTCACGTTCAAAGCCGCTGGCTTCAAACTCGACACTAAGTACGAACGAGTCCGACTCTCGAAAGGGTCGAATCTCAAAGAGTATTGGTCGGACTTCATCCTCTGCGAGTACCAGACTCGCCCTGACGTTGACCTCTCTACCGTTGAAAGCGTTCAACAGGTTCGAGCGGTTTGGACTGGTGACGAGTGGGAGCTACACTTCGTGTGCAAGGTCGAAATAGAGGTTGCTGAAGCACACGGTGAGAAAACGGTGGGTGTTGACCTCGGCATCAACAACTTCGCCACACTCGCCTACGAAGGCAGTCACAGCGAACTGTATCCACTCAACTGTCTGAAGCAGGACGACTACTACTTCAGTAAACGGATCGCTCGCTGTGACGACTCTGAATCTGTGCAAGCGACACGGTTGAATCAGAAGAAGTCGGCTCGCCGCACCCACTACTTCCACACTCTCTCCAAACACATCGTCCAGCGATGTGTGGACGAAGAAGTTGGAACGATTGTGGTGGGCGACCTCTCTGGCATTCGAGAAGATGAGGGGAACGGTGAGTCGAAGAACTGGGGTAAGCACGGCAACCTTGACCTGCACTCGTGGGCGTTTGACCGCTTCATCGACCTCGTTGAATACAAGGCCAAGATGGAGGGCATCACGGTCGAACGAGTGTCTGAGCGAGATACGTCGAAGTCGTGTTCATGCTGTGGTCGTAAACGTAACTCGAACCGTGTTGAGCGTGGGTTGTACGTGTGTGATGACTGCGGTGTGGTGGCGAACGCGGATGTAAACGGTGCTGAGAACATTCGACAGAAAGTATCTCCGAGTTCACCGAGTCTTTCGGTGAATAGGAGTAACGGCTGGTTGGCACAGCCTTCGACGTTCTTGTTTGACAAGGAAACTGGTGCGTTCGCACCTCAAGAACAGGTCACGTCGTAAACCACAATATCCCAACTGCGGTGGGGAATCCTCGCACTTCAGCGCGGGGAGGATGTCAAGGCCAGTCCCTCGCTTCGAGGCATGAGCCTACAGGGAACCGAAGCACCCGACTTCACGCTCGAACGCACCGCCGGCGACGACGTCACTCTCTCCGAGACGCTGGAGACCGGGCCGACCGTCGTCCTCATCAACCGCGGGACGTGGTGTTCGTTCTGCGCCGAACAACTGCAGACGTTCGACCAGGTCGCCTACGACCTCTGGTTCAACGACGGCGTGGACGTGGTCCCGATTGTCACAAGCGACCTCGGCGACGTGGTCGAGATGCGCGACCGGTTCGACTTCGACTTCCAATTAGCCGCCGACCCGGAGGGCGAGGTCGCTGAACAGTACAGCGGGACTGAAAAGACCAGCCACGGCGTGACTGGTATCGCCGGCACCTACGTCATCGACGAAGACGGTATCGTCCAGTACGAACAAGTCGCTGACCACCCGGCCGACCGGACCTACGGAAATTGGGTTCGGTACTTCATCCGCAACGACTACGAGGACGTCTTCGAGAGCTAATCGGGGGTCACAGCCCGGTATCGCTACTGGGTCCGCTCACCAGCGATGGTGAACGTGCTCGCGCGCGTACGCGTCGTACGCTTCTTCGACGCGCTTGAACTGGGCTGCCGACAGCGGCGGGAGCGACGCCGCGGCGACGTTGTCGCGGATGTGCGCCGGCGTCTTCGACCCCGGGATGATGGTGCTCACGGCGTCGAACGAGAGAATCCAGCGGAGCGTGAACTGCGCGAGCGAGACTTCCTCGGGGACGACCTCCTGTATTTCGTCCGCGGCGGCGAGGCCGTCTTCGAACGGGATTCCGGCGAACGTCTCGCCCACGTCGAACGCCTCACCGTTTCGGTTGTAGTTCCGGTGGTCGTCCTCGCCGAACTCGGCATCTTCGGAGAGCGCGCCCGTGAGTAGGCCCGACGCGAGCGGGACGCGGACGATGACGCCGACGTTCCGGCGCTTCGCCTCCCGGAAGAACTGCTCCGCGGGCCGCTGTCGGAGCGGATTGAAGATTATCTGTACCGTCTCAACGCCGTCGTACTCGATGGCCTTGAGGGCGTCTTCGACCTTCTCGACGCTCACGCCGTAGTGGTCTATCTTCCCGGTGTCGCGGAGGTCCGAAAGGGCGTCGAACACCTCGGGCTGGTAGTACACGTCTCGCGGCGGGCAGTGAAGTTGAACGAGGTCCAGCGAGTCCACGCCGAGGTTGTCCCGGCTTCGGTCCACGAACCGTTCGAGATTCTCGCGGTTGTAGCCGTCCGCCTCGTGCGGGTCGAGTCGTCGCCCCGCCTTGGTGGCGACGGTGACGTCGTCGTCGCGGTCGGCGAGCACATCGCCGATTCGCCGTTCGCTGTCGCCGTCACCGTACACGTCGGCGGTGTCGAGGAAGTCGATGCCCGCGTCGAGCGCCGTCTCGATGGCGTCGTACGCCTCCTCGTCGGTCACCGGGCCCCAGCTACCGCCGAGTTGCCACGTTCCCAGCGCGACTTCTGAAACGTCGAATCCAGTCGTACCGAGCGGTCGAGAATCCATAGCGTCCGGTTTCGAACAGACGGGGGTAAATGACGGGGTCCCGGCGAGATATACACTGGTTGTTCGTGAAGGTTCGGAGAGACGGAACGGGGACGCTACAGGTCAGAATCGATGACGGTCCGCCCTCCCCGATTTGAACTCACTCGCAACGCTTCGCGTTGCTCGCTGCTCAAATCGGGTCGAGGAGTCCTTCACATTCAACACCGCTCGCTGCGCTCGCGGGTGTTGAAGTTCAGTCCGCTCTCCCCGATTTGAACCCAGTCAGACGACGCGTTCACTTCGTTCACGCGCTGCGACTGACCTGCTCAAACCGGCTCGACCGGATTTTGCAAGCAAAATCCGCTCTCCCCGATTTGAACGGGGGACAAGCCGATCTACAGTCGGCTGCTCTGCCAGGCTGAGCTAAGAGCGGTCACCGATTGCTATCCGGTCGATGCGTTTAACCATTATCATTCTCGCCGCCGCGTGTGCTGTGTGTCAGACACGTGCGAACATTGATATGCCGCCGAGATAATCCCGGAGTAATGAGTAAAATCACGTTCCGCGCCGACGACGCCCTCGTCGAGCGCTTGGACCGCCTCGACACCTCGAAGAGCGAGGTGATGCGCGAGGCGCTCCGCCAGTACCTCGACGAACTGGAACGTGACGACGCCGCGGACGACGACATGTCCGACACCGACGGCCTCGACGGCGCGCTCTCGGCACGGGTCGAGGAACTCGTCGACGAGCGACTCGACGAACGACTCCCGTCGCTCGTCGAGGAAGCGGTGGCGGCCCGCGAGTCCGGGCGTCCGACGCCCTCCGAGCTGAACGTCAACATCAACGTCGATGGTTCGAGCGACGAATCCAGCGTAAACGCGGGAGTAGACCAGGAATCGGGTTCGAATGCGGTTCGTAAGACACGGGGCGAACTGGACGCTCCGGAGGCAGGCACTCCCGAGATGAACTGTGGCCAATGTGGCGAATCCGTGGGTTCAGACCACGTGTACTGCCCGAACTGCGGAGAGAAAACCTCCCATCGCGTGTTCTGCGAATGCGGCGACGAACTCCGCTCTGATTGGGCGTTCTGCCCCGACTGCGGTCGTCGGACGCCTGCGGCTGACGTCTTGGAACAATCATAACCGGCGATTAAAGCCCCCTATACGGGATATTCAGCTCCTGTCTTACAATCGCCGTTACATTTATATTCTATCCCTCTGTGGTGATTATCGCGTAAGACGGTTGTCTTACAGCCACCCGACGGCGGCCCGTATCCCGGCGTCGTCCGTCGGTTTTCGGGTGTAAGACACTCGCACACGAGTGCGGCGCGCCGTCTTACCGGGGGAATGTAAACATGGAGCGTGTGACACTACGAATTCCGAAGCAGCAAATCGAGGAGGTCGAGCGGATGGTCGAGACGGGAGAGTTCCCGAACCGATCCGAAGCCATCCGTTCCGCCGTTCGCGATATGCTCAACGAACAGACTACTGACAAGCGACAGCGCGAATCTACCAGCAAGCGCGGCTGGGCAAAGGTGTAACTATGCAGGATATCGTTCGCGAGGCGATGGAACGGGACGAGGCCGAGCGCAAGACGCAGTCGTCGCTCGAAGACAGCGACGACCAGTTCGGTGACCCGCGAATCGTCATCGTCGGCGCCGGTGGTGCTGGCAACAACACCATCAACCGCCTGTACAACATCGGTGTCGAGGGGGCCGACACGGTCGCCATCAACACCGACAAGCAGCACCTGAAGATGATCGAAGCGGACACGAAAATCCTCGTCGGGAAGTCCCTGACGCAGGGTCTCGGTGCCGGTGGTGACCCGTCGATGGGTGAACGTGCGACCGAGATGGCACAGGGCACGATCAAAGACGTGCTCGGCGATGCCGACCTCGTGTTCGTCACCGCGGGGATGGGCGGTGGCACCGGGACCGGTGCGGCCCCCGTCGTCGCGAAGATCGCAAAGGAGCAGGGCGCAATCGTCGTGGGTATGGTCTCGACTCCGTTCAACGTCGAGCGCGCCCGCACGGTCAAGGCCGAGGAGGGACTCGAAAACCTCCGCAACGAGGCCGACTCCATCATCGTGCTGGACAACAACCGCCTCCTCGATTACGTCCCGAACCTGCCCATCGGCAAGGCGTTCTCGGTCATGGACCAGATCATCGCCGAGACCGTCAAGGGCATCTCGGAGACGATTACCCAACCGTCGCTCATCAACCTCGACTACGCCGACATGTCGACTATCATGAACCAGGGCGGCGTCGCGGTGATGCTCGTCGGCGAGACGCAAGACAAGAACAAGACCCAAGAAGTGGTCAACGACGCGATGAACCACCCGCTTCTCGACGTGGACTACCGCGGTGCGTCCGGCGGACTCGTCCACATCACGGGCGGCCCCGACCTCACGCTGAAGGAGGCCGAGGGAATCGCGAGCAACATCACCGAACGACTGGAAGCCGCCGCGAACGTCATCTGGGGCGCTCGCATTCAGGACGAGTACAAGGGGAAAGTCCGCGTCATGGCCATCATGACGGGCGTCCAGTCCGCGCAGGTCCTCGGCCCGACGACGCAGAAGCAGGCCGACAAGTCGCGTCAGAGCATCCAGTCGCGCGAGACGCAGCAACAACAGCAGTCGGGTTCAAGCTCGGAGTTCGATAGCTCGGAACGAGCCCAGACGGCGCAGAGTGGCACGTGGTCCGACGGCGGCCGCGACGAAGTCGAGAAGAACAACGGTCTCGACGTCATCCGGTAACGCCCTGTCTGACCCACACGGACGCCGCCGCGCCCGTCGGGCGCAGTCGTGGGTTCTTTTTCGCTGACGTGGTTCTCCGACCGTGAGCGTCGCCGCCGGCTCGGTCGGTGTGACCGCACCCGGCGCTGTCTGACCCGTAAGACACGACGAAAAACGAGTTCCGTACCGCTCAGACGGCTTCAATCGACTCGATGAGCCGGCACTTCCGACAGACGTCGCCGGCGGTCTTCGACCCGCAGCGCTCGCAGTCGTTGAGGTCGACGCGGCCCTCGCCGCGGTACTCGCGGGCGGTCAGTTCGGCCAACTCCTCGTAGCCCGCCATGATGGAGTGGCGGGTGCCGGGGTGGTTCTCTTCGAGTTTCAACAGCAACTGCTGAATCTCGCCGCGGTAGGCCTCCGAGGAGTGGGGGCACTCGGTGATGTGCGCCGGGAGGTCCTTCAGGTGGGCGTAGAGCGCGACTTCCTTTTCCGGCACGTCGCGCAGCGGCTTGGCCCGCGGGATGAACTCGCCGGCGTCGCGGCGCTTCTCGAAGTCGCCGATGCTGGCGTCGAAGTGCTTTGCGACCTGCTTGAGGTCGCCCTCGAAGAAGTTCATGAGCGCCGTCTGCGCCTCGTCGTCGAGATTGTGGCCCGTGAGCAGTTTGTCCGCCCCGAGCTCGTCGGCGAAGCGTTCGAGCAGGTCGCGGCGGAACACGCCGCAGTAGGCGCAGGCGGCCATGTTCTCGGGGTCTTTCTCGACCACGTCGTCCATCTGGACGCCGAACTCGTCCTCGTAGGTGACCAGTTCGTGGTGGATGTCGAGGTCGTCGGCGAGTTCGACGCAGGCGTCGACGGACTTGTCGCGGTAGCCCTCGATGCCCTCGTGGATAGTGAGGGCGACGAGTTCGATGCGCGGGTCGCGCCCGAACGTGTCGTCGAGGATGTGTGTGAGGACGACGCTGTCCTTGCCGCCGGAGAGTCCGATAACCCACGTCTGAGGGTTCTCCGGGCTGGCGTCGCGGGGGAGCATGTTGTCCTCGCGAATGCGGCGGCGCACGCGTTTCTCGACCGAGGCGCAAAAGTGGTCTTCGCAGAGGTGGGCCCCGGAGTAGGCCGCGTGCATCACCGCGTCGCGGCCGCACTTGTCGCACTCCATTGCCGGTCGCTTGCCCGGCGGGAGGGATACGGGTTTCGCCTCGGGGCGGGCGTCGCTCGCTCGACCGGCGTCTCCGTCGGACGCGGTCGCAACCGGTTTGACCCTCCGAACCCCACGGACAGTCGATGGACAGAGACGCCGCCCTCGACCGAGTCGACGCCGTCGTCGACGCCGTCGAGTCCGAGACGCTCCCCGTCCCGGTCCGCGAGGTGTGGGTCTACGGCGACGTGGCGCTCGGCCTCGACCCCCTCGACCGACTCGACGTGTACGTGACGAAAGACATCCTCCTCCGCGGCGACCCCGACGCGGCCGAGACGTTCGAGCAGTCCCACGGCGTGAAGGGCGTCGGCAAGAGCGTCCGCGCCGAGTGGGCGCGCGAACATCCCGACCTGCTGCGAGCCAACGCCAACGGCTACGCGGCCCCCGAGAAGTGTCTCGCCGCCCACCTGCTCCCCGACGACGACGAACCGGTCCACCTCGAAGTGTGCAACGCCTCCTTCGAGGACAACGTCACCCAGCGGCTGAAGGGCGCGGTCGCCCGCGAGGCCTACGAGCAGATTCTCGACCCCCGCGGCGTCTGCCTCTACGCCGACGGCCAGCGCTCGCCGGACGCGATGTCGAAACTCCGAAACAGCGAGTTCGCCTTTCCCACGCTCTCGGGCGCGCTGGAGATGCTCGGACTGGAGGGCGACGAGGCCGAGACGGCCGTCGAAGCGATGCGAGCCTACCGAGCCGAACAGACCGGTACGTCGGTCCGCGGCGACGTGGTCTGAGGCCGGAACCGAGTCGAAGGCGACGCTACCAGTTGCGGGCGTCGTCGCGGTCGCGGTCGGTGCCCCAGCCAGCGCCCTCACTCCGGTCGTTCTCGTTCGGGCGGCGGTCGGTTCCCCGACCGTGTTGTTCGTTGTAGCGCATCCCCTCGTCGCGGGCGCGACGCTCCGCCTCCTCGCGACTCATCGTCGGCGGGTCGCGCGTCTCGGCTTGAATCCCGGCGTAGAGGGCGATTGCGGCACCGATGCTGAGGAGGGCGAAGAGGAAGAACACGAGACCACCGGCGGACATGTGCGTACTCGCGGGCGGGAGGCAGGAAATCGTTTTGGGGGTGGTTTTTTCACGGGAGTAGTTCAACTACTCAACATGAGCCCTCCACCAAGTGCCGACCGCGACGGCTGTCCGAAGTGCGGCCACTCCGAGACCGAAATCGACTCCATCGCAACCACGGGAAGCGGCCTCTCGAAGATGTTCGACATCCAGAACCGTCAGTTCACCGTCGTCTCGTGTGCGAACTGCGGCTACTCGGAACTCTACCGCGGCCAGTCGAACGGCAACTTCGTCGACCTGTTCCTCGGCTGAGCGCCCGCGTTCCGCCGTCTACGACTCCACACCGCCGTCCTCGGACATCCATTTTTCGCCCCACTCGGAGATGTCGTCGAACGCCGGAAGCAGTTCCTCGCCCTTCTGGGTGAGCGAGTAGTACACCGCGATTGGACTGCCGTCTTCGACCTCCCGCTCGACGTATCCCAACTCTTGGAGGTCGTCCAGCACGCGCGAGAGCGTCTGGGAGTTCGCGCCGCTCGCGCGCTTGAGTTCGTTGAATCGGAGGTCGCCCTCCCGCAGCACGTGGATGACCGTCATCCGCCACCGCGAGCCGATTTCTTCGAGCGTCTTGATGACCGGACACTGTTCGTACTTCGTTTCGAGATTCTGGTGCGGTGACATCGACGTGACCTACTCACACCGAGGTTCGCTTAGGTATATTAAACTCACCCCCTTTGACCAAGTATGACGATGTGACCGCATCGTCGCGGCGAATCGGACGGCGAACACGACTCACGAACACCACCACCACCCACACCATCTCATCATGAACGTACTCCTCCTCGGTGCGAGCGGCCGAATCGGTACGCGAATCGCCAACGAACTCCTGAATCGCGGGCACGCGGTCACCGGCGTCTCCCGAAGCGGCGAAATCGACAGCATCGACGACCCCGACTTCTCGGCGGTCGCCGGCGACGCGACCGACGCCGACCAACTCGCGCGACTCGCCGCGGGCCACGACGCGGTCGCCTCCGCGCTCGGCCCGAGCGACGACGAGTCGCCCGAAGTCCTCGTCGAGATGCTCGACGCCGTGGTCGACGGGATGCGCCGCGCCTCGGTCGACCGCCTCGTCTGGACCGGCGGCGCGGGCATCCTGAACGTCGGCCCCGACACGCGACTCATCGACTCGCCGGAGTTCCCCGACGAGTGGAAGCCGGTCGCCAGCGCCGCCATCGAGGCGTACGGCCTGCTCGAAGACGCCGACGACCTGCAGTGGACCTACGTCGCCCCCGCGGCGCTCATCGAACCCGGCGAGCGGACCGGCGAGTTCCGGACCGCGCTCGGCGAACTCGTCGCCGACGAGGACGGCGAGAGCCGCATCTCCATGGAGGATTTCGCAATCGCGTTCGCTGACGAACTGGAGCACGGCGACGCCGTCCACGAACAGCTCGCGGTCGGCTACTAAACAGACAGCCTCGTTTTTCGACCGTTGAGTCGGCCATCGGTTCGGTCCGTCGAGCGGCCCCGACTACACCTGACCCGTCGTCACGTCGAACGGGACGACCTCGGCCCGGCGGTACTCCTCGTTTCGAATCTGCTGGACGACCTCGCGGCCCATCTCGCGCCACTCCCGGCGGACGGACTCGTAGGAGTCGTCGTCGAGTCCCCGGCGGAGGTCCGCCTCGTGGCGGTCCAACCCCTCGCCGGTCGCCTTCTTGGCCGCGCTCCGAACGTCGTGTTCGTCGTACGGCGGTTCAGTCAGTTTTCGATGGTGGTACCGGCGGGTCCCCACGACCGACAGGCCGGCGTCGTCGAACAGCCCGCGGACGCGGTCGCCGAGCGCCACGTCGGTCGCCACGCCGTCGCGGAACGCGTCTCTGACGCGGCGGTCGAGCGCGGCCTCGGACTCGACAGTCGAGTCGACGCCGACGGCGGCGTTGTCGGGTTCGACCGTCGCCACGAGGTCCGACGAGACGCGGGCGAACTCGGAGAGCGCGGCCGTCGGGTCGGGGAGGTTCACGAGGAGCGCCTGACAGACGACCAAATCGAAGCTGTCGGCGGCGAAGGGAAGCCGAGTCGCGTCGCCGGCGACCGTCTCGATGCCGGCGCGGTCGGCGGCGACCGAAAGTAGGTCGGTGTCGGCGTCGACGCCGACGACGCGGGCGTCCGAGGCCTCCGCGAGGACGCGCGTGAACTCGCCGGTCCCACAGCCCACGTCGAGGATGCGGACCCGACCGTCGAGGTCGAGGTCGGCGAGGGCCGCGCGAGAGTCGTCCCACATGCCTTCTCGCGTCCGCCGGAGATACGATTCCGAGAAACGTCGCACACGCGGTGTCGGGTGCGGCGACCCAAAAAACAGTCGAAACAGTCGATTCAGTCGATACGGGGGCTCAGCGACGGGTGCTGGGTCCCGACTCCCGGTCGGCGTCTTACTCCGCGTCGGCGCGGAGTTCGCGGACGCGGTCGATGTTCCACGCGAAGCCCTTGCCGTCCTCGGTGGGCGTCTCCAAGACGAGTGGCACGTCGTTGTCGACGATGGCGTCGTGGTTGATGAACGCGCGCATGCCCTCCTCGCCGATGAGGCCCTCGCCGATGAGGGCGTGTTCGTCCTTGTTCGTCCCGCACTCGTGTTTCGAGTCGTTGAGGTGTACGCACTTGAGGTGCCCCAGGCCGACCTCGGCGTCGAGTTCCTCGAACGTCTCGTCGACGCCCGCGGCCGTCGAGAGGTCGTAGCCCGCGGCGAACGCGTGGGCGGTGTCGAGACAGACGTCGAGGTCCTGTTCGGACTCTTCGAGAACGTAGCCGAGGTGAGCGAAGTCGTCGCCCATCTTCGTGCCCGACCCCGCGTCGGACTCGATGAGGACGGTGACGCCGTCCGGGATATCGAGGTCGTCGAGGACGGAGACGGCGTTGTCGAGGCCCTGCTGTTCGCCCGCGCCGGTGTGGGCCCCGAGGTGGACGTTCACGTACTCGATGCCGAGTTTGTCGGCCATGTCGACCTCCGTCTGCATCGAGTCCAGCGACTTCTGCCGGAGGCCGTCTTTGGGCGTACAGAGGTTGACGAGGTACGACGAGTGGATGACCCACGGGCCCGCCAGTTTGTCGGTGGTCTCCTCGCGGAACAGTTCGGCCTCCTCGTCGGAGATGTCGGGGTCGCGCCACACCTGCGGCGAGGTGGTGAAAATCTGCCCGCAGTTGCCGCCGAAGGCGACCTGCCGGAAGACGGCGTTGGCGACGTTACCGTGCGGTGGCGTCTCCTCGTCGGAGGAGACCTTCGAACTCGACATCGAGACGTGTGCGCCGACTTGCATGCAGAGTCCGACGACGTACCCGAACAAAGGGACTTCGGAGTCGCCGGGCCGGACGAAGACAGAACGGCTATCGTTCACGCGGCGAATCACGTCACATGACCGGACTTTCCGTCGGGACGACGGCACCCGAGGTGACGCAGACGCTCGTCGCGCCCGACGGGGACGTGAGCGAACGCAGCCTCTCGGACCTCGTCGCCGACAAGCCCGTCCTCCTCTGTTTCTACACCGCCGACTTCAGCCCCGACTGCACCGAAGAGTGGTGCGCGCTCCGCGACTTCGACTGGTTCACGAGCGGGAACGCGGTCCGCGTCGTCGGGTCGAGCAAGTCGGGCGTCGGGATGCACCGCCGCTTTATCGACCGGTACGACCTGCTGTTCCCGCTGTACGCCGATACCGACCTCGAACTCGCCGCGGCGTTCGACGTCGTCTACCGGACCTTCGGCGTCTCGAAGCGCTCGCGGCGCTCGTGTTTCCTCATCGACGAGAACCTGACCGTCCGCTACCGCTGGCTGGGCGACCACTGGCTCGACCCCACCCGCGACGTGCCGCCCCTGACGGAGGTCTACGAGGGCGTCACAGAAGCCCTCGACCTCGACGAACCGGAGACGTTCGGCTTCTGAGTCGGGGACGGCCGCGCGACTCGGCGCACGGTCTCGACCGCCCGTGTTCGGCCGCTCTGTTCTCAGTCGCCCAGTTCTCGACCGCTCACCGCGACCCCGGACGGCGGCGCACCCAGTCGTCCGCGCGGTACTTCTCGTCGACCTTCGCGCGCGCCCGGTCGAGTTCGTCGTCGGTCCACGACCCCTCGTCGGCGTCGACGAATCCCGAGAGCGACTCGGTCAGCGCCGCGACGAACTCCTCGCGGGAGGCGTCTGCGAGTTCGTCGATACCGACGACGCGCTCGCGGAACGCCTCGGGCGTCACGTCGTGACCGTCGAAGACGCCGAGGTGGGTCTCGGCGTCCACCGAGTAGGTGAGCGACCCGTGCTGGACGACGCCGTCGCGGCGGCGGTACTGGGCGTTGCCCGCGACTTTCCGGCCCGCGGCGACCATGTCGTGAGCGGGGTGGAGCGCCCGCAGGTAGCAGGCGGGGTGCCAGATGACGGGCACGTCGTCGTCGACGAAGTCCACGTCCACACCAACCGCGCGAATCGCATCGAGAATCGGCTCGCACAGCAGGTGGTAGCAGTCCATGAGGTCGCCCGGCAGCTCCGATTTCGGCGCGGCGATGGAGTAGGCCACGTCGCCGTGGCGGTCGTGGTAGATGCCGCCGCCCCCCGTCTGTCGGCGGGTCACGTCGATTCCCTCGCGGTCGCAGTAGTCCCAATCGACTGTCTCGGGGTCCTGTCCGTAGCCCAGCGAGAGGCAACTCGGCTCCCACGAGTAGACCCGAACGGTCCGGGGGCCGCCCGCGGCGGCCGTCTCGCCCGCGACCTCGTCGAGCGCCATCTGCATCGGTCCCGGTCGGACCTCCTCGCGAATCACCCGCCACTCGCGGTCGGCAATCGATCCCTGCGAATCGTCCATACGTCGGCTTCGTCCATCCGGGAGAAAGTGATTTCGACGCTCGGCCGCCGCCGCGGGCCGTCGGGCCTCGTCGCGACGGGAACCAGACCGGCGACCGACCGCCGACCGACCGGCGGCCGAGACGCCAACCGAGACGCCGACGCGAGCGATTCCGTTAAACCGCGTCGCGGTGACGTGAACCCATGAAGTTCAACCGCGTCGCCCTCGCCGCGACCGACCCCATCTCGCTGTGTGAGTTCTACGTCGAGACGCTCGGGTTCGCGCCGGTTACCGGGTCACAACGCTCGGCGACCGCCGGGGAGACGACCCTGTGGTTCGAACTCGGCGACACCGACCCCGGCCACCTCGCCTTTACCGTCTCCGCCGCGGTCGACTCCGTGGTCGCGTGGCTGGACGACCACGCGAGCGTTGACGTACTCGACACCGACGAGGGGCCGAGCGTCCGGTTCGACTTCCTCGGCTGCGACTCAGTCTACTTCGAGGACCCCGAGGGCAACGTCATCGAGTACGTCTGCTACGACGGCGACGCCGCGGGCGAGTTCGACCCGGCGACGGACCTCCGCGGCGCGACCGAGGTCGGGATGGCTGTCCCCGACGTGGAGTCGTTCGTGGCGTCGCTGACCGAGGCGCTCGGCATCGAGCCGCTGGAGTCGTTCGAGGGCGGCGACCTCGTGTTCGTCGGCGACCGAGACGCCCGCTTCGTCGTCTCGCCGGTCGGCCGCCCGTGGTATCCGACCGACAGCGAGGCGACCGTCGGTCCGGTGTCGGCGCAGTGCGACGCCGACGGCGTCTTCGACCCCGAGGGGCTTCCGTACCGCGTCAACGTTGAGTGACAACTCGTTTCAAAGAAGCGTTATTACTTCTACGAGAGTCAACGAACTGTGAACGTCTCTCGTCTCGTTAGTGCGGGGTCTCTCAGTCTCACCGGAGTGGCCCTGTTCGCCATCGTCTCAAACAGCGTCCCCTCGGTCGCGGCCGACCTCGCCGGCCTCGTCGCCGCGGGGTTCGGTCTGCTCATCTCGGTGCTCTTCGTCGCCGTCGGCCCCGTCGTCTACCGAAGCGACCTCAAGACCACCCACATCGCCCGCGTCGCCGGCTGGAACCTCCTCGGCGTCGTCGTCACCGTGTTCGTCCTCGCGCTCATCGGAAGCTACCAGCAGGCCGCGGGCGGGATGGTCAGCGAGCCGCTTTTCAGTGCGGCCGTGGTCGTCGGCGTGAGCGCCGTCGCACACGTCCTCATCGGCCTCAACGACGTGCGCCGGATTCGGACCCGCGAGCTATCGGAGCAGTACAAGCGGTCGGCGGTCATCAACCGACTCGTCCGCCACAACCTCCGGCACACCGCGCAGTTGCTCCTCGGCTGGGGCGACCAACTCGCCACCGACGGCGGCGACGACGAGACCGTCCACATCGGCGAGCGCCTGAAAGCGACCGGCGACGACCTCGGCACGATGAGCGACCAGGTCAAGACTGTCACCCAACTCGTCGACAGCGAACCCGAAGGCGAGACGGTCGACCTCCGCGCGCTCCTCGAACCGCTCGTCGACGACCACTCGGCGGACAACCCGGAGGCGACCATCACCGTCAGCGGCGACGGTCCAGTGACGGTCGTCGGCGGGACGAAGCTGAAAATCGCGTTCCGCGAAATCGTCGACAACGCCCTCGAATACGCCGGCCCCGCCCCCACAATCGAACTCGGGTACGAGCGCGTCGGCGGCGAGGTCGTCGTGCGAATCGCGGACGACGGGCCCGGCATCCCCGACCACCAGCGCGAACTCATCGAGCAGAACGTCGAAGAGAGCGACCTCGCCCACGGCAACGGCCTTGGCCTCTGGCTCTCGAAGTGGATTGTCGAGGCCTATGGCGGCGAACTCCGCCTTCCCCCGACCGACGACGGCGAGGGCGCGGTCGTCGAGTTCCACCTCGAGACGGCCTGAGCCCACGCCTCGAAGACGGCTGATACGAGAGCTATTTGCTCGGTTTTACTGTTTGAATCAGCCGCTTAGTGGATGTGCAAGTCAGTCAACGAGTTTTATGTATTTTTATTATTGCGTGTCTGATAGTTGTCATATGGCGGGCCCGGAGTCAAGCAACAGTACTGATTCGCGGGTTGATTCACACCCGACTGCATTTTTATATACTTAGTCGCATCCGGCGTTGTAGGAGGGCTAATCTACTCATTCGTATTGAATCAGCCTCTCTCCAGAGGGCTTTTGTACGGTATTACTGCTGGGATGATATTCGCTACTCTCAACGTTGTGTTTGGAGACTAACTCTCGAAAAGATGCAAGATACATCCTCGATGCGTCGCACCTCTCCGTAGCCCTGCCACGAGACACCTATCTTCCAGACTCCCCCGCCGAAACTGTGGATGAGTCGTCACACCCCTGATTTCGTATCGTCGCATGTGATTTATCGCGGCGACGTTCGCCGACTCGCGGGCCTTTTACGCCTCGCCGACGGACGGACGTGCATGGTACGGAACGTCGCCGGCGTCATGGCCGAACTCGAGCCCGAGGACTTCTACCTCCTCTCGGGCGTCGAGCAGGGCATGCGCTTCAGCGAGTGGGTCAACCGAGAGAAGCTCCCGAAGAACTCGGGGCTGACCGCCGAGGAGGTCGACTACCGCATCGACCGCTGTATGACCCGCGAGCTCATCGAGCGCAAGACCATCCAGTACGAGGGGTACAAGCTCACGGTCGAGGGGTACGACGCGCTCGCCCTCCGGACGTTCGCCCAGCGAGACACCATCCAAGGGTTCGGCGCACCCCTCGGCGTCGGCAAGGAAAGCGACGTGTTCGAGGTGCAGTCGTTCAAGCCACTCGCGCTCAAGTTCCACCGCGAGGGGTACACCAACTTCCGCGAGGTGCGCCGCGAGCGCGACTACACCTCCGAGAACCACCACGTCTCGTGGCTCTACACCGCCCGCAAGGCGGCCGAACGCGAGTACGAGGCGCTCGAAACCCTCTTTCCGCAGGTGTCGGTGCCGCGCCCGGTCGACCACAACCGCCACGCCATCATCATGGCGAAACTCGACGGCGTCGAACTCGCCAAGGCGAAACTCGAATCCGAACAGGTCACGGGCGTCCTCGACCTGATTCTCTCCGAGATGGCCGACGCCTACGAGGCCGGCTACGTCCACGCCGACATGTCCGAGTACAACGTCGCGGTCGGCGAGCGCGGCATCACAGTGTTCGACTGGCCGCAGGCCGTCCCGACCGACCACGACAACGCCCGCGAACTCCTCGCGCGCGACGCGAAGAACATCGTCGGCTACTTCCGCCGCAAGTACCCCGCCGAGATGCCCGACGAGGTTGACATCGACGCGCTGGCGGCCGCCATCGCCGAAAACGAGTTCGAGAGCGTCACCACCCACGCCTGACGGCCGCTCGCTCGGCGACGCCGGCTTTTAGCGACCCCGCTTTTCACCTGTGACGAGCGTCAGCGACCGGTCTCGTTCGCTGGGAGACCGCTCGATGGGAGAAATAAACCACATACTGCGATATGAAATTCCGGATCCGGCGTCTCAGTCTCGGAAGTCCTCCGGGACCGACCCGATGAGCAGAGAGTCTTCGATGAGCGCATCTGTTCCCCGCCTGATTCGCTCGGAGAGCGACTGATGCGAGACGCCCATCTTGTCGGCCAGTTCCGAGAGTGAGATTTGCCGGGGCACTTCGAAGTACCCCTCCCGCGCCGCCGTCGCCAGCGCCTCGAACTGGCTTTCGGTGAGACCGTACCGTCCGGCCGGTTCGGCGTCCATCTCTCGAATCGACTCGATTTCGAACCTCAGCCCGTGTTCCGCCGCGAAGTCGTGCGTCCGCGCGAAGTCGTCGCGAGCCGGGTAGAGTATGCGGAACTGCCACTCGTCGCCCCAGCCGTACGCGTCGAGAACCGTCGCGTGAGAGTTCGTTATCATCTGCAAGAGCAGGTGAACGTGGTCGACCCACGCCATCCGGTAGAGGAATTCGTCGTCGAACTCCGAGAGACAGGTGACTTCGTCGACTGACGGGTCTTCTCGCAGGGCGTCGTCGATGTCCGAGCGGTCGGCGTGACGAATCCACACGAGGGGCATCACGGTGTGTTCGCCGCTCTCGATGATACGCTCGCACTCGATTTCGACGCCCGGAAGCGCGGAGAGCGTGTGGCCTAACGCGAATTCGTCGGACGGAATCGCTCCCCGTACGATAGTTGCCATGGCGATGGGTAGGCGAGCGTGGTACATTTGTCTGCGGGGGCCATCGCCCGGCGGGTGGCCCGGGGCACACGCAAGCCCGCCAGTTACACTGCTTCGGAGACACGTTCAGAACGTGATTGGACGCCAACTGCTGGACTCGAAGTGGACGAGAACGCTGAGCGCGGTAACCTCGGTCGTCGCGGGAACCAGAGCGCTAGCAAAGGGGCGAACCAAACGAGGAGTGCTATTGATGGCTGCCGGAGCGTTCTCGCTCCGGTGGAGCAGCGCCGGATTCGTGGCGCAACTCGCCGCCGAAGCGGTGAACCGTCGCTAAGTCGGGGGCGGGTCGGCGAAGAGCGCCTCACGATGGACCGAACCTTGCCAATGCAGGGACCGGCCTCATTGTGTGTGAGAGGCAATCACGACCGCGATGAGAGACACAGTTCACGCCGATGAGACCGGAGACGCTTGCGCTCCGAAGCCGCCGAAACCCGTCGCACACGTCCGGGAGGTGAAACGCGGGGGCACGTGGCCCACCGCCGGACGATGACGCTCTCGGGGCTCGGAGTCGCCGCGCTCACGCCGCTGCAGGGTGGCGGCGGGTTCCTCTACTACGCGGTCGTGTTCCTCGTCTTGGCACTGGTCGCCGGGCTCGCCGGCTTCCGCGGAATCGCGGGGCTCTCGATGAAAGTCGCACGTATCCTCGTCGTCATCTTCCTCGTGCTGGCCATCGTCACGTTCCTCCTGTAAGGACGCTGAACGCTTTTTCGCGGCGACGCACCACGGTCAACCTCGCTCGTCACCCGTCGCCTCGTCACCGGGATACCAGTCGGCGTCGGCATCGACCCGGTTTGCCAGCACTGCGTTGACGACGACGCCGACGAGCAAAGCCAGCGAACCGACGTACAGCCACGTCAGGATGAGCAAGACTCCGCCCGCGGCACCGTAGAGTTCGATGCTCTGCGAGACCCCGAAGTAGAGGCGGAGCGCCTGCAGCGACGCCGTCCACCCGAGCGCCGCGAGCGCGGCCCCCGGAACCGGTTCGAGCGGGGAGACGTCGACGCCCGGAAACAGGGCGTACATCGGAACGAAAAGCACGGTGAGCAACGCCCACAGGAGAACCGGCGCGACGACCGACCACAGCAGGTGTGTCACGCGGAAGGAGACGATGAGACCGGCGGCGGCGATGACGCCGACACCGACCGCGACCGTCACCATGACGAGGGCGCTGTTGAGAAATCGCCTGAGTGCGGAGACCTCTTTCCGCGTGCCGTACACCTCGCTGAAGACGCTGTCCATCCCGCGAAACAGTCGGAACGAACTCCAGAGGAAGATGCCGAGGGCGAGCACCGCGGCGCGTAATCGCCCGGCTGACTGCCCGCTCACCGCTCTGAGCGTCGATTCGAACTGCGAGAGGTCGACGCCGACGAGGAGTTCGAACGTGGGGAGCAGGGCTTCGACCCGACCGGACATCGTGACGAGGACGAAAAGCAGGAGCGTCAGCGGGACGAGCGAGTTGAACGCGTAGTACGCGAGACTCGCGGCCGTCACCGTGACGTTCTTCTCGCGGATGACGGCGAGCGTCCGCGCGGCGAGACGACGGGCTCCGTCGCGGTCCATGGGCGTCCAACGAGAGGCCCACGTAATAGTTCGGTGGCGGGCCTGCGAACGTCCCACGCGGCCGGCGATGCGACGGTCCGGGAGGAACAGGGACGGGCTCGAGACGGCTACTCGGCCGCTGTTTGACATCCTCCCCGCCCTAAAGGGCGAGGTTTTAGCCTTGAAACTTCCATAGACCGCGACAGAGAAAGGAATAATTTAAATACTAGTCAACTGGTTGCCATTTATGGGTGTCATCGACAGGCGAATCCTCGTCCTCGCACTCGCGCGGTTTGCCGACACCATCGGAAACGGCATCCTCGTCGTCTTGATACCGGCATATCTGACGAGTGGATTCGTCTCACTATCGTTCAATATCTTCGAATTCGGGTTTACTGAAGCAACTCTCGTCGGCGTCAGCGTCTCGACGTACGCACTCGTAAGCGCCGGAACCCAACGGTACGCCGGTCGGCTCTCCGACTGGTTCGCCTACCGGAAGGGGTTCGTCGCACTCGGATTAGCGCTAATCGGCGGTGCCGACTTCCTCTATCCGTTCGTCGGTGGGTTCCCCGGTATCGTCCTACTCCGGGCGGTCCAGGGACTCGGTGCTGCGCTCTCGCTCCCGGCGTCAATGGCTATCGTCAACGAGTTCACCAAGGCGGGCGACCGCGGCGGCGACATCGGCCTGTTCAACGCGGTTCGGCTCTCCGGGTACGTCGTCGGCCCGCTCGTCGCGGGCGGCATCCTCTCCGGTGGGCCGTACGCCGTCCCGCTCTCCGATGGAGCGATTTCGGTGTCTCGATTCGCGCTCGCGTTCGTCGTTGCTGGGTCGGTAGTGGCGGTGAGCATCCTGCTCGTCGCTCTTTTCGTTCCCGAGCCGGACGAACAGATGTCGAGAGAGCGGAGTTCGCTCTCGCTGCGCGTGTTCGGAAACCAGCAGTTGTTCCACCCGATTTTTGCGCTTGGTGCGACTACGTTCCTACTCTCTGTCACCGTCGACCTGTTCGTTCCGATTCAACGGCTGGTCAATCAGCGACTCGGCCAGAGTCAAGCGATGTTCAGCGCGGAGTACGCGGCGCTCATGATCGCGGTCATCGTCCTTTTGATTCCCGCTGGAAAAGCGAGTGACCGCTTCGGACGGCGTGTGTTTATTCTCGCGGGCGCGGCGGCGCTCACCCCTGCCGTGTTCGTTCAGGCGTACATCACCTCACCGGTGCTGATGGTCGCCGCGAGGTTCCTGCAGGGGGGCGCGCTTGCGATCGCGTTCTCACCGTCACTGGCGTTCGCGGGGGACCTCGCGAACGCGGGCGAGTCGGGCAGTTGGCTCGCGATTATCACCACGACGTACGGGCTCGGGCGGGCGTGCGGCCCGCTCGTTGGGGGAGTACTCGGCGACATCTCGTATCAGCTCCCCTTCTTCGTCGGGAGCGTGTTAGCGCTCGTGGCGCTCGGCCTCGTCGTCACGCAAGTCAAGAAACCGGCCAACTCGGCCGACACCGTCTAATCCACCATCGAAGTGAGAGACAGCGAAGTCCGCACGGCCGCTCGCTCAGACGTTACCGTGGACGATGTTGTACGACCAGAGGCCCTGACGCAGCGTCCGGTATTGATAGTGGCAGGCGATGACGTGAGCTACCTCCGTCGGGGTTCCGCGACCCAACTGTTCGCGGAGTTTCACGAGCACGTACCGCGGAAAACTCGACATGAACGTGCCCCTCGAAAACGGGAGGACGTGCTCGTCGATATTGTCTGCAGTGACCTCCTCAAATCCGATATCCTCCATGTGCGCCCGGAAGTCGTCGACGTGAGCGAGATCTGGGACCTTCCACCCGTCGAGCCACTTACGCATGAGCTGTTCGTCCCGTTCGCGAAGGTCACGTTCGCTCCGATACCCGTCGGCGACGACGATTCGACCGTCGTCGTCGAGGACGCGGTACGCCTCTTCCAAGAAGTCCCGTTTATTCTCGGCGTAGCAGATGGCTTCGAGCCCCCAGACGACATCGAACGCATTGTCGTCGACCGTTTCCATCGCGGTGAAGTCGTCATACCGAAACTCAGCGTGGTCAGAGACGCCCCGCGTCTCCGCGAGCGACCGGGCGTGTTCGAGTTGGCTTTCGGTGATGTTGAGCCCGACCACCTCCGCACCGCGATGTTTCGCGATCCACGTGGCCGGGCCGCCGATGCCGCAACCGCAGTGGAGAACCCGGTCGTCGGCGTCGATATCGACCGTTTCGGCGAGCACTCTCGTCATGTTCTCGACCGCCGAATCGCGACTCGTGTGCTTGGCGTCGAAGTATCCGTAGTGAATAGACCGGTGGTCGTACTCGTCCATCGACTCCTGATACAGTTCGTGGACGGTCGAGTAGTACTGGCTGACTGCCTTGTTCGTGTCAACTGATTGTGGCATAAATCTGCCATATTATGACTATTTACTAAATGTTACGATATGTTCAACTCAATAGACAGTATTGAAATTTTGAACTAATTGTTTTCAGACATGTCTCTGTTCGGAACGTCGGTCAGTGAAGCACGCGAAAGACCGGCCGAACGTGCGGGCCTACTCGGCCGCCGTGAACTCCACCGCGTCGGCCTCGAAGTCCTCGACGAACGCGCCTTGCCCGCCGATGCTGTAAGTCCCCTCGTCCGTCTCGACGACGAAGGCGTTCTCGACCGGGAAGGAGTTGTTCGCGGGTTCGAGGAGGCCCTGCCGGATGTCCACCACGCGGCCGTGAAGTTCGGTCGGGCCGTCAGTGTGGACCATCCGTCCGGTGACGGTCACGTCGAGGTCGATACCCGCGCGCTCGCAGAGGGCGGCCTGCAGGACGGCGTGGCGGAAGTTGTGGTACATCGCCGGGAGCGGGTCGGGGTCTGTCGTGTACGCCTCGGCGGCCATCGGCCAGTAGTTTCCGAAGAAGGAGCCGACGATGACCGGGCCGAGGTGCGGTTGGGCGAAGACGATGGCCTGCGACTCGGAGTTCGACCGGGCGACCATCTCGCCGGGGGAGATGAGGCCCGTCCGCGAATCGACGGTGAGCATCGTGGGCATGAGTTCGTGCCAGACGCGCACCAGCGAGGCCACGCCGTCGAGTTCGAGGTCGTCGTGCGGTTCGACGCCGCTGACGACGAGCGAGACGAGCACGCCGCGCTCGCGGGCCGCGCGGAGTTCGTCTTCCACCTCGTCGAGCACATCGTAAGGGAGCGACAGCGTGATTTCGGACTCGGCGCGGCCGACGAGTTCGGCGATGCGCTTGAGAACCGTCACGCGGGACTTGATGACCTCGAATCGCTCCTGGTCGCGGGCGGTGGCCGTGTAGCGCTCCTCCAGCGCGGGGCGCATGGACTCGACGCTCTCGGAGAGCGATTCGATGACCTCCATCGGTGGCAGCGGCCGAATCGTGGTCGGCACGACGTGGTCGTTGACTTCCACGAAGCCGCGCGATTCCAGTTCCTTGCTCACGCTGTAGACGTAGCGCTTAGAGACGCCCGCCGCGTCGGCGATCTGGCTCGCCTTCGCCTCCCCGAGTTCGAGAAGCGTCAGATACGTGTCGACGACCTTCTCTGAGAGCCCGAACTGCTCCAGGAGGTCGGCGAGTTCCCGGTCGTCCATGGTCGGACTGTCATCGACCATGATACTTAATGGCTCGAATCGCCGACGGCGCGAAGTACGACCGCGTCGGCGACGGTGACGCGGACGCCCTCATCGCCCGCGGCCGCGCCGCTCGCGTCACCAGCGCCGACTCGCTCGCCCGTCAGCAGGTCGGTCTCCGCCGTCTCCGCGCCGAGTTCGACGGTCGTCGGCTTCCCGTCGAAGTTCAGGACGACGACGAGTCGGTCGGTGCCGTCGTCGCGGGCGAACGCGACTACGCGGTCGGACTCGACGCCGCCGTCTCCGGCGGGGGCAACGCTGGCAGAGACGGGTTCGACGTCGCCGACGCGGAGCACCTCGTGCGCGTCGCGGAGGCGGGAGAGCCGCCGGTGGAAATCCACGAGGTCGGCGTCGGCGTCGTGCCAGCGCATCGTCCCGCGCTGATCCGCGACGCCGGTCTCCTGCCCGTAGTATATCATCGGCGCGCCGGGGAGCGTGAACGTCGCGGCCGCGGCCGCCCGAAGCGCGTCGTCGCCGACGTCGCTCCGGTAGCGCTCCTCGTCGTGGTTCTCGATGTACCGGAGTTGCACGGCGTCGTCGGGGAAGCCGTGCCAGCGGGCGTCGGCGACGGCGTCGAGGACGGCGGTCGCCGGCTTCTCGCCAGCGCCGACCTCGCGGAGCGCCCCGTACAGCGTCGTGTCGTAGTGGGCGTCGAACTCGTTTTCGTGGTACGCAGGGTCTCGCGGGATGGTCTCGTCGAGGAGCAGGAACTCGGGGTCGTCGGCCTTCACCCGCTCGCGGACCTCCTTCCAGAAGCCGTGGGGGACGCCCCACGCCACGTCGCACCGGAAGCCATCGACGACTGTCGCCCACTCGGTGACCACGTCGAGCATCCACGACCGGACCGCCGGCGAGTCGTAGTTGAGGTTCGGGATGCGCGTCCAGTTGAAGTAGTGTTCCGCCGCGCCGGGTCCGCCCCAGTCCACGTCGGATGGGTCCTCGCGCTCTGGAACGCGGGCGTAGTGGTCCTCGTAGCCGGGGACGCCGGTGGAGTGGAACTGGAAGGCCGGGTGGTCCCGCGACGTGTGGTTGATGACGAGGTCGAAGACGACGCGGATGCCGGCGTCGTGGCATCGGTCGACGAGCGCCTCGAAATCCTCGCGCGTACCGAGGTCCGACGCGGTCTCGAAGTAGTCGGTGACGTGGTAGCCGTGGGTCGTGTAGCTCTCCAGTATCGGCGTGAGCCACAGGCAGTCGACGCCGAGGGATTCGAGGTAGGGAACCCGCCGGGCGAGTTCGTCGAACGTCGGGTCGGGCGTCTCACCGACGAACGACCGGACGAACACCTCGTAGACGGTCGCGTGGTGCGCCCACTCGGGCGCGTCGCCGGGGCGCGAAACGGCGAGGCCCGCGAGGCCGGAACCGGGTTCGTCGCCCGCGTCCTCGGATTCCACGACCAGCGTGTCGAGAATCGAGTGCCGGACGGACGGCTCGCCCGACTCACTCGACTCACCCGACCCGGCCGTGGTTTGGACCGCGACGGCGTGGACCCGAACCGGCGAGTCGAGCCCACGGAGCGTTTCGACCGGGACGCGCAGGCTGTCGCCGCCGACCTCGCAGTCGCCCGGTTCGAGCGCGTCGCGGCCGTCGAACAGGAACTCGACGGCGAGCGTCGCCTCCCCGGCGTCGGGTGCGGTGTCCGCGTCAGCGACCACGACGAGTTCGTCGCTGTTCTCCTGCTCGACTCGCCCGTCGAGTCGAACCCGCGGGCGGCCCGGTCCGGGGACTTCGACGTCGCCGCGGACCTGCTCCGCGAGGTCGTCGTGCGGGGCGAACCCGAACGGGTGCGTGCCCGGCGGGAGGTCCACGTCGAGGACGTAGTCGTCGCCGACGCGGCGCGGTCGGTCGCGGCCGACGAGACGGTCGTTGAACGGGCCGATGACGGCGACTTCGTCCGGCGACGTGGGTTCGAGGTCGGCCGCGGGGACCGCCATCGTCGCCGGGCGGCGGTCGTCGGGGAAGGCGCGAACGGTCTGTTCGTGGCGGCCGTCGGGCGCGTCGAGTTCGAGATGGTACGTGCCGGGAGCGTCGGGTTCGAGGTGGACGACCGGGCCCGAGCCGACCGTCACGGCGCTCTCCGCGGGGGCGTCGAGAACGCGCCAGCGGTACGTTGCGTCCCGTTCGGGGGCTCTCGGGGCGAGTTCGACGGGGCGGCCGACCGTCGTGACTCGCGGCGGACCGGGGTGATGCATACCACCTCTCCGGGGAGGGGGGCCCTTACCGTTTCGAAACCGCATGAAAGTTTGAAGGAACATTACACCAAGATTATTATCTGCGGGGGTCCCACGACTCAGCAATGCAACTACGCGACGCGCTGGCCGACTACAAGCGGCACGCAGACCACCCGACTCGGTTTCCGGGCGAGCGACGGACGACGAGCGGCCTGTTTTCGGGCCTCGGAAGCCGGTTAGTCCACGTCGAGACCGACGGCTCGCTCCGCGACTTCGGCTACCCGCTGTCCGGGCTCTGGGGGGTCGAGCGCTCCCGATTCGGCATCCGCCCCGTCGGCGACGAGGCCGGCGTCTACTGGTTCGACGAGGGCGCGAGCCAGTCGTACACGGGCGACGGCGCGCTCGTCGTCACCGACCACGAGACGCCCCACGGCGACGTGACGCAGTACGACCTCGCGGTCGGCGACGGCCACGTCAGCCGGTTCGAGACCGACGCCGACGTGGAACTCGTCGCCTTCGTCCACTTCCAGCCGGACGGCCGCGACACGCTCGTCGGGCAACTGACCCACGGCGACGCGGTGGAAGCGTACCACGCCGAGGAACACGACTTCCTCGCGTCGTCGCCGGCGTTCGAGCACGTCGAGGGACGCGTGCCCGAGGGCTTCGACGAACTGCTCTCGGAGGGCGAGGTCGAACTGCCGCGTCCCCGCACCGACGACTGCTACGAGGAGGGCCAACTGAGCGGCGCGGTCGTCGGGACGGTCCCGTTCGAGTCGGGCGCGGCCGCGGTCGGCCACCTGCTCACCGACGACACCGAGACCGGCCGCGAGGACGCGCTCGAAACCGTCCGCGACCTCGTCGCCCGCGACCTCGACGACCTCCGCGAGCGCGCCGCGACGGAGGTCGAAGGCGCGGTGCCCGACCACCGCGAATCGGCCGCGATGCGCGCCGACATCCGCGTGCTCTCGCTGCTTTCGGGGGGGCTCGGCCTCCGAATCGCCGGCCCCGACTTCGACCCCTACTACGCCTATTCCGGCGGCTACGGCTACACGTGGTTCCGCGACGACGCCGAAATCTCGAAATTCCTCTTCGAGTCCGACGAGCGACTCGACCTCGGCCTCGACGCGTGGCACGAGCGGAGCGCCCGCGCCTACTGCCGCACCCAGCGCGAGGACGGCTCGTGGCCACACCGCGTCTGGCCCTTCGACGGCTCGCTCGCCCCCGGCTGGGCGAACGCCCGTCTCGAATCGGGTGACGACGCGGACTATCAGGCCGACCAGACGGGGAGTGTCATCGCCTTCCTCGCGGCCTACCACGACCGCTGTGCCGACGACGACCTCCGCGACGACATCGAGGAGACGCTCGCGCGCGCCCTCGACAGCCTCGACGACACCCTCGGCGACGACGGCCTCCCTATCGACTGCCAGAACGCGTGGGAGAACATGACCGGCCGGTTCAGCCACACCGCGGCGACGTTCCTCGAAGCCTACGCCGCGCTCGCGCTGTCCGACCTCGATTCGGCACTGACCGACCGGGCCGCGGAGCGTGCCCGCGAGGTGTACGAGGGTATCGACCACCTCTGGAGCGAGGGTCGCGGCTGTTACGCGCTCCGCGTCGCCGACGGCGAACTCGACGACCGCTACGACTCCGCCGCGCTCGCGCTCGCGTCGGCCCACCGGACCTACGACCGCCTCGAATCCGTCGACGACGACCGACTCGACCGACTCGTCCGCCACGTCGAGTCCGTCTTCGACGGCCTCTGGCACGACCCCGACGACAGCGACGTGAAGGGACTCGTCCGCTTCGAGGGCGACGACTGGCGGATGCGCGAGCAGTCCTCGGAGAAGATTTGGACCGTCTCGACCGCGTGGGGCGCGAACGCCGGCGTCGAACTCGCCGCCCTGCTGGCCGAACACGACGACGACCGGGCGGGGACGTTCGCCGACGAGGGTCGAGAACTCCTCGACCTCGTCCTCCCCGACGGCCCGCTGTGCACCGACGAAGGTTACCTCGCGGAGCAGTTCTTCGACGACGGCACGCCCGACAGCGCGACGCCGCTCGGCTGGCCGCACGCGCTCCGGCTGGCGACGCTGGCGACGCTCGACGCCGACGACGCCTTCGACGGGGAGTAAGTCGGCGGCGACGGGGCTGTCGAACAACGAGAGGCCGCCGCGAGAAAACAGCGAACTACTTCTTCACGGTTACTGCGTCGGGGCCGCGCGTCGCTTGGACTCGCGGTAGAGGAGCGACTCGCCGGTCCGCGGGTGGAAGACGTGGAGGTCCGACTCGTCGAAGGTGACGCCGACCGTCTCGCCCGTCTCGGGTTCGATGTCCGAGTCGACGCGGGCGATGAAGTCGGGGCCGATGTCGAGGTGGAGGTAGTTGTCCGAGCCGATGGGTTCGACGACGCCGACCGTCGAATCGACGACGTTCTCGCCGGACGAGGCCGTCACCACGTCCTCCGGGCGGACGCCGATGCGGAGCTCTGTCGCGTCGGTGTCCTCGCGGAGCGTCGCCGAGAACGACTCGGACAGACGGTAGGAGAACGCTCCGTCGCCGACGAGGACGAGGCGGTCACCCTCGCGTTCGACCGACACGTCGAGGAAGTTCATCGAGGGAGAGCCGACGAAGCCGCCGACGAACTCGTTGGCGGGGTTCTCGTACACGTCTTTCGGGCGGCCGACCTGCTGGAGTTTCCCGTCGTTGAGGATGACGATTTTGTCACCCATCGTCATCGCCTCCTCCTGGTCGTGCGTGACGTACAGCGAGGTGATACCGAGTTCGTTCTGGAGGCGCTGAATCTCGGTCCGCATCGTGGTGCGGAGCTTCGCGTCGAGGTTCGAAAGCGGCTCGTCGAACAGGAACACGTCGGGTTCGCGGACGATGGCGCGGCCGAGCGCGACGCGCTGTTTCTGCCCGCCGGAAAGCTCGTCGGGCTTGTCGTCGAGGAGGTCCTCGATGCCCATCATCGCCGCCGTCTCGCGGACGCGCTCGCGGCGCTCGTC
This sequence comes from Haloferax sp. Atlit-12N, assembly GCF_003383095.1. NCBI lineage: Archaea > Methanobacteriati > Methanobacteriota > Halobacteria > Halobacteriales > Haloferacaceae > Haloferax > Haloferax sp. Atlit-12N. The sequence goes on from NZ_PSYW01000001.1 coordinate 958,984, forward strand.
CTTCGAGAGGTCGGTGCTCATCCGCAGGCCGAACGCCATGTTCTGCATGACGGTCTTGTGCGGGTACAGCGCGTAGTTCTGGAACACCATCGCCACGTCGCGCTTGCGGGCGTGCTGGTCCGTGACGTCCTCGTCGCCGATTCGAATCGTGCCGCCGGAGGGCGATTCGAGCCCCGCGACCATGCGGAGCGTCGTCGACTTCCCGCAGCCAGACGGGCCGACGACGGTGATGAACTCGCCGTCCTCGACGTCGAGTGCGAGGTCCTCGACGGCGACGACGCGACCCCGGTCGTACTCCTTGCGAAGCGCTTCGAGCGTGAGACGTGCCATTACTCACCGTCTGTTCCCATCGTCCATAATCGTTTTCCTATTTTCTGAATTTGTGATGCAATAGTTCGTATTGAATTTTAGAAGCCTGATTTTGGCATCTGCAGCCAATCTTTCGGGAGACTAGGGAATCGTACCGGGGCACCAAATTGGCAATTTTCTCCGCGAATGCGGGCGTCATTCCGAACTATTAAATATATGAACACATAGTTCATCATAGATTCGTTATGCCAATGAACCGCCGCACAATCCTGAAGCAACTGGCAGGCACGACGGCCGTCGGCGCACTCGCAGGGTGCGTGGGCGTGTCGGAGACCGATTCGACGCAGACGCCCGAACAGAGCGGTGCGGAGGGCGACGACGGTGGCGAGGAGACCACCGCGGGAGGGGAGACCGAGTCCGCGGGCCCGAGCGGGACGTTCACGCTCTGGCACCAGCGCGCGGAAGCCGAGAAGAAGGCGCTCGAAGCCAACGCCGAGACGTTCACCTCGGAGACGGCACATACGGCGAAGCCCGCCGAAATCGCCGACCTCCGGAAGAAGACGACCTCCGCCATCCCGGCCGGACAGGGCGCGGGCATGTTCGACTGGGCCCACGACTGGACCGGCGAGTACTACCAGAACGGCTTCCTCTCGGACCAGAGCGACCAGCTGGACGTTGACCTCTCGGTCTACACCCGCCCCGCACAGGAGGCGGTCCAGTTCGACGGCGCGACCGTCGCGCTCCCCTACGCGGCCGAGACCGTCGGCCTCATCTACAACAAGGAGATGGTGGACGAAGCGCCCGAGACCATCGCCGACATGACGGCCATCATGGAGGAGTACCACGACCCCGAAAACGGGATGTACGGCCTCAGCTACCCGCTGAACGCCTACTTCATGAGCGCGTGGGCTCACGCCTTCGGTGGCTACTACTTCGACGAGTCGAACGTCGAACTCGGCCTGTCGAACGAGGCGACGCTCGAAGGGTTCCAATTCATCCTCGACAGCTTCGTCCCGTACCAGCCGAAGGACACGGGCTACGACCCGCAGGCGGCGGTCTTCCTCGAAGGTAACGCGCCGTTCGCCATCAACGGGCCGTGGTTCCTCGGCGACGTTCGCTCCAACGACATCGACGCCGGAATCACCCGGCTCCCCTCGCCCGAGGGTGACGCCGAGCCCAAGCCGTACACGACGGTCAAGCAGCTCTACTTCACCTCGACGCTGGAGGGCGACGAGGCGACGGCGGCGGCGTCCCGCGCGTTCGCCGAGTGGTACACCACGAACACCGACGTGCTCTCGGCGAACGCCGAGGAGTTCGGCTACATTCCGGTCCACAAGGAACTCGCTTCGAGCAGCGACCTCCCCGAGGCCGTCCAGGGCTTCTCGGAGTCCGTCTCGCTCGGCACCCCCATCCCGACCCACCCGAACATGGGCGACGTGTGGGGGCCGCTCGAAGACGCCTTCAACAGCGTGAAAAACGGCGACGCGGAGCTCGAACCCGCGTTCACGAAGGCCGAAGAGAGCATCCGGTCTAACTGGGAGTAAGGACGATGAGCGTCGTCGACAGCGCCGTCGAGCGCGTCGCGGACAGCCCGGTGGTGAGCAAGGACGACTTGCCCTTGCTGTTGGTACTGCCGGGGCTGTTCGTCTTCCTCGCGTTCATGCTGTTTCCCGTCCTGTACCTGGTGTATCTCTCGTTCACCAACGCGGAGCCGGCCACGCTGTTCCAGGGCAAAGAGCAGTGGGTCGGCCTCGCCAACTACGTGACGGTCCTCTCGGACGGCCAGTTCTGGAACTCGATGGGCGTGACGTGGCTGTTCGTCGCTACGTCGGTCGCGCTCAAGGTGCTCGTCGGCCTCGGCATCGGGCTCGTGGTGACGGGCGAGCGCGTCCGCGGCAAGCGGTTCATGCGCGCGCTCATCATCATCCCGCTCGGCCTGCCGGGCATCTTCACCATCACCATCTGGCGCGGTATCTTCAGTTCGGCCGAGTTCGGCCTCGCCAACCAGTTCCTCCGGATGGCCGGCCTCGACTCCATCGCCTGGCTCTCCGAGCGGTGGATGGCCTTCCTCGCCTACAACGTCACCGAGGCGTGGCTGGCGTACCCGTTCATGGTCATCATTACCGTGAGCGCCCTGCAGGACGTCTCCGAGGAACTCCACGAGGCGGCGATGATAGACGGCGCGGGCTTCTTCGCCCGCTTCCTGCACGTGACGCTTCCCTCTATCAAGCGCCCCGTGTTGTTCGCCTCGATTCTCACGGCCGCGGCGTCGTTCCAGCAGTTCCTCATCCCGTACGTGTTCAATCAGGGCGGGCCGTCGCGGACGAACGAACTCCTCATCGTCTACGGCTACCGTGAGGCGTTCCGCTTCCAGAAGTACGGTGAGGGCGCGGCTATCATGCTCGTCGCCGTGGCCGTCATCGGCGTCTTCATGATGCTAAACGTCAAGAAAGGACAGCTCGCCGACGGGGTGGACGACGCATGAGCGTCATCTCAGACATCGCGTCCGAACTCGCCGACGACGCGCGGGCCGCCGCGATGGCTCCCGTCGAGTCGGTCAAGGACGCCAAGTACACCCTCGAAGGCATCCGCGAGGGGCGCGTCAGCCCCGCGACGGTGCTGAAGACCGCCGGCATCACCCTCGGTGCCACGGTCGTCGTCGCGCTCCTGTTGTTCCCGCTGTACTGGGTCGCCGTCGGGGCCTTCTCGGGCACCGGCGCGTCGCTGTACTCGTCGAGCGGGATTCGCCTGTGGCCGGCCGACCCGACCATCGAGCCGTTCCTGTGGGTCATCGGCGACCTCATCGTCCCGAGCTACCGCATCAGCCTCGGCCTCGGCGGCTACGAGGTGTTCCTCCAGACGCCCGAACTGGCGTTCCTCGACGTGTCGCAGTACGGGGTCACGGAGACCTCCGAGTTCAAGCGGTTCTTCGCGAACAGCCTCACCGTGGCGATTCCGACGGTGCTGCTCGCGATGTGTCTCATCGTCCCCAGCGCGTACGCGCTGTCGCGCCGGCAGTTCATCGGCCGCTCGAAGGTGCTGTACGGCTACGTGCTGTTCACCCAAATCGGCGGCGGGCTGGGCGTCGCGCTCCTCATCGCGCTGTACGCCCTGTTCGTCCAGTTCGGCTTCAACGACAGCAAACTCGCGCTGTCGGCGTACTACGCCGCCACCGCGGTCCCGTTCAACACGTGGCTCCTGAAGACGTACATGGACGGGATTCCCGTCTCCTACGAGGAGGCCGCGATGATGGACGGCGCGCCGTCGTGGAAAATCGTCACCGAAATCATCCTGCCGCTGTCGAAGGCGGGACTGGCGACGGTGTTCATCTTCACCTTCCTCACCGGGTGGACCGAGTTCGTCGTCGCCCAGACGCTGCTTTCGACGGACAACTACACCCTGCCCGTCGGGCTGTACTCGCTCGTCGGGCGGTACTCCATCCCGTGGGCCCGGTTCTCGGCGTTCGCGCTGACGTTCGCCGCACCCATCATGCTCATCTACCTGTTCGCACAGCGCTACATCGAAGGTGGCCTGTCGTTCGGTGGGATGGAAGGCTGAGCCGCGTCGGGCGCACCCTCGATACCGTCTTTTTCGGCCGCCTCACCACGTGAGTCGGTAGCACGCGCGCCGTGAGAATCCGAAGTCCTTAACCCTCCCCTGCCGGTAGTTCCGCCAACTCGCTGGCAATGCGGGCACGCCAGAGGGCACCCGTCACGCACGGGACGAAATGTGGTCTCAGGGGGATTCCCCGACGGACTGAATCGCAAGCGCCCGCGGTGATATACAATGGCACGAAGCTTCTATTCCCACATCAAGGAAGCGTGGAAGACCCCGAAGGAAGGCAAGCTGGCCGAACTCCAGTGGCAGCGAAAACAGGAGTGGCGCAACCAGGGCGCTATCGAGCGCATCGAGCGCCCCACCCGCCTCGACAAGGCCCGTGAGCTCGGCTACAAGGCCAAGCAGGGCATCGTCGTGGTCCGCGTCTCCGTCCGCAAGGGCGGCGCGCGCAAACAGCGCCACAAGGCCGGCCGCCGCACGAAGCGCCAGGGCGTCAACCGCATCGGTCGCCGGAAGTCCATCCCGCGCATCGCGGAGGAACGCGCCTCGCGCAAGCACCCCAACCTGCGCGTGCTGAACTCCTACGGCGTCGGACAGGACGGCTCCCAGAAGTGGCAGGAAGTCATCCTCATCGACCCCGAGCACCCGGCCATCCAGAACGACGACGACCTCAACTGGATCTGCGACAACACCCACGACGGCCGCGCCTTCCGCGGTCTCACCAACGCGGGCAAGAAGAACCGCGGTCTCCAGAACCGCGGCAAGGGTACGGAGCACATCCGTCCCTCCATCCGCTCCGGCAACGGCCGCGGCAAGTAACGCCCCGCGCACCGCGCCGATCTTCTCTCTTTATCGACCGCTGAGCGACTGCTGTCTCGTGAGTACGAAGCCGACGAGCCCAGGCCCCACGACAGCGACGACGAGTTCGAGAGCGACGACCACGAGAAGGGAGATGCTGAGCCCACAGAATCCGGCGAGACAGGTCGTTACGCCGTCGAGATGAAGCAGATGGCCGCCCGTTGGTCCACCGGGTGCGACGAAGAGCCCGAACACGGCCAGCATTGCGACCAACCATCCGTACGTCACCTGACGCAACGCCGTCTCCGAATCGACACCTCGCAGGCGACGAACGAGATACTGACCGAGGAGGAGTGGGGCGGTCCACAGCACGACGAACGCAACGACACCTGAGGCGACGAGTGCGGCCGCAACACCCCACAACGAGCCACCGCCCGCGACTGCCCAGACGATTGCCGTTCCGACGAGGTACAGCAGGCTCACGCCCAAAAGTGAGCGTCGAAGACCTGCGCTGAACGGCTGCGACCCACGACGCCACGAGAGGTGCGCGCCGAGCGTCACAAGTGTCGCGATGCCGGCGGTTACGACGAAGACGAAGACCGGGAGCAGTCCAGTCGGGAGGGTCATACCTGGAACGTCACTTCGCTGTCAGAAAAACGTGGGTGCTCAGAACGGCGACGTGGGACCGAGGTCCGCTTCGCCCTCGCTCTCGGTGCCGTCTTCGACCGCGCCGTCCCACGCGTCGAAGCCGCCCCGGAGGCTGGACACGTCGGCGTCGACGTTGCTGTCCAGCACCGAGGCGACCTGTTTCGAACTCTTGCCGACGTAACACGAGACGACCACCTCGGCGGGCCACTCGCGGTCGAACACCTCGGGGCCGAGCGTCGCCGCCGGGAGGTTCTCCGACCCAGGGATGTGGCCGGACGTGTACGACGAGGGGTCTCGGATATCGACGACGGCGAGGTCATCGTCGTCGTCGGCCAGTTTCTCGCGTAGTTCGTCGGGCGTCGTCTCGGCGACCATACCCGACGTGACGGGCGGAGCGTCAAAGGCGCGTCGCTTCCGGCGATGTCGTCGGCAGCGCGGGCAGTCCGGGCTTCGGGGAACGGCCCCGCCCGTGCCGCGGCTTTATTCGGGGGCGACGCCAACCTCGGGATATGACGCTCTCACTCGACGCCACCCAGTTGGACCGCTACTCGCGGCACATCATCATGGACGAGGTCGGCCCGGAGGGCCAAGAGCGACTGCTCTCGGCGCGGGTCGTCGTCGTCGGCGCGGGCGGGTTGGGCGCGCCGGCCATCCAGTACCTCGCGGCGGTCGGCGTCGGCGAACTCGTCGTCGTCGACGACGACGTGGTCGAACGGAGTAACCTCCAGCGGCAGGTCGTCCACCGCGACGACGACGTGGGGACGCCGAAAGCCGAGAGCGCCGCCGCGTTTGTCCGCGGCCTCAACCCCGACGTATCCGTCGAACCGGTCGAGACCCGCGTGGACAAATCAAACGTCCGCGAGGTCGTCGCGGGCGCGGACGTGGTGGTCGACGCCTCGGACAACTTCCCGACGCGCTACCTGCTCAACGACGTCTGTCGCTTCGAGGGAATCCCGCTGGTCCACGGCGCGATATACAAGTTCGAGGGGCAGGCGACGACGCTCGTCCCCGAGGGGCCGTGTTACCGATGTCTGTTCCCCGAAGCGCCCGAACCGGGGACGGTCCCCGACTGCGCGACGACCGGCGTCCTCGGCGTCCTCCCCGGCACGGTCGGCTGTATTCAGGCGACGGAAGCGATGAAGCTCCTCCTCGATGAAGGCGAGGTGCTCGACGCGCGGCTCCTGTTTTACGACGCCATGGACATGACGTTCGAGACGGTCCCGTACCGGAAGAACCCGGACTGCCCCGTCTGCGGCGAGGGCGGCGTCGACTCCATCGAGGACATCGACTACGTCGAAAGCTGTGCAATCAGCCTCGACTGAGGAGCGAGCGGAGTCAGCAGAGCGTTGCTGCTATTCGACGCCTGACTGGGGGCCAGCAACGGATACGGCAGGCGGCCCGGAGCCGACGAAGCTAATGGCGATAATCCAGTCCTCAGTAGTCGGATTCACCACTCGCCTGATCGTGTGCGGCGGGACGTAGACGAAGTCACCTGCGTCGAGTTCGACCGATTCCTGACCAACCGGTCCGTACTCCAGAACGGCGTGACCTGCCACGACGTACCCGTAGACGTGGCGGTCACCGTTGTGATGCCACCCGGTTGTGATTCCACCGGCGACCCGCGACTGAATCACGACGGTATCCTCGGTTTCGAATATCGCTTGTCGTGAAACGTCGGTGGAGTCGTCTGGTTCTCCCAAACTGGCTCGTGTAACGACTGTAACTGCTTCCATGCCGGTACCCCGTCTACCTACGACTGGCAACGAGATAATCGCTCTCTCGAGAGCGCCACCAGTGGGTTCGAACGCTGTATTCAGCAGGTCTCAGCAAACTAGCAGTAGTCGGGATTCCAACAGCGCCGTCGTCTTGGGGGGAGACGCGCTACCGGTCGAACTGGAACCCGCCGAACTCGTCGTCCGACCCGCCGTCGGTCGCCGCGCGAATCGAGTCGGCGTCCGCGTCGTCAACCGCGTCGTCGAAGTCCATCGCGTCCAGTTCTTCGACCGCCGTCGCGTCGCCGCCGACGAGGGCGTCCACCCGGTCGGCGAGCGCGTCGAGCGCGACCGTCTGGTCGGCCGTCGCGTCGGTGATGTCGGTCGTCGACGCCTCGGCGGCCGTCGCGTGCTCTTGGGCCACCTGAATCGTCGTCGTGACTTCCTCGATGTTCGTCGCCTGCGAGTCGGTCGCGCGGGCGACCTCGGTGACGCCGTTGGCCGCGGAGTCCGCGGCGTCCGCGATTTCGGAGAGCGAGGCGAGCACGTCCTCGATTTCGCCGGAGGCGACCTGAATTTGCTCGTGTGACTGCTCGGAGGCCAGCACCGTCTCGTCGGCCTGTTCCTGAATCTCGTCGATGCTGTCCGCGATTTCTTCGGTGTGCTCGTGGGTCTGGTTCGCGAGCTGTTTGACCTCGTCGGCGACGACCGAGAAGCCCTCGCCGGCCTCGCCCGCGCGGGCGGCCTCGATGTTCGCGTTGAGCGCGAGCAGGTTCGTCCGGTCTGCGACCTCCGCGATGACCTCGACGACCTCCTCGATGACGACCATGCGCTGTTGGAGTTCGGTCACGCTGTCGAGCAGTTCGTCGGAGATGTCGATGACCTGGTCGGTCGCGCTCCGGATGCTCTGGCCGGCCTCCTGCCCGTTTTCGGCGGCCGCGCGGGCCTGATTCGCTGCCGAGGCGACCTCGTCGGAGGTGGCCGCTATCTCCTCCATGCTGGCCGAGAGGTCTTGCATCTCCTCTGCGCCCGTCGAGAGGAGGTCCGCCTGCTCCGTGACCTGCGACTCGATGTCGGTCGCGGCGGTCGCGGCCCGCTGAATCGCGCCGCCGAGGTCGGCGGTCGTGGCGTCCACCTCGCTGGCGAGGCGGTCGAACCGGGTCGCCATCTCGTTGAGGTCCGAGACGACCGCCAGCGTCTCGTCGTTGAGGACGTCCCGGTCGTCCGCGAAGGACGCGCGAGCCGAGAGGTCGCCGGCGGTGAGGCTCCCGATAGTGGTCGAGACTTCCTCGACGAGCGCCTCGGACGCCCGCTGTTTCTCCACGGCATCGGTCCGGTCGTGGACCGCCTCGACGACGCCGACCAGTTCGTCGCCCTCGAACAGCGGTTGGGCGGTGAAGGCGATGTGACGGTCCGCGCCGTGTCGGTCCGTCATCGTGCTGGTGTCGCGGTAGAGTCGGCGGGCCTCGTCAACCACGTCGAGTCCGTGAACCACGTCGGCGCTCCGCGGGTCGTCGAGCACTTTGTCGGCGAGCGTCTTCGCCCGCCGACCGTCCGGATAGAACAGTTCACTCACGTGTTCCGACCCGAGCGCCTCCGACGCGGGGACGCCCGTGAGCTTCGAAATCGGGTCGTTCCACGCGATGATTCGGTTGTCGGCGTCGAGGACGAACACCGGCATCCCCACGCCGTCGAGCAGAGCACCCGTGTCCAGTCGCTCCGCCGCCAGCGCGACCGTCCCTCGTTCGTCCGCCTGTGCGCCACCGTCGGTCCGCGTCCGAGCCCCGACCCCCGGGACCAGCGCCGCGAGTCGCGAAAGCAGGTCCATACGTCCACCCCACGCGGATTGCCGGTATAACGCTACGCTCTAAGCTATCATATCTGATATTGGGTGGTACTGAATCGGTATCTTCGGCGAGCGGATGTGGAACACGAACGGTCGAGAAACGCGGTCGTCGGGTGGGAGAGCCGAAGGGGGACCGGTGAGGGCCGAAACCGGGGATGGAAGGGCCGAATCGGGAGACGAGTCAGTCGGAACGGCCGTCGTCGGTGCGGTCGGAACGGCCGTCCACGTCGAGTCCGTCGCCGTCGCGGCCGCCGTCGGTCGCCGGGGCGTCGAGTTCGACGGTCGACGCGGCGTCGGAGTCGGCGAACGCGCTGTCGCGGTCCGCAGCGTCGTGGTCGACGGTGAACTCGGAGACGAGCGACATCAGCCGCTCGGACTGGGTTGCGAGACGGTCCGCGCCGTCCGAGACCTCGCTGAGCGAGGCGGTCTGTTCTTCGGCCGCGGCGGCGACCGACTCGGCGCGCTCGGCGGTCTCGTCGCTGATATCGGACACACGGTCCATCATCGACGCGACCTCCTCGGTCGAGGCGGCCTGTTCGTCGGTGGTCCGGCTGATTTCGTCGACGCCGTCGGTCGTCTCGCGGACGTTCTCGACGATGGTGTCCAGCGAGTCGCGGGCGGTCTGGACCGCGTCGACGCCGGAGTCGACGGCGTCGCGCGTCTCGCGCATCTCGGAGACGGACGCCGCGGACTTCGCTTGGACCTCCTCGATAGTCGCCTCGATTTCCTCGGCGGAGGCCTTGGTCTCGCCGGCGAGTTCCTTGACCTCGTTGGCGACGACCGAGAAGCCCTCGCCGGCCTCGCCGGCGCGGGCGGCCTCGATGTTCGCGTTGAGCGCGAGGATGTTCGTCTGCTCCGCGATGTCGGTGATGAGTTCGACGATGTCGCCGATTTCGGCCATGTCGCCTTCGAGGTCCTCGATGCGGTCGACCGTCCGGCGGGTCTGCGTCTCGACGGTCTCGATGGTGTCGATGGCGTTGGCGGCCGCCTCGTGGCCGTCCTCGCTCGCTTCGAGGGTGTGTTGGGCCGTGCGTTCGAGTTCGCTCGCCGAGGAGGCGACCTCCTCGATGGTCGCAGAGAGGTTGCTCGTCTCGCTCGTCGTCTGCTGGAGGTTCTCGCGCTGTTCGTGCGCGCCCTCGGCCATGACCTGCGTGGATTCGCTGACCTGCCGGCTCGCGCGCTCTATCTCTTGGGAACTCGCGGTGACCTCCTGACTGGCCGCGGCGACGGTCTCGGCGAACTCGACGACCTCCGCGACGGTCGCTTCGAGTTCGTCGGCCATATCGTTGAACGACCGCGCCATCTCGTTCATCGCGTCGTTGTCGGCGTCCTCGGACATCCGGCGCGTGAGGTCGCCGTCGGCGGCGTCCGCCATCGTCTCGCTGAACTCGGCCGCCTTCGCTTCGAGTTCGGTGATGAGGGCTTCGAGTTCCGTGTGCGTCTGGCCCATCGACTCGCCGAACGACCCCGGGATGTCCTCGTCGAGGACGGGGTCGTCGAAGCGCTTGTCCGCGAGCGCCTCGGCCTGCCCGGCGACGGTCGTCAGGTACGACTGCATCGACTCGAAGGAGTCGTACAGCCGGCCCATCTCGTCGATGCGGGCGGTGTTCGGGAGGTCGCCGTCGACCTCGCCGTTAGCGATGTCGGCGGCGTTGCGGGCGACGACCGAGAGGGACCGCGCGGTGCCGCGGCCCATGGTCGCGCCGACGAGGAACAGCGCGCCGACGCCGAACGCGACGAGGAGCATCACGTTCGTCGTCACCTGCGACTGGAGCGCGAACGCCCGGTCGGCCGGGACGTGGTAGGTGAGCACCCAGTCGGTGCCGGTGATGGGCGCGTACGCCATCGCGTACTCGCCGGACTCCATGCCCGTGCGGGCGGAGACGACCTCGTAGCCAGTCTGCCCGGACAGCGCGGCGTCGATGGCCTCGATGGACGAGCCGTCGGCGGCCGCGTACTGGTCGAGAATGGACGCCTTCCGGTTGTCGAAGAGGATGGTCCCGGACTCGGTGACGACCTTGGTGTCGCCGGTCGCGTAGGGCGATTCGAACTGGTGGGAACCCGCTGCGAGCGACGCCGTCAGGACGATTGCGCCGTTGGCTCCGGAGACGGGCGCGGCGAACGCGACGACCGGCTCGCCGCCGGACTCGTACGGCTCGGTGACGGTCACGGACTGCCCCGACGCCAGCGCCGCGGCGTCGTCCGCCCACGGCGCGGACAGCGAGTCGAGCGACTGCCCGGTCGCGCTGTCGGTCGTGCTCGCGACGACCGCGCCGGTGTCGGCGTCCACGTAGTGAAGCGAACGGACGTCGCCGGAGAGTTGGATGAGCTTCCCTTCGAGCCACCGCTGGTGGTCGGCAGGCGGCGTGCCAGCCGGTTGGTCCGCCAGCGACTCGGCGAGGAACGAGACGGTGGATTCCTTCGAGGTCACCCAGTCGGAGACCGACTTCGCCTCCGTCGCCGCCGCGCCGCGAATCTGCGACTCGGTCTGCGACTCGACGACGGATTTGGTGTCGAAGTGGATGTACGCGCCCGCGCCGCCCATGACGAGCGCGATGAGGAGGAGCACGACCCCGAACTTCGCCGCGTAGCGCCGGCGAATCACGTTCGGAAGCGCCCGTTCGAGGAGGCTCGTCAGCCGTGAAAACGAGTTCATTGGTCGCCCCCGGACTCGAAGAACTGGCGCTGGAGGAGTTCGACCTGCTCGACCGAGCCGTTGTGGACGCGCTCGACGAGGTACGAACTCAGCGGTTCGAGCGCCTCCGTGAGGTCGACCCCGCTCGACGCGCCCTGATAGTTCAGTTCGCGGCCGGCGTCGACGAGGGTCCGTACCCGGTCGAACTCGCCGACTGAGACGGTGTGGCCGGTCCCGCCCGAGACGGCCTGCAGGGCGTCTGCGATGGCCGGCCCGGTGGCCTCGCCGGCGTACTCCGCCGCGGTCGCCATGAGGAACAGGGCGTCGTAGGCGTTCGCCGCATAGGGTTGCAGCGGCGCGATGTCGGAGAGTCGCTGGGAGAGGTGGAAGTAGCCGTCAGTCCGAACCGACGACAGCGAGGCGCTGTAGAAGCCCTCGTAATAGGATGGAATCTCGCCGTCGAAGAGGCCCGCCGAGAAGACCCACGGGGCCTCGTAGTCGGACGCGCCGTAGGCGTCGAGGACGCCTCCCTCCTGTCCGGGGACGCTGACGAAGCCGACCGCGTCGGGCGAGTCGGCGAACACCTCGTCGACGACGCCGCCGAAGTCGTCTGCGGCCGGGTCGTAGCTGACCTCGGTGACGACCTCCGCGTCGAGTTGGTCGCCGAGCGCGGTGCCGAGGTCGGAGCCGAAGGCCCCGTCGACGGTGAGTACGGCGACTCGGTCGGCGTCGGCGTACTGCGGCGCGTCGAGAATCTTCGCCATCGCGGTCGCCTGTAGGCTGTCGCTCGGAACGGTCCGGCCGAAGAACTTCCGACCGTCGGCCTGCCCGGCGTCCGAGAGGCGCGGGTTCGTGCTCGCCGGAGACATCTCCATGACGGCGTCGTCGGCCGCCTTCGGAGCGAGCGCGAGCGACACGTCGCTGACGAGGCCGCCGACGAAGCCGACGACGCCCGCGTCGGCCAGCGAGGCGTAGCCGTCGGTCGCGACCGACGCGGACCCCTCCGTGTCCACCGTGGTCAGTTCGACCGGTCGCCCGAGCACGCCGCCCGCCCAGTTGATGTCCTCGACCGCCTGCTCGGCGGCGCGCTTGCCGTGCGTTCCCACCTGCTCCAGCGACCCGCTGACGGGCAACATCGCCCCGAATCGAACGGGCTCCCCGGACTCCGTTCCGAACGTCCCCACGCACCCGGACAGCGAGCCGAGCCCCACCGCGCCGGCGGCGGTGCGAAGAAACGTTCGTCTGTCGTACCTTGCTGTCACAGATTGCCCGAGACAACTCCCCCATATAATTTTGGGCCGCCGATTATCATACGCTGTATTTTTGGGAAGATTGTCCAACATCGAACACGAAATATGGATGTGCTACCATTCGACATACAACTGGGTCGTCGCGGTGGGCGGGTTTGGCTCGGGTCACGCGTAGCCCGCCGGCCGGGGCATCGTAGCGTTTTATCCGCCGGCCCACCCACGTGCGGACATGACTACTCAGGGAATCGTCGGACAGTTCCTCTCCTTGAAAGAGGAGACCGACGCCGACCTGCTCGCCATGCAGTGCGGCGACTTCTACGAGTTCTTCGCCGACGACGCCGAGACGGTCGGCCGCGAACTCGACCTCAAGGTCTCCCAGAAGTCCTCGCACGGGTCGTCGTATCCGATGGCGGGCGTGCCGCTGAACGACCTGACGCCGTACCTCAAGGCGCTCGTCGAGCGCGGCTACCGGGTCGCCGTCGCCGACCAGTACGAGACCGAGTCCGGCGACCTCCGCCGCGAAATCAAGCGCGTCGTCACCCCGGGGACGCTCCTCGAAACGTCCCGCGCCGACGCGCAGTTCCTCGCGGCCGTCGTGACCGACGGCGACGGCGTCGGCCTCGCGTTCGCCGACATCACGACCGGCCAGTTCCTCGTCACCGAGGCCGCAACCGTCGACGACGCCGCGGCCGAACTCTACCGCTTCGCCCCCGTCGAAGTCCTCCCCGGCCCGGACCTGCGGAGCGACGACGAGACGCTCTCACGGCTGCGCGAGGCCACCGACGCCTCCTTCTCGCTTTTCTCCACCGAGGCGTTCGCGCCGGGTCGCGCCCGCCACGCCGTCCGCGAGCAGTTCGGCGCGTCAACGGTCGATAGCGTCGGCCTCGACTCCGACCTCGCGACCCGCGCCGCCGGCGGCGTCCTCGCCTACGTCGAGGAGACGGGCGCGGGCGTCCTCCGGTCGATGACGCGCCTGCAGGTCTACCACCCCTCGGACCTGCTCGAACTCGACGCGACCACCCAGCGCAACCTCGAACTCATCGAGACGATGCACGGCGACCGCTCGGGGTCGCTGTTCGACACGATAGACCACACCGTCACCTCCCCCGGTGGCCGACTCCTCCGCGAGTGGCTGACCCGGCCGCGACGCGACCGCGACGAACTCGCCCGCCGACTCGACGCGGTGCAGTCGCTCGCGTCGGCCGCCCTCGCCCGCGAGCGCGTCCGAGAGGTGCTCGACGGGGCGTACGACCTCGAACGACTCGCCTCCCGGTCGGCGTCCGGGAGCGCCGGCGCGTCCGACCTGCTGTCGGTCCGGGACACGCTCTCGGTGCTCCCCGCGCTCGCCGACGCCATCGAGGGGACCGAACTCGCGGACTCCCCGCTCGCGGAAGTCGTCTCGCGGCCCGACCGAGACGCCGCGGCCGACCTCCGAGCCGACCTCGCCGACGCGCTCGCCGAGGACCCGCCGAAGACGGTCACGCAGGGCGGCCTGTTCCAGACGGGCTACGACGACGAACTCGACGATCTCATCGAGCGCCACGAGTCGGCGAAGTCGTGGCTCGACACGCTCGCCGACCGCGAGAAGCGGGACCACGGCCTCTCGCACGTCACCGTCGACCGCAACAAGACCGACGGCTACTACATCCAAGTCGGCAAGTCGGTCGCCGACCAAGTGCCCGACCACTACCGGCAGATAAAGACGCTCAAGAACTCCAAGCGCTTCGTCACCGAGGAGTTAGAGGAGAAAGAACGCGAGATTCTCCGGCTCGAGGAGGCCCGCGGCGACCTCGAATACGAACTGTTCGAGGACCTCCGCGAGCGGGTCGCCCGGCACGCCGAACTCCTGCAGGACGTGGGCCGAACCATCGCCGAGGTGGACGCGCTGGCGTCGCTTGCGACCCACGCCGCCGGCAACGGGTGGACGCGCCCCGAACTCACCGAGGCCGGAGCGCTCGACATCGAGGCCGGTCGCCACCCGGTCGTGGAGACGACGACCGACTTCGTCCCGAACGACCTCCGCATGGACGACGAGCGCGGCTTTCTCATCGTCACCGGGCCGAACATGTCCGGGAAATCGACGTACATGCGACAGGCGGCGCTCATCACGCTCCTCGCGCAGGTGGGGAGTTTCGTCCCCGCTCGCTCGGCGACCGTCGGCGTCGTCGACGGCATCTACACCCGCGTCGGCGCGCTGGACGAACTCGCGCAGGGTCGCTCGACGTTCATGGTCGAGATGCAGGAACTCTCGAACATCCTCCACTCGGCGACCGAGGACTCGCTCGTCATCCTCGACGAGGTGGGCCGCGGGACCGCGACCTACGACGGCATCTCAATCGCGTGGGCGGCCACCGAGTACCTCCACAACGAGGTGCGCGCGAAGACGCTGTTCGCCACGCACTACCACGAACTGACGAGCCTCGCGGACCACCTCGACCGCGTCGCCAACGTCCACGTCGCCGCCGACGAGCGCGACGGCGACGTGACGTTCCTCAGAACCGTCGTCGACGGTCCGACCGACCGGAGCTACGGGATTCACGTCGCCGATTTGGCGGGGGTTCCGCGCCCGGTGGTCGACCGCGCCGCCGACGTACTGGACCGACTCCGCGAGGAGAAGGCAATCGAGGCGAAGGGGTCCGGAACCTCGGAGCCCGTACAGGCCGTCTTCGACGTGGGAAGCGGACAGATGAAAGTCGCCGAGGGCAGCGGTTCCGGTGGCTCCGCTGGCGGTTCGGCGGGCACCGGTGCGCCCGCGAACGGCGCGACTGGCAACGGGTCGGTGGACGCGGCCGCGGCCGTGGAATCGAGTTCCGAGGCGGGCGATGTCGGGACAGAGACCGAGGCCGAGTCCGAACCCGCGCTGGACCCGGAGACCGAAGCCGTCCTCGACGAACTCCGGGCGACCGACGTGAACGACACGTCGCCGCTGGACCTGATGGCGAAGGTGCAGGCGTGGCAGTCGAAACTGGACGGCGGTGACGACGAATGAGCGACATCAAACAGCTCGACGAGAAGACCATCCAGCGCATCGCCGCCGGCGAGGTGGTCGAGCGACCGGCCTCGGTCGTCAAGGAGCTGTTCGAAAACAGCCTCGACGCGGACGCGACGCGCATCTCCGTGGCCGTCGACGCCGGCGGCGTGGAAGGCGTCCGCATCCGCGACGACGGCGTCGGCATGAGCGAGGAAGACCTCGAGCTCGCCGTCCGCGAGCACACGACGAGCAAAATCGGCGACATCGAGGACCTCGAAGCCGGCGTCGGCACCCTCGGCTTCCGCGGCGAGGCGCTCCACACCATCGGCGCGGTGTCGCGGCTGACCATCCGGTCGAAGCCCCGCGGCGGCGACGTGGGAACCGAGTTGCAATACGAGGGCGGCGAGGTCGAGTCGATTCGACCCGCCGGCTGTCCCGAGGGGACCGTCGTCGAGGTCGACGACCTGTTCTACAACACGCCCGCCCGCCGGAAGTTCCTCAAGACGACGGCGACCGAGTTCGACCACGTCAACGCGGTCGTCACGCACTACGCGCTCGCCAACCCGGACGTGGCCGTCTCGCTCGAACACGACGACCGCGAGGTGTTCGCCACCGAGGGCCGCGGCGACCTGCAATCGACCGTGCTCTCGGTGTACGGCCGCGAGGTCGCGGAGTCGATGGTTCCCGTAGACCACGACGCCCCCAGCGTCTCCGTCTCGGGTCTCGTGAGCCACCCCGAGACGACCCGGAGCACCCGCGACTACCTCTCGACGTTCGTCAACGACCGCTACGTCACGGACCGCGTGCTCCGCGAGGCCGTCCTCGACGCCTACGGCGGCCAACTCGACGCCGACCGCTACCCCTTCGCAGTGCTGTTCGTCGAAGTCGCGCCCGACGCCGTGGACGTGAACGTCCACCCGCGGAAGATGGAGGTCCGCTGGGACGACGAAACCGGCGTCAAGCGCGAGGTGACCGACGCGGTCGAAGACGCCCTCTTGAGCGACGGCCTCGTCCGGTCGTCGGCCCCGCGAGGCCGGTCGAAAGCCGACGAGGCGGCCATCGAACCCGAGTCACCAGACGGTGACGACGCGGCACAACTGGACCCTCACGAAATCCGGGAAACGGAGCCGGACGGCGAATCTGGTGACACCAACTCCCCGTCCGTACGGGACGTACAGTCGGCACGGGAAGCCCGCGAGTCGGGAACTCGGGCGAACCCGGACGCCGCCACCGCCGACGACACCGACCCGGACACCACGCCTGCAACTGAACGCGAGGCGGGCATCGACGCCGAGAATCCGGTTGGCGACGACGACTCGCCCGGTTCGACCGCCGAGACAACCGCGGACTCGTCCAGCCTGACCGAGACGCCGGCATCGACACCGCCGACGCCGCCTCGCGAGTACGACCTCGCGCCAGGGCCGGAGACGACGGAGCAGTCGTCGCTGGCGACCGACGACGGGGGCGAATCGGAGTCTGCCCGGGCCGAGGCGTCGTCGGCCGAGTCGGAGGCGGACGACAACGGGCCCCGAAGTCGGCCCTCGCGCATCGCCGCGCCGACGACCCAGCGCGACCTCTCGGGAGAAGAGGCTGACCTCTCGCCCGAGTTCGACTCGCTCCCGTCGATGCGAATCATCGGACAACTCGCGGACACCTACATCGTCGCCGAGACCGGCGAGGGGCTGGTCCTCGTCGACCAGCACGCCGCCGACGAGCGCGTGAACTACGAGCGCCTGAAGGGCGAAGTCGAAGGCGACACGCCGACGCAGGCGCTGGCCGAACCGGTCGAACTCGAACTCACCGCGCGGGAGGCGGCGCTGTTCGAGGAGTACCGCGAGGCGCTGGCACAGGTGGGCTTCCACGCCGGGCGGACCGGCGAGCGGACCGTCTCGGTGCGGACCGTGCCGGCGGTGTTCGACGCCGCGCTCGACCCCGGTCTGCTCCGCGACGCGCTGACGGCGTTCGTCCGCGAGGAGGCCGACGGCGGCCGGAAGACCGTCGACGCCGTCGCCGACGAACTGCTGTCTGACCTCGCGTGTTACCCCTCGATTACGGGCAACACGTCGCTCCGAGAGGGCTCCGTGCTCGACCTGCTCGCGGCGCTCGACGACTGCGAGAACCCCTACGCCTGCCCCCACGGTCGCCCGGTCATCGTCGAGTTCGACCGCGACGAAATCGCCTCGCGCTTCGAGCGCGACTACCCCGGCCACGGCGGGCGGCGACGCGAGGAGTAGCCGGCGCGAGTCAGTCGCGTTACCCGCCGCTATCCGCGACCCGACCGCCGATTCTCGGAACCGATAGCATCGGCGAGGATTCAAGTCGGGGCACCGAGACGGTGGAGGCGATGAACCCGCTGGTCTTTCTGGGCATCTGCTTCGGGCCGCTGGTGCTCGTCGTCTCGTATCTCTTCACGGCGGCGACGGGTCCGAGCGTGCCGCCGTGGGCCGACGCGGCCGGGCAGGCGATTCGCCTCTACGGGACGGCGGCCGCCGTGGTCGTCGGCCCGCTGGCACTCCACGCCGACCGACTGGATCTCGCCCGCGAGAGCGACTGGGTTCCCTCGCCCGTCTACTACCTCGTGGCGATTCCGTTTCTGAGCATCCCAATCGCGTTCATCTACCTCGTCCGGCGGTTGACGGCCACGTGAGCAGGCGCAGGGCGACCGAATCGACCGCAGGCGTGTCATTCGACGGCAACGCCGGACGTTTATATCGCGCCCGCGAACGGCCGTCCATGACAGCACTCGTGACCTTCGGCGAGACGATGCTTCGGCTGTCGCCGCCGCGTGGCGAGCGACTCGAGACCGCCCGCGAACTCGAACTGCAGGCGGGCGGCGCGGAGTCGAACGTCGCCGTCGCCGCCACCCGACTCGGCCGAGACGCCGCGTGGTTCTCGAAGCTCCCGGACTCGCCGCTCGGCCGGCGAATCGTCGGCGAACTCCGGAGCCACGGCGTCGACACCGACGGCGTCGTCTGGGCCGACGACTCCCGACAGGGCGTCTACTACCTCGAACACGGGGCGTCGCCGCGCCCGACAAACGTCGTCTACGACCGCGCCGACGCGGCCGTGACGACGCTGGAGACGAGCGAGACCGACCTCGACGCCGTCCGCGACGCCGAGGTGTGTTTCACGAGCGGCATCACGCCCGCGCTCTCCGAGACGCTCCGCGAGACCACGGCCGACGTGCTCGAAGCGGCGCAGGACGCCGGGACGACGACCGCGTTCGACCTGAACTACCGGACGAAGCTCTGGTCGCCCGACGAGGCGGCCGAAGTCTACCGCGACCTGCTCGGTTCCATCGACCTGCTGTTCGCCGCCGAGCGCGACGCGGCGACCGTTCTCGGGCGCGACGGCGACGCCGAGTCGGTCGCTCGCGGCCTCGCCGAGGACTACGACATCGAGACCGTCGTGGTCACCCGCGGCGAGGAGGGGTCGCTCGCCGTCTCCGGCGGAGCGGTGTCCGAACAGGGCGTCTACGAGGCGGAGACCCGCGACGCCATCGGGACCGGCGACGCTTTCGTCGGCGGCTACCTCGCCAAGCACCTCGACGGCGGGAGCGTGGCCGAGTCGCTGCAGTGGGCGTCGGCGACGGCGTCGCTCAAGCGGACCGTCGACGGCGACATCGCGGTCGTCAACCCCGAGGACGTCGAGCGCGTCGTCGCCGACGAGGGAGACGGCATCTCCCGGTAGGGCCGCCGGGCGACCGGCAGGCGTATTTCCGTCCGTCCAGTAGCCGCCGATATGGAGGTCACGACGACCGGCCGGTTTCGGGTCTATCGCAGTCCGCGCGACGGAGACGAACTCCTCTTGCTCGAACTCCCCGAGGAGCGCGTCGACTGGACCGACCCGGCCGTCGAGACCGACGCCGACGACGCCTACTCGCCGACCTACGTGCCACGGACCGGCTACGACGGCGACCTCGCAGAGCGCGTCTCGGCGCTCGAACCCGGCAACGAAATCGAGGCGACGCTGACGTGGGACGACGGCGACCCGCGCTTTGCGGACGTGTCGGTCCGCGACCGGACCCGCTTCCGGTTCGTCGGTGCCGCCACGGGACTGTTCGAGGCCGCCCGCGAGACGTGGCAGGCGACCGGCGACGGCGAAGCCATCGGCTCGCGCGTTACCTACGGCACCGACGGCGACCCGAACGCCGTGCTCTACGTTTTCGCGAAACAGCCCGGCGCGCGCGACCTGTTCGACGAGTTCGGCGACGGCGTCGTCCCCGTTGACCCACTTTTAGACCGCCTCGACGACGAGGCCAACGTCACCGACGCGCCCCGCGAGGTGTTCGTTCTGCGCCCCCTCGACGAGGAGTTCGTCCTCGTCGCCATCGCGCTCGACCGAGACGGGCTGTTCGCGCGAACGATGCGCGACACCTACTGCTGACGCGTCTCAGCGGGCCGTTCGCGCCGGCGGTGACGGCGGCTCCGCGCAGCTCACTCGTCGGCGTCGCCGTCGATCGGCGCGCGAGAGCCGCATTCAGAACACCGATAGACGGCCCGCCAGCCACCGCCGGTGACGTACCGCCGCCGAAACGAGTGTCTCGCACCGCACTCGTCGCAAACCGCCGGCGGTCCGTTCGGGTCGGACGGGTCGCGCATACGCCGAGTAGTGGTGGAGTGGACTAAATGTCACCGCCGACATTCGTCGCCGACGGGAGAGCGTCCGGTCGAGTCCGAGCAACTCGGCAGAAAAGCGCGGCGACAGGGCGCGTCAGTTCTCTTGGGTCCAGCGCTGGTAGACCGCGGAGCCGCCGAGAGCGGTGAAGACGAGCGTGGCGAGGCCGGGCGCGCCGACACCCGAGATGACGGGGACGCCGACGACGACGGCTATCATGAGGACGATACCGAGCGCGGCGAGCGCGGCGTAGTACTCGCTCCACGAGAGTTCGCCCTCCGGGACGACCTCCATGTAGACCGTCACGTCGCCCGCTTCGGCCAGCGAGACGACCTTCGACTCGTCGTCGTAGTTCACGATGTCCAGTTCGGCGAGTTTGGGGATGTGGGTCTGTTGCAGCGAGACGTAGGCGCTCTGGCGGATGTTCCGCGGCGGCGGCGACTCCCCGGTCTCCGCTTCCGCGATGCGCTCCGAGAGCTCGCGGAGGGTCAGGTCGCCGTCTTGGAGGAACTCGATGGCCATCCGACGGCGGTCGTTACTCAGTACCTCGTGGATTCGCGTCTCGGAGAGTCCGGGTTCGGATGTTGTCGCCATACGAGGATTCGATCGATTTGTGACTGGTCGCTTCTCCTATATCAACAGTTCGCCTCCGGTATCGCCATCCGGAATAACGAGTATCGGCCGAAAACCAGCCCGTTATCTCCTTCTACCGACCGAATGGCCGATCGGTTTCGACAGTTCATCGGCCAAAAGATACATCAATGACATGTTCTGCCCCCGATGCGAACCGAAAGGTCGTGGGGTGGAGACACGAGTTTATAGCACGCATCTCCGTGGATTACACAGTCGTCGAGAGGTGACTGCTCGGAACAGATGCCACACGGAACGGGCCCGACGAGAAGACTCAACAGGTCGCAGCGACGACATCGGGCGATGAGCGACCCCGTCCCCGTCATCATCTACACGCGCACGGAGTGCCACCTCTGCGACGAGGCGGAGGCGACCGTCCGCGAGGTCGCAGACGAGACGGACGTTCCGGTCGATATCGAGCTCGTGAACGTCGACACCGACGAGGAACTCCGCGAGCGGTACGGAGAGCGGGTCCCCTACGTCTACGTGGACGACCGACCGGCGTTCAAGTTCCGGGTTGACGCCGACCGACTCAGAGAGAAACTGACCGCGGCGCGGGAATGAGTGCCGTCACTCGGGGTCGTCGGTCTCGGCTCGGACGATGTGGACGACACGGACGATGCGGACGACGCCGGTGTCGCGCGCTTCGAGGGCGGGCGTACGCCTATGGCCTCGGCGCCCCTTTGGATACTCATGGAAGCTGACAGACGACTCCTCCGACAGGCGCGCGAGCGACTCGACGGGTGGACCTACACGGCCCGCGACCGAGCCTACCGCGAGCTGTTCGCCGGCGACGACGCCGCTGTCACCACCGAGGAGCGGCAGCTTCTCGACGAGGTGGACGCGGAACTCGCGGGCGACGGCGGCGACGGGCTCTGGGGGACGGACGAGTACGCCGTCGTCATGGGGCACCCGAAGAATCACCCGATTTCGGTCGTCTGCACTCGTCACCCGGAGATTCCGTCGTCGTGGTCGCGGGGCGGTGAGAGCCTGACCGAACCGGAGCGCGAGCAGTTCAACGACCTCCTGTGGGACTACTGCGAGCGCGTCCGCCGGTACGTCCAAGACGAGGTCAACGAGTTCGTCGGGGTCGCGGGCGTCCCCGAGGAGTAGTCAGCGGCCGATGCGCGTCATCCACCCGGCGGACCACCGGACCTGTTATCGCTGCGGCGAGCGCGCCGACGTGGTCGTCGCCCGCGGCCACGACCTGCGGTACTGCTGCTGGGACTGTTCGTACTCGCTTCTCGAACACGGCGGCGTCATCGTTGCGGGCGAACTGGGGAAGTCCCGCCCCAGACCCCCGTAAGCCGGGTGACAGACCTTGAGGACCCGGCCATCGCCGCTCTGGAGTACCGTTCGCCCCGATTCCGACGGCGTGAGAACGAGTCCCGTATTCAAGCCCGCGGAGACCCTAACGGTCGACTATGAGTGATGTAGATACGCTGGACGCCGTCCGTGAGTTCGAACACGACGGAACCACGTACAAGATGGCGGACCTGACCGTCTTAGAAGAACAGGGCCTCTGCGAACTCGACCGACTGCCGGTGAGCATCCGCATCCTCCTGGAGTCGGTGCTGCGAAACGTCGACGGCGACATCGTCACCGAAGACGACGTGCGGAACGCCGCCTCGTGGGAGCCGGACGTGCCGAACGTCGAAGTCCCGTTCACGCCGTCTCGCGTCGTGTTGCAGGACCTGACTGGCGTGCCCGCGGTCGTCGACCTCGCGGCGCTCCGGTCGGCCGCCGACCGCGCCGGCAAGGACCCGAAAATCGTCGAACCCGAGGTCCCCTGTGACCTCGTTATCGACCACAGCGTGCAGGTGGACTTCTTCGGCTCGCCCGACGCCTACGAGAAGAACGTCGAGTTGGAGTACGAGCGCAACGCCGAGCGCTACAAGGCGCTCAAGTGGGCGCAGAACGCCTTCGACAACTTCAGTGTCGTCCCGCCGGGCACGGGCATCGTCCACCAGGTGAACCTCGAACACCTCGGGCGCGTCGTCCACGACCGCGAGTGGCGCGGCGACCGCTGGCTCCTCCCCGACACGCTCGTCGGCACCGACAGCCACACGCCGATGATAGGTGGTATCGGCGTCGTCGGCTGGGGCGTCGGCGGTATCGAGGCCGAGGCGGCGATGCTCGGCCAGCCCATCACGATGAAGCTCCCCGAGGTCGTCGGCGTCAAACTCGAAGGCGAACTCCCCGAGGGCGCGACCGCGACCGACCTCGTGTTGCACGTCACCGAACAGCTCCGCGAGGTCGGCGTCGTCGACCGGTTCGTCGAGTTCTTCGGCCCCGGCGTGGGGAACCTCTCGGTCCCCGACCGGGCGACCATCTCCAACATGGCCCCCGAACAGGGGTCGACCATCAGCGTCTTCCCGGTCGACGAGGCGACGCTGGACTACCTCGAACTCACGGGCCGCGAACCCGAACACATCGAACTCGTCCGCGAGTACCTCGAATCACAGGGCCTCTTCGGCGAGCAACACCCCGAGTACACGGAGACGGTCGACGTCGACCTCTCCACCGTCGAGCCGAGCCTCGCCGGGCCGAAGCGCCCGCAGGACCGCGTCGGCATGGGCGACATGAAGACGCACTTCCGCGAACTCCTCTACGGCGAGTTCGAAGACGCCGTCGACGACGTGGACGAGGAGGCCATCGTCCGTTGGCTCGGTGAGGGAGGGGGCGACCCCGACGGCGAACTCGCGGGTGACGGCGGGGCGCTGACGGAGACGCCCGAGGCGGCACCCGAGGAACCCGACCTCGGCGAGTTGACGAAGCGCGTCGAAGTCGAACTCGGCGGCGAGACGGTCGAAATCGGCCACGGGAGCGTCGTCGTCAGCGCCATCACGTCCTGTACGAACACCTCGAACCCGTCTGTCATGGTCGCCGCGGGCCTCCTCGCACGCAACGCGTTGGAGAAGGGCCTCGACGTGCCCGAGTACGTCAAGACGAGCCTCGCGCCGGGGAGCCGCGTCGTCACGGAGTACCTGAAGAAGGCCGACCTGCTCCCGCACCTCGAAGCGCTCGGCTACGACGTGGTCGGCTACGGCTGTACCACCTGTATCGGCAACGCCGGGCCGCTCCCGGAACCCATCGAGAACGCCATCGACGAACACGGGCTGTGGACCACGAGCGTCCTCAGCGGCAACCGCAACTTCGAGGCGCGCATCCACCCGAAGATTCGCGCGAACTACCTCGCCAGCCCGCCGCTCGTCGTCGCCTACGGCCTCGCCGGGCGGATGGACATCGACCTCGAAACCGACCCGCTCGGCACCGACGACGACGGCAACGCCGTCTACCTCGCCGACATCTGGCCGGACGCCGACGAGATTCGGGAGACCATCCACGACAGCGTCGACCCGTCGATGTTCCGCGAGAAGTACGCCGAGGTGTTCGAGGGCGACGAGCGCTGGGAGGCGCTCGAAGCGCCGACCGGCGACGTGTACGACTGGGACGACGAGTCGACCTACATCCGCGAGCCGCCGTTCTTCACGGACTTCCCGCTGGAGAAACCCGGCGTCTCCGACATCGAGGACGCCCGCTGTCTCCTGACGCTCGGCGACACGGTGACGACCGACCACATCAGCCCCGCCGGGCCGTTCGGGTCGAAGCTGCCGGCCGGCCAGTGGCTCATGGACCACGGCGTCGACCCCGTGGACTTCAACACCTACGGCTCCCGCCGCGGCAACCACGAGGTAATGATGCGCGGGACGTTCGCCAACGTCCGCATCGAAAACCAGATGCTCGACGACGTGGAGGGCGGCTACACGATTCACCACCCGACGGGCGAGGAGACGACCGTCTTCGAGGCCAGCCAGCGCTACCGCGAGGAGGAGACCCCGCTCGTCGTCCTCTCGGGCGTCGAGTTCGGGACCGGTTCGAGCCGCGACTGGGCGGCCAAGGGCACGGACCTCCTCGGCGTCCGCGCGACCATCGCCGAGAGCTACGAGCGCATCTACCGCGACAACCTCGTCGGCATGGGCGTCCTCCCGCTCCAGTTCGAAGACGGCGACTCGTGGGAGTCGCTCGGCCTCGACGGCTCCGAGCAGTTCGACATCCGCGGCCTCGACGACGGCCTCGAAGTCAACGACGAACTGACCGTAGTCGCCACGAAGGACGACGGGACCGAAATCGAGTTCGACGTGACCGCGCAGGTCGGCACGCCCGCCGCGGTGACGTACGTCGAAAACGGCGGTATCCTCCACTACGTGCTCCGTCGGCTCCTGACCGAGAACTGAGTCAGGGCGCTGCGTCGGGGAACTGAGTTGGAGAACTGAGTCGGACCGGCGGCCGGCCGCCGCCGACCCACACGTCGGACTCACCGAGAATCACGAACCACCGAAGACGCGTAAATTCATCAGCCACGGAGTGCTATGTGATGACATGGCAACTGTGACACCCGCAGTCCGCCCGACGTGGACGGACCTCATGCGTCGCGGAGCGGCGACCGCGGCGGTCGCAACCGTCGCGAACGCGCTCCTCTTGACGCTCGTCCTCGAAACGGGCCTCGTCGAACCGTTCGCACCGCTTTCGTACCCGCCGGTCGTGTTCCTCTCGGCCGCCGGTGCGGTCGCGGCGACGTTCGTCTACGGGCTGCTCGCGGGCCGCGTCGCGGACGCGGACCGGACGTTCTTCAGGGTCGCCGTCGCGGTGCTCGTGGCGTCCTTCGCACCCGACCTCGGACTCCTGTACGTCGACCCCGGAGCGACGGTACCGGGCGTCCTCGTACTGATGCTGATGCACGTCGTGGTCGCGGCGGTCTGTGTGGCGTCGCTCACCGAACTCGGCTGGGGCGTTCCGGAGGGGAAACGCCCGGACGGGACCGACGAGTGACCGACTAACGTTCGATGCGTGGGAACGCCCGTGTCACTTCCATTTAGGATGGCCTAAAAACCGAAGACACTATGTTGTTTTAGGTTGGCCTAAATGGTATGACCAGAGCGGATTCCGAGGCAACCGCGGCGACGGCACCCTCACAGGGAGACTGAGATGAACACTGAGCGCACCGCGGGCATCAGGGACGCGCTGGACCGCGTCGAACGCGAGCGCGAACAGGTGCTGGCGAAGCGGCGGGCAGTCGAGCGGTTCGAACGGCGCGTTCGAAAGCTCGCCGCACAGTCGAACCGCCCGCCGGCAGGGACGGCCCGAGCGACCGCGTGCGGGACCGCGCCAGTCCCGACGACGACGCGACGAGACGCCGGCACTGGCACGGGGCGACGGCAGGTGCGCGAGCTGTTCGCGGAGACGATACGGCCGCACAGCGTCTCCGACGTGAACGAGTCCGAGCCGCTCGCGGTGACGATTCGCGAGGAGTTCGGCCCGGAAGTCGCGACGGCGCTCTCCCCGGACGCCGGGAGCCGCTTCACACCGGCGGTCAAGGAGGCGGTCGTGTCGGCGGCGACGGACCGGCAACGAGGCCTCGACGGGATGTGCCGGGCGCTCGACGCCGAGGAACGGTCACTCCGAGCGACGCTCGCCGTGCTGGACGAGTGCGAGAACTGGCTGGGGCGGGCGGACGCGACGCCGCTTTCGAAACTGGGGTTCGACGCTCTCCGGCGGCGTCACGAGACGCTCGCTGACCACCGGGAGGCGTGTGACCGGGTGGTCCACGAGCGACAGCGGCATCTCGGCGGGGCGACTCGCCACACCGCGTCGGTCGAAATCGACCACCGGTTTCTCGCTGAGTATCTCTACGAGGACCGCGCGACCGACTATCCGGTCTTGACGGCCGCGGCCCGCGTGGTGGGCGTCTGCGTGGATTGTCAGCGGACTGTTCGCGACCACCTCGTCCGCCGCGTATGATCGGCGCGCCGCAGTACCTCCTCACGCTGTACATCGCCGAGCGGGAGGACGGCGAGGAGACGCCGATTTCGCCGGGCTACGTCGCCGACGCGCTCGACCGCTCACCGCCCGCGGCGACGGAGCGCCTCCAGAACCTCGACGCGAAGGGGCTCGTTCGCTACGAGCCCTACGAGGGCGCGACGCTCACTGACGAAGGGCGCGACACGGCCGGAGAACTCTACGACACCTACCGCATTCTCTCGCGGTTCTGTCGGGACGTGCTCGGCGTCGACGACCACGAGCACGAGGCGATGCAACTGGTCGGAAACGTCAGCCCGACGGTTGCCGAACGGCTCGCGGCGACGCTGCTCCGCGGGGGCGACAACCGCGGCGAAGCGACCGAGGCGACCGAATCGGCGTCGCAACTCTCTCCCGAAAGCCCCACGAGTTGAACGCGTCGCAGTAAATTCGCCCCGGCACTGATGATTGTCAACAAATAGCACGCAAATACCGCCGCGGAACCGCACCCTTTTTGTTTTAGGTTTCCCTAAACCCTCGTAATGGCCGCTGGTACGCAGTCGAACGCTGAATCCGCGTCGGAACCGGACCGACCCAATTCCCCCGAGATATCCGTCTGCAAGGGCGGTCCGGGGAAATCGGTGTTCATGGAGTCGGGCAACAGCGACGGCTGGATTTCGAGCGACGTGACCGTCGACGTGACGCAGTAACTCCGTTCGAACCGGTTGCGCGGAGTGTGGACCTGACGAGCACCGTCGCTGAACGGCGCTGGCAGCTCGGCAAAAAGCGTCGAACGTCGGAACGGGGGCGTCGTCCTCCGACGCGTCGGCGGCGGTGCTTACTGGACGAGCGTGTCGTCTTCGAGGTAGTGGTCGATGACGTGGGCGTGTTCTTCGATTTCGATGAGTTGCTCGCGGAGCATGTGCGCCGTCGCGTGGTCGCCGAGACCCGCGGCGAGTTCGATGTGTTCGCGGTAGCTCTCGATGATGTCGCCGTACATCTCGAGGTCGTTCGAGAGCGACGTGCGGATGTCGTAGACGTCCTCGTCCTCGGGCTCGACGGTCGCCGCCTCGCTCAGCGCCGGCATGCTGGCGTGGGGGACGCCGCCGATGGACTGGAGGCGCTCTGCGATTTCGTCCGCGGCCTCCTCGACTTCCTCGTAGGCCTCCTGGAGGAACTCGTGGATGCGGAGGTGTTCGGCACCTTCGACGTTCCAGTGGTGCTTGTGGAGCTGGTGGTAGAGGACGTAGGCGTCCGCGAGGTCGGTGTTCAGCGCTTCGATTATCTGTTCGGCCTTCTCAGTGTCGAGACGGACCGGGTTGTCGCCGACGCTACCTGCTTCCTTGAGGACAGACTTCTGCGTGCTCATTACAATCAGTAGTTGGGGCTGAGGCCACTTAATACTTATCCGAGAACAAACAATTTTTCGTGTGGCCTAAAACATCGTTTGCTAAATTAGCTAGATTGCTTCTAAAACGCTGAATGATGCGTGTGAGAAGGACACACGTCGTGGAGCGACGAATCTACTCGTCGGCGAGAGATAGCCATTATATACCATATCCGTTATGTATTTTTGAGCGATTGGTGCGACGTCTCGTAAGTGTCGATTTACGCGGATCACTACCGGGTCGTTACTCCGGTCAAAGACGGGCGGCGCTGGAGCGCGGTCAGAACAGGGTTCGCAGGTAGTCGCCCGGCCGCTGCCGTCGGCTCTACAGACTGGGTGGCGGCGGACTCCGTCAAGAGAGTTGTTCGACTCACATCTACCGAGCAGAACACTCGTGTTGCGAACGGTCGGGACAGAGGCGATATCGTACAGAATCAGACGATGCGCTGTAGGCTCGGGTCCGTATGAAGAACGTATGGGCCCTATGGGGTTCGAACCCATGACCACCCGGTTATGAGCCGAGCGCTCTGACCAGACTGAGCTAAGGGCCCTCGGTCGATTCTTTCCCGTCGTCCCTCTTATGTCTTATCAGAAGCCGTCGCCAACGAATCGGAGACGAGACGCTCGTCAGCGTGAGAAACGGAGAAGCGCCACCGCCAGGACTCGAACCTGGGACAACCTCGTTAACAGCGAGGTGCTCTACCAACTGAGCTACGGCGGCTTTCGTCTGCACTCTCTCGTATTCGATGTTTCTTGATAGGGCTTTCGTTTTTAACCGACGGCTGGCGGGTGCCACCGCCTGACGCGGTCGGGGGAGCACCGTCACGCTTTCGCCCGCCCGCGGGAAATCAGCGGGCATGACGAACTCGGACCTCGACGCGGTCGTCGCCGCGGTCCGCGAGCGTATCGACCCCGACGAGGCAGAGCGTCGGGCGCTCGCGGCGGCCGCGGCGGCCCTCGAATCCCGTGTCCACGACGCCCTCGCGGACCTGCCGGTGGAGGCCGACGCGCTCCAAGTTGGCAGCACCGCCCGCGGCACGTGGCTCTCGGGCGACCGCGACATCGACCTGTTCGTGCGCTTTCCCGCCGACCTCGACCGCGAGGAGCTCGAGACGTACGGCCTCGAAGTCGGCCACGCCGTCCTCCCCGACGGCCACGAGGAGTACGCCGAACACCCCTACGTGAAAGGCGACTACGACGGATTCGACGTGGACCTCGTCCCCTGTTACGACGTGCCCACCGCCTCGGACATCCGCTCGGCGGTCGACCGGACGCCGTTTCACAACGCCTACCTGACCGAGCGCCTCGACGACGACCTCGCGGCCGACGTGCGCGTCTTCAAGCGATTTCTGAAGGGTATCGGTGCGTACGGGAGCGACCTCCGAACCGAGGGCTTCTCGGGCTATCTCGCCGAACTCCTCGTCGTCGAACACGGCGGCTTCGAATCGTTGCTCCGGGCGGCCGCCGACTGGAGTCCGCAGGTCGAGTTCGACCCGGAGGACCACGGGACACGGAGCTTTTCGGACCCGCTCGTCGTAATCGACCCGACCGACCCCGAGCGGAACGTCGCCGCGGTCTGCTCGGCTGAGAACGTCGCCCGCCTCCAGCACTACGCTCGCGACCTGCTCGCTGACCCGCGCGAATCGCTCTTTTTCCGGCCTGACCCACCGGCGCTCGACGCCGACGGCGTTCGGAGCCACCTCGACCGACGCGGGACCACGACCGTCGCCGTTGTCTTCGACTGCCCGGACCTCGTGGACGACCAGCTCTACCCGCAACTGAGAAAGTCGCTGACCGGCGTCGCCGACGGCCTCGATAGACGCGGCTTCGACGTGTTCCGGCGCGCGACGTTCGCCGACACCGATACCGACGGCGAGGGCCAGGGCGAGGCGGTCCTCTTCGCCGAACTCTCGGTGGCCGAGCGTCCTGCGGTCGAGCGCCACGAGGGGCCGCCGGTCCACGTCCGCCAGCACGCCGAGGGGTTCTACGGCGCGTACGAGGACGGCGACGACCACTACGGACCGTTCCTCGACGGCGACCGCTACGTGGTCGAGCGCGAACGGGAGTTCACCTCGGCGACCGGCTTCCTCGAAAGCGACGCGCTGTTCGACGTGGCGCTCGGAAAACACGTGGAATCGACGCTCAAAACGGACGGCTACGACGTGCTCGTCGGCGACGACGTGGCTGCGCTCGCCGAGTCGTTCGGCGCCGAGTTGGGTCGCTACTTCGCGCCGAGACCGTGAGCGGCGCGCACCTCGTCGACTAGTTCGACGTTCTTCTCGTCGGGGTCTTCGTCGGGTTCCATCGCGATGCGGCCGTCGAACGTCTCGTGGACGGTCGCGACGCCCTCGGAGAGCGTGTCGAGGCCGTAGCCGCCTTCGAGGACGAAGGCGATGGCGGCGTCGGTCGCCTCACAGAGGTCCTGGACGCACTCGGTGAGCATCGCGTAGCCCTCGGTCGAGACGCGCATCCGCGAGATGGGGTCGTGGCGGTGGGCGTCGAAGCCGGCGCTCACGATGAACAGGTCGGGGTCGAACCGCTCGACTGCGGGGGCGACCGCCTCGTCGAACGAGTAGACGTAGTCGGCGTCGCCCGCGCCGGCGTGGAGCGGGACGTTGAGAGTGGTCCCCTCGCCGTCGCCCTCGCCGGCCTCTTCGACCTCGCCCGTGCCGGGGTAGAGGCCGTCCTCGTGGATGGACGTGTAGAACACGTCGCCGCGGTCGTAGAAGATGTCCTGCGTGCCGTTGCCGTGGTGGACGTCCCAGTCGAAGATGGCGACGCGCTCGGCGAGGCCGTCGTCGATGACCGCCTGCGCGGCGACGGCGGCGTTGTTGAAGAAGCAAAAGCCCATGGCGTCGTCCTCGACGGCGTGGTGGCCCGGCGGGCGACCGAGCGAGAACGGCGTGTCGCGGCCGTCGTCGCCGTCGAGCGCGGCGCGGGCGGCCCACTCCGCGAGGCCGGCGGAGGTGAGCGCGGCGTCCCACGACGCCTCGACGGCGACGGTGTCGGGGTCCCAGTTACCGCCGCCGTCGCGACAGAAGTCGTGGAACTCGTCGACGTAGCCGTCTTCGTGGACGGCCGCGACGGTGGATTTCTCGGCGGGGGGCGCATCGATGTACTCGACGCCGTGGCGCTTCGCCAACCCGCGTCGTATCGCGCGGAGGCGGTCAGCCGTCTCGGGGTGTCGCGGCCCGGTGTCGTGGTCGAGACACGTTTCGCTGTAGCCGAATTGCATTATTCGAAGAGGGAGAAGTAGGTCTCGATGTCCTCGGATTGGACCGTCCGCCGGTCGGCGTGGTGGGCGAGTTTGACGGCGGCGCCCGCCACGTTGACGGCGTAGTCCTCGAGGATATCGGCCAGGGCGATTCGAGCGTCCATCGCGACGCGGTAGCGGTCGTCGATTCGGAGGCGAGCGATGCGGTCGATGGGGGCGATAGGGAGGAGGAGTTCGTCGCGGCCGACGACCTGCTGGACGCCGAAGTCCTCGGCCATCAACGTCTTACGACCGTCCGCCGTCGCCCGGTCGGCGGCGTCTATCGCGAGTTCTGCGCCGTGGTCCTGAATCCGGCGGGCGAGCGCCTCGGCGGCGCCCGCGCTCACTCGCAACTCACCTGCGTTCTGCCGGATAATCGCGTCTACCGGGGCGAACGGTAGCTCGACACTCATACCCACATATCGGGTCCGTGCGGCGTATAATCCTTTCCGTCGCGGCCCCTTCTGTATTTTATCGCACGCAGCGCTCCCGAGCGGTTGGATTTCGCTCTGAGAGCCCCGAAAACCCGGACGAACGATGAGTCGGGTTCGATAGCCCGACGACGACGGGGCGATGGGCGACCGACCGTCGCTTCGGCGCTTCGGTGCTTTGCCGCGCTGTCGTTTCGTCGTCGTTACGGAAAATTCGAGGCGAAAGCCTCGCCCTTCAGGGCGTCACCAGAACGCGGTGCGTTCTGGTTGCCCGCCAGATTACATCTGGCGACGGGGATGAAGCCGACCAACAGTATTCAACCGCCGACGATGGCATAGACGGGGTTCCAACGCAATCTTTAAGCCGCCCGCTCATGATAGTATGCATAGATGGTGAAGAGTACCCGTCACGCGAAATACGAACTCTACTACCACATAGTGTTCGTGCCGAAATATCGGCGTTCGCACCTGACGGGGAAGACGAAGGAACGTCTCGAATCCATCTTCGCGGAAATATGTGAGGACAAGGGCCTCGAACTGGCCGAGTCCGAGGTCATGCCCGACCACGTACACCTGTTCATCGGGAGTCCACCGAAGAACGCCCCGTCGCTCATCGTCAACTGGGTGAAGGGCATCTCCGCCCGCAAGTACAACCAGCGGTACGACGACCGCGTGAAGTGGACTCGTTCGTACTACGTCGGTACGGCGGGGAGCGCATCGAAAGGCGCTGTCGAACGCTACATCGCTGAACAGGAGGGTGACGACGCATGAAGCGCGTCAACACCTTCAAGGTCGTGCCACAGACCGAGAACGACAAAGAGTGCCTCCTACGGCTACTCGATGCATCCGCTTCT
The DNA here is from genome assembly GCF_003383095.1 of Haloferax sp. Atlit-12N. Lineage (NCBI taxonomy): Archaea > Methanobacteriati > Methanobacteriota > Halobacteria > Halobacteriales > Haloferacaceae > Haloferax > Haloferax sp. Atlit-12N. Next base: position 991,682 of record NZ_PSYW01000001.1, read on the forward strand.
CTGTGGAACGAACTGACCTACGAACGTCGTCAGAACTACTTCGGTGACGGCGACGTGTGGGACACTTCCGAGTACCGAGGACGCTACAACGGTGTCATCGGAAGCGCGACTGTCCAACAGGTCACGCGCAAGAACAGCGAAGCGTGGCGGTCGTTCTTCGCCCTCAAGGAGAAAGGCGAGTACGCCAACCCACCGTCGTACTGGGGCAACGAGGAGGACGGACGCGAACTCCGTACCTACATCCGATGCAACCAGTACACGATTGAGTGGGGGAAACGTAGCCGTCTCGAAATCCCTGTCGGGCAAGAACTGAAAGACGAATACGGACTCGGCTACCACGAACGACTCCGCCTCGAAGTCCGAGGCAACCCGAAGTGGGACGGCAAACAGGGTCGTCTGGAACTTGAGTACGACGAGGTTAGCGACACGTTCAGGGCTTTTCAACCAGTCACCGTACCTGATTCTCGACTGGATTCACCACTGGCTTCGGAAGAAGCCGCCCTCGACGTTGGAGCGAACAATCTCGTCGCGTGTTCCACGACTACTGGGAACCAGTACCTCTACGACGGTCGTGAGTTGTTCGGACGGTTCCGCGAGACGACAGACGAAATCGCCCGCCTCCAGTCAAAACTTCGAGAGGGTCGCTACTCCTCGAAGCGGATTCGACGGCTGTACCGACAGCGGACGAAGCGTCGTGACCATGCACAGAACGCGCTGGTGCTCGACCTCGTTGAACGGCTGTACGACGAGGGCGTGGCGACGGTGTACGTGGGCGACCTGACAGACGTGCTGAAAACGCACTGGTCGGTCAGGGTGAACGAGAAGACGCACAACTTCTGGGCGTTCAAGAAGTTCATCCACCGTCTCGCGTGCGTCTGTGAGGAGTACGGCATCAGCCTCGAAGCCGAGTCGGAAGCGTGGACGAGTCAGACGTGTCCCGAGTGTGGCGACCACGAGAAGACGGTTCGCCACGAGGATACGCTGACGTGTCCATGTGGCTTCGAGGGGCACGCCGACCTCACGGCGTCAGAGACGTTCCTTCGGGAAAACAGCAATTGCGAACTCAGGCCGATGGCACGGCCCGTGCGATTCGAGTGGGACGACCACGACTGGTCGGGGGAACCATACCCTCACGAAAGTCCCAAAGAAGTGCGCACGAACCCGCAAGTTGCCTCCGTGGGTCGGTAGCCGAACCCCCAACGGAGGAATCCTCACGCTTTAGCGCGGGGAGGATGTCAACGCTGTGCGCCGGTGTGAACTTCGACCGTCTCGGCGCTGATGCGGCCGTCGGTCTCCGTGCCGGAGACCGTCACCTCGTCGCCGAGGCCGAGGTCGGCGTCGGTGTCGACGGTCTTGGTCTGCGTGCCGTCGTCGAGGATGACCGGGGTCCCGGCCTGCACGACCGTCCCGGTGAACTCGACCGACTCGCCGGCGGACTCGGTCGCTGTCGCGTCCGACGAGGACCCGCCGTTCGCGGCGGACGTGTCGTCGGACGAACCGGACGACTCGGACGAACCGCCGGACGACCCGCCGCCGGAGAACGCGCCGAGACCTTGGTCGCTCGGCGGACTGGGTGCCGAATCGCCGGCATCGGTCCCGGCCGCGCCCTCGGGGGCTTCGTCCATCACGGTGACCGACGACCGCCAGCCTGCGGAGGCTTCGAGGTCCTCCTGCCAGCCGTCTTTTATCTCCACGTCGGTGATGACGACGTAGTCCGCGAGGTCGACGTCGGCGTCGGCCTTCTCGCCCCAGAGGGCGACCCGGATGTCGCCGGTGCCGTCCTTGACACGGATGTTGCGGACCTGTCCCTCGGAGCCGTCGTCGCGGTCGAAGGTGCGCTTGCCGTCGGCCTCGATGACGCCGCCGGCGATGTCCACCGTCTGGCCGAGTTCGAGCGACTCGATATCGGTCGTCTCGGGGACGTACTCGATGTCCTCGTCGATGACTTCGACCGCGCCACGGGAACCGACGTGGAGTTCGAGCGAGCCGTCGCGCTCGCGGACGTAGCCGTCGACGACTTCGACAGACTGGCCGGTTTCGAGTTCCTCGGCGAGGTCCGCCCGCTCGTCCCAGAGCGTGACGCGGATGCGACCGGTCGGGTCACCGACCGAGAGGTTCGAGACGCGGCCCTCGGTGCCGTCGTCGCGGTCGAACGTCCGGATGGTGCCGGTGTCCAGAATCTTGCCTTCGAGGTTCACGTCCGAGAGGCCGAGTGCGAGGTCCTCGACGCGGTATGTGTCGAGCACCTGCACGTCGACCTCGGCGTCGAGGTCCTCTTCGACCTTGCTCGCGCTGACTTCGACGCCGTTGTAGCCGTCTTTCGGACGACCGCCGATGCGGAGGACGGTGCCGACTTCGAGGTTCTCCTTCGCGCCGGCGGCCATCTCGTCCCACAGCGAGACGCGGATGCGGCCGGTCTCGTCGGCCACCTCGATGTTGACGACCTGCCCGTCTTCGTCCTCGCCGTCGCGTTCGAACGTCCGAACCTCGCCGATGCTGACGACCTTAGCGAGGAACTTCACGTCCTCCATGCCGGGTTCGATGTCGGCGATGCCGTTGACCTCCTCGTCGCGCAGTTCGTGGGCGATGAGCATCGCCGCCGTCTCCTCGTCGGCGAGGCCGCCCATCTGTTCGACCTTGTCGTTGACTGCCGCCTCGAACTTCTCGAACTCGACATCGGTGTCGAGGTCGTCGTAGACCTCCCGAATGACGCCCATCAGGCGTCACCTCCCGGAACGAAGCGCGCGCGTCGCGGCAGACCAAACGTCGTACTCATACTATGGACGAACAGGGAAGGGCGGCGCTTAAGCGTTGTTTTCCTCCGGATTGGACCACCGGACCGACCGCGCAAATCGAGCGACATAGCGAGGGTGGCCGCGGCCTCGGATTTGAATCTTCGGACCGTCAGGCGTCCGCGTCGATGCGGGCGACCTCACGACGACCGTCGGCGTCGTCGTGGACGACGACCGCCTGGCCGGGGAGGCCGCTTTCGAACCGGAGCGTCGCCTCGTAGCCGCGAACGACCGCCGATTCGGCGCAGTTCTTCGTGTCGGCCCGCTCGACGGCCTCGACGACGAGCGTGGCCGTATCCGACTCCGCGTCGTAGTCGGCCCGCGCGAGTCGGGCGATAGTACACTCGGTCGCTCCCGAGACACAGCCGACGACCGAGAACCCGGTCTCGGTCTCGGTCGCGAGCGCCCCATCGGCCGGACAGGCGTCGGCGCGGACGGGCGTGAGCGTCCGCCCGACGAGTCGCGGACGGCGGGGTGTCTCCATCGGCGTCGGCGACGCGGTCTCGGTGCTCGCGGTCGACTGCTTGGCCGCGTTGTCGCCGCTCGCGCACCCCGCGAGCGAGGCGCACAGTCCGGCGGTTCCGAGGAGGAGCGCGCGTCGATTCACGCACGGGGATAGGCTCGCCGGCGAAAAAGTCCTTGCGTGCGGCACACGCGGTCGTCGAGGCGGCAGAGGCGGCGGAAATCAGCGCGAGAGACGACAGTTCGGTAGCGCTGGGTCGGTGCCGCGTGCCCGGCGTTCGACGCCCGCCTCGTGCTGTGGTCCCGCGGTTCACTGGGAGTTCACATCGTAACCGTCTTAAGTAACCGTCGAGTACCGAAGAATGCAGCAAGACAGTCCTGATAGGGTAGTGGACTATCCTCCTGGCTTGCGGAGCCAGGGACCGGAGTTCAAATCTCCGTCAGGACGTTTCTCTCTAGAACTACACGACGAGCGAAGCGAGGAGTCCGTTCCTCGTTGAAACTCCGTCAGGACGTTTCTCTTTGGAACTGACCTTCGAGAGCCGTCTGTTCTCTGGGGTCGGTTCATATTCTCTACGGAAGCCTGAACGGCGAGCGACTTCGCTACGAGCGGGTTCAGCGCTCGTCAGACTCGACGTGGGCGGCCAGTCCGAGGTCCAGTTCTTCGACCCCGTCGAGCACTAAGTCGGCCATGCGGCGCGCTCCGTGCTCGCTGAAGTGCGTGTCGTCGACGATTCCGTCCGGATAGTTCGGATGTTCGCCCGGCTCCAGATGGTTGTAGAGCGCCGTCGACGCTTCGGGGCCGAGTTCCGCCAAGATCGACCGTGTTCGCTCGTCCATGTCGATAAACGGGACGTCGCGGTCGCGCGCGACGGTTCTCGTCAGGTCGGCGTACTCGCGGTGGGTGTCTTTCGGGACGCCGTCGTCGTCGAAGTGACGGCGCGCGATAGACGTGAGCAACACGGGTGTCGCCCCTTGCTCGCGCGTCTCGCTGACGAACTTCCCGAGGTTATCGACGAACGCCGCCTCGGTCGTGTGCTGTTCTTTCGACGGCACCTCGTCGTTGTGGCCGAACTGGACGAACACGTAGTCGGTCTCGGTCAACTGGCGGACGACGGGACGCCAGCGGCCCTCCTCCAGAAACGTGCGAGTGCTCCGGCCGTTTCGGGCGTGATTCGCCACTGCGACGGCGTCGTCGAAGCGGTCGGCGAAGGGCATTCCCCAGCCGGTTTCGGGGCGCTCGTTCGCCTCCTTATCGGCCATGGTGGAGTCCCCGACGAGATGGACGGTAATCGACTCGGACGACATTTCGGTAGCGCTCGTCCGGGCGGCGTATAGAGCCACCGGTCGGGTCAATTGACGGGGAAAATCAGCGCCTAACCGTCGCTAACGGGAGCCTACCGGCGTCAAAATGCGAATCGCGAGGTCGGAGAAATCACGGAACGCCGAACGCTCTCGGCAGTCCTGACCGCGAAAAGCGAGTTTACGCCTCGTCGTAGGGCGGTTCGAGGCTTGGCGACCGCTCGTCGTCCTCGCGGCGGCGGACCGACGAGGTCGTGCGCGACCGCTGTGGACGGGGACGAGGCGTCTCCTCGGACCGGGGCTTCGCGGCCCACGACCCGTGGCAGTCCCGACAGTAGTTGCCTTTGTACGCCCGTGTGAACAGATACTGCTCACCGCAGCGGATACAAACCGGGGACTGGGTCATCGTTCGACACCTCGGACGAGGGTTTCGAGGGCATTCATATGCTATCATACCACATATGTTCCCGAGAGGCATAAGTATGCAAGGCCTACGGCCGGAGAGCCCGGTCTTCGCGGAATCTTTACTCGTGGACGGCGAACGGTTCGCATGGACGATTCGCTTCGCGCAGGCGTCGCCATCTACAACGCGGGCGCGTACCGAGCGGCCCACGGCGCGTGGGAGACGAAGTGGCTCTCGCTCGAACGCGGGGGCGACGACGAGCGGTTCCTCCACGGGCTCATCCAGTTCACCGCGGCAGTACACCACGCCCGCGATGGCAACGAATCGGGCGCGGTCGGCCTCGCCCGAAGCGCGCAGGAGTACCTCGACGGCCTCGCAGACGACTACCGCGGCGTCGACATCGCCGAGGTCCGGGCGTTTCTCGCGCGCCTCGAAGACGACCCCGCCGTCGCCAACGACCCGCTGGCGCTCCGACTCGACGAGCGGGTCGTCACGTACGACGACCTCGATTTCGATGCGGTCGTCGTCGCGGCCGAGACGCTCGCGGAAGAACTGGACGGCTACGACGAGTCAGTCGTCGCCGACGCGGTCGGGTACGCCCGCGAGGAGGTCGCCGACGGGGCGCAGACGCAGTTCACGGCGATGGTGTTCGACTTCGTTCGCAACGAGGCACAGCGCGGGCTGGTGTTTCAGCGGTTGAGCGAGCACGTCAGCCGACGGCGACGGCGCGAAGACGACGTGAGCGACCTGTTCGAGTGAAAGCGGCGCTGGGCGTTTCGAACTCCGCAGCGGACGTGCTGTCTTCGGTACTCCCGAACGTCCACACGTAACGAAACTACGCCCCGCTATTTTCGAATGCCTTCCGAGGGATATACTCGCCAAATACGAGTTTAAATATCAAAAGCGCCCACGAAGCATAGAATACGCCAACCTGAATGACTCGCCCTATGGTTCGTGGACTGTAGTCACCAAACGGGAGCAGTATCGTTACGAGGGCAGTCACAGCAATTGCTCCGACTAACGCAAAGGCGATCTTCGCCAGTAGTAACGCACCGTCTCTGGGAGTGCTCCAACGCACGGCCCTGTCGTGAGTCGTGCTCCACCAGAAGCCACCGAGACCGAAGACGGTCTGACTAACTGCGATGGCGGCTATGAAGACCTCGCCTTGGGAGACGGCACCGATTGCGACCCCCGTAAAGAGCAGGCCGTATCCCAAGAGGAGCCAACGGTTAGCCATACTGTTAATTGAGCTACATTTCTCATTACAGTTTCGGTGGGAAGGTGTTCGTACGTCTACTGACTGTCTGTACCACACGGCGATTCATCTGAAGAACCAGAGTTCAACGGGGCCGAAAATCGAGGTGCCGACGCCGAAATCAGGCCTCGTCCAGCGGTTCGCCCTCGAAGGTGAACTCGGCGGAGTTGTCCTGCGGGTCGTAACCGAGCACCGCGCGGGCGCGGTCGATAGAGTAGTACTTGCGGTCGTTGTCGGAGATGCCGTAGACGATTTCGTAGTCGTAGTCGGCCTCGATACAGCACTCGAAGAGGTGCGCGCAGTCGCGGTACGACAGCCACATCGCCTGTCCGCGCTCGTACTCCTTCGGCGGATGGTGCTGAGTGAGATTGCCGATTCGGACGTTCACGACCGAGATGTCGTGGTGGTCGTGGTAGTACCGACCGAGCGTCTCGCCGGCGGCCTTGCTCACGCCGTAGAGGTTACTCGGGCGCGGCAGTTCCGTCCCGTCGAGTCGGAACTCGTGGTGCGGGCGGTACATGTCGGGCGTCCGGTCCATCGTCTCGTACGCCCCGACGGCGTGGTTCGAGGAGGCGAACGCGAACTTCTCGACGCCCGTATCGACGGCGGCGTCGAACATCTGTTGGGTGCCGTCGATGTTGTTCCGCAGGACGCTGTCCCACGGCGCTTCGGGACGCGGGTCGCCCGCGAGGTGGATGACGGCCTCGACGCCGTCCATGGCGTTTCGCACGGCGGCCTCGTCGGTGACGTCGGCGACGTACACGTCCGTGGAGTCGACCGAGTCTGGAATCTTCTCGTCGGAGAGTGGCTCGCGGTCCAGTAGCCGCCAGTCGTAGGCGTCGCCGATGTGCCCTAGTATCGCCTGACCGACGCGCCCGCCAGCCCCCGTCAGCAAAACCGGCTGGTCCATTCGGTGTAAGTTCTAACAAGAGAGGCTAAGTAAGGACCGGTTCGCGCTCACGAGACCCCTCAAACCGCCGAACTTTACCCGAGGGCGACGGAGTTCCGGGTATGGTCACAGACCCGCAGACGGCCTGCTTCGAGGCGGGCATCAAGTTCGGGACGCTCTACCACCAGTTCGCCGGCACGCCGGTCTCGCCCGACAGCGCCCGGAGCCTCGAACGGGCCATGGCCGAGGCCATCGAGAACCAACCATACTGCGAGTCGGTCTCTGTGCACATCCTCGACGATGCGCTGGACGCCGAACTCGCCGATTCGGCCGCCGACTACACGGAACTCACGGGGCGGTTCATGGAAGTCGAGATGGAAATCGACTACGAGGGCGTGCGCGTCCGGACGCGCATGGATATGGAAGACGGCTACCCGCTGATGAAGCTCGTGTCGGTCGAATGACTCGGCCGCGAAGCGCCGCCCGCGGACTCGTCGTCCGCGACGGCGAACTCCTGACGATTCGGTACCGCACCGACGGCGAGGACTGGTACGTCGCGCCCGGCGGCGGCCAGCAGCGCGGTGAGTTGCTCACGGAGACGGTCCGCCGGGAAGTGTACGAGGAGACCGGATACGAGGTCACCGTCGGGTCGCTCGCGTACGTCAGGGAGTTCGTGCCATCGACACACTACGAAGGCAGCGGCGACGACCATCAAGTGGACCACTTCTTCTGGTGCGAGCGGGTGAGCGACGAGCCGGACGAACCGACAGCTCGGGATTCTGTTCAGGCGGGCGTACGGTGGCTCTCCCTCGACGAACTCGGCGGAGTCCGGTTCTTCCCCGGCCCGCTCGGCGACCGGCTCGGCGACCGACTCAGCGATGGCGACTCCGGCGAGATGGGCGACGGAAACGACGCGGTCTACCTCGGCGACGTGGACTGAGAATCCGCCCGCGACGACCGCGGAGTCGTTCGATTTCACTTTCACTTTCGGGGTCGTTTTTAAACCCCCACGCGCCGAACGTGAGAGCATGAGTCAAAGCACGCTCGGCGACGACGACCTGTTCGGAGAGGCGGCGGCGGAGATGCGCGCCGACGTCGAGGAGCACCTCGACGAGGCCCGGTCGGCGCTGCCCGACCCGGACGACGTGTGGGACGCGGAGGCCGACAACGTCCTCGGCGTTCTCAATGGGCTCCGCTCCTCGCTCGACGTCGAGGGCGCGGCCGAACACGTCCGACAGGCCAAGAAGTGGTACGTCATCGGCCAGCGCGCCGAGGCGTTCGACGACCCCGAGGACCTCGAAGCGGCAATCGAGGAGCTTCAGGACCTCATCGAGATGGTCGAGGAGGCCCACGAACTCGTCGGGGAACTCACCAACACGATGCCGCAGCTTCGCGGCGCACTCACCGACGCCGCGGAGGCGGCGGAGGCGGCGGAAGCGGCCGACGCGGACGAGGAAGACGAAGAAGAGGAGTAATCCGCAGACCGCAAACTGACCGCCGGTCCGCGTCCGCAGACCGCAAACTGACCGCCGGTCCGCGTCCGCAGACCGTTTAGTCGAGTTGCCGGCGCTCGACCGCATCGAGGAGCGACGCGAGCGAGTCGGCCGCGAGCGATTCCAGTTCCGCGCCGCGTTCGGCGTCACCCTCGGCGGGGTCGCCGACGACGCCGTTGCCGGTGAACTCGTCGGAGTCGTGCGCGAGGTTGACGCCCGAGACCCACTCGCCCCAGCGGTCGGCACCGCCCGCGCGGGCCTCGTCGATTCGGTCCTCGCGGACCAGTTCTGGGTAGGTATGGCGGAGAAGCGCGGTTTCTAGCGGGCCGCCGTGGCCCATGTCCGAGGAGTGGTCGCCGACGGCGTCGAACCACGTGAACGCGACCGCGTAGACGTCGCCCGTCCGCGAGACGCGCCGGCAGAGCTCCGCGAGCGCGTCGATGTTACCGCCGTGGCCGTTGACGACGACGACCCGGTCGAAGCCGTGGTGAGCGAGCGATTCGATGGTCTCGCGGACGTACGCGCGGAAGGTATCCGGCGAGACCCAGAGCGTGCCGTCGAAGGCGCGGTGTTCCTCGGCGACGCCGACCGGGATGGTCGGGCCGACGACGACCTCGCCGTCGAACGCCTCGGCACCCGCCTCGGCGACCGATTCGGCGTTGAGCGCGTCGGTTCCGAGCGGCGCGTGCGGGCCGTGCTGTTCCGTGCTTCCGACCGGGAGGAGCGCGAGGTCGCCGTCGAGGTCAGCGACCTCGGTCCAGGTGGCTTCGGAGAGTCGCATGCGAAAAGAAGTGTCGTCCCCCTCCTTAGTGGTACGCGAAGCCTCAGTCGTCGCCGGCGTCGACCTCGGCCTGCCGACGGGCGGCGCGCTCGACGAACTCGTCGGGGAGTTGGTCGATTTCGCCGGCCTGAACCCCCCAGAGGTGGGCGTAGAGGCCGTCTTCCGACAGGAGGTCGTCGTGAGTGCCGCGCTCGACGATGCGGCCGTCTTCGAGGACGAGAATCTGTTCTGCGTCCTTGATGGTCGACAGGCGGTGGGCGATGCTGAACGTCGTCCGGTCGGCCGTGAGTTCGTCCAGCGAGCGCTGGATGAGCATCTCGGTCTCGGTGTCCACGTCCGAGGTCGCCTCGTCGAGGACGAGGATGTCCGGGTCTTTCAGGATGGCGCGGGCGATGGAGACGCGCTGGCGCTGGCCGCCAGAGAGCTTCACGCCGCGCTCGCCGACCTTGGTGTCGTAGCCGTCGGGGAGGTTCGAGATGAACTCGTGGGCCTCGGCAGCTTTCGCGGCCGCGACGACCGCCTCGTCGTCGGCGTCGAACGTCCCGTAGGTGATGTTGTCGCGGACGGTCCCGTAGAACAGGAACGTCTCTTGGCTGACGTAGGCGATGGACTCCCGGAGGCTGGAGATGGTCACGTCGCGCACGTCTTGGCCGTCGATGCCGACGCTCCCCTCGTCGGGGTCGTACATGCGCATCAGGAGCTTGAGAATCGTCGATTTGCCCGCCCCAGTGGGGCCGACGAGCGCGAGCGTCTCGCCGCCGTCGACCTCGAAGGAGATGTCCTCGACGATGGTCTCGCCGTCGCCGTAGCCGAAGGTCACGTCGTCGTACTCGACGCGGCCCTCGGAGACGGTGAGGTCGGGCGCGTCGGGCTGTTCAGCCAGTCGCGCGGGCTCGTCCATCAGGCCGAAGATGCGGGCGCTGGAGGCGTGGGCGCGCTGGTACATGTTGATAATCTGCCCGAACTGGGCCAGCGGCCAGACGAACTGCTGGGTGAGCAGGATGAACGTGACGAATTCGCCGACCGCGAGGTCGCCGGTGAAGGGACCGGGGCCCTGTCCGTTGATGACCCACAGGCCGCCGACGACGAAGGTGAGGGTGAAGCCGATGCCCGCGAGGATGCGGAGCGCGGGGAAGAACTTGATACGGGTGTTGATGGCGTCCCAGTTGGCGTCGAAGTAGTCCATCGAGACGCCGTCGACGCGGTCGGACTCGTGAGGCTCGGCGTTGAACGTCTTGATGACTTGGATGCCGCCGAGGTTGTTCTCGAGTCGAGAGTTGAGTTTGCCGACCGACGAGCGCACGTCGGCGTACTTCGGCTGGATGATATCGACGAACTTCCACGTGAACAGCGCGATGAGCGGCACCGGCAACAGGGCGACGAGCGCGAGTTGCCAGTTGTACGACAGGAGGACGACCGCGATGGCGACGACCATCACGGAGAGGCGGAAAAACGAGTTCATCCCATCGTTGAGGAACCGTTCGAGGCGGTTCACGTCGTTCGAGAGGATGGACATCATCTCGCCGGTCTGCTTGTCGGCGAAGAAGTCCATGTTGAGCAGTTGCATCCGGTCGTAGGTGTCGGTCCGAACGTCGTGTTGAATCTGCTGGGCGTAGGCGTTCCAGCCCCAGTTGCGGAGCCAGTGGAACAGCGCGCCGGCGGTGAAACTGAACACGATGATGCCGACCGCGAAGAAGAACTGACCGTCTCTGGCCGCGGGGACGTACGGGGCTATCCACGCCTCGGGGAGGAGGGGGAAGCCGGCCGCGAACGACTTGTCCTGCCGGATGATGGCGTCGATGGCGAGGCCGAGGATAACGGGCGGCATGAGGTCGAGCACGCGGGCGGCGACGCTCGCGAGGACACCCACGACGAACTCGAAGGTGTTCTCGCGGCCGTACTCTGCGAACAACCGCCGCATCGGGTTGTCGACCCGCGCTCGTTGGTCCTCGAACGGGTCGTCATCGTCGATATCAGGGGGCACGACAACGGTTCAGGGGGCGCTCGCAGTAAAGTACTCGGGTGGGGGAGCGGCCCGCCGGTAGATTAACACCGGGCGTTCCGGACCGTGTTCCCGGTCGAACCGCCGGATTCGACGACCGGCTGTTGGCTGACCTCACAGAGGTCGTTCTGGATGAGTCGATTGCGGTGAGAGTCCTCCAGCGTGACGCCGTGGGCCAAGAGGCCGGTCGTCACGACGTTCCTGTGAATCGCGTTACGGTCGCTTCCGACGAGTTCGAAGCCGGCGATGATGATATCGACCTCGTTCTCGACGAAGCGGTTTCGGTGGCTGTCGCGGAGATTGAACCCGGGACCCTCTCCGTCGACTAGGTTCCGTTGGAAGCTGTTTTGGGTACTCCCGTACAGCAAGACCTGGATGGTGTCGGTTTTGAACTCGCAGTCGACGAACTCGTTTCGGTGCGAATCCGTGAGCGTGAGCACGACCGGACTAACGAGCGTACACGACTCGAATCGGGTTCGTTCAACCCGGTCGAGAATCACACCCTGGACGCTCGGCGTGAAGAAACTCGTGTTCGTCACCGCACAGCGTGAGGAGTCCGCGACAACGAACTGTGGCCTCCAATCGTCCGGATGGCCAACGACTTGCGAGTCCGCTATCGTCACCCGGTTCGAACCGGTGACTCGGCCGCCCTTCGTCAGCACGATGTCGGTTATCGAGACGCGACTGCCCGAAATCGTCGTCTCGCCGACGACCGCGTATCCCCGGCCGTCGATGCGAACGTCGTCGGCGAGAATCTCCAGACAGTCGAGGTTGCCGTCGAGGACGTAGTTCCCCGGTTCGGTGACGCTCGCGCATCCCGAAAGCACCACCTCGTCGGTTCTCAGTTGCAACACGCCCGGCGCGAGCGCCGGCAGCGCGGCGAGGCACAGTCCGCGAAGCGCCCTTCTCCTCGTGAGTCGAGTCGACATGACACCTCCTCAACTACAACACGTCGGCACAAATACAGATATTGTGAGATGCATACCATCTACGTATCAGTATTCGTGACGTACAGCAACTCCGACTGGCGGGGCCGTGCCGGGGCGGGCCGGGTCGGGCCGGGCTGGGTTGGGTGCGTCCGGGGCGCTCAGACGACTCGCTCTTCGACGTCGGGGTCGATGCCGGCCTCGACGAGGTCCTGCCGGACGCGCTCGCGAAGCGGGTCGGGAACCGTGTCGCGGCCGACGGGGACCGCGACTTCGCCGTCTCCTTTCACCTTCCAGTAGAGGACGCAGTCCGACGGCTCGTAGTACTCGATACTGTAGGCGTCGTCCGCCCCGCGGTAGTGGACCCGCGCGGCGAACTCCTCGGCGCGCCAGCCTTCGAGTTCTGAGAGCGCCGCGACGTGTGCTGTCATACTGGGGCCAACGGTCGCCGGCCCCTCGGGCGTTTCGCTTCTATTCGACTTCGACCCGGTCTCCCGCGTCGATGCCGGTTTCGTTCGTGTAGCCGTAGGGGAGTTCGAGGACGTACTTCCCGGTTCCACGGTAGCGGGTGAGGTCGGACTCGCTCGTTCCCTCGGGGTCGAGTTCGGCGTGGTGGATGCGCGTTATGGTGCCGTTTTCGGCGACGAAGACGATGTCCAGCGGGAAGTCCATGTCGCGCATCACGTAGGCGTAGGTGCCCGAGGAGTCGTGGACGAACCACATCCCCTCGTTTTCGGCGAGCGACTCGGTGTCGCTCAGGCCGGTAAAGCGCTTGGCACGGGTGTCGGCGACGCGGGCGTTGACTGTCGCCAGCGTCTCGCCGGTCTCGTCGTCGACGACGGTGAGCGTGGTCCGTTCGTAGTCGTCGGTCGAACCGGGGACGACCGCGGGGTTGGAGAGGTACGCGACGCTCGCGACTGCGACGACGACCGCGACGACGAGCAGCGCGGTTCGCGCGCGAGAGGTCATTGCCAGACGTGACGGTCGCCGCGGGTCTAAGGGTTCCGGGGACCGGTCGAAACGAAAACCGTTATGAGCGCGAACCGGTTCGATTGAGTTGCAGGGCTCGTGGTCTAGTTGGTTATGACGCGGCCTTTACAAGGCTGAGGTCGGTGGTTCGAATCCGCCCGAGCCCATCAGATTTTGTGACGAACCGAACGGTGAGTCACAAATCTGTTCCGCGAGGGCGATTCTAACCTGACGACGAGCGAGGCGAAGCCGAGCGAAGTCGGCGTGGTTCGAATCCGCCCGAGCCCATGTTTCTGCGACGAACGAAGTGAGTCGAGAAGTTGGAACATTTTCCTATAATCTTCCCTGCTAGGACTGAGGGATATTTCCGAGAAGAAAGTCAATACAGCTCTAATGCATCAAGACGAAGCAGAAGTCCTTCTCAAATCTACTGAAGGAACTGGAGATTACAAATTTGAGGTATCTCTCCGTATCACTGCATATTTTCGAGGGGGAAGCATCTTCGATGCAAATACCGTCACTTTCCACTGCGACCCAGTCGGAACAAACTATGAAACGTCCTATCTTGAGGTTACTTTCGATGACTGGTCAAAAGTAGTCGCTATACGTGATTTCCTCGCAGACTGCTTCTCTGAAGAGGTTATCGACAGACGTGCAATGACTATCGAAGTTGAAGATGGGGTCTCGTCAATCACGCCTTGGGGTAAGCCAGCCAATGAGAAGAGGGGGTTAGAGGAAATGACCATCGAGGTCAACGAGGATCGCATTGAGTTCATGCAGTCTGGTAATTTGTTACCGTACATATTCACCTACGAGGAGAGTAACGATGATGGCAAAGACCAAAAAAACGCTAAGAAGCTGCTAAATTTCTTCGACAAGATCATTTCTCTACATCCAGACTTTGAACCGGGCATTGAGGACTCAGAGAATCCAGGTTTCGAACCGCTGTTCAACCGATATCGAGTCGAAAGTCTCCTTAGCGAAGTTGTCAGTTCCGAATCAGACCTCTTCTGTGACTACCAGAAGGCCGTTCGGGAGTTTGAGGACGAAGAATACGGAGACAGCATACGAGACCTCGGTCGGGCAGCGGAGAAACTAATCGAGATACTTGCCTTCGAGATTTACGACGAAGAAACTGTATCAAGTAACATGACTGGTAGGCTGAATAAGCTTGACAAAACCGAAGAGGGGCTTCCGTCATTCATTGGCAAGACCATTTCGCCTCTATGGTGGCTGCGAAACGAGGTCTCTCATCCCAATGACTACGAAATTGCCGAGGAGGAGGCTCTTTATGCCTTACTTTGTTTCCAGATGGCGTCGGAGAAGTTGATTGGAGAATTCCTCAACAAGCAAGAACAGTAGGGAATATGTGAATTGAAAAACAACTGATTTCTAACGAGGTGACAAAGTCTATCAAAGTGATTCTCGACACAAACTATTGGATTAGCTTCAAAGACCACCGCCAGGATTTATTTGATGAGTTCGCTCAGGCAGTCTACGAGAACGATATAGAGGTTCTGTTCAGCTACGGGAATTTTATTGACCTAATTAAGTATAGTGATCAAGACGAACTTTCCGAGATGATACCCTCGGTTGTATCGGCTTATATCCCTCCACAGGACTACACAGGAAATTCATACAGCACTTCGACAAGTCCTCTATCACTAATTCCAAAAACTGAGGAGAAGAGCCGTGCGGTCTCTGACACACAAGATTTTGGGGATGTGAAAACACTGAAGTACCTATTTCGGATTTCGGATTGGGAGGGTCATGAAGAATACAAAGAAGCGATGCAGTATCTGAAGTCAGTTAGCGACGAGTACGGGGAAGAGTATGTGAAGGCACTTCTATTTGATCTTGAATCTGGTACAGGAACATTCAGTTACGACGAGAGAGGTGATGCTGAAGTTGTTTCTAAGGTGGTTCAAGCAAAGAGAATTGAGAAAATGGATCCCAATGAGAATCTCAAATATACCGATATAGCAGATATGGAAATTATCACACACGCCATTATTACGAACTGTGATATTCTCGTAATTGAGTCGAAATGGAAGAATGTAGATTTGGTCGGGTCAATCTTCGATGATTTGGGCAGTAGTACAGAACTCAAAGTATTAGATGAACTGGACGAATTTGTGTCTCTACTTCAATAAGATCGACCCTGTATACGGAGGGGACAGAATTGTACTTTCTATTATGTGTCTTTTCCTACTTTCAAGATACATCTGAAGAGAGTTATTGATTAATATTGTTTTTATTCCTTTTTTTTTTTGATTGAACAAAGAACAGAGATCTGTTTATGACCCGCGAACGCCATTTTGTGGCGGTATAATAGGTTAGGGTCGGTAGTTCGAACCCGCCCGAGCCGACTCACATGCTCTGTTGCATCACGAACAGCGACATCGGGACGCTGGCGGCGACGAGGCCGAAGGCGCCGCCGACGAACGGTTCGACACCCAGCGACGGGGCGAGGAGGTAGCCGCCGACGAACCCGAGCGGGTCGAACACTAACGCGAGGATGACGAGCTGTGCTGCGAAGGACTTCGACGTGAACCAGCGGGGGAGTAGTGACACGGTCGTGGAAAATGTCTTCCACCTGCTATTTATTCCGTGTGGTCGCGTTCGGGGCCACGAGGACGCGAACCCTTTTAGCCGACGACGGACCCATCACCGAGTAGTGAACCCGGTCGCGCGACTCCGCGAAAGTCCCCGACGGGCGGCCGTCGCCCTCGGATACGCACTCGTCGTCCTCGCGGCGTCGGTCGTTCCGACGCCGCCGGGGAGCCTCGCACCGATGGGTCCGCTCGGACTCGTCGGCCTCGACAAGTGGGTCCACGCGGTCGGGTACGCCGGTCTCGGATTCACCTTCGCGTCCGCGGTGCGTGCGGAGGGGCGCAGAGAGGTCGTGGCGGCCGTCGTCACCGCCGGCGCGTTCGGCGCAGGTATCGAAGTCGTGCAGGCGGTGCTGCCGTACCGGTCGTTCGGCGTCGCCGACGCGGGGGCGAACCTCGCTGGCGCGGTCCTCGGTGGGGTCGTCTGGGTCGCGGCCGTTCGGGTCGCAGACGCTCGGGGGTAGGGTTATCTCACCCCCTCGCGAAGGGCGAACGAACGGTGAAGGCAATGGGCATGAGACGACTCATCCGGGCGCTCGGTCTCGCGGGAATCGGCGTCGTCGGGACGTACCTCCTCGCGGTTCGACCGTGGCACAGGCGCTGGGGGACGACCGACGACGAGGCGACGGGCTGGCTTCCCGGCGACGACTTCGTCGGCGACGCGGACGTCACCTCGACGCGGGCGATTACGATTGCGGCCCCCGCGCGGGCGGTCTGGCCGTGGCTCGTCCAGTTGGGGCAGGACCGCGGCGGCTTCTACAGCTACGAGCGACTGGAAAACCTGTTCGGCCTGCAAATTCACAACGCAGACCGAATCCTCCCGCAACACCAACGACTCGACGTGGGCGACGAGATACGACTCGGCCCGCCGGGTTCGGGTGCGCCGTCGTTCCGCGTCGCGCTGGTCGAACCCGAGCGAAGCCTCGTGTTGAGCGCGCCGGGCTGGGAGACTGGAGAGAGTCCGGCGACGTGGACCTTCGCGCTGCACGAGGTTGCTCCCGGCGCGACGCGGCTGGTCATCAGATTCCGCGGGCGGTCGGAGACGCTCCGCGAGCGCGCGGTGAATCGGTTGGTCGTCGAGCCGGTCCAGTTCGCCATGGAACGGAAGATGCTCAAGGAGATTCGGTCCCGGGCGGAGCGGGCGCGGGCGAGCGCGACGGGCGGCCGGCACCGCTGACCCAGCGCCGACGGGCGATTCGAAAGTCTTTTTGATGCGGTCCGGCTTCGGAAGAGTGCGAGCCGCCTTAGCTCAGACTGGGAGAGCACTCGACTGAAGATCGAGCTGTCCCCGGTTCAAATCCGGGAGGCGGCATTTCTCTGTACCTGACCACCGAGCGAAGCGAGCGTGGCAGGTACTGTAACTGCGACCCGACCGGATTCTGAACCAGCGAGCAAATCTTCGATTTGCGAGTGAGGTTCAAATCCGGGAGGCAGGACCCAAGAGTCACCTTCGGTCGGCGGCATCCGAATTCTCAACGACGCAAGACGAACGGTGCGGAATCCGGGCGTCTCACACCCGGAGAGCCGTCTATACCGCACGACGGGAAGCCGAGGCGTGCTTCAGAAGACTTATCCGCATGAGGTCGCTGGATTCAAAGGCAATGGCGAAAGGTAAGGTCGACTTCTTCAACGACACTGGCGGTTACGGTTTCATCTCTACTGACGACGCGGACGACGACGTGTTCTTCCACATGGAAGATGTTGGCGGTCCGGACCTCGAAGAGGGTCAGGAAATCGAATTCGACATCGAGCAGGCCCCCAAGGGCCCGCGCGCGACGAACGTCACCCGCCTCTAAGCAGGCTTCCGTTCACCGCAGTACATTCACAAACTGACGAACTTTCCTCCGTTTTTCACGACCGCGAGCGGCAGCGCTCGGCGGTGACGATGGACCAGACCGAACGACACCTGCGCATGCGGAAAGGTTATCCGTCCGCAGGGTCGTTGTACAGTCGCAATGGCGAAAGGTAAGGTCGACTTCTTCAACGACACTGGCGGCTACGGTTTCATCTCTACTGACGACGCGGACGACGACGTGTTCTTCCACATGGAAGATGTTGGCGGTCCGGACCTCGAAGAGGGTCAGGAAGTGGAGTTCGACATCGAACAGGCCCCCAAGGGCCCGCGCGCGACGAACGTCACGCGCCTGTAATTCGGTTTCCGAATTCAGTAACAGACGAATCGATTTCTGAGCGTTTTTTTACGCACCCTGAGCCGTGAGGCTGCGCTGTAGGACCCACCACCACGAGTAGACGCAGTCCCGACCGGAGTCACGAACCTGTCGAACCCAGAAGGCTCTTATCCTCTCGTAGTAGTGCATCAAACGAACAACAATGTCCGACGACGGGGAGCTTGAACCTCCCGCAGGAATGGACGACACCCATATCGGCGCGGGAGTCTTCGACGAGACGATGGGCCCAGGTTCGTCGTTTGCCCACCTTTACCGTGGGGAAATACACCGGATGAAGTCGTGGCGGGAGCGACTCGACCGGACCAGCAACTGGGCGATTACGCTGATGGCCGGGATTCTGACGTGGTCGTTTTCCGCACAAACGCATCCACACTACATCATCCTTCTCGGGGTGGTGACGCTGAGCATCTTCCTCTGTATCGAGGCCCGGCGCTTCCGTGCGTACGACATCTGGCGCTCTCGGGTCCGGATGATTCAACAGAACGTCTGGGCGTACGCGCTCGACCCGGACGGCGGCGTCCTCGACGAGGACTGGCGGAAGAAACTCGGCGAGGACTACCGCACGCCGAACATGAAAATCCCCTTCGAGGAGGCGCTTGCCCACCGGCTCCGCCGGGTGTACCTGCCGCTGTTCATCGTGATGCTCGTCGCGTGGGTCATCCAGCTCACGGCCTATACGGACGGGACGACGCTCGTCGGGAGCGCCGGCGTCGGCGGCGTTCCCGGAAACATCGTCGTCGCCGTCGTCGCCGGGTTTTACGCGACCCTGCTCGGTATCTCGTTCCGCCCGCGCGAGTGGCACGTCAACGGCGAACTCATCCCGAGCGACGTGACGGGATGGGAGGAGTCGGACTACGGCGGCTCGTAGCGTCGCAATTCGAAATGGTTTTTTCGCTCCTGCGCGTCTGTCGAATCGCGCCGCCTTAGCTCAGACTGGGAGAGCACTCGACTGAAGATCGAGCTGTCCCCGGTTCAAATCCGGGAGGCGGCATATTCTGAGATTCTGAGCGACGCGAAGAATCGAAGAAACGACGCCGGACTGATTTGAACCCAAGAAGTCGAACGGGGTGAGTCTTCTTTCGGTTCAAATCCGGGAGGCGGCATTTTCCTGCGAACTACCGAGGGAGCGTAGCGACCGAGTCGTGAGCAGTGAAAATGCGACCCGACCGGATTCTGAACCAGCGAGCAAATCTTCGATTTGCGAGTGAGGTTCAAATCCGGGAGGCAACCGTTCTCAGGCTGGGTTCAAATCCGGGAGGCAACCGTTCTCAGGCTGGGTTCAAATCCGCGACAAAAACGAAACCGTCACCCCGCCTACGCCCGCGCCTCGTCGAGCCACGCGGGTTCGTCGACGGTCGTCGAGCCGACGCCCGTGAGCGAGTACTCCCACGACCCGGTCACCTCGGTCCCGTCGTCCATCCGCCCCGAGAACGCCCACGATTCGTGGCGCGAGAGGCCGTCTTCATCGACGAGAACGGCGTACTCGAAGCTCGTGACCTCCAGGTTCCCGGGCTCGCCCTGCGCCGCGGCCGACCCGGCCAGAATCAGGGCCTCGTTCGCGGCCGACAGTTCGTAGCGCTCGACGGACACCCCGTCGAACGTCTCGGTGCCGGCGAACGTCAGGTCGTCGTCAGCACCGTACGCGCGGGCCTGCGAGAGCGCGATGGCGGTGGCGAGAACCTCCGTCGAACCCTCGTACGAGGTGTAGGTGGCCTCGTCGTCCCCGCCGACGCGGACGTACGTCACGCCGTCGGAGACGTACTGCTCGACGCCGCCCGCGTCGGACTGGCCGTCGGCCATCGATGTCGTGCGACTGTACGACTGCTCGGCTTCGAGGTCGGCGTAGAACTCGCGGGTGACTTCGGTCTCGACGCCGTTCGCGTCGACGCCGGTGTACGACCAACTGACGGTGAAGCTCCCGGCGTCGCGGAGGAGGCGCTCGGGGTCGCTCAACTCGAAGTCGTCGCCGTCGGTCGGCTCGTCGGCCGCCGTGCTGTCACCGCCGTCGGTGGGGTCGTCGGTGTCGTCAGTCTGGGCGGCCGGCGCGACGTCAGCGCCGCCAGTACACCCGGCGAGGAGCACGAGGACCGCGACAATCAGGACTGGAATGCGGTTGGAATACACGACAACCGTACGACGAGTAGAATCTTAAGTAGGCACAGCAAATCGCGTCATATCGGCGCGAACGGCGTCGAAACTGACAAATGAAAACCGAGAGCGGAGCGTTCAGGCCGTCACCGACGCCGACTCCGCCACGTCGCGGTGCGAGACGCGGACCTCGACGCCCGACGGGGTGACGGAGACGGTCACGTCGTCGACGGTGCGTTCGTACTCTGCGGTGTGGCTGCCGGACCGGGAAACGCGCAGGCGCTTCGAGAGGAGACCGGCGTCCACGAGCGGGTCGAGCTTTCGGTACGTCGTCGAAAGCGGGAGGTCGCACGCCTCCGAGAGTTCGCTCGCCGAGCGAGCGACGCCGTCGGTCGCGTCGAGGATGCGTCGGCAGTCGTCGTCTTCGAGAAGCGAGAAGAGCGCGTCGACCGCGGCGTGGTCGTCGACGACGCGGGGTTCGGACGAGGCGGACGGAGAGCGGGTAGCGAAGGGGAACGAAGCCTGACTCATACTTCTGTAGAGTCGGCGAACCGGGACCAACGGACAACCACGATAGCGTGGGACGTTTATATACTCCCGAAGACGCGGAGGGCGACGGGGTCGCTATCCCTCTTCGAGCACGTCACCGAGCAGTTTCGTCAGGGCGGCGGCGAGGTGTTCCGAGAACGTCGATTGGTTGATGTCGAGTTCGGCCGCGACCTCGGTGGCGTTGGCCCCGCGCGGGCGCTCGAAGTAGCCCATGCCGTAGGCGGTCTGGAGGACTTCGAGTTGGCGGGTGGTGAGCTTCCCGCGGTCGACGAAGACGCTGTCGCCGGGGGCGTCGCCGGTGGGCGAGCGCACGAGGCGCTTGATGTCGAGGCCGGGGAAGCGGTCGCGCAGTTCGCCGATGACGGTCTGTAACTGCTCGTAGTCGGCGGCGTGGAAGACGAGCGTCAGACTGCCGCGCTGGGCGAAGTAGCGGTCGACCGGACAGCTGAACTCGCCGAGGCACTCGCACGGGCAGCCGGCGCTCCCGTCGTGGGTGTAGCGATAGAGGTGCTTCGAGCCGTAGGAGAAGATGGGTTCGAGCGTGGACGCCTCCGGCGGGTCGTCGGCCTCGACGACGAACTCAGAGACGCTGACGTCGCCGGGGGTGGAGACGACGCTGGTCGAGACGGAGTCGACGACGGAGTCCGTCGAGTGGGCGACCGAAGCGACGGGACAGACCGACGGCGAGTCGAACTCGACCGTGGCTCGGATACCGGCGGGCATCGTGTTACGCGTGGGCGCGTCGGTGTTCGCCGGGGGACGCAGCAACCGCCGCGACGGGGGCCGCCCCGGAGGCGACGACCGCGGACATTACTCGTCGGACTCCGCGGCGTCCAGTTCGACCGCCCGACCGCCCAGTGTCTCGGGGTCGAGTTCGAACAGTTGGATGTCGAGGTCGCGCTTCGTCTCGCCCCAGATTTCGAACAGCGGTCGCTTGGCCTTGCCGTACTGGACGATGCGTTCGACGGTCAACTCGTCGGGGTCGACGCGTTCGAGCGTCCCCTCGGCGATGATGCTCCGATAGCTCCCGTCGTTGGACTCGTGGACGACGAGCCGGGCCCGCGGCGACGACGTGAGGAACTGCCGTTTTTCGCTTTCGGGCGTGGAGACGAGTCGGAGATAGAACCGACCGCTCTCGCCGTCGTAGCCGTAGGAGATGGGAATCGCGTATGGTTCGTCCGCCTTCGCGAGCGAGAGGACGCCCGTCTCGTGACGGGACAGGACCTCGCGTATCTCGTCGGGCG
Organism: Haloferax sp. Atlit-12N; assembly: GCF_003383095.1. Classification (NCBI taxonomy): domain Archaea; kingdom Methanobacteriati; phylum Methanobacteriota; class Halobacteria; order Halobacteriales; family Haloferacaceae; genus Haloferax; species Haloferax sp. Atlit-12N. The sequence goes on from NZ_PSYW01000001.1 coordinate 1,013,638, forward strand.
AGAGTTCGGTCTGTTGGTCCAGAGACATCGGTTCGTACCACCAGACTCGCGGCCGACGTAATTACTGTTACTTCTCGGCGACGCCCGAGAGAGTCGAGTCGGGTGATATCGGCGGACTCGGTCGCGACTCGGTCGCGGGGGCGCGCGCTCAGGTCGTCGAGAAGTCGTCGGTCGTGAGCGCGGCGCTGCAGATGACACAGCCGTTTTCGAGGAGGGCGTCGCGCATGGAGTCGTTGACCAGCATGGACTCCGCACACTCCGGGCAGACGAATGTGTAGTCCGCGCTGTCGCTCATGTGGTTCGTAGTACGCGTGGCACACGTATATGTAGCCTACTGTTTTTCGAACGCCGGGGGCGCGGCTGGACGACCGCCTCGACCGGGCGCAGGCGCGACCAAAAAGTGCGATTCACGCGGAACATGGAGCGAACGCCTCGGCCGAGGCGGGGCTCCCGCAGATGGGACAGCCGCGTTCGAGGACCGCCGAGCGCATCCCACCGTTGACGGCGAAGCCCTCGCCGCAGTGTGGACACGTGAACTCGTAGTCGTCCGTCGTGGGCGTCGCGCTCATCAGTCCACCTCCGGCGAGGCGAGCGCCGTCTCGGTTCGCTCCGTCCGCCGCCCGACGACGCGAGTCGCGGTCATCGCGACCGACCCTCCTCGCCGTCTTCGCCGCCGTCGGTGGCGACCTGCCGGAACGCGAGCGACACGCCGGCGTCGTCGAACGAAAACGAGAGCGTGTCGAAGTTGGTCGCGAACTCCCGCGGGTGGTGCGTCGCGGTCTGGATGCGGAGTCGCTCGTCGAGGAGCGACGCCTCGGTGAGCAGGTCGAGCTTCCGGTAGACCGTCGACAGCGGCACGTCACAGAGTTCGGCGCACTCCTGTGCGGTCCGCGGGGTCGCGTCGCAGGCGGCGAGGATTCGCCGGCTGTCGCCGTCGCTGAGCGCCGAGAGGGCGCTCGATGGGTCAGAGAGGACGTGGCTGCGGCGCGAGTTTCGGGTCAACGACTGTTCGACGGGGGAGACAGATGACGTGTTCATACATCTATAGACAGCAGACAACGGGAGGTATCTCCGCCCGCGCTATCCGGGGTGGTTTAAGTACTCGACCCGTCACCGGCTTCGAGTTGCGCCAGTCTGCGACGCACCGCGGGGTTCGAACTCGGCGCGAGAATGAAGTGACCCGCACCCATCGTGAGGCTCCGCAGGTACCAGTAGACGACGCGCTCGACCGGGCGGAACCGCCCGTCGGTCAGCGCGACCGCGCCGCGCCACGCGTTCCGCCGCCCCTCGCGGAGCGTGAAAAACGACAACGCCTCGTCCAGCCGACCCAGCGACTCGTCGATGTCGGCGACGCCGTCGGCGTACCGCTCGGCGATGAGGTCCTGTTCCTCGTCGACGAGGCGGCGGAGGACCCGGTTGATGCGGCGGTGGTCGTCGTACTTCGCGGGGCGGTCGGGGTCGATGCCGACCTCGTGGAGCGCCAGCGCGAGGTCGTAGTTCACGTGGGCGTTGACGCCGAGCAGCACGTCCTGCACCACGAGCGACTCTCCGGCGAGCGCCGTCTCGAACGAGAGCTGCCACGGGTCGGGCACGTCGTCGTGGTCGCCGCGCTCGAAGGCGCGGAACGCCCGACGGTAGTGGTCCGCGAAGGTGACGAGGTAGTCGGCGACCCACTCGGGGTCGGTGAACTCGTCGCCGCCGAGGCCGCGGTCGACCTCGGCGGTCACGCGGACGTAGATGGTCAGAAAGGCGGCGCGGCGGTCGCCGCGCTCGTACAGGAGCGATTCGAGCGCCGACAGGCGGTCGTGGGCGTCGGCGACATCGCGGAACGGCGCGTCGACGAGGTCGAGAATCTCATCGCTCGCGTCGCGGACGACGCCGGCGAGCGACGGGTTCGGCGTCCGCACCGCGGCCGCGAGCTTTCTCCCCTCCTCGAACGTCGTCCGTCGCATGAGCTGAATTCTCAGACGGTCTCGGCTTCGATAACGATACCGGCGCGCACGCGCCCACGACCGAGAACCGTCCGTAGAGCGCTCACGCGCGCCGGCGCTGGAGACCGGACCGGGAGTCGATACGAAGCTCCCAGCCGAGAATGTCCTGCATCGGTTCCGTCTCCGAGAACAGGGTCGGATACCACGCGTTGTCTTCGAGTACGTCGCAGACGCGGTCCCAGTCGCCGTCGTCGACCCGACGGAGTTCGCCGTCGACGACGACGCTCTCCCACTCGTCCCGCGACGGGGCGTTCCAGACGGCGAAGCTCGCGCGAGCGGTCCGCTCGGCGAACTCGGTCTTCTTCGAGGACTCGCCGGGACGGAGGAAGACGAAGTAGAGCCGCTCCCGCTCGGCGTCGTAGCCGAACGAGAGGGGAATCCCGTAGGCGACGCCGTCGTCGGCGAGCGAGAGGACGCCGACGCCCTCCTCGCGGAGCAGGCGGTCTATCTCCTCCGACGGCATCTCGATTCGGTTGTGTTGGGCGAAGTCGGGGTCCATGGGAAATGTACGCACGGAGACGACATAAGCCTGTCAGCGAATCGGAGCGACCGGCGGCTGTCGACGCTCGACCCACGGCCGTCGGCTTCGACGCGCGACGCGGGGCTTATCCCCGGCGGCGACGAACCGCGTGACGACACCCGGATGACGGTGAACACACTCCACCGGCCGACGCACCGCGACGCCCTCGTCCACCTCGAAGCCGCCTTCGAGCGCGGCGACATGGTGACGATATTCGGACGGTGCACGGTCGATTACGACGGCCGCGCGACGAGCGAACTCGGCCCCGGCGACCGGCTCGTCGTCCTGAAGCCGGACGGCTCGATTCTGGTCCACACCGACGAGAAGCGGACGCCCGTCAACTGGCAGCCGCCGGGGTGTACCCACTCCGCGAGCGTGCGGGACGGCCGGCTTCGGGTCCGAAGCACGCGCACGAGTCCCGACGAGCGACTCGACGTGCACTTCGAGCGCGTCGAGCAGTGTTCGGCCTACGCCGTCAACGACCGGAGCGACCTCGAACTCGTCGGCAGCGAGGAGGACCTGCGACAGCACATCCTCTCGGACCCCGACATCCTCGAAGCGGGCTTTGAGCCGCTGGAAACCGAGCGACAGAGCGACGCGGGCGCTATCGACATCTTCGGCGAGGACGCCGACGGCGTCCCGGTCGTCGTGGAGTTGAAGCGCCGGCGCGTCGGCCCCTCGGCGGCGAGTCAACTCCGACGGTACGTCGACGCGCTCCACCGGGAGTTCGGCGACGACGAGCCGATTCGCGGCGTCCTCGTCGCCCCCTCGGTGACAGAGCGAGCGGCAGACATGCTCGACCGCGAGGGGCTGGAGTTCGTCGCGCTCGACCCCGAGACGGGCGAACCGCCGGTCGAGGAAGACGAGAGTGAGAACGGGGACGGAGAAGCCGAAGCGGGTGAGGAAGCAAACGACGGCGACGGCGACGACGCCTAATCAGTCCAGGCCGGCGGCGGCGACGAAGTTCTCGACGGTTTGAGCGGCCGTCACGTCGTCGAAGTCGCGGTCGGCGTCGTCGTCGGGCCAGCCGAAGTCGTCGGCGATGCGGTCGAGGAGGGCGGCCGTGAACTCGGGGTGGTACTGGACCGTCCAGACGGGCGCGTCCTCGTGGCGCGTCGCGAGGTGGTCGTAGTAGTCCGCGGAGGCGACGGTCTCCATGCGGTCGCCGGGGGCGACGACGTAGTCGCCGTGGACCATCGGAATGCGCTCGGAAACGCCATCGAACAGTAAGTCGTCGCCGAGGTCGACGTCGGCGATACCGCGGCGCTGGTCGCCGGCTTCGACGGTACCGCCGAGGGCGTCGTTGACGAGTTGGTGGCCGAAACAGACGCCGAACGTGGGTAGTTCGCGAGCGACGAGGTCGCGGGCGAGCAGACGCGCGTCGTCGAGCCACGGCCGCTCGTCGGCCTCGTAGACGCCCGCGGTGCTCCCGGTGAGCACGACGGCATCGACGTTCGAGAGCGTCGGGAGGCCGTCGTCGGGGAGCGAGTGAACGGTCCCCTCGCGGCCGTCGAGGGCGAGGTCGGCGAGCGCGTCGGTGAAGTACGCGGGGCCGTCCGCAGGCATGCAGTCGCAGACGAGCAACATGGTCCGAATCGTGGCGACGGCGGCGCATAAGCGTGTCTCCCGGCCGAGGCGTCGACTCGCCCGCCACCGGGGACCGGCACGACTCGGATACGGTTCGGTGGCCCATCGTGGCGAACCGACGTGCGAGCCCCTGACACGACCGCGGCGGGCGAATGAAGCTTCGAAGCGTTTTTAGCCCGCCTGACCCTTCGGTTTCACAAGTAACCATGTCAGACAAACCCGCCTCTATGTACCGGGAGATTACGAACCCGGCGTACACCCGACGCGAGTACATCACGGGTATCCCCGGTTCGAAGATCGCACAGCACAACATGGGCGACCTGCAGGCCGACCCCGAGGACTACCCCGTCCAGATCAGCCTGAAGGTCGAAGAGGAAGTGCAGATTCGCCACGGTTCGCTCGAGTCCGCGCGTCTGTCTGCCAACCGCCTCATGCTCAAGCACGCGGGCGAAAAGCAGTACAAGATGATTCTGCGCAAGTTCCCGCACCACGTCATCCGCGAGAACAAGCAGGCGACCGGTGCGGGTGCAGACCGTGTCTCCGACGGGATGCGCCAGTCGTTCGGGAAGGTCGTCGGGACCGCCGCTCGCATCCCCAAGGGCGAGACCGTGTTCACCATCTACTGCGACGTCGAGGACGCCGCGACCGCGAAGGACGCCTTCCGCCGCGCGTACAACAAGATGTCGCCGCCGTGCCGCATCGTCGTCGAGCGCGGCGAAGAGCTGCTCGTCGCGTAAGTTCGCGACCTCGCGCCGGCGCGTGCTCGGAACGCGCCTCGCCTCGAACCCACCATTTTTCCCCCGGGACCCCGCCTCGTAGCGTATGCTTCGGTTGGCGGTCACCACCTCCAGCGAGACGTTCGAGCGAATGCGCGGCCCGCTCGGCGACCGCGGCATCGACGTGGGGCACCTCCGCGCCAAGGAGTTCGCGCTCGACCTCTCGACGCCGCCGGCCGAGTCGTTCGATGTCGGCTTCGTCTACCCCTCGCGTCCGATGGAGGGCGGCGTCGTCACCGCCAGACACGACCTCCCGTGGGTGAACACGCGCGAGGACGTGCTCACCTCGCGGAACAAGGCGGGCGTCATCGCGGCGCTCGAACGCGCCGGCCTGCCGGTCCCGCGGACCGTCTGCGTTTCGAACCCGGCCGACGAGTCCGACCTCCTCGACGCCGTCGAATCGGCGGGGCTCGACTATCCGGTCGTCGTCAAGCCGAACTCCACGACGCGGGGCGTCGGCATCGCCAAGGCTCACGACCCGGACTCGCTTTCGGGGCACGCGGACGTACTGGGCCTCGTCCACGACTTCCGGGCGACCGGCGACAAGTCGTTCCTGATTCAGGAGTGGCTGCCGGACGCCCGCGACTACCGGGCGATGGTGCTCGACGGCGAGGTTGTCGGCGCGGTGGAGCGCCGACTGACGGACGACGCGCGCGACGGCGGGCGCTGGAAGCACAACGTCCACCGCGGCGCGGAGGCGGTCGGTGTGGACCTCCCGAAGCGACACCACGACCTCGCCGAGTCGGTCGCCGACGAGTTGGGCATTCGCTATCTCGGGGTGGACCTGCTCGAATCCGACGGGCGGGTCGTCGTCTCGGAGACGAACGCCCGGCCGACCATCGACGACGACGCGAAGTACGACGACGGCTTTTTCGACCGACTGGCGGCGCTCGTCGAGCGGGTCGCAAAGAAGTCCTGAGCAGGCCGCGGCGAAGTCGAGTCGTTACTCAACGTCGATTGCGGCGGAGTCCTCAGCGCGGTCGAACGTGACCTGCAGGACGCCGTTGTTGAAGGTGGCCGATGCGGAGTGCTCGTCGACGCGGGCCGGGAGGCGGATGCGTTCGTCGTACTCGCGGCGGTCACCGGCGGCGCTGATAGTCAGCGTCTCACCGTCGCACTTGAGGTCGATGGCGTCTTTGTCGACGCCCGGGAGGTCCGCGACGAGTCGGAGTGTAGAACCCTCATCGTACACGTCGATGTGGGTCTCGGAGGCGAATCCGGCGTCGCCTCCGGTCATGTCGTTCATCATCCGTTCGATTTCGTCGAAGATGTTGTCGAACGGGTCGTCGCGGTCGTCTCTGACCATGGGGGCCGCTATGAAATCGGAGGATAAAACGTTTCTGCCTGTGACAGTCACCTGGCAGCGAATCGCCAGTATTCGGCCGCGAGCGACCGTCTACGGACGGACGGCGCGTCTCCGTGTGGGCGTGTCAATTCCCGTTCGTGTGTGACCGATAGTGATTGTTTCTGTAGTAATGTTGATTGCGAATGAAAGGTAACGTTCGATTCAGTCGGATTTACCGAAACAGATATACTGCTGCAACTGGGATATTGATATGGATACTACTCGAACATGAGTGAAAAATCCTACCTCAGCGCGGGCGAGAACGTGGATGAATCGGACGTGGTGCGGGTGGCACTCAACGGCTTCGGCCGCATCGGCCGGAACATCTTCCGTGCCGTCCTCGACAACCCGAAGGTCGAACTGGTCGCCATCAACGACGTCATGGACTTCGACGACATGGCGTACCTCGCGAAGTACGACTCCGTCATGGGCCGACTCGACGGCGTCGAGCGCGACGGCGACTCGCTGTCCATCGGCGGCACCTCGGTGGGCCTCTACAACGTCCAGTCCCCCGCGGAGCTTCCGTGGGGCGAACTCGACGTGGACGTGGCGCTCGAATGTACGGGCATCTTCCGCACGAAGGAAGACGCCTCCGCACACCTCGAAGCGGGCGCGGAGAAGGTCGTCATCTCCGCGCCGCCGAAGGGCGACGAGCCGGTCAAGCAGATCGTCTACGGCGTCAACCACGACGAGTACGACGGCGAGGACATCGTCTCGAACGCCTCCTGTACGACCAACTCCGTCACGCCGGTCGCGAAGGTGCTCGACGAGGAGTTCGGCATCGAGAACGGTCTCCTGACGACCGTCCACGCCTACACGGGCAGCCAGAACCTCATCGACAGCCCCCACGCGAAGCAGCGCCGCGGGCGCGCCGCCGCCGAGAACATCGTCCCGACGACGACCGGCGCGGCGCAGGCGGCCACCGAGATTCTGCCCCAGCTCGACGGCAAGCTCGACGGCATGGCGATTCGCGTCCCCGTGCCGAACGGCTCGCTTACCGAGCTCGTCGTCCGCCTCGAGGACAAGCCCTCCGTCGAGGAGATCAACGACGCCTTCCGCGCCGCGGCCGACTCCGGCCCGCTCGCGGGCGTCCTCGGCTACACCGACGACGAGGTCACCTCGCGTGACATCCTCGGCCTGCCGTTCTCCAGCACCGTCGACCTCAACACGACGAACCAGGTCAACGACGGCGGCCTCTACAAGATTCTGACGTGGTACGACAACGAGTTCGGCTTCTCCAACCGGATGCTCGACGTCGCCCACTTCGTCACTCACCAGTAGACGCCCCCACGAATCGCCCGCGGTTGCAGCGCGAGCTACCCACCACTAAGTAATCCCTCCACGTTCTTCCACCCGATGTTCAAGACCCTCGACGACCTCGACCCGGAGCAACGCGTACTCGTCCGACTCGACCTCAACTCGCCGGTCGAAGACGGCGACGTCCAAGACAACCGACGGTTCGACCGCCACGCGGAGACCGTCCGCGAACTCGCCGAGGCCGGCCATCGCGTCGTCCTCATGGCCCATCAGGGCCGTCCCGGCGGCGACGACTTCGTCTCGCTCGAACAGCACGCGGACATCCTCGCGAGCCACATCGACCGCGACGTAGGGTTCGTCGCTGACACCTACGGCGACGAGGCCATCGCCGCCATCGACGCGCTCGAAGCGGGCGAGGTGCTCCTCCTCGAAAACACGCGGATGTGCGACGAGGAACTCCCCGAGGAGGACCCCGAGGTCAAAGCCGACACCGAGTTCGTCCAGTCGCTCGCCGAGCACGTCGACGCCTACGTCAACGACGCCTACTCGGCGGCCCACCGCTCGCACGCCTCCTTGGTCGGCTTCCCGCTCGTGCTCCCCGCCTACGCGGGCCGCGTGATGCAGACCGAGTACGAGGCCAACTCCTCCATCGCCACCCGCGAGTTCGACGGGCAGGTGACGATGGTCGTCGGCGGGACGAAAGCCACCGACGTCATCGACGTTATGAACAACCTCGGCGACAAGGTCGACCAGTTCCTCCTCGGCGGCATCGCCGGCGAACTGTTCCTCCGCGCCGCCGGCAACGACGTGGGCTTCGACCTCGAGGGCATGGACTTCTTCGACGACCAGTGGGAGGAAAACCGCGAGACCATCGAGTCGCTGCTCGACGAGCGCGGCGACCAGATTAAGCTCGCCGTCGACCTCGCCTACGAGAACCAGACCGACGACCGCGGCGAAATCGCGGTCGCCAACATCACGGAGAAGGACCGCGCGTACCTCGACGTGGGTTCGATGACGGTCGACGAGTACGACCCCATCATCCGCGACTCCGAGGCCGTCTTCGTGAAGGGCGCGCTCGGCCTGTTCGAAGACGAGCGCTTCGCGGTCGGCACGACCGGCATCCTCCGCGCCATCGCCGAGACCGACTGCTTCTCCGTCGTCGGCGGCGGCGACACCTCCCGCGCCATCGAGATGTACGGCATGGACGAAGGCGACTTCGGCCACGTCTCCATCGCCGGCGGCGCGTACATCCGCGCGCTGACCGGCGCGCCGCTCGCCGGCGTCGAGGCGCTGAAGCAGAACTGAAGCCGCGCTCAGGAATCCGCGTTCTTTTCTGCGACGATACCGGCGGCACCCTCGACGAGGAAGACCACGCCGGCTGCGAAGACGACGAGCGTCAAGACCGCGGTGAGAGCCCCGCCTGCCGGGAACGAACCAGCGGCGCGGACCGCGAGTGTGTGGGATGCGCTGTACGACGCACCCCCGACGAGCACCGCGCCGCCGAAGACAGTTTGTCGGTCACTAGTTTCGAGGACGAGAACAGCCGATTCAGCCGCATCTGTCGGCTCGTCGTCGCGGGTGTCGTCACCGTCGCGGTTTGGGTCGCCGCTCATACCCCGGCCTCCGAGTCGATGGCGAAGTGAGACATACCGGCGACACCGAGCCCTTGAATAAAAGTGTCACCCAACGTTGATAGCCGACGCCGCCGAACCGACGCGCATGAAACTCGGCGTCGTCTCCGACACGCACGACAACCTCGACTACGTCGAAGCCGCGGTCTCGCACTTCGAATCGGAGGGCGTTGACGCGGTCGTCCACTGCGGCGACATCGTCGCGCCCTTCTCGGCCGCGCCGTTCGACGCGGACTTCGACTTCCACGCCGTCCGCGGCAACAACGACGGCGAGTGGGCGCTCCGCGAGGCGGTGGACTCGTTCGGCACCTATCACGACGACTTCGCACATCTGACGCTCGACGGCCAAGAGATAGCGGTCTACCACGGCACTGAGGCCGGACTGGTCGATGCCCTCGTCGACTCGGGGACGTACGACTTCGTCCTGCGCGGCCACACCCACGAACGGGTGGTCGAACACCGCGGAAAGACGACGCACATCAACCCCGGCGGCCTGCCGATTCCCGGCGCTGACGACGAGTTCCACGTCGCAACCGTCGACCTCGACACGGGGAACGTGGCGTCGCGGTCGCTCTGAGAGCGGAATCGAGTGGGGTGAAAAGCCGCGGCCGCACCGAACCGAACTGCACCGAACTGAGCAAACGATTCGCGACTAGTCGTCGGCGAACTCCGCGCGCGCCTGCTCAGCGAATCCGGACGGGCTACCGGAGATACCGATACCGAGCGTCTGGTCCGTGAGTTCCATGCTCGTCTGCTGGTCTTCGACGTCAAACATCGCGCGGATGGCGTCGACGTTCTCGGGAATCACGTCGGACTGCTGGTGGATGGCCTGGAACAGGTAGAGGTCCCGGCCGTTGACGCCGATGGACTCGCCCCACACGCAGTTCTCCCACATGTCGCCGCGCGGGCGGCCCGCGTCGAGCGCGAAGTCCATGAGCTTACCCGCGCCGTCGATGCCCATCCCCTCCGGGATGACGTAGACGCGGTTCTCGCCTTCGAGCAGTTGCCGGACGTGCGCGCCGGTCACGTCGTCTTCGAGCGTGACGTTGAGCGCGTGGACGTGCATCAGCGTCGCCGGGACCTTCAGCCCGAGCGTGTCGATTTCGAGGTCGGGGAAGATGGTCTTCACGTCGGGGCCGTGGTGAGAAGGAATCTTGATCGGGTTCGGCAGGATGTCGTTTATCGGCCCGCGAGAGTTCTGACCGGGGTCGCCGCCGCGGCGGACGAGCGTCGCCCGGACCTTCTCGACGCCGTACTCGGCTTCGAGCGGCGCGATGATGCGCGAGAGGCCGGTCGTGTTACAGGAGACGACGCGGACGTAGTCGGCGTCGCGGGCGGCGTCGAAGTTGGCCCGCGCGTTGAAGCTCACATCCGCCACGTCGGCGTCCTCGCCGCCTTGGAAGATAGCGGGCGTGTGGTGCGTCTCGTACAGTTCGCGGTTCTCCGCGCCGATACCCGACGGCGTGCAGTCGACGATGACGTCCGCCTTGGCAACCAGTTCGTCCACCTCGCCGGCGAGGTCGACACCGGCCTCGGAGAACAGCGGCGAGCGTTCGGGAATCGCGGCGTACATCGGGTAGCCGCGTTCGCCCGCGGTGTGCGCTTCGAAGTTGGGCTGGGTCTTGGCCACGCCGATGAGTTCCATGTCGGGCTGCGCGTTGACCGCGTCGGCGACGCGCTTTCCGATTGTGCCGTAGCCGTTGACACCCACTCGTATCATGGGTGACAAACGACCGGGCCCGACTATAGTTATTTCGATGGTTAATACTTAGAAATTAACTCTCGGGCGAGTGAGTCCCTCGATTACCTCCGAGGCGAGTGAAACCGCCGATTCGGGGCGGCGGGGCGGGAACCGAACGCGAGGGGGCAGATGGGAACGCCTAACAGCGCCGCCGGCGCAGGTTCCCCCATGCCCGAATCCGACGCCGACCTCCGCGCCGCCAGCGAGACGGCGGTCCGCCAGTGTCTCGACCTCCAGCCCGACGAGTCGCTCGTCGTCGTCACCGACGACAAGCGCGAGCGCATCGGCGAGGCGCTCTACGAGGTCGCCAGCGAGGTGACCGACGACGCGACTATCGTCCGCTACCCGCCGGGGAACCAACACGGCGAGGAGCCGCCCGCGCCGGTCGCCGCCGCCATGCAGGCCTGCGACGCCTTCCTCGCGCCGACGACGAAGAGCCTGAGCCACACCCGCGCCCGCGGTGACGCCTGCGACGCCGGCGCTCGCGGCGCGACCCTCCCCGGAATCACCGAGGAGGTGTTCGTCACCGGCCTCGATGCCGACTACGACGCCATCTACGACCACAGCGCGGCGATGCTCGACGCCGTCGGCGACGCCGACGAACTCCGCGTCACGACCGAGACGGGCACGGACATCACGTTCGTCCGCGGTGACCGCGAGTGGCTCGCCGACACCGGCGCAATCGCTGAGGCCGGCTCGTTTTCGAACCTCCCCGCGGGCGAAATTTTCCTCAGCCCCGCGTCCGCGACGGGCACCTACGTCGTCGACGGGACGATGATGCCCCACGGCCTCCTCGACGAGGGACAGGAACTCCGCTTCGAGGTCGAAGACGGCTACGTCACGGATATTTCCGACGACGACATCCGCGAGCAGGTCGAGGCCGCGGCGGAGGAAGTCGGGCGAGACGCCTACAACCTCGCCGAAATCGGCATCGGCACCAACGTCGGCGTGACCGACCTCGTCGGCTCCGTCCTGCTCGACGAGAAGGCCGCGGGCACGGTCCACATCGCCATCGGCGACGACGCCGGCATCGGCGGCGACACCGACGCGCCGCTCCACCTCGACGGTATCATCCGCGAGCCGACGGTGTACGCCGACGGCGAGGAAGTCGACCTGCCGCAGCCCTGAGCACCCCTGAGCGGGCGCACACCGCGCCCGCGGCGGGTCGCTCGGTTCGCCGAACGAGCGTCCTGCCACCGACTCCCACGCCGAAACGGAGAAAGGCGGCTTTTTACGGCCTGATGGGCTAGCGACCCGTATGAGCCTACCCGACGCCGGCGAGCGCGTCCCCCTCTCCTGTCCGACGTGTTCGCCCGACGAACCCACCGTCCACGAGGTGCTGAAGCCCGGCGGTCACTCGACCGTCCGGTGTACTGAATGCGGCCACGTCCACAAAGAGAAAGTCGAGATTCCTGACGAAACCGAGATGAACGTCGTCGTCTCGCAGGACGGCGACTCCGTCTCGACCGAAGTGCCCGTGCCGGTCGGCACGACCATCGAGGTCGGCGACGAGTTCATCGTCGACACGCCCGAGGCGATTCAGCTCGTGCGCATCACGGGCATCGAAGTCGGCCCCGAACAGCGCGCCGACGAGGCCGAGGTCGCGGACGTGAAGACCGTCTGGACCCGCGTCGTCGACAACGTCGCGGTCAACGTCACCATCCACCCGAAGGACGGCAAGCGCGAGGACACCCGCAGCGTCACCGTCAACGTCCCCGGCGACTACGAGTTCGTCGTCGGCGAGACCGAGGCGTTCGGCGACGAGGAGGTCGAAATCGAAGGCCTCGTCGTCCGCTCGGACGCCCCCGAGTACCGCCACGGCAAACTCGACCACCCCGGCGACATGGTGTACGCGAAGGACGCAAAGCGCGTCTACGCCCGCGACCAGACCTCGACCGCGTGGTCGGCCTGGTAAGGGCGAATCCGACGCCGAAGCACTCCGCCCCGCCGACGAGCCGTTCCGCCCGCCCAACGCACGACCTTTTTGTTCCCGACTCGTCGGTGCGACCATGCCTACCCGCGACCGGTCGCAGTCGTCGGTCGAATCGCTCGCGCTCCTGTGGGCCGCCCGCGAGAGCGGCGTCATCGACGCGCTCACGACGAGCGCCGGCACCGCCGAGGCCGTGGCCGAGACCGCCGACATCGAGCCCCGAGCCGCCCGCATCACGGTCGAGGCGCTGGCCGCGATGGGGTTCATCAAGCGCGTCGGCGACGAGTACGAGATAACTAACCGCGCGCTCGGCTTCCTCGCCAAGCGCGACGTGCGCTCCATCGGTCGCCTCCCGCACGCGCTCGACCGCTTTTCGCTCTACGCCGACCTCCCGGAGACGATGGCTTCCGAGGAGTCGCCCGCGTTCCCGGACGACTGGCTTCGGAACCGACTCGGCGCGCACGACGCCACCGAAGAATCGGTCGTCCGGGCCTGCGTGACCGCCGCGGTTCGCGAGGCACCCGACGCGACGCACGTCCTCGACCTCGGCGGCGCGTCGGGCGTCTTCGCCCGCGAGTTCGTCGCCCGCGGTTGCGACGTGACGCTCGTCGACGACGCCGAGACCGTCGAAGCCGTCCGACCGCTCCTCTCCCGCGCCGGCGTGGACCTCGTCGCTGGCGACCCGACCGACCCGCCGGTAGCGGGGTTCGGCCTCGTCTTCGCCGGCGACGCCTTCACCGGGCGCGACCCGGCCGACGCGCGAGCGCTCGTCTCGGGCGCGCACGACGCCCTCGAACCCGGCGGGTCGGCGGTGTTCGTCGATAGTCTCCACGGCCGGTGTTCGACCGACGCGACGGCCGGGCGAGCGGTGGACGCGCTCGCCACCGGTCGCGGTGACCTCTACGACGAGTCGACGGTTCGCTCGTGGGTCGAATCGGCCGGATTCGGCGGCTGTACGGTCCGAAACGTGCCGGGGACCGACCTGCAGGCAGTCGTCGGCGAGCGTGCGGTTGATTAGGACCGACCTCCGAGTTCGGCTATGGACAACTCGGTGCTGCGCGACGACATGGTCGACGGCTTGGAGCACTCGCTGGAGTCGCTCCCGGAGGCCGTCTCCATCGCCATGCGCAGCGTCCCGCGACACGAGTTCGTCACCGACTCGCCGTATCAGAACCGCCCGACGGAGCACCGCGACACGAACACGACCATCCTCGCGCCGACGACAGTCGCGCGCCTGCTCTCCGCGCTCGACCCCCAACCGGACGACGAGGTGCTCGTCGTCGGCGCGGGCGTCGGCTACACCGCCGCGGTCCTCGCCGAAATCGTCGGTGACGCCCGCGTCCACGCGGTCGACATCACGCGCTCGCTCGTCTACGAGGCGCGCGAGAACCTCCAGCGCGCCGGCTACGGCGGCGTCCTCGTGGACTGCCGCGACGGCGCGGAGGGGCTGGCCGACTACGCGCCGTTCGACCGCATCCTCGTCGAGGCCTCGGCGGTTCGCCCGCCCGCGCGACTCCTCGCGCAACTCGCCGACGGCGGCCGACTCGTCATGCCGAAAGGGGTCGGCGAGCAGACGCTCGTCGCCATCGAGGACGGCGAGGTGGCCGAGTCGTTCGGCCCGCTGTCGTTCAAACCGCTGCTCGTGGACGGCGAGCAGACGGGGAGCATCGTCAGAAACCGGACGCGACGCGAGGACCCCGAGTACGAGGGCCGGGGCTGGCACGCCGGCCACGGCTGGGAACAAGACTGGATAGACTGGGGCGGTCGCGGGTAGCCGAGTAGGGCCGAGTCCTCGACGTAGCGGCCGGCGTGACAGTCACGTTTCTCCGGGGCCGAGAACCGCCGGCTCACGATTTAGCCGCCGAGCGCGTAGTTAGCAACGGTGAATCAACCATGGAGAAGAACGTCGGCGGCTACGACCGTATCGCGCGTGCCGTCCTCGGACCGGTGCTCATCATCGTCGGGGCGGCGACCCTCGCGGGCTTCCTGACCATCGCGGCCGGAACCCTCGGACTCGTCGTCGCGGTCGCGGCGCTCCTCGTCGGAGCGGTCCTCGCGACCACGGCAATCACCCAGAAGTGCCCGCTGAACGACCTGCTGGGCTTCAACACCTACAAGGGCGCGAAGACGACCGAGACCGAATCCGCGGGCAAGCCCCGCGCGCAATAATCATTTTCGAGTGAGCTGTGGACGGCAGCCCGCGTTCCGTGGACTGAACCGTGCGAGCGGACGCTTCGTATTTCGTTTGATTATCAAAATAGATAGCTCGCGGGAAACACCTTTCTCGCCCCTCCCGAGACCAGGAGTAGCGATGACGCCACCACTCCCGACGCGGGAACAGCTCCCGGACGACCTCCTCGAACGGGCCAACTGGGTCGGGTGGCGAACACGGACCCGTAATGGTTCCGAAACGACGGTTCTGAAGGACGCGACCGGCGGGCTCGCGTCGGTGACCGACGCTTCGACGTGGACGACGTTCGACGAAGCGCTCGCGTACGCGCGGGACGGCCCCGCCGACGGGGTGGGGTACGTTTTCACCGACGACGACCCGTTCGTCGTCGTCGACATCGGCGAGTGCCGCGACAGCGAGACCGGCGCGACCGAGCGCTGGGCGTGGGAACTCGTCGACCGCCTCGACTCTCACACGCAGGTGAATCCCTCGGGGACGGGGTATCGAATCCTCGTCCGCGGGACGCTTCCGTCGGGAAGCGACCGAACTGAGAACCTCGAACTCTCGGACGGCGCGGGCTTTTTCCTCGCGACCGGCGACCGGCTCGAGGGCACGTCCGCGGCGATTGCCGAGCGGAGCGACGTGCTCGCGGCGATTCACGGCGCCTACTTCGAAGCCGGCCCGGAGCCGTCGCCGGCCCCGACGGTCGACTCGGTGGCTCCGGATTCGTCCGGTGTGCCCGTCGACGCGCGCCTCGACGAGGTGA
Organism: Haloferax sp. Atlit-12N; assembly: GCF_003383095.1. Lineage (NCBI taxonomy): Archaea > Methanobacteriati > Methanobacteriota > Halobacteria > Halobacteriales > Haloferacaceae > Haloferax > Haloferax sp. Atlit-12N. Next base: position 1,029,352 of record NZ_PSYW01000001.1, read on the forward strand.
GCGGCCCGGGCAACGCCCTCGCTGACGGCGAGGTTATCGACCGCGCTTCGACCGCGGTGAACGGCGTGAAGTTCACCCATCTGTGGCGGGGAGACACGAGCGGCTACGACAACCACGACGACGCGGACGCGGCGCTGTGTTCGATTCTCGCATTCTGGACGGCCGGCGACGCGCGCCAGATGTGCCGCCTGTTTCGAGACTGCGAGCTCTTTCGGCCGAAGTGGGACGAGGTGGCGCACGCGGACGGGTCGACCTACGGCGCGAAGACGGTCCACCGCGCAATTCGAGAGACGAGCGAGTTCTACGACCCGTCCGGCTGGTCGAGCGCGGTTCGGCCCGCGACGACGCCCACGGACGAGAACCGACGGGGAGACAGCCGGTCCGACGGCGCGCTCGACGGGCAGCCCGATGACTCGGGGAGTGAACCGCGGGGACCGCCGCCGACGGCCGCGTCGCCGATTGGCGAGCGCGAAGCGTTCGACCGCTTCAGCGAGCTCCGGGCGCGGCTCGACGACGCTGTCGACGAGAACCAGCAACTCCGCGACGAACTCGACGCGGAGCGCGAGCGGCGACGCGACCTCGAAGCCCGGGGACGCGACGGCGAGGCCGGGGAAAGAGACGAAAAAGCGGGTCGCGGATGGTCGCTGTTCGACTGGCTTCGGTCGTGAGCGACGCTATGTTAGCTGTGTTCTGAGCTGATTCACGATTTGAGTCCGCTTCCGGTGAGCGGCACGACCACGTCGGCGTCGCGGTCGAGGACGCCCGAGAGCCGCAGTTCGCGGAGCGCCGCGGGCGCGACGGCGCAGGTCGGCTCCGTGTAGAAGCCGTGGCGGTGGAGCCTGTCGAGTTCGTCTTCGACCGCGTCGGCCGACAAGGCGATGGCGTCGCCGCCGGTGTCGTCGAGCGCCTCGTGAATCTCGGCCTCGCGGACGGGGTCGAGAATCTGGATGCCGTCGGCCACGTCGTTGGTCTCGTCGGGCGTGTGGTGGCGGGCGTCGGCGATGGGCGAGTAGCCGGCGGCCTGCGCGCCGTACAGTTCGGGCATTCGGTCGGTCCAGCCCGCCTCGTAGAGCGCGCGGAAGCCGCGGTACGCGCCGAGGAAGAGCGTCCCGTGGCCGAGCGGCGTGACGACCGCGTCGGGCACCGACCAGTCGCGCTGGGCGGCGATTTCGTAGGCGACGGTGGCCGTGCCCGCGAAGAACGCGGGGTTCCACGCGTGGCTCGCGTACCACGCGTCGTCGGCCTCGACGGCCTCGACGCAGGCGTCGGTCACGTCCTGTCTGGAGCCCTCGATGCGGACCGGCTTGGCCCCGGCGCGCTCGATGGCGCGGACCTTCGAGGGCTTGACCGACGCGGGCACGTAGATTTCGGCGTCGATGCCGGCGCGGGCGGCGTAGGTCGCGACGGCGGCCCCCGCGTTGCCCGAGGAGTCCTCGACGACGCGCTCGACGCCGAGTTCGGACGCGAGAGACAGCATCGTCGTCGCGCCGCGGTCCTTGAACGAACCGGAGGGGAAGACGTACTCCAGTTTGAACGAGGCCTCCCACTCCGCCGCGTCGACGAGGGGCGTCATCCCCTCGCCGAGGGTCGCGTGCGGCTCGGTCGGCAGGAACTCGTCGAACGCCCAGAGGCCGTCGCGGTAGTCGAGGTTGGCGTCGTCGGGGGTGGCCGCAGACGGCGTCGGGTCGGCCGCGAAGTCCAGCGGCTCGCCGCAGGTGCAGCGCCAGCGCCACGCGTCGTACGTCTCGTCGCAGGCGTCGCACGCGAGTCGGAGCCGAGCGGGGAGGTCGTGTGATGTCGTCATGGGAAATGAGGTGGGTGAGTGGTGGGTGGGTGTGGGGTGAGGTGGTGCGGGTGAAGTGAGTCAGGGTCAGTACGTGTCGAGGTCGATGCCGACGGAACAGACGTACTCACCGGAGGCGACCTGCGGGAGGCGGCGCGCCCGCCAGAAGATGCCGTCGTGGTCGGCGGTGACGCGGGCTTTGAGCTTCCCGAACACGTCCGTCACCTCGAACACCACGTCGCCGGCGGAGACGCGCTCGCCGAGGTCGCGCTTGAACCGGACGAGGCCACCGACCGGCGAGCCGTACTGGTCGAAGCCGCGAGCGCGGGTCTGGGCTTCGAGCTCCACGTCGCCGTCGAGGAAGTCGTACCCGCGGAGGACGTTGTAGACGCCGCGGACGCCCTTCTCGATGCTCTCTTCGTCCCAGCCGACACAACCGCCGAGTTCGGGGTCGATGGTCGGAATCCCGGCGTCGGGGCCGGCGCGGGCGAGTTGGCCGTCGGGGCCCTTCTGGTCGAGGACGTAGCCGCAGCCGAACGTCTTGGCGAGTCGGAGGCACTTCGCGTGCATCCGGTGGTGGCGACCGCAGCGGACGCGGACCTCGTCTATCATCCGGCTCGTCGAGCCCTGATGGAGGTCGACGATGAGGTCGGCGTCGCGGGCGGCGGCAAACGTCGCGGCCGCGATGCGCTCCGAGGAGGTGCCCCGCTCGTCGCCGGGGTACGCCCGGTTCATCTTCGTGTCGTCTATCGGATTGCGGTGCTGTGCGACCTGAAAGGCGTGGTAGTTGACGATGCCGACGATGAGAATCGTGCCGGAAATCTCCGCGGGGTCGAGCTGCGGGACGACCCGCTGGATGACGCCGACGCCGTTGAGTTCGTCTCCGTCCGAGGCCGCCTGCATGTAGAGTGTCTTGCCCGACGACGCGCCGTTGATGACGGCGACGGGCAGGCCGACGCTCCCGCCGTCGCGGGACTCGCCGACTTCGAGACGGCCCACGTCCATCTCCCCGGGGGCCGCACTCGCCGTTCCCAAGGTAATCATATCGCCAACCTCGGACCGGCCTCCCTTTAGGGGTTCGGTCCGCTGACCCCCGAGGAAAGCGTTGCCGCTATGGTCTCGCGGCCGCTACCGGCGACCGTGACAGACGACGTTCCCGAACGGCCGCCGACGGGGGGACTGGTACAGGCGCTGGACGTGCCACGAAACGCCGCTATCGGGGCGGCCGTCGGCCTCGCGTTGGCCGTCGTCGCCTATCTCTTTCGGGTCCTCGAACTGTTCGGCCCGTTCGCCGGCACCCGCGAGTATCCGATACTCGGGCCCGAGGGCTGGTTCCTCATCCTCGCGTTCGTCCTCGCCTCCGCGACGGCGCTGCTCGTCGCGACAGTGCTCACGCTCGTCTCGGCGTATCGACTGAGTAAAACGCTGTAAAACGCTCCGCTCCGTTCCGGCGGTCGGCTCGCCTACTCGTCGAACTCGCGCTCGTCGCCGACGAGTTCGCCCAGTCGCTCCGCCCCGGCGCGGGTGCCCTTGGCGATGATGAGGTCGCCGCCGTGGAGCCGCGTTTCCGACCCCGGCGAGACGACCCACTCGCGGCCGCCCGCCCGGCGGACCGCAATGACGCGCATCCCCGTCTCGGACTTGACGCGCCGGTCGCCGAGGGTCGCCTCCGCGAGGTCGCTTGCGGGGGCGACCCGCAGTCGGATGATGACCTCGTCGGACTCCTTGACCGCGGCGGCGACGACCGGGTGGGCGTCGATGCCGCGGAGGACGCCCTCGGCGATTTCGAGCGCGGCGTCGGAAATCATCTCCGTCGCGCCCGCGAGTTGGACGAGTCCGCGGAGCGAGACGGGGTCTTCGACCCGGCTCGCCGCGCGGAGCGTCCACGCCTCGAACCGGGACTTGAGCGCGTCCACCTCGGCTTCGAGTTCCTCGACCTCCTCGGCGACGCCCTCGCTGTCGAACAGCACCGCGCCGTAGGCGAGGTCGACGGCGAGTTCGCTCATGTCCTTCATCAGGACGATGGAGTCGACGGCGCGTTCGAGGTCCTCGATGGTCGGCTCGGGGACGTCCGGCGGGTCGTACCGGAGGCCAGTGGCGGCCTCGTGGACGGTCTGGAGGCCGTCATCGCGGCCGCGGAGGAGGAGCACGTCGCCGGCGCGGAGCGTCGTCTCGTGGTCGGGGTTCGTCACCCACTCGCCGGCGCGGTGGATGGCGACGACGCGGACGCCCGTCTCGGTCTCCATGTTGATGTCGCCGAGTGTGCGACCCGCGTACGGCGACTCGTCGGTGAGTTCGCACCGAATCGTCGTCTCGACCGCCTCGGGGAGCGCCGCGCGGATGGCGTCCGGGAGGCCGATGTCCTCGATGACGACCTTGGCGATGTCGCCCGCGGCGTCCGAAATCTTCTCGGCCGCGCCGACGACGCCGAGGACGGGCGCGAGTTCCTCCGCGTCTTCGGGGCTCCGGGCCGCCATCATCAGGCTCATTCGCGCCTGCAGTTGGAGGATGTCCATCCGCTCTTCGAGGTCGAGGACCTCGGCCGCGAGGTCGTCGTTCGCGTGGAGGACGGCAGAGTACGAGAGGTCGATGAGTAACTCCGCTGTGTCTTTCATCTCGGCGAGGACGGCCTTGACGCTGACAGGCTCGTACTCGATGTCCTCCGGATTCATGCGCCCGCCTTCACGACGGGACGGCAAAAGGCTTGCCAGGAGTAGTGGTGCCACCGTGGTTCGAGAGAGCTACGTCGCCGGGGCATATGACTTCGCGGGTCGCCCGAACCGCGCGCGACCCCCTTCGGTGAGCCCCGTATAAGGGCACCGAAAACAACGACGATTGTCGAACACTATTTTAGACACCGACTACCCACGAAATCGACAGACAGGGCTGCCGTTGTATGTGTATGGCGGTCGATAACATATGAGTGAAAACGATAACGCTTTTTTGATATGGTAGGCAACGTTCTGGGTATGTCAGGCGAACTGAAGCGGGGGCTGGAAGGTGTGCTGGTCACCGAATCGAAGCTCAGTTTCATCGACGGCGACGCGGGACAACTCGTTTACTGCGGGTACGATATCGAAGACCTCGCACGGGACGCAAGCTACGAGGAGGTACTCTACCTTCTGTGGCACGGAGAGCTTCCGACGCGCGAGGAACTAGACGCGTTCTCCGACGAACTCGCGGCCCACCGAGGCCTCGACGACGGCGTTCTCGACGTGACACGCGAACTCGCCGAGCAGGACGAGTCGCCGATGGCGGCGCTCCGAACGCTCGTCTCGTCGATGTCGGCGTACGACGAAAACGCTGACTTCGAGGACGTGACCGACCGCGAAGTCAACCTCGAGAAGGCAAAGCGCATCACGGCGAAGATGCCGTCGGTGCTCGCGGCCTACGCTCGCTTCCGTCGCGGCGACGACTACGTCGAACCCGACGAGAGCCTGAATCACGCGGCAAACTTCCTCTACATGCTCAACGGTGAGGAGCCGAACGAGGTGCTCGCCGAGACGTTCGACATGGCGCTCGTGCTGCACGCTGACCACGGTGTGAACGCCTCGACGTTCTCCGCGATGGTCACGTCCTCGACGCTCTCTGACCTCTACAGCGCGGTCACGTCCGCTATCGGCACGCTCTCGGGGTCGCTCCACGGCGGCGCGAACGCGAACGTCATGCGGATGCTGAAGGACGTCGACGACAGCGACATGGACCCGACCGAGTGGGTCGAAGACGCCCTCGACCGCGGCGAGCGCGTCGCCGGGTTCGGCCACCGCGTCTACAACGTGAAGGACCCCCGTGCGAAGATTCTCGGCGCGAAGTCCGAGGCGCTCGGCGAGGCTGCCGGCGACATGAAGTGGTACGAGATGTCGGTCGCCATCGAGGAGTACATCGGCGAGGAGAAGGGTCTCGCGCCGAACGTGGACTTCTACTCCGCCTCGACGTACTACCAGATGGGCATCCCCATCGACCTCTACACCCCCATCTTCGCCGTCTCGCGCGTCGGCGGCTGGATTGCGCACGTCCTCGAACAGTACGAGGACAACCGCCTCATCCGCCCGCGCGCCCGCTACACCGGCGAGAAGGACCTCGACTTCCCGTCGGTCGACGAGCGATAGGCGACGAGTCGTACGCGACTTTTTTCCGTCCCGACGACCCGCCGGAGCGACGCGTCGTCTCCCGACCGCTCCCGCGTTCCCCGCTCAGTCGTCTTCGCCCACGTCGTCGACGCCGACGCTCCCGCGTTCGACCATGAGCGCGTCCGCGTGACCCGCCCAGTCGGCGTAGTAGAACGCGACCAGCGCGAACAGCCCCATCCAGGTGAACGACAGGACGATGCCGATTCGCGCGCCGAGCGGGCCGTAGCCGAACACCTCGACGAGCAGGTAGGACGCGCCGACGAAGAAACCGAACACCCCTGTCAGCCGGGCGACGAAGGGGATTCGCGTCGCACCAGCGCCCTGCAGCGACCCGGAGAGCCCGACGAAGAGCGCCAGTCCCGGCGCGGCGAGGCCGTAGGCGACGGCGAATTTCACGGCCCATTCGAGGTCCGCGCCGCCGCCGGAGCCGACGAGGGCGACGATGGGTTCGGTGAACGCCGCGAGGAAGAGCCCGATGCCGCCGACCGTAACGACCGACAGGAGCGCCACCGCGCCGCCCTGATACCGCGCGGTCTCGCTGTCGCCCGCTCCGAGCGCCTGCCCGACGAGGACGCTGGCGGCGACGTTGTAGCCACGCGCCAGCGGGCTTGCGACCTGCTGGTAGACCCGACGGCCGATTTGGAAGCCGGCGTTGACGGCGTCGCCGAAGCCGAGGAGCAGCGCGTTGAACGGGAACTCCGCGAGTTCGGCGGCGATGCCCTCGCCGACCCGCGGGGTGGCGATACGCACGAGTTGGCTGGCGACCGTTCGGTCGCGGGGGCGGACCAGCGAGGTCGGCGACGCGGGGCGGGCGAGCGCGACCAGAAGCAGCCCCGCCGAGAGGACGTTGGCGGTCGAGGTGGCGAGGCCCACGCCCAGCACGCCGAGCGCCGGCAGACCGACGAGGCCGAAGCCGAGACCGACCGACAGCCCGATGTTGACGACGTTGGCGAAGACGTTGACCAGCATCGGCGTCCGGGTGTCGCCGACGCCCTGAAGCGACCGCGAACCGACGAGCGAGACCAGTCGCGCGGGCGAGGTGGCGAAGATGACCGCGAGGTACGTCGTGCCCAGTTCCACGGCCCGGTCGCTCGCGGGGAACGCGCCGATGGCCGCCTCGCCCAGCGTGAACCCGAAAATCAGGAACGGGATGCCCGCGAGGAACGCGAGGAGGAGCGCGGTCGAGATTGCCTCGCTCCGGTTGGCGTCCGCGCCGCTTCCCGTGTCCTGACTGGAGAGCGCGATTGCGCCGCCGCCGAGGCCGAGGCCGATGCGAAGCGGGAACCGGGCGTAGAGGTCGGCGAGGCCGATAGCGACGACCGCGGCGGGAGAGAGCGCGGCGGTGACGGCCACGTCCACGGTCCGCATCGCCGTCTGTGCGGTCTGCTCGGCCATCACCGGCCACGCGAGCGAGAAGATGCGCTTCCAGACTCGCCGGAGGCGACCGAGGTTCATGCCGAGGCCACGGACCTCGCGCAGTTGACGGTACCGGAAGCGGCGGTCCCGTCGGGCACGCTCGATGCGACGCGCGAATGACGAGTGTCATACGCGATCGATGGGTCGCCGCAGTCGTGCGGTTTCACTTTCACTCCGGGTGGGGGACGTTTATATGCACGGGGACGAGAAAGACAGTTGCACGTCACACGCGTGCATTCCCCCTTTCCCCTTTCCCGACCGGCGAGCGACGGCGACGACGCGCGTTGACTGAGTCGAATCCGAGTTCTCAACCGACGACCATGAGGGTTGACATCACGGCCCTGATACGGAGGAGTTCCCGAACGATTAAACACAGACACGGGTGATTTCCGACCATGCTCACGCTTGACGACGTACGCGCCGCCCGCGAGCGCGTCGAAGCGGTCGCCCGATGGACACCGCTGGAGTACTCGCACACCTTCTCGGAGATGACGGGTGCAGAGGTGTACCTGAAACTGGAGAACTCCCAGCGCACGGGGTCGTTCAAGATTCGCGGGGCGACGAACCGCATCACCACGCTCTCCGACGAGGAGAAAGACGCCGGCGTCGTGACCGCGAGCGCCGGCAACCACGCGCAGGGCGTCGCGCTCGCGGCGTCGCGAGCGGGCGTGAATTCGAAAATCGTCATGCCGGAGTACGCGCCGATTTCGAAGGTAAAAGCCACCGAGCGCTACGGGGGCGACGTGGTCCTCTACGGCAACGACTACGACGACGCGCAGGCGAAGGCCCACGAAATCGAGGCGGACGAGGGCCGGACCTACGTCCACGCCTTCGACGACGAGTACGTCATGGCCGGACAGGGAACTATCGGTCTCGAAATCGCTGAGGACTGCCCCGACCTCGACACCGTGGTCGTCCCCATCGGCGGCGGCGGCCTCATCTCCGGCATCTCGACGGCCATCAAAGAGCAGTTCCCCGACGCCCGCGTCATCGGCGTGCAGGCGGAACAGGCCTCCAGCGCCGCGGACTCGCTGAACAAAGGGTCGATTCAGACCATCGACGAGGTGGACACCATCGCCGACGGCATCGCCGTCCGCAGAATCGGCGACAAGCCCTTCGAGGTCATCCGCGAGCGCGTCGACGAGGTCGTCACCGTCTCCGACGAGGAAATCGCCGTGGCGCTGACCTACCTGCTCGAACGCTCGAAGACGCTGGTCGAGGGCGCGGGGGCCGTCGCGCTCGCGGCGCTGGTCTTCCAGAAGTTCGACTACGAGGAAGGCGAGGTCGTCGTCCCCGCGCTGTGCGGCGGCAACATCGACATGAACACGCTGACGACCGTGGTGATGCGCGGGCTCGTCGAAACGGGTCGGTATCTCAAGATTCGGACCGAACTGAAGGACCGCCCCGGCTCGCTCGAACAGCTCATCGAAATCATCGCCGTGGAGAAGGCGAACATCTACGCCGTCAGGCACGACCGCACCTCTCGGAAAATCGCGCTGAACGCGACGGAAGTCGAAATCGACCTCGAAATGCGCGGGCCCGACCACGTCGATTCGCTCCTCGGGGAGCTCCGCGACGCGGGCTACGACGTGGAAGTCCTCGACTGACCGCGTCGCCGGAGGCGGTCGGGAATTGGGTTCGAGTCCGACTGCTCAGGCGAGTCCAGAGACACCGATAAACACGAGGAGCGCCCCGATACCACGGTAGACCCAGACAGGGGCGTCGGACTCGTTGGACTCCTCCGAGGACGAGCGCCGGAGGAACTCGAACCCGAACGCGTGGACTCGCGCGGGGAAAACGAGGTACGTGACGCCGAGACCCACAATCCCGACGTGGACAGCCTGCCACAGGAAGGTCATGTTCTAAATCCGAACTGTTCCGGCATATGCCCGTCGGTCGGGTCGGCGCGTCGGCGGCCGGAGTTCACCCGAGACGGGCGTGTTGCGGGAGTGTGGGCGCGTTTCTGTCCCCGACGAACGCTCGCCTTTTTACCCGGACTATTATGTCGAATTCGGGCAGAAGACACCGTCTGCGATGGTTTTCAGTTCGTGGGAAGCATGCAGGGATTGACTCTCCCCCAATACGAAGGCCTTTAAGAGGGGACTCCCCGCCTCCCGCTTCCCGGTTCGCCCCGTCGTCAGCGACCCCGCACCCCAACCATGCTCGACCCAGTCATCGCCAGTCGGTTGCAGTTCGCGCTCACGACCATCGTCCACATCATCTTCCCCGTGATGAGCATGGGCCTCGCGCCCTTCCTCATCTACTTCACGTGGAAGGACATCCGCACCGACGACCCGGTGTACGAACAGCTCAGGCGGTTCTGGACGAAGATTTTCGCCGTCTCGTTCGTCGTCGGCACCGTGACCGGCATCGTCCTCGAATTCGAGTTCGGGACGAACTTCGCGGCGTTCTCGACGGCGGCCGGCGAACTGTTCGGCGGCCCGCTGGCCACCGAGGGGATGATGGCGTTCATGCTCGAAGCGACGTTCCTCGGGGTGTTCGTCTTCGGCCGCGAGAAGGTCTCCGACGCGCTCTACATGGTTTCGGCCGTCGCCGTCGGCCTCGGCACGTGGCTCTCGGCGGTGTGGATTCTCGTCGCTAACTCGTGGATGCAGACGCCGCGGGGGTACGAACTCGCGCGCGAAGGCGGCCAACTCGTCGTCCTGCTCGTCGACCCCATCGCGGCGTACGCCAACCCGCGGTTCCCGTGGATGTTCGTCCACATGCAGAACGCCGCGGTGCTGTCAGTCGCGCTGTTCATGGCCGGCGTCGCGGCGTACCACGTCTGGCAGCGCGGCATCGACGCCGACGACGAGCGCGAGGACGCCCGCTTCTGGCGGAAGACGCTCAAAATCGCGCTCGTCGTCCTGCTCGTGACCGCGCCGTTTCAGGCGATTCACGGCGACGCCTACGGCCGGCACGTCTACGAGACCCAGCCGCAGAAGTTCGCCGCCATGGAGGCAGTCTGGGAGACCGACAGCTACGTCCCCGAGTACATGTTCGCCATCCCGACGAGCCTCGAACACATCACCGACCCGCGCGCCAAGGAACTGCTCGGCATCGGGATTCCCGGCGGGGCGTCGTGGCTGGCGAGCGGGGGTGACCCCCAAGCCGAAATCACCGGCCTGAACGAGTTCGACACGGAGGCCCCGCCGGTCGCCATCGTCTTCTGGTCGTTCCGGCTCATGGTCGCCGCGGGGTTCTGGTTCATCCTGTTGGCCTTCTGGGCGGCCTATCGCTGGTGGACCGACGACCTGTACGACGACGACCTGTTGCACAAGGCGTTCGTCGGGTCGTCGCTCCTCGGCATCTTCGCCGTCGAGGTCGGCTGGATTGTCACCGAAGTGGGCCGACAACCGTGGGTCATCCAAGGCGTCCTCAGGACGAGTGAGGGCGTCTCGCCGGGACTCACCGGCTTCGAGGCGACGCTCACGCTCGTCGGCTTCGCCGTCGTGTACACCGGCCTGCTCGCGCTCTACACCTACGTGATTCGTCGCATCATCCGCGAGGGGCCGCCGAGCATCGACGACACGGAGGCGGGCGCGGAGGCCGCCTCGCCCGCGGGGGTGACCGGCGATGACTGATTACGGCGCGTTTGCCACCGACCCGCTTTTCGGCCTGCCGCTGCAGGAGCTGTGGTTCGGGCTCGTCTTCTTCATCCTCGGGATGTTCCTGTTCCTCGACGGCTTCGACTTCGGCGTCGGGGCCATCTTCGCGACCCGCGACGACGACGAGGAACGCGAGACGCTTTTGGCCGCCATCGGGCCTTTCTGGGACGGCAACGAGGTGTGGCTCGTCGTCTTCGGCGGCGCGCTGTTCGCCGCGTTCCCGGCCGTGTACGCGAACCTCTTCAGCCGCCACTACCTGCTCATGTTCGCCATCCTCGGGGCGCTCATCCTCCGCGGACTCGCTCCCGAGATGTACGAACAGCGCCACGACGAGGCGTGGCAGACGTGGTGGGGGCGGGCGTTCGTCGTCGGCAGCGTGAGCGCGCCCTTTTTGCTCGGCGTGTTCGCCGCCCACTGGCTCCTCGGCATCGAGTCGCTCCTGTCGCTGCCCGGCGTCGTCGTCGGCCTCGCCGTCGTCGCGCTCACCGTCGTCGCCGGCGTCGGCTTCCTCGCCATGAAGACTCGCGGGAGCCTCCAGCGCGACGTGGCCGACTACGGCTCGCGGGCGATAGCGACCTACCTCGCGCTCGTCGTCGTCACGCTCGCCTACCTCGTCGCCGTCCGCCCCGACCTCGGCGTTTTCGCGCCGGTGCCGCTGGCGCTCGTCGTCGTCAGTCTCGTCGCCGCCGCGGGCTATCTGCTCGCGCTCCGCGACGGGCGCTACACGCTCGCGTTCGGGGCCGTGCCGGTCCTCGTGTTCGCGTTCGTCGCGCTCGTGGCGACGCTCATGTTCCCGTTGGCCGACCCCGCGACCGGACTGACCGTCGCGGACGCCATCATCTCCGTGCTCCCGCTGAACATCATGAGCGTCGCGTCGGCGCTCCTCCTGCCGCTCGTGTTCACCTACTTCGGCATCCTCTACTCGACGTTCAGCGGGCCCATCGAGACCGGCGAATCGTACTCCTGACCGACTGCAATCCCCCTACCAACCAATCCACCCATGGCTACGCTCCCCAACACCAAACCCACCGCCGAATCGCTCACCAAACCGCTGACCCTCCTCGGCCTCGGATTGGTCGTCGTCAGCGTCGCCGTCGCGGGGTTCGCGCTCCGAGACGGCGACGTGGTCACCGCGCTCGGGATGGGGCTGTTGTTCGCCTCGGGCGTCCTCACGACCGGCATCAGCCTCTCCGGGAAGTCGGTGTAACCCGACGGACCACGGCGGGGAAGCCTCACCTCGGACCCGGTCGTTCCACCCTATTTTATCACGTCGTGGCGAAATCCACCGCGTATGAAGCGCGTCATCGAAACCGACGAAGCGCCGGCCGCGGTCGGTGCGTACAGTCAGGCGACGACCAACGGTTCGCTGCTCTACACGGCGGGGCAGATTCCGCTGACGCCGGACGGCGAACTCCTCGACGACGAGGACATCGCGACGCAGACGACGCAGTCGCTCGACAACGTGATGGCCATCCTCGAGGAGGCCGGCGCGGACGCGACCGACGTGCTGAAGACGACCGTGTTCCTCGCCGACATCGACGACTTCGACGAGATGAACGAGACGTACGCGACCTACTTCGACGAGGAGCCGCCGGCCCGCTCGGCGGTCGAGGTCGGCAACCTGCCGAAGGGCGTCGGCGTCGAAATCGAGGCCGTCGCCGTCGTCGACGAGGAGTAACGTGGCCCGCCGCGTCCGGTCCGCGCTCGCGTGGGGCGCAGCGAGCCTCCTCCTCGTGGGCGTCCTCGCGCAGGGCGCAGTCCTCCTCGGACTCGGTATCGACGCGTCGTTCGGGGCGGTCGCCGCGGTGGCGGTCGCGTCCGGCGTCGCCGTCGCGTCCGTGACATACGTCATCGAACCACGACTCGAACGGAAAGGAAGGGCTTAAATTATCCAGGCGGGAACGTTGCGTTGTAAGCCAGGATGGCCGAGCGGTAAGGCGCACGCCTGGAAAGCGTGTTCCCTCTGGGATCGGGGGTTCAAATCCCTCTCCTGGCGCTCCTCTGGAAACTACTACTCCGAGCGATGCGTCTCGGCGCATCGCGGATAGCGGTTTTCGTGAAGCGTTTCTGAGAGGGGTTTGAACCAGAGAGCGAAGCGAACAGAGTGAGCAGAGTGACTGAGGTTCAAATCCCTCTCCTGGCGCTTCTCTGAAAAGCAACATCTGCGACCCCGACCCGAACCGAGCACACCGACTCGAATCCCTTGCCTTCGCGCCCAGTGCAGATAGCTTCTCCCTCAATCGCCGGACGGCGAGAACCGTCGCCGGAGTCTATCACCCCGCTCGCCAAGGACCACTTACGTCGAAACTGACAGGGCACCCCCAGTTCGACGCGACCCGAGGAACCACCACAGACCCAACCTACGGGCATCGCCACAGAAGCGACCGTATCAACTGTTCGGACAAAACATTCATCTCCATGGGATACGATACCACGATTGACAATGCCTGACACCAAGACCGGCCGCGAGAAGAAGGGCCTCAACAAGCGGACCCAACTCACCGAGCGGCTGTACGAACGCGAGTTATCGGTGTTAGATGAAGACGACGACGAGCCCCCGCTCGACGCCGCGAACGACGACACCGGCGGCGAGTTCCTCGCGGACGAACTCCCCGAAGACGACTGACGGCGCGACCGCCGACCACGCGAATTTTTATCGGGCGCAACAGAACGTGTGAGCGTGCAACACCGCGCGAACTACGCGACCGTGTTTATCGGGTCGCACCTCCACCCCGAAGGAGAGGCGCTCGACCTCGACTGGGCGGACGACGCCGGAGACGAGACGGCGACGTTCGAGTTCGACGTCCCGACCGACGACCCGCGAGAGCCGTACCTCGGTATCCAGGCGTTCGACGTGGGCGAGTACGGCCACGAGATTCGAATCAACGGCGACTCGCTTTCGGGGTTCGACATCCCGCCGGGCGACGGCTGGCAGTACTGGGTCGACACCGTGACCGGCGCGAGCCTCGTCGAGGGCTCGAACACCATCCGAGTCGTCCGCGACGACGAGGGCGACGACGCGTTCGCCGTCGGAACGGTGACGGTCCACTGGAAAGAGCCGGTCGAAGAGTAGCGTATAAAGAGGCTCGGCCGGGACAAGATTGTGGTGTGAAATGACGTACCACAAAAAATCCTCGAACACCCGAGAGGACGCATCTGTCGCGCGGTTACCGGCATAACGCGGCGAACGAGCGGAGTTCAGCGCTCGATTCGTCGGCGAAGCTTTTTTATAGAATCACAAACAATCAAGGCCTGTCATGAGCCAGCGAATGCAGCAGGGTCAGCCGATGATCATCATGGGCGAGGATGCACAGCGCGTCAAGGACCGCGACGCGCAGGCGTACAACATCCGCGCCGCACGAGCAGTCGCCGAGGCGGTACGTTCCACACTCGGCCCGAAAGGGATGGACAAGATGCTCGTCGACTCGATGGGCGACGTCACCATCACGAACGACGGCGTCACCATCCTCAAAGAGATGGACATCGACAACCCGACGGCCGAGATGATCGTCGAAGTCGCCGAGACGCAGGAGGACGAGGCCGGCGACGGAACGACGACGGCGGTCGCCATCGCGGGTGAACTCCTCAAGAACGCCGAGGACCTCCTCGAACAGGACATCCACCCGACGGCCATCATCCGCGGCTTCAACCTCGCCTCCGAGAAGGCGCGCGAGGAAATCGACGACATCGCAGAGCGCGTCGACCCCGACGACGAGGAACTCCTGAAGAAGGTCGCCGAGACCTCCATGACGGGCAAGAGCTCCGAGCTCAACAAGGAGCTGCTCGCGGACCTCATCGTCCGCGCCGTCCGTCAGGTCACCGTCGAAGCCAACGATGGCTCCCACGTCGTCGACCTCGAGAACATCTCCATCGAGACGCAGACCGGCCGCTCCGCGTCCGAGTCCGAGCTCCTCACCGGTGCCGTCATCGACAAGGACCCCGTCCACGACGACATGCCGGTCCAGTTCGACGAGGCCGACGTGCTGCTGCTCAACGAGCCCGTCGAGGTCGAGGAGACCGACATCGACACGAACGTCTCCATCGAGAGCCCCGACCAGCTCCAGAAGTTCCTCGACCAAGAGGAAGCCCAGCTGAAGGCGAAGGTCGACCAGATCGTCGACTCCGGCGCTGACGTGGTCTTCTGCCAGAAGGGCATCGACGACCTCGCTCAGCACTACCTCGCAAAGCAGGGCATCCTCGCGGTCCGCCGGACGAAGAAGTCCGACATCCGCTTCCTCAAGAACATCACCGGTGCGGCGGTCGTCTCCGACCTCGACTCCATCGAGGCCGCCGACCTCGGTCGCGCCTCCGTCCGCCGCGACGAGGCCGACGAGCTGTTCTACGTCGAGGGCATCGGCGACGACGTCCACGGCGTCACGCTCCTGCTCCGCGGCTCCACCGACCACGTCGTCGACGAACTCGAACGCGGCGTCCAGGACGCCCTCGACGTCGTCGCGTCCACGGTCGCCGACGGTCGCGTGCTCGCCGGCGGCGGCGCTATCGAGGTCGAACTCGCCTCGCGCCTCCGCAACTACGCCGACTCCGTCTCCGGGCGCGAGCAGCTCGCCGTCGAGGCGTTCGCCGACGCGCTCGAACTCGTTCCGCGCGTCCTCGCCGAGAACGCCGGTCTCGACTCCATCGACACGCTCGTCGACCTCCGCGCGGCCCACGAAGAAGGTCAGGTCCGCGCCGGTCTGAACGTCTTCACCGGCGAGGTCGAAGACGCCTTCGAGGCTGGCGTCGTCGAGACGGCCCACGCGAAAGAGCAGGCTGTCGCCTCCGCCTCCGAAGCCGCCAACCTCGTCCTCAAGATAGACGACATCATCGCGGCCGGTGACCTCTCCACCGGCGGCGACGGTGACGACGAGGGCGGCGCACCCGGCGGCATGGGTGGCATGGGCGGCATGGGCGGTATGGGCGGCGCGATGTGAAGATCGGCTAACGACTTCACACCCCATCCCCCGACGCCTGCACCGCGCGACGAATCTCTCACTTTTTGACGAAGACAGCTGTCAACCTCCGATGAGCAGCGGCTGGACCGTCCGAACGACGGTACGCGGCGGAGACCAACCGACGAGCATCCGACGAGCGTCATTGCACCGCTCCCCGACGGGCGGGCGAGCGCCGACCACGTTGCGCCACCGACTGCTTAGAAGTTGGATAATTCTCTCACTTTCTAAGATACACTTGCAGTTGTGTTTAGAAATGGAACGAACTAAGTAGCAGGTACGGCAACGTGTCCCCATGCGCAAGACGCTGCTGTTGAACAAGGACGACGTTCACGAGAACGTCCAGATGCCGGAGCTCATCTCGGCCATCGAGGACGCCTTCGCCGCCTACGAGTCCGGCGACGCCCAGATGCCGCCGAAGTCCTACATCGACCTGCCGCAGTACAACGGCGACTTCCGGTCGATGCCCGCCTACCTCGACGCGGGCGACTGGGACGCCGCGGGCATCAAGTGGGTCAACGTCCACCCCGACAACGGCGACAAGTACGACCTGCCCACCGTCATGGGCACGATGATCTACTCCGACCCCGAGAACGCCTTCCCGCTGGCGCTCCTCGACGGGACGGAACTCACGATGCTCCGCACCGGCGCGGCCGCGGCCGTCGCCACCGACTACCTCGCCGTGGAGGACGCCTCCTCGATGGGTATCGTCGGCGCAGGCGTCCAGTCGTACACGCAACTCCGCGCCATCAGCGAGGTCCGCGACATCGAGGAAGTCGTCATCTCCGACCTCGACGAGGAGCGCGTCGCCGACTTCATCGACGCCTTCGAAGACGAGTTCGACATCCGCGCCGGCTCCATCGAGGAGGCCGCCAGCTGTGACGTGCTGTCGACCGTGACGCCCGTCGAGTCGCCCATCGTCCCGCGCGACGCGGTCGGCGACCACACCCACATCAACGCGATGGGTGCCGACGCCGAGGGCAAACACGAACTCGCCGACGACGTGCTCTTGGACGCTAAACTCGTCATCGACGACCACGCTCAGACCACCCACTCCGGCGAAATCAACGTCCCGTACAATCAGGGCGTCCTCACCGACGACGACATCCACGGCGCAATCGGCGACATCGTCCTCGGCAACCTCGACGGCCGCACCGACGCCGACGGCATCAGCGTCTTCGACTCCACGGGACTGGCGATTCAGGACGTCGCGGCGGCCCACGTCGCCTACGAACACGCGTTCGAAAACGACAACGGCTACGCGTTCGACCTCCTCGGGCTCGCCGAGTAAGGTCGTCAGACGCGACGCGACTGGCATTCACCGTTCTCTTTTGCGGTCCGACGCCCCGAGCTACGGGTTCGGGCCGCGCTGCGCGTTGAGGTAGCCGAACACCTTCGAGAGGACGTAGACGATGGCGATGAAGGGCAGAAACGGCACCAACAGGACGACTAGGATGAGAAGCATCGTCCACCCGATGGAGTCCATCTCGCTGTCGGGGCGCATTCGGGACCCCGGCGTGACGGTGTGGTAGGCCTTCTGTGCGAGGCTCAGCGAGTCGTCTTCGCTCATGCGATAGTGTTAGTTCGACGAGACGATAAGTCGAACGACGGACTGAGGGGCCGACCTCACCAATGCCGGTACTTCGCCCGCTCTTCGGTCGCGCCGCAGTCGGGGCACTCGTAGGTCCGCCTGTCTTCGAGGTCGGTCCGCTTTTCGTCGTCTACGCGATACATCTCGACTTCGCATGCCTTGCACAGCATGTGTTAATTATCTCATGTGATATCGTAAATCTAGGGGAGAGCCCGAATAACCGGTCCAATAGGTGTTCTTTCGCAGTGAATCCGGCTGCGTATCAGCGCTGAAAATAGAATCCGGTCGTGTCGCGGCGCGCCCGGCTATTCGAGGTGGACCGCGGGGCGGAACGGAATCGCCTTCGAGGCGCGGTCGGCGGGGTCGACGATGTCGGGGTCGTCCTCGGCGAACACCTCGACCTCGGCGTCGAACTCGCGGGCGAGGAAGTCGGCAGCGCGCTCGTAGGTGCCGGCCTCGTCCAGTTCGAGTTGCGCGCGGAGCGTCGATTCGTCGCGCCCGCGGGTCTGGTCGACGAGGTCCTGCACGAGGTCGTTCACGTCGTTGCCCTTCTCGCGCAGGTCGGGGTCCTGCATGACCTGCCCCATGATTGCGCCGACGTTGTCACCGTTTTCGACGACCGTCTCGAACACGTCGCGCTTCCAGTCGGCGGCGACGTAGACCCGGATGGTATCGGGGTCGGAGTCGGTCACGTCGATGATGTCGCGCACGTCCTCGGTCAGGCGCTCGACCTGTCGCTCTTCGAGTTCGACCGACTCGTCTTCGAACTCGGCGTCCGGTTCGGGCCATGGCGCGTCCTCGGCGGGCGTACCGGTCAACTGCTCGTGCAGTTCGTTCGTCATGAACGGGATGAACGGCGCGAGCAGGCGCAGGCGCGTCTCGAGGACCGTCCGGAGCGTCCACTTCGCGGCCGGGCGGTCGAGGTCGGTCCGGCGGCGGTACCACCGAAGCGACTCCTCGAAGTTGTAGAACGCCGCCTGACTGGCCGAGCGCGTCTCGGATTCGTCCATCGCGGTCGTCACGTCGCGGACGGTGTCCTGCAGTTTCGACAGGAGCCAGCGGTCGACCGTCTCCAGTTCGGGCTGCTCGTCCGGACCGGGGTCGGCGATAATCTCCTGTGCGCGGTTCCAGAAGCGTTCCAGTTGGTCGTGGACCGAGCCGACGAGGTCGTCGCGCCAGTCGTAGTCCTGCCACGGTTCGGCGGAGTTGAGCAGGAAGAAGCGGACGGTGTCCGCGCCGTACTCGCCGATGGCCTCGCCGGGGAGGACGACGTGACCCTTCGACGACGACATCTTCTGGCCCTCGAGCAGACCCATGCCCATGATGACGATGCCTTGCGGCCACTGCGGCTCGTCGAACAGTTCGCCGTGGTGGAACTGGTAGAACGTCAGGTGGTTCGTGATGAGGTCGTTGCCGGAGAACCGGTAGTCGACAGGGTACCAGTAGTCCCACTCCTCGCGGAGGTCGAGCGCCTTCTCCGGCGCGTCCTCTACGGTCTCGGGGCCGTAGAACAGCGCGTCGAAGAAGTCCTGCGTGAGTTCCTCGGTCGGAATCTCCTGCAGGCGGTGGGCGATGGTGTAGTACGCCATGTAGATAGTCGAGTCCGAGAGGGGCTCGATGACGAACTGGTCGTCCCACGGCAGGCGGGTGCCGAGGCCGTAGTTGCGGATACACGGCCACCCGTTGAGCCAGTCGATGGTGTGGTGGTACTCGTCGCGGGTGTTCTCGGGGATGGCGTCCAGCCCGTCGGCCACGTCGTGGGCGAGCTGTTTCCAGTCCTCGTCGTCGTACGAGAGGAACCACGTGTCCTGTTCCGCGACGACGACGTCGCCGCCGCAGCGGCAGACGACCTCCTCGGAGAACTCCTGCATCACGTCGAACTGGCCGGCCTCGATGCCGTCGGCCTTGAAGTCGTCGCGGACCTCCTCGACGAGGCCGCCGGCGTAGTCGCCGTAGAACTCCTTGAGCCGACCCGCGTGGAACTCCTTGTTGTAGAGGTCCTTCGTCGCCTTTTCGAGCGCGGGGTCGTCCGAGGACTCGATGCCGCGGTTCTCGACGGCCGACTTCGCGGGAATCTCGCCGTACGTGTCGTCATCGGAGTCGATGTCGAGAATCGGAATCGGCTCGATGTCGGCCACGTCGGCGGGGTCGATGCCGAACGATTCGAGGTAGTCGGTGTCGGCCTTGGCCTCCTGAAGCGCCACGTAGTCGTCGGGGCTGTGGGCCGGGACGGACATGACGACGCCCGTCGCGTTGTCGGCGTCGACGAAATCGGCCGGCAGGACGAGCACGTCGTCGCCGGTGACGGGGTTTTCGACGGTCTGGCCGACGAGTTCGGCACCCTCGACGGTTTCGAGAACCTCCACGTCGCGGGCCTGATATTCGAGTTTGTCGGCCGCGTACTCGGAGACGAACCACGTCTCGCCGTCGACTTGGGCGACCACGTAGGTCGCCTCGGGGTCGATGTAGGCGTTGGTCACGCCGTGGACCGTCTCGGGGCGCAGGGTCGCCATCGGGACGACCACGTCGCCGCCGTCTCGCTCCCAGCCGAAGCGGACCAGCGTGTACTCTTGGAACTCGGCGTTCTCGCCTTCGAGCAGGTCGTGGGTCGTGACCGGCTGTTCCTCGTTCGTACAGAACTTGACGGGGTGGAGGCCCTTCTCCAGTCGCCCGCGCTCGCGGAGCGTCCGGTACTGCCACTCGACGAACTTCGAGTAGCGCTCGTTGTTCGTGGTGAACTCGCGCCGCCAGTCCACCGACAGGCCGAGCGACTGCATCCCCTTCTTGTAGTGTTCCTCGATGAAGTACCGCGCCCAGCCCATGGGCGATTCGAGGTCCGAGAGCGTGTCCTCGGGGACGTTGTAGGTGTCGGTCAGAACCGAGAGCTGTTTCTCCTCGCGGTTTTTCAGGCGCTCGACCGCGCCGATAATCGGCGTGCCGGTGACGTGCCACGCGATGGGAAACAGGACGTTGTCGCCCTGCTGTCGTCGGTAGCGAGCGTACACGTCGGGAACGGTGTACGTCCGCGCGTGCCCGATGTGCATCCCGCCGCTGGGGTACGGATAAGGCACCGTCACGAACGTCGCGTCGTCGGCGTCTGCGTCCGGGTCGGCCTCGTATCGGCCGGTCTCGGACCAGCGCTCCCGCCAACGCGCTTCGAGTTCCTGCGGGTCGTAGTCCATATCCGTGGTAGTGGCACCCCGGCCTAAAATAACTCCTATACTCGACTTGCGCGGCTGTCTGATTGCGGCAGATATTGCCTCACGATGGCACGGGACAAACGAGAGAATCGAGACGCAAAACGAAGACGGAGAAACGAAAACGGGGAACACCCATCACGAGGGGACCATCCGGGCGGCGAGTCAGAGACGCGTGCGAGCGACGACGACCGCTCAGTCGATGTCGATGCGGCGGGAGTCGTCGGGTTCGACGTCGCGCTTGGGGAGAGTGACCATCAGCACGCCGTTGTGGTAGCTGGCGGACGCGCCGTCCTCGTCGACCGTCTCGGGGAGACGAATCGTGCGGCGGGCGGACTCGTGGCGGCGCTCGCGGCGGAGATACTCGCCGTCGGCCTGCTCGTCGGACATCTCGCGCGTCGCCTCGACGGTCAGCGTGCGGTTGGCGACCGACAGGGAGATGTCCTCCTTCTCGTAGCCCGGGAGGTCGACCGTGACGACGATTTCGCCGTCGTGGTCGGTGACGTCGATAGCCATCTCGTGGCGGACCTGCGCCATCATGCCCGAGCGGTCGAACTGTCGTCCCATCTCGTCGAACTGGCGGGACATTCGCTCGAACAGTTCCTCGAAGTCGTCGAAGGGGTTGGTACGTCGCATCATGTGTGTTTTCACCGAGGCATATGGACGCCGTCTGAGGAGATAATCGTTGCTGGAACGCAGATAGCAATTCTCACGCCACAGCGACCGACGCACCGAGATTCAAAAGATGAGCCGCGTCACTCGATGTCGATTTGCGTCGAGTCGTCGCCCGCGGGTTCGGCCTTCGGGAGTGTCACGGTCAGGACGCCGTTTCGGTACGACGCGGCCACCTCGTCGCGCACGACCTCGGTGGGGAGCGTAATCGTCCGGGAGACCGACCGCTGGCTCTGCTCGCGGCGGACGTACTGGTCGTCGTCGACCTCGCTCGACTCCTCGTGGTCGGCCGCGATGGTGAGTCGCCGCCCGCTGACGCTCACGTCGAGGTCGTCCTTCTCGAAACCGGGGAGGTCGGCGACGACCTCGATTGCCTCGTCGGCATCGACGACATCGAGGGAGATGTCTTGGAACCGGCCGATACCGGACTCCTCGAACGACCGGCCCATCCGGTCGAACAGGTCTTCTATCTCGTCGAATGGATTTCGCTGCATACGCGCCTAGATACGTCGCCGACGGCAAAGAAAGATGTGCCCAGACCCACATTTCGAGAGCGTCCGGGTGGATGTGACGGGACGCGGGTGGGCGTCTCGGCGTCGGAATCGCGTCAGTACAGCACGTGCCGCGTGTCGTACGACCCGAGGACGCGAACCCAGCCGTTGCGGGCGATGCCCTCGACCTCTTCGAGCGCCTCCTGCATCCGCTCTTCGTAGAGGCCGGCGTCGGCGTCGATGTGGAACAGGTAGTCGCCGAGGCGGTTCCCGCTCGGGCGCGACTCGATGCGCGAGAGGTTGATGTCGCGTTCGGCGAACGCTTCGAGCAGTTCCAAGAGGAGACCGGGGTAGTTCGCGTTCGGGTAGACGACGAGCGAACTCTTGCCGCCGGCGTCCGAGCGGGCGGACTCGGGCCCGATGACGAGGAACCGCGTCGCGTTCGACGACTGGTCTTGGATGTCCTCGGCGATGATTTCGAGGTCGTCGGCAGGCGCGTCAGACTCCGTCTGACTGCCTTCCGCGTGTGACGCGGAAGCGTTGTCCGGGTGGCCGATGCCCGCGACCGTCGGGTCGGCGCGGGCACGCTCGACGCCGCGGGCCGTGCTGGCGACGGCTTCGAGCGTCACGTCGGGGTAGTTCTCGTCGAGGTACGACCGGCACTGCGCGAGCGCCTGCGAGTGGCTAGCGACGACGTCGAAGTTCGCGCTCTGGGCCAACAGCGCGTGGCGGATGGGCGTGACGATTTCTTGGACGACGCTCACGTCCGAGTTCGCCACGGCGTCGAGGCTCTCGGTGACGCTCCCTTCGATGCTGTTTTCGATGGGAACGACGCCGCGCTCGAACGACCCGTCGGCGACCGCTTGGACGATAGAGGTGACCGATTCTCGGAAGGCGACGTCGTCGGCGACCGCGCGGGCGGCGCGATGGGAGTACGTGCCCGCCGGGCCGAGCGTGACTGCCTGCATGGACACCCCTTCACGAAGCGGCGACAAAAGACCGTCGGGGCAGGCAGATTCGGCCTATCGCTCCGCGCAGAACTCGACGAAGTTGCGGAGGATGGTCAGCCCGGTCTCGCCGGACTTCTCGGGGTGGAACTGCGTGCCGAAGACGGTGCCCTCCTCGTTGGCGACGACCGCGGGGAACGCCACGCCGTAGTCGGTCGAGGCGACGACCGCGTCCTCGTCGTCGGGGTCGGCGTAGTAGGAGTGGACGAAGTAGGCGTACTCGCCGTCGACGCCCTCGACGAGCGGGTGGTCGCGTTGGACGTTGAGTTCGTTCCAGCCCATGTGCGGGACCTTCTGTCCCTCGTCGAAGCGGACGTTGCGGCCGGGGATGAAGTCGAGACCTTCGACCTCGCCCTCGCCCGCGTGGTCGGCCTCCTCGGAGGAGGTAAGCAGCATCTGCATCCCGAGACAGATACCGAAGATGGGCGTCCCGTCGGCGGCGGCCTCAGCGAGTGGTTCGCGGAACGGGCCGGCGTTCTCCATGCCCTCGGAGAACGCGCCGACGCCGGGGAGGACGATGCCGTCGGCGTCGTCGAAGTCGGCCGGGTCGTCGGAGACGACGACGTTCGCCCCGGCGCGTTCGAGCCCGCGCATGGCGCTCCGGAGGTTTCCGAGCCCGTAGTCCACCATCACCACGTCGGCGAGGGTCTCCTCGGGCGGTTGTGTCGTGCTCATGCGTACACGTGCGAGGCCGGGAGGCAAGTGAGTTTCCGTCGCGGCGACGGTCGCCCCGGCGACCCGGGAGCGACTCCGCGATATCACAAAATCACCCGACTGTTCTATGTTTACTCACAGAGTACGCAATATGACTTTATATCTATGTATGTATAGGGAGAAAGAATAGGAAGATTTAACCTTAGTGTGTCTGAGTGTTCTGACGAATCACATGTCTTCCCGACGGAGTTTCCTCAAGAAGACTGGCGCGCTCGGCGCGGTCGGTCTTTCGGGGTTGAGCGGGTGTATCGGTAGTGTCACGGGTGGGTCGGATTCGGTCAACTTCCTCCTTACGCCGTCCGAATCGGACGTCGACATTCAACAGCAGTATCAGCCGCTGTTCGAGTACCTCGAATCCGAGACGGACGTGACCGTCGAGTCGTCGGTCGCCGCGGACTACGCCGCGGTGTACCAGGCGTTCAAATCCGGGCAGGCCGACCTCGCCGACTCGTCGCCGACCATCGCCATCCAGGGCGGCAACGAGGGCGTCACCGAGGTCATGGGCATCCGCGTGGCCTACGGCGCCGCGAAGTACTTCTCGATTATGACGACGACGCCAGACAGCGGTATCGAGGAACTCACCGACCTCGAAGGCGAGACCATCGCGTTCGCCGACCGCCTCTCGACGAGCGGGTCGCTGTTCCCGCTGTACATGCTGAACCAGGCCGGTCTCGACACGGGCAACGCCCCCGACGGCGAGCCCGTCGACTTCACCGGCCAGTGGTCCGACCACGCGACCGCCCGCGAGACGCTCGTCAACCGCGACGAGGTCGTCGCCGCCGGCACGGGCGCGTTCTCGACCGCGCCGCACGTCCCGAAAGACCAGTTCCCCCAGCGGTTCCTCGACACCTCCGCCGAGAACGACGGCGACCTCGGGACCGCGGAGCCCGAACTCCAACTGCTCGCGGCCTCCGACCCCATCCCGCGCGCGCCGATAATCGTGCGCTCCGAACTGGAATCCGGCCTGAAGTCGTCGATGACGGACGCGCTCACGAGCGTCACGCAGGACGACCTCATCAACGAGGACCTCGGCGACGACCAACAGCTCTGGTTCACCGGCGTCGAACCGGGCACCGTCGATGACTACCAGCCGATTCAGAACGTCATCGACACGCTCGGAATCTCCCTCGGACAGTAATCGGCTCACAAACAATACCATTGCAGTATCATTTTGGCGGTGCCGCGCCCACGAACCGTAGACGCGGGAAGTCCGCCCACACACCATGAGTACCATCGAAGTACGTAACCTCACGAAAGCGTTCGGCGACGTCCGGGCGTTGGACGACGTCTCTTTCACCATCGAGGACGGCGAGTTCGCCGTGCTCCTCGGGCAGTCGGGGGCGGGGAAGTCCACGCTCCTTCGCTGTCTGAACGGCCTGACGAAACCAACGTCCGGCGAGATTCGAATCGACGGCGAACCGGTCAAAGGCCCGCGCGACGACGTGGCCATGATTTTCCAGCAACACTACGTGCTGGGTCAGCTCAGCGCCTACGGCAACGCGCTGACCGGCGCGCTCAACCGGACCTCGTTCTTCCGTAGCCTCGTCGGCTGGCACGCGGAGGAAGACAAGTACGAGGCGCTCCGCGCGCTGGAGACCGTCGGATTACTCGACCAGGCGAACCAGCGGACTCGAAGCATGAGCGGCGGCCAGCAACAGCGCGTTGGTATCGCCCGCGCGCTCGTGCAGGGCCCGAGTCTGCTTTTGGCCGACGAACCCGTCGCCAGCCTCGACCCCGCCAGCGCCGAGACGGTGATGGGCTACATCCGAAGCGCGGCCGCGGAGCGCGACCTCTCGACGCTCGCGAGCCTCCACCAGGTGAACCTCGCCCGCGAGTTCGGGGAGCGGTTCCTCGCGCTCCGTGACGGGGAACTCGTCTTCGACGGCTACCGCGAGGACCTGACGGTCGACGTCATCGACCGCATCTACGGCGACGTCCAGACCGCGGACATCCGCGAGGGGACCGAGGTGAGCGCATGAGCGGCGGCGACTCGACCTCGGACGACGGCGCGCGAAGCGGCGAGGACCGACACCGCGACGCCCGAACCGACGGCGGTGCCGAAGCCCAGTCGGGGTCGCTCAACCGCGCGCTCCGGGACATTACCCTCACGAAGCGAATCAAGTGGGGGATGGCGTTCGCCATCTCGGTCGTCTTCGGCTTTTTCTTCTTCGAGGCGCTCTCGGAGGTCGGCTTCTCCGTCGCCGAAATCCTCTACTACTGGCCGGAGTTCCAGAACGCCCTCGGGGACTTCTTCCCGCGGACGACGCTGTTCGGCCTCCCGTTCGTCGATTTCGGCTCCTACTGGCAGTTCATCCAGGAGCGCGACCTGTTCGGCGCGGCCATCGTCACGCTGGCGATGGGCTTCGCCGGGACCGTCCTCGGCATCCCCGGTGCGCTCCTCCTCGGCGTCCTCGGCTCCGAGCGCGTGACGCCCTACCCGTTCAACTTCATCTTCCGCGGCACGATGAGCGTCATCCGCGCCATCCCGGCGCTCGTCTGGGCGCTCATCTACATCCCGCTCGGCGGCGTCTCGCCGTTCACGGCGACGCTCGCCATCGGGACCGACACGATGGGCAACCTCGGCCGCCTGTTTACCGACGCGCTCGAAGAGGTCGAAGACGGCCCAATAGAGGCCATCGAATCGACCGGCGCGAACCGCCGACAGACGGTCGTCTTCGGGATGCTCTCGCAGGTGTTCACACCGTTCATCGCGTGGACGATGTACATCCTCGAAATCAACACGCGCATCGCCGTCACCATGGGGCTCATCGGCGGCGGCGGTATCGGCTACGTCCTGCAGACCCAGCGGAGCCTGTTCAAGTACACGAACATGATGGCGACCATCCTCGTCATCTTCGTGCTCGTCGTCTCCGTCGAGTTCGTGAGCCAGCGCGTGCGCTCGTACATCCGCGGCGAGGAAGAAGAGAGCATGAGCGTCCTCAAACTCATCATCGAGTTCCCCCAGCGGATGGCTCGCTCCATCTGGGAGTAAGCTCGAAATCGACGGTCGCTCCCGCGGTACGGTTTTTATCGGTCCGCAACGTCTCACCGGTAGCCCATGCCGTCGTCGCCGCGTTCCGTTCCCTCGCCGCCGCACTCCGCCTCCTCGGGGTCGCGTCTCGCCGCCTCGCCCGTCGCCCTCGCCGCGCTCGTGGTCGCGAACCTCGTCCCGCTCGTCGGCGTCGTCTGGTTCGACTGGAGCCTGAAGGCGCTCCTCGTCGCCTACTGGCTCGAAAGCGGCGTCGTCGGCCTCCAGAACGTCCCCAAGATTCTCGCCGCCAGCGGCCGCGGCGACGGCGGGTCGAGCATCAACGCCACCATCAACGGTCGGCAGGTGGACCTCTCGCCGCCCGACGACCCCCGCGACGGCTTTCACCTCTACCCCTCGAACGTCCCCATCGCGGGCTTTTTCGCCATGCACTACGGGATTTTCTGGGTCGTCCACGGCGTGTTCGTCTGGTCGTTCGACGCCTTCGCAGTCGGGGCCGGCGCGGTCGGCGGCGTCCCGCTCGGCGCGGTCCTCCTCGCGGCAGGCGCCACGGTCCTCAGCCACGGCGGGTCGTTCGCCGCCAACTTCGTCGGCCGCGAGGAGTACCGGAGCGTCTCGCCCGGCGCGCAGATGTCCGAACCGTACCGGCGGGTCATCGTCCTCCACCTGACTATCATCCTCGGCGCGTTCCTCGTCGCCGCCTCGGGCGCGCCCGCCGCGGCGCTCGTCGTCATGGTTGTCGTCAAAACCGCGCTCGATGCGGGCGCGCACCTCAGGGAGCATGCCCGAGCGAAAAAGCGGGCGAAACAGCCCGAAGAACCAGTCAGCGAGCGAATCGAGGTCAACGACGCATCGGCCTGAACGTCGGGGTGAACGGGTGCTCTCGCGACCTCAGAAGTCGCCGAGACTGGCCTGTCCGTCCGAGGAGTCGGCAAGTCCCGAGAGGTCGGCGGCGCGCGCGATAGTCTCGAAGAAGCCCTCGCGCTGGCTCCGGTCGTAGAGCGTCGCCGCGGGGTGAACCGACAGGAGGACGCGGTAGGAGGCGTCGCCGACGCGGGCGTCCACGACCGACCCGGACTCGTTCGTGATGGCGACGCCACGTTCGAGCAGGTGCTGTGAGGGCACTTTCCCGAGCGTGACGATTAGCTCGGGGTCGACGAGTTCGAGTTCGCGGGCGAGGTAGCCCCGGCAGTTCGACAGTTCGTCGCTCGTCGGGTCGCGGTTGTCCGGCGGTCGGCACCGCACGCAGTTGGTGATTCGAACGTCGGCGCGGGCGAGGCCGGCCTCGCGGAGCGCGTCGTCCAGCACGGAGCCGGAGCGACCCACGAACGGCTCGCCCCCCTCGTCTTCCTTCGCGCCCGGCGCTTCGCCGAGGAAGAGCAGGTCGGCGTCGTCGGGACCGACCCCGTTGACGATGCGACTCCGCGAATCGACGAGTTCGGGGCATCGCTCACAGCCCGTCACGCAGAGGCCCTCCATGTGTTCCATACTCGGTTCGAGGGCGGGGACGGCTTAATCCCCGGCGAAGCGTCGCGCGGCGCGGGCCGCCATCCGGGCCACGCGAATCGGCTCGGGGCGGCCGCCGGTCGGGGTAAAGCCGCGGACGACCCGCGCGGCCTCGTCGTCGTCACAGCCCGCGGCCCGGACGAACACCGACTCGCCGTTCACATCGAGCGGTCGGCGGGACGGGGCCGCGCGGTACGTGGCGAGTCGTCGGTCGAGCGCCGCGCCCGAGAACTGCTCGGCGAGCGCGGGTTCGAGCCCCTCGCTCTCCTCGAAGGAGACCGAGAGCACCGGGCGGTCGAGGTCCGCCGCGAGGCGTTCGATATCGACGAGGTTGAACCACGCCGGGGCGATACCGGAGACGAGCAGGTAGCGCACGTCCTCGCGGCCGAGCGAGGCGTACAGCGAAGCGATGGCGTCGGTCGCGTCGTCGCCGCCGACGGTGCACGTCTCGAAGGCGAGGCCGTCGACGACCCGGTCGGCGCGGACGACCGCGCCGCAGAGGACGCTCTCCGGAGACGGGTCTGTCGAAAAATGAGCGTCGTCAGCGTCGTCTGTGGGTGCGCGCGCCGCCCCGGGGGAAGATTCCGCGACCCCGAGGGCGCGAGACCCCGGCTTCACTCGTCTTTAATCTCCTGGAGCCGGTCGAGGAGTTCGTCGTTGGACGCGCCGATTTCGAAATCGACTTCGCCCTCGTGTTTCTCCTCACTCGTCGTGACGCCGTCTTCCTCGTCGAAGTCGACGTTCTGGTCTCCTTGTTCGGACTCGTCGTAGCTCCCAAATCCCATACACTCATACGTACAGGACCGAGCCCCAAAAAGGATTTGTCGCACGAGTTCGACGTTTGGGGGCGAGTTTCGGTGTCGCGGGGAACGTCTCGCCCGTCCGACTTTTTCCGTTCGGGCGCGTACGCGGAGGTATGGAAGTCATCCCAGTCACCGCCGACGCCGAGACCTTCACCTGCAACGCCTACCTCGTCCTCGGCGCGCGAACCGTCCTCGTCGACGCCGGGACGATGCCCGGCGTCGAGTCGGTCGTCGCAGAACACACAGACGACCTCGACGCGGTGGTCGTCACCCACCAGCACTCGGACCACGTGGGCGAACTCGACGCGGTGGTCGAGCGGTTCGACCCGGACGTGTACGCCTACGCCGACCACCCGCTTCGGACCCACGAACTCGAAGACGGCGACCACGTGGAGATGGGCGACGAGTCGTTCGAGGTCGTCTACACGCCGGGTCACGCCGACGACCACGTCTCGCTCGTGAGCGGGCGGTCGCTGTTCTCCGGCGACGTGTTCGTCTACAACGACGGCGCGTTCGACGACGGCAGTTTCGGCCGCACCGACATGCCGGGCCAGTCCCGCGAGCGCCTCATCAGCAGCCTGCACACGCTCCTCGACCGCCTGCCCTCGACGGTCGAGGCGCTGTACGCCGGCCACGGCGACCCCTTCGAGAACGAGGCCGGCGGTGACACCGTCCGCGATGCGCTCGAACGCGCCATCGAGCGCGCGGAGCGCCACGAGCCGAAGTATCCGGAGGCCTGAGATGGCGACCCAGAGAACGGAGCGCGGCCTGACGCGACTACACTACGTCGGCGTCGGTCTGGCGGCCGTGACGGGGCTGATTCACCTCGCGCTCGGCGCGGGTGCGCTGGCCGCGAACCTCGCCGACCCACTCGGCATCGCGTTCATCGGGGCCGCCGCGGGCTTCGCGGCCGGCATCGTGGGCATCCTGCGCGGCGACGAGCGCCTCCGCTCGCGGGTGGTGTTGCTCGGCATCCCCTTCACCGCCGGACAGGTGGTCCTCTACGTCGCGCTGAACTGGCCGAATATCTTTGGAATCGGCGGCGTCGTGGACAAACTCGTCCAGCTCGCGCTGCTCGCGGTGCTGGTCGAACTGTATCGGCGAGACGCCTAAGAGAGAAGCGTGCGGGCTTACGCGGCGCGGCGTTCCTTCGACTTGGGTCGAAGGTGCTTGTAGCCGCATTTGCGGCACTGCTTTGCCTTCTGGGGGTTGCGCGCGTTGCACCGCATGCAGATCTGCTTCTCGAGCGTCCGCTTCGTCGCAGCGTCACTAGCCATGCATACGAGTCCCCCCGCCGGTCGTATAACGCTTGCGAGACACACCGCCGGCGCTCGCGGCGCTCTCGGCGGCCATCTGGATGGGTCGGAAAACGCGGCGGTCCGCGGCGCGCCTACGCGCCGGCCTGGCTCAGCGCCGATTCGATGTCGTCGCGCTGGGTGACGCCAACGAAACGGTCGACGATGCCGTCGTCGTTCTCGACGATGAGCGTCGGGAGCGAGCGAACCTGATACTGGTTGGCAACGTCCTGTTCCTCGTCGACGTCGACCTTGACGAACTCGACGTTCTCGTAGTCGCCCTCGAGGTCGTCGAGAATCGGGTCCTGCGTCTTACAAGGGCCGCACCAGTCCGCGTAGAAGTCCAAGAGTCGAACAGTCATCGTATCCCGACGCAACTTGCCTGCCCCCGCGCATAAGGATTACTCATGGTGCCGCGGCTCTCCGGTTGTGCTTCCGATCATCCAAAACGGATTCCGACCCGTCGGTCCCCGAGACGGCCGCGAGCGGGCTCGTTCGATGAGCGCGTTTTTCGGCCCGCGCCGGGGCACGTTTCGAGCGCGAGCCGAAACGTTTACGCGGCGGACGCACGGACGGTGGAACATGAGCAAGGGCCAGAACAGCGGCGGTCTGATGTCGAGCGCGGGCCTCGTCCGCTACTTCGACGCGGAGGACCGCAACGCGATTCGAGTCGACCCCAAGACCGTCGTCGCCACGGGAGCGCTGTTCGGCATCGGTATTCTGGTGCTGAACGCGCTCGCGATCTGAACCGCGCCGACCGCCGAACGGACGCTTTTTGTCCGCGGCTTCCCGAGACCCCTCCATGACTACGCTACGCGCCGGCGTCGTCGCCGTACAGGGCGACGTGTCCGAGCACGCCGACGCCGTCGAGCGGGCCGCCGCGGCCCACGGCGTCGACGCCGAAATCGTCGAGATTCGAAGCGACGGCCTCGTCCCCGACTGCGACGTGTTACTCATGCCGGGCGGCGAGTCCACGACCATCTCCCGGCTTCTCGAACGCGAGGGCATCGCCGACGAGATTCGCGCCCACGTCGACGCCGGCAAACCCGTCCTCGCCACCTGCGCCGGCCTCATCGTCGCCTCCCGCGACGCCAAGGACGACCGCGTGACCACGCTCGACCTCCTCGACGTGACGGTCGACCGCAACGCCTTCGGCCGACAGGTCGACAGCTTCGAGGCCCCGCTGGACGTGGCCGGCCTCGACTCGCCGTTCCCCGCGGTGTTCATCCGCGCGCCCCTCATCGACGAGGTCGGCGAGGGCGTGGAGGTGCTC
Source organism: Haloferax sp. Atlit-12N (assembly GCF_003383095.1). NCBI lineage: Archaea > Methanobacteriati > Methanobacteriota > Halobacteria > Halobacteriales > Haloferacaceae > Haloferax > Haloferax sp. Atlit-12N. Next base: position 1,060,776 of record NZ_PSYW01000001.1, read on the forward strand.
GCCGAGTGGGACGGCAACCCGGTCGCCGTCCGCGACGGCCCCGTCGTCGGTACCTCGTTCCACCCCGAACTGACGCCCGATAGCCGCATCCACGACCTCGCGTTCTTCGACGAACTCGCGGTCGAAGTCGACGCCTAAGCGGTCGGCTAACTGGCGGAGTGGCGGCCGCCCGCCGGAACCAGAGGGTCTTTTTCCGCGCCCGCCCGTCGTGCGACCATGGACGCCGACACCCCGACCGAGGAGGTCTTAGACGAACTCTTTGCGACCATCGAGTCGCGCAAGGCGGAACTCCCCGAGGACTCCTACACGACGACGCTTTTCACTCACGAGAAAGGCGAGAACTACGTCCTCGAAAAGCTCGGCGAGGAGATGACAGAGACCATCCTCGCGGCCAAAGACGACGACGACGAGGAACTGCTCTACGAGAGCGCCGACCTCGTCTACCACCTGCTCGTCCTGCTGTCGATGAAGGACGCCTCGCTCGACGACCTGCGCGAAGAGCTGAAAGCCCGCTTCTGAGACGGTCGCGGCGATTCCCGCGACCACGACGTTCGACCGCCGCCGCTCGCCGCCCGCAGTTCCCGGACGAGACGGCCCGATTGCAAAGCACCAAGAGCGTGCACCCACGATAGCGCACCCTCTCGATGCACGCCCTCCGAACCCGCGTTCGCCAGCCCGCTTCCTCGCACCTCACGCACTCCACGCACTCCACGAACCACCACGCCGAGTCCACCTCTCGAGGGTCGGCCGCGTGAGTCGGCTATTCGGCGGCGACGAGCCGTCAGTCGAGTTCGTCGCCGGGAGCCTCATCGCCGGCGTCTTCTTCGGTGGCGTCGGCGCGGGCGTCGCCTTCCCGACGCTCCCGACGCTCGGCCCAATCCTCGGCATCACGCCGTTCGTGGTCGGCCTCATCCTCTCGGCGAACCGGTTCACCCGACTGGTCGTGAACACGCCCGCCGGACAGATACTCGACCGGATGGGGACGCGCCGGCCGATGATAGCCGGGTTCGTCGTGCAGGGGCTGTCGCCGTTCGGCTACGTCCTCGGGCTGAATCCCGGGCCGATTCCGCTCGACAGCGCGACTATCTTCCTCCTGTCGCGGGCCTGCTGGGGCGTCGGCTCGGCGTTCGTCTTCGTCGGCGCGTTCAGCACCATCACGCACGTCACCTCGGCCGAAAACCGCGGGAAGTGGGTCGGCTACATGCGCGGCGGGCAGAGCCTCGGCTTCCCCGCGGGTCTCGTGGTCGGCGGCCTCGTCACCGACGCGTTCGGCTACGCCACCGCGTTCGCCGTCGCGGGGTGCGCGGGGCTGTTCGCCGCCCTCGTCGCCGTCTCCGTCCTCCCGGACGTGCAGACCGACGTGACGGCGGCGAGTTCGCTCCGCGACGTGCCGCGACTGGTGCGCTCGGACATCCGCATCTTCACCGTCGGTACCGTCAACTTCGCCGTCCGGTTCCTGTTCGCGGGCGTCCTCCTCTCGACGGCCGTGCTGTACGCGACGGCGAACGACATCTCGCTCGGCGGCCTCTCTGGGGCTGGCGTCAGCGGCGTCGTGATGGCCGTCGGCGTCGTCGCGTCGAGCGTCACGACGCTCGTCGTCGGGCGGTACTCCGACCGTCTGTCGAACCGCGCGGCGCTGACCCTCCCCGCGCTGGGCGTCCTCGCGTCCGGGTTCGCGCTGTTGGCGCTCGTACCGACGCTCCCCTCGACGCTCGCGGGCGTGGCGCTCATCGGCATCGGCGTCGGCGGGTCGAACCCGCCGCTGTTGGCCTATCTCGGCGACCTCAGCCCGGCCGACGACGTGGGCAAACTCGGCGGCGTCTACAACGTCTTCGGCGATTCGGGGTCGACGCTCGGCCCGCTCGTGGCCGTCCCGCTGGCCGAGGTGGTCGGCTTCCGCGTCGAGTACCTCGCCTGCGTCGCGCTCGTCGTCGTCGTCGGACTACTCGTGGCGCGGACGCTCTACGGGGAGGCTGCGACGGTACCGCGGTCGGAACTGTCGTGAGAAATCGCGTCGGGTGCGGGTCGAACGGCGCTACTTGAACTCGATGCCGAGGTCGTGCAGGCCGTCGTTGTTCTGTGCGACGTTGATGAGAAGCGGCGTCACCGCCTCGATTTCGGGGGCGTTGGCGAGGCCACCGCCGTCGAGGGCGCGGAGGCCGTCGATGCCCTCGGCGAGCAAGCGCACTGTCTCCTTGGCGTCCTCGTCGTCGGCGACGAGGAGCGTGTCGATGCCGAGGTCGGCGTCGAGGTCGGCCAGTCGGCCGGCCGCGAGGTTGTGGAACGCGCCGACGACCGGCACGTCGTCGGGGGCCGCGTCGGCGACGAGCGCCGTCACGCTCCCCGCCTTCGGCGGGTGGTAGTGGAAGCCGTCGTCGTCGCGCTTGATGCCCGCCGCGGGCGTGACGAGCACGTCGCCCTCGGACAGGGAGTCGGCGACGGCCTCGACGGTGTCGGAGACGTGGTACGGCGGCACGGCGAGGACGACCACGGAGGCGCGGTCGGCTGCCATCTCGTTCGTGAAGCCGTTTACCTTCACGTCGCGGCCGCGGCTGGAGAGTTCGGTCTCGTACTCGTCGGCCTTCGCGCGGGCCTTGTCGGGGTCGCGCGACCCGATGATGACCTCGTGGTCGGTGTGGTAGGCCCAGCGGAGGGCGAGGCCCTCGCCGATGTCGCCGGTCCCACCGAGGAGTGCGATTCGCATACTCACACCTCCGGACCGAGCCGACCTAAAGGGTTGTGCGACCGGTCGGTTCTGCCTGTGTTCGAGAGCGGGAGGAGCTACGGACGTTCGTCGTCGGACTCGAAGAGCGCCTGCACCCGTTCGAAGCCGTCGCGGTAGACGAGCCACCACGCGACCACCGGGGCCAAAAGCAGGAGCGGCCCGACGAGGAACAACTGCGTGAACGGGTCCGGCGGGAGGAGGTACGTCCCGACGACGACCACGAGCGCGTCGAGCGCGAGCAGCGTGACGACGAAGGCACGGAGGTGTCCCATCAGCGGCCCTCCGGCGGCGAAACGGGAGTCGGAGTCTGCGTCTGAACCATCAGTCGAGCAGGTCCGGAACTTCGTTCACGTCCTCGACGACGGCGGCCGCGCCGATTTCGGAGAACTTCTGTCGGCCGTCGTCGCCGGTCAGGCCGCCGGAGAGAACGCCCACGCCGTAGTAGACGCGGTCGGGGTCCGCGGCGTCGGCGTTCAGCGCCGTCTTCACGTCGTCGAGGGTGTCGCCGACGAAGACGACCGAGTCGGCTCCGAGGCGCTCCGCGACGGTCACGAGCGCGGCGGGGTGGGGCTTGCCCTCCTCCCAGTCGTCCATCGTGAACCGGTGGTCGTCAGCCACGTCGAGAGCGACCCGGTCGAGCGCGATGTCGGCCTCGGCGCTGGGGCGGCCGGTGACGACGCCGAGTTCGCGGTCGCCGAGGGCGTCGAGCGTCTCCGGGCGGAGGAGCACGGGTTCGTCGTGGATGTAGCCGGCGGCCTCGAACGGTGGCTCGCCGCCTTCGAGGTCGCCGTAAAAGTCGCTTCCGAGGTAGAGCGCCTGAAACGTCTCGCGGAGCGCCTCGGGGTCCCACTCGTCGAAGACGACGCTCGGGTCGGAGAGCAGGGCTTCGACGGTCGCCTCGGCGGCGTCGAGGCCGCCGCCGCGGGACTCGATTTCGTCGGTGAACTCGGCGACCGACAGGTCGATTTCGCGGGCGGCGAGGACGTACAGCGCCGCCGCGTACGTCAGTTCCCAGTCGTTGTTGAAGCCGCCGGCGTCCTTGAACAGTTGGACCTCGTCGCGGGAGATGGTCGTGCCGTAGTGTCGGTCCACGGATTCGACGATGGCGCGCCGGTAGGAGTCGGCGACGTCGACGAGCACTCCGTCGATATCGAGGACGACAGCGTCCGCGTGCATACCGGAACCGCGCGGCGAGCGGGCAAGTGCCTTACTCTTGGGCCCGAGCGGGCTAGTCCCGCCCGACGCGCTGGCCCCGCCGTCCGCGCTCGGCGACGTACAGGGTATCGCCCGGAAGCGACTCGCGGGCGACCGGAATCGAGGGCTCGTCGTAGCCGAGCGTGGTGAACAGGAAGTCGGCGTCGGCGCGGCGGGCGACCTCCGCGGTGGGCCGGTGGAGTTCGACGGGGACGTTCAGGGCGTAGACGACGCCGGCGTCGGCGTAGGGGCCGAGGTCGGAGGCGTCGGCGCGGGCGAACACGTCGTCGCGGACGAAGGAGACGCCGTCGGGGACGGGAAAGTCGTGCACGTCGACGGCGACCACGTCGACCCCGCGGTCGGCGAGGGCAGCCGCCACCGACGACTCCCGACCGACGCCGACTTCGACCGCGCGGTCGTACCCCGACAACCGTGCGACGAGCGCGTCGCGCAGCGATTTTTTCACGTCGGGATATTTATGAAGCGTCCCCGCTTAATCCCTCGCATGCTCGTCGATATCGTGCCTATCGGGGATATTTCTGCGGCCGTCAAGCGGGAGGCATCCGCCGGACTCCGCTCCGTCTACGACTGCGACGTGACCGTGCACTCGAATCAGGCGATACCCGAGGGCGCGTTCGACCGGAGCCGAAACCAGTACCGGGCCGAGCAGTTCATCGAACTGGCGAGTCGCATCGGCCGCGGCGAGAAGAACATCGGCATCACGGAGAAGGACCTCTACTACCGCCGCCGAAACTACGTCTTCGGCCTCGCGTACCTCAACGGCAACGGCTCCGTCATCTCCACCTACCGACTCCAGACCTCAACCGACGGCGGCATCACGAACAAGCCCGCCGACGAGGTGCTGTCAGACCGCGTTCGCAAGGAGGTCGTCCACGAGATCGGCCACACCCTCGGCCTCGAACACTGCGACAACAACAAGTGCGTCATGTCCTTCTCGCCGACGGTCCGCGAGGTGGACGTGAAAGAAGAGAACCTCTGCGGCACCTGCAGTCGGCTCGTTCACTAGTTCTCCGAGCGCGAGTCTCGGTTCGGTCTGTCTCGTCTCACCCTTTTTCTCGTCTCGGCACCTGTATTCAGGTATGAACTTCGTCGTTGCAGTAGACGGCTCTGCGGCCGCCGACAGAGCGCTCGACCACGCGCTCACGATGCTCGAACCGCTGGGTGCGACGGTCACCATCGTCCACGCGGTCGAACCGCAGGTCCTCGTCGAAGGCGGCGAGGAGCCCGTCGCGGGCGTCGCCAGAACCGGCGACCGAATCGTCGCCGAGAGCCTCGAAGACGCGGAATCGCGCGCCGAACACGTCCTGCAAGCGGCCGCCGAACGCGCCGCCGACGCGGGCGTCGAAGCGACCACGGAACTCCTCTACGGCGACCCCGTCGAGGCGATTCCGACCTACGCCGACGAGGCGGACGCCGAGGGCATCTTCGTCGGCCACCGCGGCCTCTCGAAGCGCTACGAGGGACTGGTCGGCAGCGTCGCCAAGGAACTGGTCGAACGGGCGTCCTGCCCCGTCACCGTCGTTCGCTGAATGCGCCGACTCGACGGCCACGACGGCGGCGGTCAACCCCTGCGAACCGCCCTCGCGCTCTCGCTCGTCACCGGCGAGCCGTTCGAGATGACGAACGTCCGCGGAAATCGCTCGACGCCCGGGCTGAAGGCCCAGCACGTCGCCTGCGTCTCCGTCGCCGCCGCCGTCTCGAACGCCGAGGTCGAGGGCGGGGAAGTCGGGTCATCGAGGCTCCGCTTTTCCCCCCGCAACATCCGAACCGACTCGGTCGAGGTTGCCGTCGGCACCGCCGGGAGCGCGACGCTCGTCTGCGAGACGGTGCTTCCGGCGGCCGTCGCTCTCGACGACCCGCTTTCGCTCGCCGTCACCGGCGGCACCGACGTTCGGTGGTCGCCGCCGGCGGACTACCTCCGGTACGCGAAGCGCCCGCTGTGTTCGGCGTTCGGCGTCGACTTCGGTGTCTCGGTGCCTCGCCGCGGCTTCTACCCGGCCGGGGGCGGCAGGCTTTCGCTCCGCATCAAGCCGGCCGAGCCGACGCCGCTGGCGCTGTCCCGCCGCACGGAACCCGACGAACTCCGGGTCTACTCGGTCGCGAGCGAGTCGCTCGCGGACGCCGCGGTGGCCGAGCGACAGGTCGAGGGCGTCCGCGACGCGCTCGCCGAGGCCGGCGTCGAACTCCCCGTTCACGCCTCGGTCTCGTCGGTCGAAAGCGACTCGCCCGGGTCGGTCGTGGTCGTCGTCGCGCGGGGCGGAGAGGACGAGAGAGGCGGCGACGGCTCCGCGTCGCTCGTCGCCGGCTTCGACGCCTACGGCGAGCGCGGCACGCCGGCCGAAGCAGTCGGGTCGCGGGCGGCCGCGTCGTTCCTCGACTGGCTCCGCGGCGACGCGCCCGTGGACCGCCATATGGCCGACCAACTGCTCGTCTGGGTCGCCCTCGCCGGGGGTCGCGTGCGGATTCCCGCCGTCACGGACCACGTGCGGACGAACCTCGACGTGATTCGGGCCTTCGGCTACGACGTGACGCTTCGGGCGGGCGACGACAGCGACGGTGATAGCGGCGCGGGGTCGGGCGCAGTCGTCGAGTCCGACGGCGGTCGGTGACGCCCGAGTTCGCGGAACGACCGGCTCAGGGCGCGTAGGTCCCGATTAACTGCGTCTCGGCGATGACGTGTCCCGCGATGGCGCGCTTCAGGTCGGCCTTCGTCGCGCCCGCGTCGAGGTCCAGCGGTGCATCGAGCGCGTACAGCAGGAAGCGGTAGGCGTGCTCACCGTCCGGTGGGTTCGGGCCGCCGTAGCCCGGTTCGCCGTAGCTGTTAGTTCCCTCGACCGCGCCCGGCGGCGTCTCACCCGCCTCGATGGCGTCGGTCTCGGGGTCGATGTTCCAGACGAGCCAGTGGTCCCACACCCTGCCCGCGGGCTTCACCGCGTCGGGGTCGTCCATCACGAGCGCGAGCGAGACGGTTCCCGGGGGAACGCCGCCGATTCGGAGCGGCGGGCTCTCGTTTTCGGTCGCGTAGCCGTGCGTGCGGGGTATCGGGCTTCCGTCGTCGAACGCCGGGCTCTGGAGGGTGAGCCCGCGACGGCGCTCGCTCGAATCGCTCGATATCATACCGTCCCGTTAGGCGACCAGCGACAAAACGATTCGTTCGGGGAAACCGACGCGTCAGCGTCCGCGAACGACGCGAACGCCGATTCCGTCGGGGTCGGAGAGGGCGAGCGACTCGGTCGTGGTGGCCGCGGCGGCCGCGTCAGTCGCGTCGGCCGCGTTACCGTCGCCGGATTCGACCTCGTCGAACTCGTGGCCGGCAGCGACGAGCGACTCGCGGACCGCGTCGAGCGTCTCGGCGTCGGGGACGACGATTTCGAACCATTCGATGCCGCGGCTCTCGCCGGCCGGGGCGCTCCGGTTGTTCCAACTGTTCAGGCCGACGTGGTGGTGGTACTCGCCGGCGGCGACGAACGACGCGTTGGGGTAACCCTCGTCGCGGACGCGCATGCCGAGCGCATCGACGTAGAAGTCCCGCGAACGGGGGACGTTCGTGACTTCGAGGTGGACGTGGCCGAGGTCGGTGCCGTCGGGCGCGCGGTCCCCGCCGTCGGCGTCGTCGGCGAGCGACCCGAGGTCCAGCGGGAGCGTGTCCATCGACACCCGGCGGTCGTCGGTCCACGGCCACTCCTCGCGCGGGCGGTCGTGGTAGACCTCGACGCCGTTGCCCTCCGGGTCGCGGAAGTACAGCGCCTCGCTGACGAGGTGGTCGGACGCGCCGGAGAGGGTCGCGCCGGCGTCGCTGGCGCGGGTTCGGGCGCGGGAGAGCACGTCGCCGAGCGCGCCCCGGTCGGGCACGCGAACCGCGAGGTGGAACAACCCGGCTTCGCGGCGGCCGCGCTCCGGGGCGTCGGGGGCTTCGTCGAGGACGACGATGGGAGTCTCACCGGCCGAGAGAACCGCCCGCGAGCCGTCGCGTTCGCGCTCGACTTCGAGACCGACCACGTCGCGGTAGAACGGGACCACGCGGTCGAGCGAGCCGACGCGGAGCGCGACCCGACCGAGGTGGGTGTCGTCCGTGAGCGAACCGTCGGATGGGGAATCGTTCGTCATACCTCCGTCTTCGAGCGTGACCGTGAAAACGCACGTAGTAACATCGGAGTCACTCGCGGCGCGGCGTGTAACCGGAGGTGTGGGAGCGAAGAACGGAGAAACGGAGGGGTGGAAACGCGGGCGACCGAGTCGCTATTCGGCGTAGTAGTACTCGCCGGCGCGCTTCTGCTCGCGGTCGAGTTGCGAGTCGGGCTTGTTGATGCGCGGGCGCTGGGTGCGCTCGTCGCGGCGGAACGTGATGTCGAGGTCCGACAGGAAGTCGTTCATGCCGTCGCGCATCTCCTGCGGTTTCGAGGCGTGGCCCTCGATGGACGGCTCGCCGTCGAACACCATCAGGCGGTCCGCGAGCAGGTCCATCATGTAGATGTCGTGGTCGATGACCATGACCGTCGCGTCGTGGTTCTCGGCGTAGCGGCGGATGGCCGAGGTGGCCTGCACGCGCTGTTCCACGTCGAGGTGGGCCGACGGCTCGTCGAGCAGGTAGAGGTCGGCGTCCTGCGAGAGGCACGCTGCGATGGCGACGCGCTGGCGCTCGCCACCGGAGAGGTCGGTGAGGTTGCGCTCCATGATGCGGTTGAGCTGGAGCGGGTTCGCGATTTCGGTGTTCCAGTACGACGAACCGAACTGGTCGGTGATAGACGAGAGGAACGCGTCGACCCGCATCGGCTGGTCGATTTCGATGTACTGCGGCTTGTACGAGATGTCGAGCGCGAAGTCGAGCTCGCCCAGGTCGGGTGTCAGGTCGCCCGTGAAGAGCTGTGCGAGCGTCGACTTCCCGATACCGTTGGGGCCGACGATGCCGAGCACTTCGCCGTTGTAGATGGTGCCGGACTCCACGTCGAGCGAGAACTCGCCGTCGCCGTAGGACTTGGCGAGTTCGGGGTACTCGACGAGGGGTTCGGCCTTCGTCGTCTCGCGCGGCGCGTGTTCCTCGAAGGTGATAGCCTCCGGACGGATGCGCATGTTCTCGTTCGAGAGGTACCCTTTCAGATACTCGTTGATGCCGTTTCGGACCGACTTGGGGTCGGTGATGACACCGTACGCCCCGGGCTCACCGTAGGCGACGTGGAGCGTGTCGGCGAGCAGGTCGAGGATTGCGAGGTCGTGTTCGACCACGAGCACCGCGCGGTCTTCTTCCTCCGCGAGTTCGCGGATGAGCCGCGCGGCGGTGACGCGCTGGCCGATGTCGAGGTACGGCGAAATCTCGTCGAGGAAGTAGAAGTCGCGGTCGCGGGCGAGCGTCGCCGCGAGGGCGACCCGCTGGAGTTCGCCGCCGGAGAGCGTCTCGATGTCGTTGTCGACGACGGGACCGATGTCGAGGCGGTCGATGTAGGAGTCGAGCGCGCCGCGCTCGTCGGTCGCCTCCAAGAGGTCGCGGGCAGAACCGTCGAACTGCTTGGGAATCTGGTCGACGTACTGCGGCTTGCGCGCGATGGAAACCTCGCCGTCCCGGACCCGCTCGACGTAGTTCTGGAGTTCGGTCCCGCGGAAGCGGTCGAGGACGGACTCCCACGTCGGCTCCTCGTCGTAGTTGCCGAGGTTAGGGACCATCTCGCCCGCGAGGGCGCGGACGGCCGTGGTCTTCCCGATACCGTTCGGTCCGAGGATACCCGTGACCGAGCCGGACTCGGGGACCGGAAGCCCGTACAGCGAGAAGGCGTTCTCGCCGTAGCGGTGGGTCGGGTCCTCGTTGAGTTCCGAGGGGAGGTTGATGATTTCGATTGCATCGAAGGGGCACTTCTCGACGCAGATGCCGCAGGTCTCGCCGAGGCAGATTTCCTCGGAGATACGCACCTGGTCGGGACCGCCCTGTTCGGCGTCCTCGCCGCGGAGCGTGATGCACTCTTTGCCCGTCCGGTTCGGCGGACAGAAGTTCGAGCACTCGTAGCTACAGCGGTCGGGAGAACACCGGTCTAAGTCGACGACGGCGATACTATCGTCGGCCATCGTTATATCTGAACACCCGAAGTCAGGAGGATGGCGAACGTGATGAACCAGAGCGCGAAGGTCATGAACACCACGTAGATGTAGTCCTTCGCGCCGAACCCGTTGACGTCGACGCCGACGGCGCGAAGCACCGGGAACTGAACGAGGACGGACGCCCCGAGGATACCCACGGCCAACTGATTGGTCGCGGCCTCGGGACTCGTCCCCACCACAGCCCCGGAGAGCACCGCGGCGGCGATGCCAGCGAGGCAGGCGAGTGTCGTGACCGTCACTCCTCGAATATGACTGGAGAGACCGGTCTGCGTTTCCGTGGCCATGTGTTTCCCTGCGACATCCGGCGTCAAAAGGCGTTCGTTCCTGCCGCCGCCGCGCGGATAAAGCGTTGTCGGCCGGTCGCGGGCCAACAAGGTTTATGCTGGTAGCGCGTTTCGATTCGTAACGATGGCTGGAACAGAAGAGGAGAGTCTCGACGACCTCCCACCGAGTGCGAAGCTTGTTTTCAAAGTGCTCGAATACAACGGTCCGCTCACCCAGAAAGGCATCGTCGAAGAGTCGATGCTCTCGGCGCGAACCGTTCGCTACGCGCTCGAACGACTGGAGGGAATCGGTATCGTCGACGAGGACGTTTACTTCGCCGACGCCCGACAGAACCTCTATCAGTTGACCGATCTCGCGCCGCAGCAGGCGCAGGCCAAAGCCGACGGCGGCAAGGAAAAGGCCTGCTGCGCCGAGTAATCAGAACCGCCGCGGAACCACCGCACGCTTCGCAGTCGGTGTCGGAAGAGACCAGTTGCGACGTGTCGACCCGGTCGAGACCCGACCGACGAAAACGACGATTCGGCCGTTCTCCTAGGCCGGAACGACCGTAATCTGCTGTTTTCTATCGATAGCGTTCTCCAGTTCCTCAGCGATGGCGCTGCCGCGCGAGACCTGAATGTCGCCGCCGCGGCCGACCGTCGCCGTGAACAGGTATTCGTCGTCCGCACGGACCTCAACGGTCTCGCCGACGTGGCCGTCCATCCGGACGATGACGTGCCGCGAGGTGACCTCGGGCGTCACGACGACGCCCTCACCGGCCCCGCCGCCGGAACCGGACGCGCCGGACTGTCCGCCGGCGTTCGCGCCCGCGTGCTGTCCCGACGACGAGGGCTTCTCGTCGTGGGTCCGCACGTCGATGTCGATGCCGAGGCGGTCTTCGACGTCCGAGATGCGGCCGCCGCCTTTCCCGATGACGTAGGAGATGTCGTCTTCCTCGACGTAGACGACCGCGCGGTTCTGGCCCTTCAGGTCGACGTCGACGTGGCCGCGGGCGATGGAGCGAATCTCGCGTTCGATCTCCTGTTTCGCAAGCCGGGAGACGCCGCTTTCTTTCTCTTCTCCGCCCTCGCCGAGCGGGACAGTGACGACCTGCCGGTTGAACGTGTAAATCTCGTACTTCGGCGTGCCGGTCTCGAAGTCCCGAATCTGGATGACCGGGCGGGCGAGGTCCTCCGCGAAGAGGCCCTCGGGGACCTTCACCTCGGTCCGCACGTCGTACACCGTGTGGACCTCGCCATCTTCGATGTAGACGACGGTGTCGACGACCTGCGGAATCATGCCGAGTTCGACCCGACCGACGAGGCGCTGGAGCGCGTCGATGGCGCGGGTGGCGTGGACGACGCCGACCATGCCGACGCCCGCCAGACGCATGTCGGAGAACACCGAGAAGTCCTCGGTCTTTCTGACTTCGTCGTAGATGGTGTAGTCCGGGCGCACGAGCAGCAGGGAGTCGGCCGTCTTCGCCATGTCGCCGCCGAGGGCGGTGTACTGGGTGATGTCGGGGCCAACCTGCAGGTCGCGTGGCTTCTCCATCGTCTTGACCGCGTAGTCGCTGTCGTTGAGGAACTCGGCGACCGCCTGCGCGAACGTGGACTTCCCCGCGCCGGGCGACCCGGCGATGAGGACGCCGCGCTGGCGCTCGGCGAGTCGGTCGCGGAGTTCGTCGGCGAACTCGTAGTCGTCGAGTTCGGTCTTGACGATGGGCCGGACGGCGGTGATTTCGATGCCGTCGGCGAACGGCGGGCGGGCGACCGCGATGCGGTAGTCGCGGAACTGGACGATGTCCATGCCCGGTTCGGAGAGTTCGACGAAGCCGTCGGTGGCGGCGCGGGCGGAGTTGATGATGTCGTCGGCCCACTCTTTCATCGTCGCCTCGTCGGTCGGTTCGTCGGCGATGGGCTGGTAGTGCATCTCGCCGACCGCGCCGCGTTTGGCCTTCGGGCGGGTGTCGGTCTTGAGGTGGACCGACATCGTCTGGTCGTCGAAGAAGCGCTCGATGATGAGCCCGCCGGAGCCGCGGACCGCGGCCTCGACGTACTCGACCGAGACGCCCTTCGCTCGCGCCACTTCGGCCTGCACCACGTCGCTCGTCAGGAGCGTCGCCGACCGCTCGGTGGCGATGTCGCGGATGAGCGCGTCGATATCGCCCTCGCCGGCACCTTTCGTCTCGCCCGAACTCGGGCGACGGCCGACGTACTTGAGGTCGATGACGCCGTCGTCGGCGAACTCGGCGAGGCGCTGGAGTTCGGAGAGGCCCTCCCAGCCCGTGTCACGGCCGTCGTTGGCCTGCGATTCGAGTTCGCTGACGACCGCCTCGGGGACGAGTACGTCGGCACCCTCGTAGGTGCCGTCGTCGACTCGCTCGGACACGCGACCGTCGATGACCGCGCTCGTGTCCGGCACTATCTTCATGCGCGTGAGTTTGGGCGGGTGACGGATAAGGTTGTAGATAAAAGCGGTGACACCGCCGGCGGGGCGTCGGGTGGTACCGCGGCCCGCGTTCCGCGCCCCGCGTCCTGCGACCTCGACTCAGTCGTCGCTCGGCACGACGGGTCGCTTCCCATCGACGACCTCGAACGACCCGACGAGTCCGTCAAGGTCGGCCGCCCGCGAGGACAGCACCTCGGTCTGGTCCGCGCGCGGACTGCCGGACGCCACACGCTTTTGAGGCGACCCGCCGACGGGCCGGCATGGACGAACTCCGCGACCTCACGGCGGCCCTCGTGTCGGTGCCGAGCCACGAGGACGAGACCGCCGTCGGCGACCGCATCGAATCGTGGCTCCGCGAGGAGACCGACGCCGACGTGACTAGGGACGACGCGGGGAACGTCGTCGCCCGTGCCAACCCCGGCGTCGGCGAGTCGCTCGCGCTCGTCGGCCACCACGACGTGGTCCCACCGGCCGACCGGCAGACGACCGACGGCGGCGACTACGTGGTCGAGACCCGCGACGGCCGACTCTACGGCCGCGGGGCGGCGGACATGAAAGGGGCCGTCGCCGCGTCGATGCTCGCCTTCCGCGACGCAGCCGCAGACGCCGAGTCCGAGGTCGTCTTCGCCTCGTTCGTCGGCGAGGAAATCGGCGGGGAGGGCGTCCGCGCGGCCCTCGACGACGGATTCGAACTCGATTACGCCGTCGTCGCCGAGGGCTCGACGAACTACACCGGGCCGGACCGGACGGACGTGGTCGTCGCCCACCGGGGCCGCCGGGCGAGCACCCTCGTCGCGTCGGGGACCGCCTGCCATGCCAGCGAACCCGAGCGCGGCGAGAACGCCGTCTACCGCGCGACCGACGCCGTGGACGTGGTCCGCGGCCTCTCGGTTCCGGACGCCGAGGTTCTCGGCCATCCAGTCTCGGGGAGCATCGCCGTCACCGAAATCGACGGCGGGAGCGCGTGGAACGTCATCCCCGACCGCTGCGAGGTGACCGTCGACGAGCGGACCGTCCCCGGCGGCTTCGCCGACCTCGCGCTGACGGAGAACATCGAGGGCGTCGAGTGGGTCGTCGAACAGGACCTCCCGCCGATGGCGTGCGACGACGCCGACTTCGCCGAGCGCGTCCTCGACGTCGCCCAGTCGGTCCACGAGGCCCGCGGGGACGCGGACCCAGAGCAGACGACGAAACCCCACGCGACCGACGCGGGGTGGTTGGCGCAGGCGGGCACGACCTGCGTCGTCTACGGCCCCTCGGAACCCGGCGAGGCGCACACGAAAGACGAGAGCGTGTCGCTCGACGTGCTGGCGCGGTGTTACGAGACGTACCGCGCGCTCGTGGACGGCTGGTGAGAGTCGCCAACCCCGACTGCGACGACGCCCGAACACCCACCGGGCGGGACTGAAAGGGGCCGCGAGCGAGGGCGAACCCCGGCGGCGTGAGCACCGCAGGCCGGAGGCCGAGGAGCGCGCGTCGCCGCGGGAGCCGTCGCTCGCGGGGGCTTTCGCGGTGTCGTCGGTCGCGGCTTCGACATCGCTGGTGCCGGTCGCGACCTCATCGGCGTCAGCAGAGCGACTGGGTACAACCGTATATCAAAAGCCCACCACGAATAACCGGCTCCTGCGATTTAATACGCCTCCGAGACCACCGTTCGTACCATGGCACAGTCCTCCGCGGAATCCGACTCGGAGTCGGCGTACGACCGACTCCTCCAGAAGTACAAGCGAATCGCCAACGTCGAGAACGCCGGCGGCATCCTCTCGTGGGACCAGCAGGTCATGATGCCCGACGAGGGGACACCCGCGCGCTCCCAGCAGATGTCCGCGCTCTCCGCGTTGAGCCACGAACTCCTGACCGACGACGAGTTCGGCGACCTCCTCGACGCGGCCGAGGCCGACGACCCGACCGACGAGCAGGCCGACGTGCTGCGCGAACTCCGCCGCGACTACGAGCGGGCGGCCCGCGTGCCGAACGACCTCGTCGAGAAGATTTCCGCGGCGTCGTCGGAGGCTATCCCGGCGTGGAAGCAGGCGAAGGCCGAAGACGACTTCGAGAAATTCGCGCCGCATCTGGAGAAGCACGTCGAACTGAAGCGGCAGTACGCCGAGCACATCGACCCCGACCGCGACCCCTACGAGGTGCTGTTCGAGGACTACGAGCCGTGTCTCCCCCTCGAACAGGCCGAGGAGATTCTCGCCGAAGTGCGCGAGGTGCTTGTCCCGATGATAGAGGACATCCGCGAGTCCGACACGGACCTCGCGGTGGACGCCTTCGAGGGCGAGTTCCCCGAGGACGACCAGGAGGCGCTCGTCCGCGACGCGCTTTCGACGCTCGGCTACCCGTGGGAGCGCGGCCGCCTCGACACCGCGCCGCACCCGTTCTCGTCAGGGACGCAGTTCGACGCCCGCGTGACGACCCGCTACGACGACTCCGACGTGCTCGGGTCGCTGTTCTCGACCGTCCACGAGTTCGGCCACGCGCTGTACACGCTCGGCCTGCCGGACGAGCACTACGCGACGCCGCTCGGCGAGAACCGCAACCTCTCGGTCCACGAGTCGCAGTCGCGGCTCTGGGAGAACCACGTCGGGCGCTCGCGCGCCTTCTGGCAGCACTTCCTGCCGACGCTCGAAGACCGGTTCCCCGAGGTCGACGCGACGGTCGAGGAGGCCTACGAGGCGGCCAATCAGGTGTACGACGACAACCTCATCCGCGTCGAGGCGGACGAACTGACCTACCACCTGCACATCGTCATCCGGTTCGAACTCGAACGCGAACTCATCGCCGGCGACCTCGCCGTCGAGGACGTGCCCGAGGCGTGGAACGACAAGTACGAGGAGTACCTCGGCATCCGGCCGGACACCGACTCCGAGGGCTGTCTGCAGGACATCCACTGGGCGTACGGCAACTTCGGCTACTTCCCGACGTACTCGCTCGGCTCCATCATGGCCGCCCAACTGTTCGCGGCCGCCGAGGCGGACATCGACGACCTCGACGGGAAACTGGCCGACGGCGAGTTCGGCGACCTCCGCGAGTGGCTCCGCGAGAACATCCACCAACACGGCCGGCGCTACGAGACCAACGACCTCGTGAAGCGAGCCACCGGTGAAGACTTCGCCGCCGACGCGTTCCTCGACTACGTCGAGTCGAAATACGGGGCGCTGTACGACCTGTAAGCGAGGCTGACAGTCCGCCGCAGTCATCCGATTTTCGACTATTCGGAGTCGTCGCAGGAACTAAATAGGGGTATGTCATATCATACCACGTATGGCCTCAGCACCCAGTGACGACTTGTTCGACCAGTTCTTGACCGACCGCGGTCACGAGACAGAACCGGTACGCTGGGACCGATCCTATAACAAGCTGCAGTGTCCCGACTGCGGGGCCCTGCACGACATGGGCGCGGCAACCTGCTCCGTCTGCGGGTGGGTGCCGGAGGCCTGACGCGTCCGAACTGACCAAGCCACAAGCACCTGTTCTCGACGGTTTCTCACCCGTTCGGTGAGCCGTCCGCGAACGCCCGGCGAGTACGACTGCTCCGGGCGCGTTCGCCCTCGTCCGAAGCACGTCGCTTATCACCGATAAGGCCGTGAACGTGCACAATGAGCGAATCCGACGTGACCGTCACCCGGCTGTTCGGCGGCCCGGGAAGCGGGAAGACCACGGCCTTGCTCGACAAGGTCGAGGAGATTCTCGAACAAGACGGCGTCACCATCCGCGACATTCTCGTTGTCTCTTACACCCGAGCCGCGGCGGCCGAGGTCCGCGACCGGCTCGCGGAGCGACTCGACATCAACCCGCGGTCGCTGAAGGGGAACGTCTCGACGATGCACGCGAAGGCGTACGAACTGCTGAGCCTCTCGCGGAACGACGTGGTCGGCGAGAACGACAAACAGGAGTTCTGCGAGGACTACGGCATCGAGTTCGAAGACGAGTACGGCGGCGCGGGCCGTCGGACCGCCCGCTCGACCACCATCGGGAACAAGGTCATCGCCACGAGCCAGTGGCTCCAGCGCACCCGCCGCGACGTGTCCGACTGGTACGACGTGCCGTTCCAGTGGAACGTCGAGGAGGTCCGCCTCCCGCCGGAAGTCGACCCGAACGCGCAGGAAGGAAACAAGTACACGCCGACGTGGCCGTCCGACGACGACCGCATCGACATCCCCGAGGCCATCCGCGCGTGGCGCGCCTACAAGGGCGAAAACGGGCTCGTCGGATTCGCTGACATGCTCGAACGCGTCAAGCAGCGCGCCCTCGTCCCCAACGTCGACTACCTCGTCATCGACGAGTTCCAGGACATCACGACCCTCCAGTACGACGTGTACGAGGAGTGGAAGCCCCACATGCGGGGCGTCCTCATCGCCGGCGACGACGACCAGGTCGTCTACGCGTGGCAGGGCGCGGACCCGAACCTCCTCCTCGACGCCGAACGCGACAACGACGAGATTCTGCCGAACTCCTACCGGCTCCCGTCGAACGTCCTCAACGTCGTCAACCGGGAGATTCGCCACATCGACAAGCGACAGGAGAAGGACCTCAAGCCGCGCAAGGAAGGCGGCGCGGTCGAGGCCGTCGAGAGCCCGTCGATGCTCGAACTCGCCCGGAACGTCCGCTACACCGTCGAGAAAGACGAGGGCACCGTGATGGTGCTGTTCCGCGCGCGATACCAGATGTTCCAGTTCATCGACGAGTTCCTCCCGTCGGGCATCCCCTTCTCGACGCTGACCGACCAGCGCATGTGGACCGACCGGCTCACGCAGTACGTCCGCGCGGTCGAGGCGCTGGACGCCGAAGAACCCGTCAACGGGCTGGAGGCGCGCCGCCTCGCGGACATGCTCCAAGACTCCGCGTTCGGCACGAACGACCGCGACGACCTCTTCGACGCCATCGACGACAGACAGGAGGAAGTCGGCGTCGACGACATCACGAACATCGAGTTCACGCCGAAGGAAATCAAGAACTTCGCGCCGTTCGCCCCCGACAGCGCGTCCGCGAGCGACATGGTCCGCAAGGTAACGAGCTTCCAGCGCAAGTCCGTCAACGCGTACTTCGGCGGCGACTACGAGGGGATGGACCCCAGTCGCGTCCGCGTCGGCACCATCCACTCCGCGAAGGGTCGCGAGGCCGACCACGTGTTCATGGCGACCGACCTGACCGAGAAGGTCGTCGAGCAGATGGCCGCCTCCGTCTCCGACGAGGAGCTCGAAGCCCGCGGCATCGAGGAGTTCACCGCGACGACGAGTCCCGTCCCGCTCATCACCGACAACGAGCGCCGCGTCTTCTACGTCGGGATGTCCCGCGCCCGCGAGCGCCTCATCGTCCTCGAGAACCTCGTCACCGGCGCACCGACGCTCCCCATCAGCGTCCTCCTCCACAACGAGATTCGCGAGGAGCCTGCGCAGGAACTCGTCGACGACGCGCAGGAACCGCCCGCGCCCGAACCCGAGGCGTAACGTCCCGTGCGAGGGAGACCTCGCGGCGGCGACGCTATCGACGCTGCCGTCGACGAGCGAGACGCCGTCGGCTTCGTCGCCGTCTCCCGCGGCTCCGACCCGACGAGTCGCTACCTCACGGGCCGCGGCTTCGACTGCGACCTCGTGTTCGTCCGCGTCGCCGGCGAGACACATCTCCGAGTCCCCTCGACCGTCGAACCGCCGTCGCTCCCGGTCGCGTCGGTCCGCGTCGACGACAGACCCCCGGGGAAGGCCGCCGCGGCCGTCCTCGCGGAACTCGGCGCTTCCGAAGGGACCGTCCTCGCGCCGCGGACGATTCCGCACGACGCCGCGCTCCACCTCGAAGCGGCGGGCTACGACCTCGCGTCGACCCCGGCGGTCGCAGACGCCCGCGCGGTGAAAGACGACGCCGAGCGCGACGCCATCGAGGCCGCCCAGCGCGCCGCGAGCCGCGGTATCGGTCGCGCGGCCGCGATACTGTCGGCGGCGACGGTGGAGGAAGCCAGCGACGCCGACAGCGGCCGTGAGGGGAACGGCGGCGAGGGCGACGACGATGACGGCAGCGACGGCGAACCCGTCCTCTCTTGGGACGGTGCGCCGCTGTCCACCGAGCGACTCCGCCGACAGGTGAACGCGACGCTCGCGGCCGAGGGCGTCGACTCTGCGGGCGCGACGACGGTTCGCGCCGGAACCCGAGGCGACGGGGGCGAACCGGTCGAACTCCGGCCGGGCGAACCCATCGTCGTCTCGGTCGGCCCGCGCGGGCCGGTGGGCTACCGCGGTTCACTGGCTCGCACGTTCGTCGTCGACCCCGACGGCGGGTGGGAGCGCCGGGCGCACGTCGCCTGCGACGCCGCCAGAAAGGTCAGTCTGGTCGAAGCGGACCCCGGCGACGACGCCGGCTTCCTCGGGAGCGAACTCCGGGCGGAGACCGCCGCGTTCGGCTTCTCGATGGCCGACGAGGTGACGAGAGACGTGGGCGGCGGCATCGGCCTCGCGGCCCGCGAGGACCCGCCGCTCGACGGCGACCGAGAACTCGTCGCCGGCAACGTCCTGCGGGTCCGCGCCGCGGTCACGCACGCGGACCACGGGCGAGTGGAACTGACCGACGTGCTGGTCGTCGGCGAAGACGGGCCGCGACTGCTCGGCGACGCGCCGACCGGTCTCGACCCGAGTCGCTGGTAGCTATTCGTCTTCGTCCGGCTCTTTTGCGACGCCGCCGATGACTTTCTCGGCCGCGAGCGAGGGGATGTCCTGTGGCATGGTGAGGAACTTCGGGAGCGCGACCATGAGCACCGCGAGGAGAAGCATCGCGCCGCCGAAGACGGTCCGCCCGTCGCCGAGGAGCGTGAGTCCGAAGACGCCGACGGGGATGGCGAAGATGAGGGTCGCACCGAGACCAACCATCTCCAGGATTCCGAGTCGCATCGCCCGTGGCTACACCACGAGCGAGTAAAAGCGTCGCGACCGACAAGCGGGTGCGACTCGTGGTCGTCCGCTCGCCGGAAGCCACCGACCCGTCGATGCGACCGACAGTCACGCGGGGTAGCATTAAGCCGCCTCCGAATCGACTGCCCGCATGGTCGCCGTCACGTCCGGGATGCTCGTCGTCTTCGCTCTCGTCGTCGTCACGATGGCGCTGTTCGTGACTGAGGCGGCCCCGCCGGACGTGACGGCCATCGGCGTCATCGTCGCGCTCGTCGTCCTCGAACCGTGGACGCGGGTCGACCTCCAGACGGGGCTGTCGGGGTTTTCGAGCGCCGCGACGATTACCATCCTCTCGATGTACGCCCTCAGCGAGGGGGTTCGACAGACCGGCGCGATTCGCGTCCTCGGTGACGCGGTCGCCTCGTTTACGAACGGGAGCGAGAGCCGACTGCTCGGGGCGGTCGTCGGACTCACCGGCCCCATCGCGGGCGTCGTCAACAACACGCCGGTCGTCGCGGTGTTCATTCCGATGGTTTCCGACCTCGCGGACCAGGCGAACGTCTCGCCGTCGAAGCTCCTCATTCCCCTCTCGTACGCCTCGATGCTCGGCGGCACGCTCACGCTCGTCGGGACGGCGACGAACCTCGTCGCCAGCGAGGCCTACGCCGAGGCCACCGGACTGCCGCCGTTTTCGATGTTCACGTTCACGCCGCTCGGGGCGGTCGTGTTCGTCGTCGGCGCGGGCTACCTGCTGACGGTCGCGCCGCGACTCCTGCCCGAGCGAATCGAACCCGGGAACCGAACCGGGAACTACGGCGTCGAGCCGTTTCTCGCCCGCGTGCTCGTCCCCTCGCGGTCGCCGCTCGTCGGCATCCCCGCGGGCGAGATTTCCGACGACACCTACCGCGACCTCCACGTGGACATCCTCGACGTGCTCCGCGGCGGCGAACACTTCATCGCCGCCGACTCCGACCGCGAGGTCGAGGCGCGGGACATCCTGACCATCCGGGGCGACCCGGCGACGATTCGGCGCTTTTGCGACCTCGCGGACCTGCGGTTCCTCCCGCGCGCGTCGGTCACCGACGCCGAACTCGACCGCCCCGACCGCGTGGCGCTCGTCGAACTCGTCGTCCCCCGCGAGTCCGGCCTCGTCGGCGAGACTATCGGTGGGGCGCGGCTCCGCGAGCGGTACGACGCGACCGTGCTCGCGGTCCGGCGGCGCGGCGGCGACCTCATCCGCGAGCACTTCCGGGACGTCGACCTCCGCGTCGGCGACTCGCTGCTCCTCCAGACGACGAACGAGACGGCCCGGTACCTCCGCGACAGCGGCGACTTCGTCGTGACGAGCGAGGTCGCAGACGAGTTCATCGAGGACAACGGCGGGCTGTCGCCCACGGCGTTCCGCGCGTTCGCCGTCATCGCGGCGGTCATCGGACTGGCCGCGCTCGGCGTCGTCCCCATCGCCATCGCCGCGCTCGGTGGTGTCGCCGCGATGGTCTCGCTCGGCTGTCTGTCCGCGAGCGACGCCTACGACGCGGTGAGCTGGAACGTCATCTTCCTGCTCGCGGGCGTCATCCCACTGGGGCGGGCGCTCCAACTGACCGGCGGCGTCGCACTCCTCTCGGACCTCGTCGGCGTCGCGGCGGTGTACCTCCCGGTCGTCGCCGTGGTCGCCGCGTTCTACCTGCTCACGGGGCTGTTGGCGAACGTCATCACACCGGTCGCGAGCGTCGTTCTCCTGTTGCCGGTCGCCATCGACACCGCGTTCGGCCTCGGTGCCGACCCCTTCGCCTTCGCTCTCGCGGTCACCTTCGGCGGGAGCACGGCGTTCATGACGCCCATCGGCTACCAGACGAATCTGATGGTGTACGGGCCCGGCGGCTACCGCTTTACCGACTACCTCCGCGTCGGCGCGCCGCTCCAACTGTTACTCACGGTCGTCACGACCGCGGGTATCGCCCTCATCTGGGGGCTGTGAGGCCGCCGTGGCGACTCACTCGGCTCGCTTTTGCGTCTCGCCCGCGCTCCGTCGCTGCTCCGACTCCGACCGGACGCCGTCGCCGTTCGACGGGTCGTAGGCCGCCGGCCCCGAGGGGAGCGTCTCGGGGTCGTCGACGCTCAGCCCCGTGGTGACGAGCAGACGGAGGCCGCGGCGGACCGGCATGTCGAGTTCGCGAATCTCCTCGGGCGAGACCATGATGAGCGCCCCGGCGGTCGGGTTCGGACTGTTCGGGACGAACACGGTAAACAGGTCGTCGTCGGACACCGCCGACACCGACGGCGGTGCCTCGTTGGTGACGAAACCGACGGAGAACAGGCCCTCCCGTGGGTACTCGACCAACACCACGCGGTCGTAGCCGGCGGTGGGTTCGGTGAGCGATTCGGAGACTTGCCGGACGCCGAAGTAGATAGTGCGGACGAGCGGCAGAAGTCGAACGCCGCGCTCGAAGCTCCCGAAGAGCCGCTGGCCGAGACTTATCGACGCGAGGTAGCCGAGAAGCGAGATGGCCACGGCGATGATGAGCGCCGACAGCACCTGCGAGATGAACACGATGTCGCCGGAGTAGTTGAGCGCCCCGGCGAGGAAGGGCGTCACCTCGCGGACGACCGGGCGAAGCGCGGCGGTGATGCGATTGAACGCGAACTGGAGGACGAACACGGTCACGGCCAGCGGAGTGACGAGAATGAGACCGGTGACGAAACTGCTCCGCAGTCGGGCCAGAACGTCCATACCGACACTCCGGACGACGACGGTAAAATTGTATGGGCGAGAGTGTCACGAAAACGTGATGAAAAACGGAAACGATAGGCATTAAGTTCGCCCGTCCGAAGCGCGGGTATGTTCACGGGAATCGTGGAGGGGCCGGGCGAAATCGTCGACGTGACCGACACCGACGGTGGTCGCCGCCTCCGCATCCGCACCGACCTTGCGTTCGACGACCTCCACCACGGCCAGTCAATCGCGGTCTCGGGCGTCTGCCTGACCGTCGAGGCGTTCGGCGACGACTGGTTCGAGGTGTTTCTCGCGGCGGAGACCGTCGAGAAGACCTACCTCGGCGACGTGGTCGAAGGCGACCGCGTCAACCTCGAACGCGCCCTCGCGGCCGACGACCGCTTCGACGGCCACATCGTCCAAGGCCACGTCGACGGCACGACGACTGTCACGAACGTCGAGCGCGTCGGCGACGACTGGTTCTTCGAGTTCGACCTCCCCGAGTCGCTGGCGAACTACGTCGTCCAGAAGGGATCGGTCTGTCTCGACGGCATCAGCCTCACTGTGGCGGACCGCCGCGAGGACACCTTCGCCGTGGCTATCATTCCGACGACCTACGACCTGACGACGCTCTCCGAAAAGGCGGTCGGCGACCCGATTCACGTCGAGGTCGACGTGGTGGCGAAGTACGTCGAATCGATGCTCGACGGTTACGCCGAGCGGTTGGTCGCCGAGTAAAAGAGGACGCTGGGGTTCGTCTCGGTTCGCTTTTCTGCCGTCGCCGACTCAGTCCTCGAACTCGGTCTGCTCCGAGCTGAACGACGCCGCGCTCGGCCCGGGCGCGTGGGCGCTGTGGTAGGCCTGGCTGTAGCGGCGGAGCT
Organism: Haloferax sp. Atlit-12N; assembly: GCF_003383095.1. Taxonomy (NCBI): domain Archaea; kingdom Methanobacteriati; phylum Methanobacteriota; class Halobacteria; order Halobacteriales; family Haloferacaceae; genus Haloferax; species Haloferax sp. Atlit-12N. The sequence goes on from NZ_PSYW01000001.1 coordinate 1,083,993, forward strand.
TCCCAATGAGGTAGAGCCCGAAGACCCCGTCGTAGATGATGACGTAGACGAGGAAGGCCACGAGACCGCCGAGGCCGGTTATTCCCGCGATGACAGACGAGCCGAGACCGACCGTCGAGTTGTACGTCGCGTGGACGAGCGCCGCGAGGATGAGGCCCTTGATGACGATGGGCCCGGCGTTCTCCTTGTTGAACTTGGCGAGACCGAGGTAGTAGCCGGCGATGGCCGAGTAGATGACGTGACCCGGCCCGGCGAGCGCGCGGACCGCCGTAATCGTCCCGCCGGCGGCGATGATGCCGACGCCGTCGGCCCCAACGTCGAGTCCCGACGAGGTGAGGTTGCGGGTGATGTACAGAGCGTTTTCGATGGTGGCGAAGCCGAGACCGGCCATGGCGCCGTAGACCGCGCCGTCGATGACGGCGTTGAAACTGTCGTGGGAGTAGGCGTACAGCCTGACTGCGAGGAGCTTGACGGTCTCTTCGACCGGACCGACCACGAGGAAGTAGAACACGATACTGCCGAGGAAGCCGATAGACAGCTGGAACTCGGCCGCGATGGTCTGGCCGACGTTGCTCAGAAGCGAGTTGAGAATCGCGGCGAAGGTGGCCGTGAGGACGCCGAGGAGGAACGTCACCACGAGCATCGACAGCGGCTCGTTTTGGGTCACGTCGGAGTAGTAGACGTAGCCGGCGAGCGCGAGCGCCGGGAGCGCCGAGAGCAACGTGAGCGCGCCGACCTGCGGGTCGGTGAGCGCCGAGAGGCCGCCGATACCGACGAGGATGAGCAACGCGGCGAGGACGACCACCGCGCGGGTCGACGCGACCAGCACCCGGTAGAGCGCGACCGCGAGCCCGTCAACCGAGGTTCGTTCCTCCCACGTGGCGATGTCGTAGAGGTCGTCCGAGCCGTCGGACGCCTGCTCGACTGGGTCCTGCTGGTCCATCACGTGGCATAAAGGGTATCGCATCTGGTAATAGCTTCGGCCACGACATCCCGCGACCGGCCGGCTGAACAGCCGACAGTCGGGCGGCCGACGACCGACTGGTCGGGATAGCGACCGACGGCCGACCGTACGACGTTAATGCCTCCGCTCCGAAGGGCGGGTATGCACTTCGACCCCCGCGAACAGGCGGCGCTCCGCGAGGTCGGCCTCGACACCGACGACCTCCGGGCCGCGTCGGACCTCGTGAGCGACGCAGTCGAATCGGACGCAGACGCCATCGCCGCGTTCTTCGGCGACGGCGGCACCGTCTACTCCGACATGGAGATGGCCCACAGCGCGAGCGACGTGCAGGAACACGTCGTGGACCACGTCGACCTCTACACCCACGGCGCGGACCTCCGCGGCTACCTCAAGTTCGACTCGTGGGGCGTCCCCATCGAGGGCGGCCGCGTGCTCTCGGAGGAGAAAGTCGAACTGACGCTCGGCCCGACGGTCGACGCTCGTGTCACCTTCGCCCGCGACGCCGACGAGCTATGAGGGTCCGCGTCCGCGGCATCTACGCCACCGCGCTCACGAGCGTCTTCCTCGACGACGGCCACGACGTGGTGCAGGCGTCCGGCCCGATTCGGGAGCGCTTCGACGCCGAGTTCGACTCCCTAGACCACGACGTGTCGGTCGAGACGACCCGGAACCGACAGGGCGTCGGCGCGACTGGCACGCCCGAGGCGGTCGCAACGGCCACCGAGCGACTCACCGACCTCGGCATCGACACCTTCGCGTGGGACGACCCCGCGCCGACCGGTGCGGTGTTCGACGTCCGCGTGACCGACACCCTCGGCGGCGGCGCGGTCTGCGACCTCGGCGAGACCGAGGGCTACCTCTCGTACGGCGATATCGACGGCCGCGTGGAAGTCGGCGACGAAGTCCGCGTGCAGGTCGCCGAGTCGGCCCCGCCGTGGGCCTCCCGCCGCGCCGAACTGACCGGCGACGTCCGCGCCGTCGCGGGGCTGGCGACCCTCGAACCGGATTCCGAGGGCGTCCGTGTCGACACCCGAGACGAGGCCGCCGCCCGCGAACTGGCCGGCATGACCGACCTCCTCGGCGGCGACCCGCCCGAGGGCTGGGGCATCCGCTGGCACCGCGACGCCGTCGATGCCGACATGAGCGCCCTGAACGACGCGCTCGACCGGGCGGCCGAGGTGGCCGCGGAACTCGACGACGCGCTCTCCGAACCCGTCGACGCCCCGCGAGCGGTCGCGGTACCCACCGCGACGACGTGGGTCTGGTTCGGCCGCGAGACGCGCTTCGAACTCGACGCTCAGCGCCGCGCCGTCGAGACGACGATGCCCGGCCACCACCGGACGAAGGCCGCCTCGCCGAAGGCCTCTGCCGGCGTCGACCTCGCGGAGGCGCTCTGCGAGTCGGTCGGCGACGGCGAGTTCCCCTTCGGCGTGGTGACCGCGCAGTTCGGCCCGCTCGAAGGCGACGACGTGGAAATCGGCCACGGAAAGCCCGACGGCCGACTCATCACGCTCGGCTCCGGCGAGGTGACAGAGCACGATTCCGAGGGGACCGTCGAACTCCGACGCGGCATGAGCGGCGGCGGCACCTACGACGCCCTCGGCGTCGACCGCGAGTCCGGCGACGTGGCGGTCACGAAGTTCCGCGAGGGGCGCTGGTGGTACCCGACGGTGTACCGCGACTCCGAAGGCACGGTCAAAGGGACCTACGTCAACATCTGCACGCCCGTCGAGTGCTTCCCCGACCAGATTCGATATATCGACCTCCACGTGGACGTGGTGAAACACGCCGACGGGACGGTCGAACGGGTCGACGACGACGAACTCGACGAAGCCGTCGAGGCCGGCCACATCTCCGAGGAGTTGGCCGAAAAAGCGCGGTCGGTGGCGTCGAGTCTGGAGTCGGCGCTGTCGGGGTAGGCGTCGCAACTCCGGAAGACGGTCAGTCGTCGTTGCCGGGGAGGACTCAGACGTCGTGGTGGCGGGAGTCGTCGAAAATACGTACTGAGAACCGCGGAAAGGGTGCAAGTGTTGGAGGGAACCGTACGGCTACGACCGGAGGGAGTAGCCGCCTTTTTTGGTCCAGATTTTTTGGCGGGGTTCGAGGCAACGAAGTTGCCGAGGACCCCGTGAAAAAAGGTGGGTTAGAAGTGACCCGGTCCCTCGTCGCCGTACTGCAGTTCGCCGCCGCGGCCGCCCTCGACGGTGCTGCTGCCGTGGTCGCCGGAACTGGGGACCTTGACCTGCACGTCGGTAATCTCGTCGAACGTCATGATGAGGTCCGACTGGATGTTCTGGGCGGTGATGTTCGAGATGCCGCACCCGGCGCACGCGCCCCCGAGTTCGACGACGACTTCCCCCGATTCCGCATCGGCCTTGCGCACGACGCTGTTGCCGCCGTGCATCTGGATAATCGGCATCTGACCGACCATCCACGTCTCGACGCGCTCTTTGAGGCTCTCCGACTCGTCGCTCATACCCCGATGCTTCGAACCCCACGGATTAGAATGAAACGGTTCTCCCAACGCGCCGGCCGGCGAGAGAAAGGCTGTCTCGGTCGTTCGTGATAGATTCGACGCGAGAGCGACGCGAGTCGGCGAGCCGGCCCATTGGAGTCGTTCGCCCTCAGTCGCGCCGCCCGCGACGACGGGCCAGCCAACCGGCGACGCCGAGGGCCGCCGCGCCGACGCCGAGTCCGAAGCCCGGCGCGTCGGTCGCCGAAGTCGACGTCGTAGATTCGGTGTCGGACGTGGGCGCAGCTGTCTCGTTTCCGGTCGGCGTCGGCGTGTTGACGAGCGACTCGGTGGTCGTGTCCGGGCCGAGGGGCGGCGGGTCGCGCTGGTCGCCGGCGTGGTCGGGGAACGTGTAGAGCGCGGGCGACGCGTCGCCGACGCCCCAACTCGACGCGACGAAGACGCCCTCGTCGGCGAATGGGTAGGCGTACTGCGCGGTCCAGAAACTCGCGCGCTCGGGGTCGCGCCACCACGCGAGTTCGACGGGGTCGGTCGGGTCCGACACGTCGTGGCGCTTGACGCCGCCGCGGTACCACGAGGTGTAGAGCCTGTCGTCGCGGAAGTCGAAGTTGTGCGCCGTGGTCCAGACGCCGCCGACCGTCGGGTCCGGACTGGCCGGCGGGTCGATGGTCGAGAGCCTCGTCGGCGTCGCCGGGTCCGAGACGTCCCAGAGTTCGACGCCGCTCGGCCCGCCGACGAGTTCGGTCGTCTCGTCGTCGCGGTCGACCTCGACAGCCCATGACTCGATACCGACGCCGAGGAGGTCACCGGAGTCGTCGGTGGCGACGTAGTGGTGGTTGCCGGGCGGCGTCCGCCCCTCGCGGCGGCGACCGCGGGCGGTCAGCCCCGACAGCGCTTCGGGGTCGCCAGGCGAGACAGACCCGAGGACCGACGGCGACTCGGGGTCCGAGAGGTCGACGAGCCACGTCCCGGCGTCCCAGAGGGCGACGTGCGCGACGCCCTCGCGGACCCACACATCGTGGACGGACCGGACCGAGGCGGGCACGTCGGCCCAGCGGTCGTCGGCGTCGACGACCGACCAGCGGCCGAGTTCGTCGCCGGTGTCGGTGTCGAGAACGACGAGTGGGTTCCGGTCGCCGTCGTTGGCGGTGAGGTACGCCCGGCCGTCGGCGGCGAAGCAGTTGTGGATGGGAAAGTCCGTCTCGTGGAAGGCGATTTCCTCGGGGGTCGCGGGCTCGGACACGTCGACGACGAGGACGCCCGCCGGCGCACCCGGAATCGGGTTGGCCGGGCCGACGACCAGAAGCGTGTCGCCGTCGAGTTTCGCGTCGTAGAGTCCGCGGAGGGGGCCGTCTTCGCGGTCGGAAAGCGGGTCGCGGCGCTCGGCGATGAGTTCCGGGCGGTCGGGTGCGGAGATATCGACGACGGCGTAGCCGCTGGTCGCGGCGACGAAGACGGTCTCGCCGTCGGCGGATACCACGGCCTCTTTCGCGCCGTCGATATCGATGCGACCCAGCGGCTCGAAGGGGCCGGGATGGGCGGTGACGGGGCGGGAACCGGCGACGGAGGCGACGGAGGCGGCGACCGCGCTCGCGCCGACGGTGCGGAGGAACTGGCGGCGGTCCACGGTGAGTCTGAGCGCGCCGAGGAGAAAAATCGGACGGAGGTCCTTGGGTAAGGGGAAGGCCTGAGGACCGGAGGAAAGCGGGGACCGCTCAGTCTGCACTGGGTTGCGTGAGAACTGAAGCGACGTCGATGGGGATGGGTGGGTGGGTGGGTGTGGATACCCCATCGGCGTCGATCGGTCGACGATGGTGGTGGGGGTTGTCGACCAGTCCCGTTCTAGGCTTCCGGTGGAACGCCCGTGCACCGTGCGGTTCGACGAGAACGGGAAGGCGCCGACCGGCGCGCCGAATGATTCGGCGTCGTCGGGTGCACATCACCGTGTTCCCGGACAGGGGTTATAAGACTGCGCCACCGAGTATCAATCGAGATAACTCGACGGCGGAGAGACGAAGCGCCGCGTTACAGTCGAGACCGGTCACCGGTGCCACCTGCGCCGAAACCCGTGAATCCTCGCGGCCTCACAGCCGCGAGCGGTCACCGGTGCCACCGGTCATCGCGCTCGCCAACGCCCCCTCGACCACGACTTCGTCGCCGAGCGTCGTCAGTTGAATCTCGGGGATGTTCGACATGACCATCTCGCTCATCTGCTCGCGGATGGGCTCTAACACGAGGTCCGGATTGTTGAGCGCGACCGCGCCGCCGACGTAGATGATAAGCGGCGCGTACGCGTGGACGATGTTGGCGACGCCCATCGCGTTCCAGTGGCCCAGTTGGTTGATGATGTGGTCGGCGAACTCGTCCTCGCCGGCGTGTTCGAACACGTCGACCGCGGAGAAATCGGGGTCAGAGACGGGAAGCGCGGTTTCCACGGGGTCTTCCTCGTGGAGTTCGCGGGCGTACTTCGGGATGTTGTTGCCCGAGCAGTAGCCCTCCCAGTGACCGTTGTGGCCGCATCCGCACGTCATGAAGCCGTTCGGGTCGAGCGTCAGGTGGCCGACCTCGCCGGCGTTACCGTCCCACCCGGCGAGGACGTGCCCGTCGACACAGACGCCCGCACCGATACCCGAGGAGATGGTGAGGTACACCATGTCGTCGGGGTTGCGGTCGGAGTGGAACCGCTCGCCGATAACCCCGGCGTTCGTGTCGTTGTGCAGGTACACCTCGTCCGTCTCCAAGAGCACCGAGAGGGGACCGGTCAGCGGGATTCGGTCGATGGTGTCCGGCAGGTTCGCCGGGTTCTCGACCGCGCCCTCGGCCAAGTCGAGCGGGCCGATAGCACCGATGCCGGCCGCGACCGCGTCGCTCGGGTCGATACCCGCCTCGGCACACGCCTCGCGGACGACGCCGAGGACCGCCTCGGTAATCGCGATTCCGGTCGGGCCGCGCGGAGTGTTATCACGGGCCTCTCCGAGGATAGTTCCATCGTCGTCGCCCACCACGGAACGGACGTTCGTCGCCCCCAGGTCGACGCCCACGTAGTACGCCATCGTTCCCATAGCGATGCGCCCTCCACTTAACTAAGCGGGATTCTCGGTAGATTTACTCGCCGCGATGTAAGTCGGTGGCCGCGGCCTACGCGGAGTTGTTGGTCGGGAGTTTGGGGATGAGCCACGAGAGGAACGAGTCCATGCTGCGCGACTGTATCCAGACGGTTCCCGGTCCGGTGAACGTACAGACGAGCCCCTCGCCGCTGAACAGGGTGGACTTCAGGCCGCCGACGCGCTCGACCGAGAAGCTCGTCGTCTCGTCGAAGGCGACGATGTGGCCGGTGTCGACCGTGTAACGCTCGCCCTCGCCGAGTTCGACCTCGTGGATGGCCCCGTAGCTCGACAGGAAACTGTCGCCGGTGCCGGTCAGTTTGAGCAGGAACAGCCCCTCGCTCCCGAAGAAGGTCTTCGCGCCGCCGAAAGAGGTGTCGAGGTCGAGCGCGGGGTCCGAGGCGATGTACGACCCGGACTGCACGTACAGGGTCTCGTCTTCGAGGGCGTGGTGGACGATGTCGCCCGGGAGCGGGGGCGCGAAAGAGACCTCGCCCGCCTGTCGGGCGCTGAACGTGTTCTGGAAGAACGACTCGCCGCCGAGGACGCTCCGTTTGAGCGACCCGAAGAGGCCGCCTTTCGCGTTCGTCTCGATGTCGATGCCGTCGGAGTAGCTGACCATCGCGCCGGCCTCCGACCGGAGCGACTCGCCCTCGTCGAGCGAGACGGTAAGGAGGGCGAACGACGGGCGGTAATCGATGGAGTGGTCCATGCGAGAGATGACGGTGCGCTAAGATATGTAGTTGCCTGCGAAGTCGGTTCCCCGACAGTCCACTCCGTCAGTCGCGCCGCCTGCAGGTCGTCACTTGGTGTCCGCGCGGACGAACGTCACGGGACACGACGATTCGAGCATGACCTCCTGTGCGACGCTCCCGAAGACGGCCTTGCCGGTCGGCGAGCGCTTTCGACCGCCGACGACGAGGCGGTCGGCGTCGACCTCGCCCGCGAGTTCGACGAGTTTCTCGCCGTGGTGGCCGACTCGGCCGTGGACGACGTAGTCGATGTCCGCCTCGTCGAAGCGCCGCGTGAGCTCGCGGACGATGGCGTGTCGTCGGGCCACGTCGTCCGCGGAGACCTCCTCTGCCGTGATGTCGAAGTCGAGGTTGTCGAGGGCCTCGTCGTACTCGTCTCTCGTGAAGACGTGTCCGATGACGACCGTCGCGCCGGTCGGTCCGGCCACGTCGATCGTCTCCTCGGCGAGTCTGTCGATGCGCTCGGCGTCGCCCGCGCCGACCGCGAGCAGGATAGTTTCGATAGCCATACCAGCCCGTTCGTCCCGGTATCACTTAACCGTGCCGGGAGTTTTTACTCACATTCGAAATAAAAATTCGTGTTCGTGGCTGGCGAAGTCGCTGTCAGCCGGAGCGTCACGTGCTAGCACTATGTACGTTTCGCCGGCGGTGCGGCCGCTCGACGAGTGGGTGCGCGAGAAAATCGAACCGCGTCGGACGGCTCAGACGTCGGGCGCGTCGTCTTCGACCGCGCGCTTCATCGAGTCGCGGCGGGACTTCGCGTCGCGGCCCGTCGCCTCGAGGAGGAAGTCGTTCTTCGCGCTGACGGCCTCGCCCGCGGCTTCGAGGTCCTCGGGAGCGAGGTCGGCCGGGTCGGCCTCCTCGAAGTTGACCGCGAGCTTGTCCTTCTTGCCGCTGTACTTGACCGCGCCGGCGACGATGCGGGTGAACACGGGGTTCTTGGGTTCGCCGACGACGTAGAGGTCGCTTCCTTTGAACTCCTCGGTGCCGGTGATGGGGCCGAAGTAGTCCTCGACCGTCGCTTTCATGTCCGGAATTCGCTCTTCGAGCGTCTCCCCACGACGCATCTTGTACTCCTTCATGGACGCCTTTTCGACAGGGGATGGTTTACCTGTTTCGCGACTCTGCGACGCCTGCGAGGGCGTGCCGCGGTCAGGATTCCCGCTCGGCGATGTAGCCCTTTTTACACTCGGGGCAGATGTCGCCGGCCCGCATCGACGACGAGGACGCGCCGCGGGCGTGCCCGCAGTTCGGACAGTAGTACTCGACGGCGTCGTCGGGGGCCTCGTTGCCGACGTTCGACTCGTCGGCGCGGACGAAGTCGTCTTCCTCCGCCTCGACGTACTGACCGTTCGACTGCTGGCTTGGCGAGCTGTTGCCCTCCGGGGCTAGGCCGCCGCCGAACGAGACGGAGACGGGTTCGCCGTCGTCGGGCTGGGCGTTCCATCCCTCGTCGTCGCCCGGCGCGTCGGGCCACGCGCCGCGTTCTCGCTCTCGGGGCTGTTCCGACTCCGCCGCGTCGGCCTCGACGCCCGCCTCGGCGTCCGCGTCGATGAACTCCGCGTCGTCGCCGTCGGCCGGCGGCGTCGGGTCGTCGGTCTCGACCTCGTCGACCTCGTCGGGCCACTGCGTCCGGTCGCGGGTGGCCGACTGCTCCTCGTCGTCGTCGAGGATGATGCCGTCGTCGGTCACCGGCGGGGCGTCGACGCTCCCGGCGTCGTCGGCCGTGTCCGGCCCGCCTGCGGGTTGGGCGTCGGCGGCGTTCGCGGTCTCGGCCGACTGTTGCGCCGCGGGGTCCGGGTCTGGGTCCGGGTCCGCGCCCGCGTCGACGTCCGCAGCAGCGTCGGTGGCTGCGGCGTCGACCTCGGCCTGCGTCTCCGCGTCCGGAGCCGTCTCGATGGCGGCGTCCTCGGCGTCGGAGACGCCGGGCTTCGGGTTCGCCGGTTCGAAGCCCGCGGCCGCGGTCTCGACTTCGCCCTCCGTCATCCCGACCTCCTCGGGCGTTCGGATGGCCGTGACCTCCTTGTTCTCGCTGATTACCTGTTCGTGTCCGCACCGCGAACAGACCTGTATCTCCCGAATCGAGACGACCACCTCGTCGCCGCGTTCCTCGCGCTCCCGTTCCGTCTCGGGGTCTCCGTAGGAGTGCCCGAGAAGACGGCAAGTAAGTCCCATTACGCGAGGATTCCGGGGTTCGGAAACAAAAAGGTACCCCCTGCCTGTCGGACGCCCGTCAGACGGGCGGTACAAGTAAACAGGAGGCGAACGATGTACCCGCTATGAGAGCGAGGCGGGAGTTCCGGAACCGCCGCGACATCGAGGTCGCGGTGCTCGACGCGCTCGTCGACCGCCACGACGAGGGAATGACGGTGTTCGAACTCCGTGCCGCCGTGGACGCCGACATCGACACCATCGAGGAGGCGCTGTCGGCGCTGAAAGACGAGAGCCTCATCGTGGTCGAGGAGGCCGACACGGGGGTACTCATCCACGCCGACGAGCGCGTCGTTCCGGACCCGAGCGAAGCCGTCGAAGAGGACGCATCGCTGTTCGAGAGACTCCGCGAGCGGTTCGGACTCTGAACGCGGCGACGCGGAGCACAGGCTGTTTTGACTACCTGTCCATCGGTCGGTGACCGACGCCGGGTCGGCCCCGCGCCGAAAGCCGGGCGAGTCGTCCGGGAGTGGGAGGGTTTTACGCGCCGAAGGCGAAACGGGGTGTAATGACACTCGTCGCCGACATCCACGAGGCACACGGTGCGACGTTCGAGACGCGCGGCGGAATCGAGGTCGTGAGCCACTACGGCCGCCCCGAGCGGACCCACCGCGCCGTCAGAAACGGCGTCGGCGTCATCGAACACGGCTACGGCGTGGTCGTCGTCGAGGGCGAAGACCGGGTCGACTACGTCGATAACGCGGTGACCAACACCGTCCCCGACGAGGACGGAGAGGGCGTCTACGCCCTGCTGTTAGACCCCGACGGCCGCATCGAGACGGAGATGTACGTCTACAACGCGGGCGAGCGACTGCTGATTTTCACTCCGCGTGACCGCGCGGAACCGCTCGTCGAGGAGTGGCGTTCGAAGACGTTCCTCCAGCGCGTGAAAATCCGCGACGCCTCCGACGAGTTCGGCGTCTTCGGCGTCCACGGCCCGCAGTCGACCGAGAAGGTGGCGAGCATCCTCTCGGGGGCGGGCGCACCGGAGCCCGAACTCTCCTTCGTCCGCGGCTCCATCGGCGGCGAACTCGGCGTCACGGTCGTCGCCTCCGACAACCCGACCGGCGAGGAGGGCTACGACGTCATCTGCCGCGCGAAGGACGCAGAAGACGTGCTCGACGCGCTCCTGTTCTACGGCAACCCCTCCGTCCCCGTCGGCTACCAGACGTGGGACAGCCTCACCGCCGAGGCGGGCACGCCGCTCTTCGAGTCGGAACTCCGCGGCAACGTCCCGAACGTCGTCGGCGTCCGCAACGCGCTCGACTTCGACAAGGGCTGTTTCGTCGGTCAGGAACTCGTCTCGAAGATAGAAAATCGCGGGCAGCCCTCGCGCCGACTCGTGGGCTTCCGCGCCGACGACCTCCCCGACTCGGGTGCCGAGGTCTCGGCGGACGGCGAGCCGGTCGGCACCGTCACCCGCGCCGTCGAGAGCCCAATGCTCGAATCGCCCATCGGCTTCGCGCTCGTGGACTACGGCCTCGACGCCGACGCCCTCGAAGTTGTCGTCGACGGCGACCGCGTCGGTGCGACCCGCGAGTCGCTCCCGTTCGTCGAGGGGAGCGCGGTGTCGGCGCGGATTCCGACGTATCCGGGCGAGAACTGAGCGGGGCGTCCGGGGTCAGTTCTCAGAACAGTTTCTTCAGGTGTTCGCGCGAGAAGAACGAACTCGGCTTGTCCATGTGGACGCCGATTTCGCCAGACAGCGACCGGAGGCCGACCCGCTGGAGCCACTCGGGGAAGGAGTAACACCGGCGCACGAGGTGGCCCAGCCGAATCTCTCGTGAGAGTTCGTCGCGCCACGCGTCCTCGTAGGCCGACAGCGTCTCTGGGTCGTCGGGGTCGATGGTCGACGCGGCGATGTCGGCCGCGGTCATCCCGTAGAGGATACCGCCGCCGGTGAAGGGCTTAGTCTGCGCGGCCGCGTCGCCGATGAGGAACGCCCGGCGGGTCGTCGTCCGGTCCGGCGGGCCGATGGGGATAGCTCCCGAACAGAAGTGCTCTGTCTCGACGTCGTAGGTGTTCGTGAGCGCGTCGAACATCTCGTTGACCTCAGCGCCCGGTGGGGCCGCGAGGCCGTACTCGACGCCGGCGTCACCGCGGGGGATGCGCCACGCGAAAAAGCGCGGGACCGTGAGGTGCACGTCCACGAAGTCGCCGTCGTCCGGGTCGGGGTCGAACGCGAGGACGCCGTGGAGCGTCTCCGACGGTTCGGGGAGGTCGAGCGCTCGGCGGACCCGCGAAGTCGGACCGTCACATCCGGCGACCATCTTCGACTCGAACTGGACGGTGCCGGCCTCGCCGGCCACGCTGGCGGTCAGTCGGACCCGGTCGTCGAGTTCCTCGACGGCGGTGACGGTGTGTCTCTCGCGCACGTCGGCACCGGCGTCGCGGGCGCAGTCGGCGAGGGTGCGGTCGAGTTCGACGCGGTCGATGACGTTCGAGACCTCGCTTTGCTTGTAGAACGGGTAGGCCTTCGAGTTCGGGCCGCCGACGCGGAAGTTCGCCCCGTAGATGCGGTTCTGAAACAGGCGGTCGCGCGCCTCGTCGGGGACGTACTCCCAGATGTCGGTGCTGACGTGGCCGGAGCACGCGAGGGGCGTCCCGACCTCGCCTTTCTCCAGCGCGAGCACGTCGTAGCCCGCGTCGGCCGCGCGGCGGGCGAACCGCGCGCCGGCGGGACCGACGCCGACGACGGCGAAATCGTACATGGTTGGGCGTTGCCGCGCCGACCCATGAATCTTCTCGCTTCGGGCGACGGCGCGAACCGACCGAAAAACGCCCGACTACTCGACGACCGCCAGTCCCGCCGCGGTTCGCCGCGTCCCATCCCACGGGACCTCGATTCGGTCCCACGAGTCGCCGAAGTCGGCCGTTCGGTAGAGGCCGCGGTCGTTCGCGGCGTAGCACTCGCCGCCGGTTCGTCCGGCGGCCAGAACCGCGCGCGTCGCGCCCGGTCCGGTCGGCAGTCCGGTCTCGGCGAGGCGCTCCCACGAGTCGTCGCCGTCGCCCGGCGAGCCCCGCCGGCGGTAGAGGTACGCCGCCGCCGACTCGACTCGGTGGGCGCGCATCGGCCCGGAGGCGGCCGTCAGGAGCACCGAGTCCGGGTCCGCGGGGTCGACGACGACGCTCCAACAGTAGCCGTGGCCGAGCCCCTCGGTCGGCGTCGTCCACGTCTCGCCCGCGTCGTCGGTCTCGGCGTAGCCGTCGCCCGCGGCGACCCAGACGCGGCCCGGTCGGTCGGGGTGCGTCGCCATCGAGTGCGTGTCTCGCTTGCTCGACGGCACGCGGTCTTGCCACGTGTCGCCGCCGTCGAGCGAGCGGACGAACGCCCCGGCTTCGACCGCGACGAACAGCCGGTCGGGGTCGGTCGGGTCCGGCTCTATCCAGCGGACGTGGTGGGTGTGCGGGCGGGGCGGGAACGCCCACGACGACGCCGAATCGAGGTCCGAAAGCGGCGTGAGTTCGGCCCACGTATCGCCGCCGTCGCGGGAGCGGAAGACGGCCGAGGGTTCGGTGCCGGCGTAGACCACCTCGGGGTCGGCCGGGGAGACGGCGAGGCTCGTCACCGATTCGGGGAGCACGTCGGTGCCAACCGCGTGCCACGACGCCCCGCCGTCGGTCGTTCGGAAGACGCCGGCGTCGAAGGTTCCGCAGAACGCCCGGTCCGGCGCGCGCGGGTCGGCCGCGACGCATTCGATTCGGTGCTCGCCGAGGCGCCGTCGTGCGGTCGAGTCGTCCGGCGACCCCGAGACCGCGAGAACCGCGCCGTTGGCGGCGGCGTAGAGATGCATGGGAGACGTAGGCGCTCAGCGGTGAAAAAGCGACTCGCGCGGGTGGTGGACCGAATGGGCGGGCGGGCGGCCCGCCCGCACCGGCGAGGACGGCGACGAGAGACGGCGGCTACGACAGGTCCCGCCGCTCGAACACCTCGGCCGCGAGGACGACGAGGACGCACGTCACGGCGACGAGGACGGCGATGCCGCCCCAGTCAATGTCGCCGGCGACGAGGAGTTCGCCGGGGTCGAGATAGCGCGTGAGCGACAGGGCCCCGAGGAACTCGTAGTCGGTGTCGATTGTCAGGGAGTCGAGGAGGAACGTCCCGAAGACGACGCCGATGGCTGCGCCCTGCGCCCGGCGGACGCGCCCGAAAAACGCCGACGCGAGGAGGCCGACGGCGACGCAGGCCACGAGGTAGAGACCACCGACGGCGTGGACCGCGAGGAGACGAGTGAGGTGAATCACCTCGTCGATGAGGCCCGCGCCGACGACGACGGCCGCGAGGAGCGCGAGGTCCACGACGGCGACCGCAGGGAGCATCGCGAGGAACTTGCCGACGACGAACCGGGTGCGTGAGACGGGCCGGACGAGGACGAGTTCGACCGACTGGCGGTCGACCTCGCCGGCGACGAGCGACCCCGCGGCGTAGGCGAAGTAGCTCCCGACGATGAGGAGCCAGACGAGTTGGTAGAGTTCGACCACGAGGTAGCCCTCGAGCGAGGAGATGTCGGTGACACTCCCGACGAAGGCCGCCTGAAACTCCACGGGGTACGACTCCAGCAGTTCGGCGAAGTCGATGTCGGACTCACCGAACGACGGGAAGACGGCGATGGTGAGCCCCGCCGTCGCCACGAGAAGCGCGCTGACGATGGCGAGACCGCGCCGACGCCGGGCGAACTCGAAGGCCGCGATGTCGATTTCACGCATCCGCGGACTCCTCGGCATCGGCGGACGACGGCTCCGCGGTGTCCTCGGCCTCGCCCGGCTCGTCGTCGGTGACGGCGCTGTCGCCGGCGGCAACACCGTCTTCTGCGCCCTCGCCGTCGTCCTCGTCGTAGAAGTGCATGAAAACGTCCTCGATGGCCGTCTCGCGGACTTCGAGGTCGTCGATACGATAGCCTTCGAGCGCGTCCACGAGGGCGTCGTAGTTGCCCGAGGTGACGAGTCGGAGCGAGCCGTCCGGTTCGATGCGGGCGTCGATGGTCTCCGGGAAGTCGAAGTCGGCGAGGTCGATGGCGTCCGGCGACTGGACCGTGACGACCTTGCCGCTTCGGGCGAGCAGGTCGTCGATGTCCTCGACGACGACGAGGCGACCATCTCGGATGATGGCGACGCGGTCGCAGACCTCGCGGACCTCGCCGAGGATGTGCGTCGAGAAGAACACCGTCACCCCGCGGTCGCGCTCCTCGCGGAGGAACTCGTAGAACTCCTGTTGGACGAGGGGGTCCAACCCCGAGGTCGGTTCGTCCATCACGACCACCCGCGGGTCGTGCATGAACGCCTGTACGATGGCGAGTTTCTGCCGATTACCCCGCGAGTAGGCCCGGACCGGCCGGTCGAGCGGCACCGGAAAGCGGTCGAGGAGTTCGTCGCGGCGGTCGTCGCCGGAGAGCCCGGCAAAGTAGTCGAGGGTCTTGCGGCCGGTCACGTCGTCGTAGAACCGCGGGTCGCCGGGGATGTGGCCGACGCGGGCGAGTACGTCGAGGAAGGCCGCGCGGTCGTCCACCGGCACGCCGAGGACGCTCGCCGTGCCGTCGGTCGGTTTGAGCAGGCCGAGGAGGAGGCGAATCGTCGTGGATTTCCCCGCGCCGTTGGGGCCCAGGAAGCCGAACAGTTCGCCCTCCGAGACCGAAAGCGACAGCTCCTCGACGCCGCGAACGTCCCCGTAGAACTTGGTCAGACCGTCGATGTCGATGGCGGGGACGGACATACCCACACCTAGGCGCGCGCCGAACGTATCCCTTGCGTGACGTTACCACCGACTGAGAGCCGAGCGTGTTGTTAAGCTTACATGCCACGTATCTAGAGCGACTGAAGCGGGGCCACCCGCCGGTCTCTCTCACCATGACTCGTCGTTTCCGGCGGGCGAGCGCGGCGCTCCTCGCCACGCTACTGGTCCTCTCCGCCCTCGCTGGCGCAACCGGGAGCGCCGCGGCCGCCAGTCGGGTGACCGGGAGCCCTGACCTCTCGATTATCGCGCCAGAGAACCGACTCGTCGCCGGCACCGAGACCGCAGTCGAGGTGTTTGTCGTCAACAGCGGGACGGTCACCGACGACGGCCCCGAGGAGTACGAGGCGCTCGTCCAGACGGCGCGCGCGCTGACCATCCGCGGCGAGTCGAACGGCCCCATCACCGTCGTCAGCGGCGAGGTCCCCGTCGGAACCGTCCCCGAGGGCGTCTCCGGGCCGGCGTCGCTCCGCCTCCGCGTCGCCGAGGGCGCGCGACCCGACACCTACGAGGTCCCCGTCGAGTTCACCTACGACTACACCGCCTCGGTGTACGTGGACGGCGAGACGGTCCGGACGACCCACCGGAGCCGGACCATCACGCGGACGCTCGAAGTCGTCGTGGAGCGCCGGCCCGCGTTCGCGGTCCGGGCGGTCGACGCCGCCCTCGCGGTCGGCGACAGCGGGACCCTCGCAATCGACATCGAGAACGTCGGCCCCGTCGGGGCTACGGACGCGACCGTGACCGTCACCTCGACCGACCCGGAGATAACGTTCGGGAGCGGCGTCGCCTCCGCCGAGACCTTCGTCGGCGAGTGGGAGGCGGGCGCGACAGAGCGCGCGACCTTCCGCGCCCGCGTCGCCGACGACGCCATCGTCCGCAACTACTCGGTCGAGTTGACCGTGAGCTACCGCGACGAAGACGGCCAAGCGCGGACCTCGCGGACGGTCGTCGCCGGGGTGCGACCGACCCGCGGGGCCGACTTCGAACTCGCGGACGTGGACGCCGCGGTCGCCGTCGGCGACACCGGCACCCTGACGCTCGAACTCGTGAACGTCGGCGACGCGACCGCCGCGGCGACGACCGTCGGCGTGACGTCGGCCGACTCCGAGGTGACCTTCGGGGCCGGCGCGCCTGCCGCGGAGGCCTACGTCGGCGCGTGGGAACCCGGCGAGACGAGGCGCGTGAGCTTCCGCGCCCGCGTCGCCGACGACGCCCTCGATCGACCCTACTCGCTCGACGTGGCCGTCTCGTTCCGCAACCCCAACGGCGACCGGAAGACCCAGTCGCTCGTCGCCGGCCTCGACCCCGGCGCTGGGCCGGCGTTCGCCGTGACGGTCGAAGAGAGCACGCTCAGAGTCGGCGGCGTCGGCCGCGTCGTCGGCACCGTCGAGAACGTCGGCGGGGCCGAGGCTCGAGACGTGGTGCTCCGCCTCGAAACCGACGACCCGGCGCTGACGCCGACGGACCTCGACGTGACCGTCGGCACGCTCGCGCCCGGCGAGGCCGCTGAGTTCGAGTACGCCATCGGTCTCGCCGCGGGCACGACACCGGGGACGCGTCGGCTCCCGTTCGTGGTCGAGTACCGGCCGCCGGGCGACGAACTGCGCGCGGCCGACCGGACCGACGTGCTCGCGGCGGTGAGCACCGGCGACCCCGCCGTCGCGGTCGAACCGCGGAACGCGACGTTCGAGGTGGACTCGACCGGCCGACTCGTCCTCGCGGTGACGAACACCGAGTCGACGCCGCAGACCGACGTGACGGTCAGACTCGTCGCCGAGGAGCCGCTTTCGAGCGAGGACGCCGTCGCGTTCGTCCCGCGACTCGACGCCGGCGAGACGCGCCTCGTCGTGTTCGACCTCGAAGTGAGCGGCGACGCCGTCCCGAAGACGCAGGTCGTCGGCGTCGAGGTGAGCTACGAGGACGACGCCGGCCGACAGCTCTCGACGGGCACCCAGCGGGTCGCCGTCGAGGTGGTCGAACCGGCGACGACGTTCCCCCTCTTCCCGGCGCTCGTCGTGGTCCTCGCGCTCGCGGGCGTCGGCTACTGGTGGTACCGTCGGCGCTGAAAAAAACAGTCGGCGCGCGCTCAGTCGTCAGCCGGCGACGCGGGACCGGGCATCTCGCCGGGCGTCGTCGGCTCGCTCACCCACGCCTGCCACGCCATGATGAGCATGGAGACGATGAGACAGACTCCCCACAGGAACGTCGTCGGAATCAGGAACATGAGTCCGAACCCGACGCCGATCCAGATAGTGAGCGGCAACAGCCACTGGCCGACGACGAACAGTCCACTCACCGCGGCCCGGAGCCGCCCCGTCAGCGCGAACGCGTCAACCGCGAACCCCATCACGACCGCGAGAATCGAGAGCACGCCCAAGTGCGCGTGCCCGCCCACCAGCCACGACGGCACGCCTCCCGATTCCAGCAGCGTGTACTGGTACAGCCCCACCACCATCATCGTCGCGAGCCCGAGGAATCCCGACGTTTTGAGTATGCGTGACATACACATGATTCTGACGTGAAACGATAAGAAATGTCTTTCCCAGAGTAGTTCGATTGTCGAAAGACAGCCGCCTGCGAGCGACCGTCGGCGCGAAACGGACGTCGAAAACGGAACTCCACGGCGACGGCCGGCTCAGTCGTCGTTCGCCACTTTCGCGGGCTTGCGGCGGTCCGAGCGCGGGCCCTCCTCGTCCACGTCGGGGAGGTAGTCGCGGAGGTACCGGCCCGTGTGGGAGTCGGGGTTCTCGGCGATCTCCTCGGGCGTGCCGCTGGCGACGATAGTTCCGCCGCCCGCGCCGCCCTCGGGGCCGAGGTCGACGATGTGGTCGGCGTTCTTCACGAGGTCGAGTTCGTGTTCGACCACGAGGACGGTGTTGCCGTTGTCGACGAGGCGCTGGAGCACCTCGATGAGCTTTCGCTCGTCTTCCTTGTGGAGGCCGGTCGTCGGCTCGTCGAGCAGGTAGAGCGTGTCGCCGGTCTGCTTCTTGCCGAGTTCCTCGGCGAGTTTGACGCGCTGGGCCTCGCCGCCGGAGAGCGTGGTCGACGGCTGGCCGAGTTGCATGTAGCCGAGGCCCACGTCGTGGAGCAGTTGGAGGCGGCGGCGAATCTGCGAGTTCGCCTCGAAAAAGTCGAGCGCCTCGTCGACTTCCATGTCGAGCACGTCGGCGATGGTCTTGTCCTTGTACGTCACGTCGAGCGTCTCGGCGTTGTAGCGCGCGCCGTTACACTCCTCGCAGGGCACGTACACGTCCGAGAGGAAGTTCATCTCGATTTTGACGTTGCCCTGTCCCTTGCAGGCCTCACAGCGGCCGCCCTTGACGTTGAAGGAGAATCGGCCCTTCTCGTAGCCGCGCTGTTTCGAGAGCTTCGTCTCGGCGAACAGCTCGCGGACGTAGTCGAAGACGCCGGTGTA
Source organism: Haloferax sp. Atlit-12N (assembly GCF_003383095.1). Classification (NCBI taxonomy): domain Archaea; kingdom Methanobacteriati; phylum Methanobacteriota; class Halobacteria; order Halobacteriales; family Haloferacaceae; genus Haloferax; species Haloferax sp. Atlit-12N. The sequence continues at coordinate 1,102,643 of NZ_PSYW01000001.1, forward strand.
CGTCGCCGGGTTCGACCGCGGGGTGCGGCCGATGGGCGACTGGTCGATGAGCCGCACCGTCTCGATTTCGTCGTAGCCCTCGATGGCGTCGTGCTCGCCGGGGTCGACGGAGGTATTGTCGTTCATCCGCCGGGCGAGCCCCTTGTAGAGAATCTCGTGCATCAGGGTGGACTTGCCCGACCCCGAGACGCCGGTGACGGCCGTGAACGTCCCGAGGGGAATCGGCACGTCGAGGTCGTCGAGGTTGTGCTGGCGCGCGCCGCGGATGACGAGTTCGCCGTCGCCCTCGCGGCGGCTCTCGGGCACGTCAATGTCCTTGCGGCCCGAGAGGTAGTCGGCCGTGATGGAGTCGTCGGCCGCGACGATGTCGTCGAAGTCGCCCTGCGCGACGACCTCGCCGCCGCGCTTGCCCGGGCCGGGGCCCATGTCGATGATTTCGTCGGCCCGGCGCATCGTCTCCTCGTCGTGTTCGACGACGATGAGCGTGTTACCGAGGTCGCGGAGGCCTTCGAGCGTGTTGAGCAGTTTGTCGTTGTCGCGCTGGTGGAGGCCGATAGACGGCTCGTCGAGGACGTAGAGGACGCCCACGAGGCCGGAGCCGACCTGCGTGGCGAGGCGGATGCGCTGGGACTCGCCGCCCGAGAGCGTGGCGGCCTCGCGGTCCAAGGTGAGGTATTCGAGGCCGACTTCGGTCATGAAGCCGAGGCGGGCGCGAATCTCCTTGAGAATCTCCTGTGCGATGGTCCGGTCGCGCTCCGAGAGGTCGCTTTCGAGGCCCTCGAAGTGTTCGAGCGCGCCCGCGATGGTCATGCGGTTGACCTCGGGGAGCGTCGTGCCGCCGACGCGGACGTGGCGGGACTGCTCTTTGAGCCGCGACCCGTTGCAGTCGGGGCAGGTCGTGACGGCCATGAACTCCTCGATGTGGTCGCGCGTCCGGTCGGAGTCGGTCTCGACGTGGCGGCGTTCGAGGTTGCCGACGACGCCCTCGAAGGGGTGTTCCTTGTGGCGCGTGCCGTTTTTCGTCGTCCACTCGAACACCACGTCCTCGGTGGTGCCGAACAGGAAGGCGTCCTGCACCTCGTCGGAAAGCTCCTCGAACGGCGTGTCCACGCTGACGCCGAAGTGGTCGGCGACGTTGTCGAGCTGGCGGCGGTAGTACGTCCGGTTGTAGCTCCACGGCTCGAAGACGTGCTTGAGCGGCTTCGACGGCTCGGTGACGACGAGATCGGGGTCGACCTCCTTGGCCTTGCCGAGGCCCTCGCACTCCGGACAGGCCCCGTGGGGGCTGTTGAACGAGAACGACCGCGTCTCGATCTCCGAAAAGCGGAACGACGAGTTCGGGTTGCCGAGTTCCTCGGAGAACTCGACGACGAGACGGTCGTCGCCCTCGCCCGCGAGCGACCCGGTCGAACGGGTGTTGGAGGCGAAGGGGAGGTCCTCGGGCGGGTCGGGGACGATGAGTTTGAGGACGCCGCCGGCCTCGTCGAGGGCGGTCTCGACGGAGTCGGCGATGCGGGAGCGCGCCTCGGGCGCGACCTTCACGCGGTCGACGACCACGTCGATGGTGTGGTCGTAGTTCTTGTCGAGTTCGGGCGTCTCGAACGAGAGGTCGAACTCCTCGCCGTCGACCTCGACGCGGGCGTAGCCCTCGGAGACGAGGTCCGAAAACAGGTCCTTGAACTCGCCTTTCTGGTCGCGGACGACCGGCGCGACGACCTTCGCACGGGTGCCCTCGGGGAGTTCGAGAATCTGGTCGACCATGTCCTGTGCGGACTGCTCGCCGACCTCCTCGCCCGTGATGGGGTCGTACTGGGTGCCGACGCGGGCGTACAGGAGGCGGAGGTAGTCGTGGAGTTCAGTGACGGTCCCGACGGTCGACCGAGGGTTGTTGGCCCCGTTCTTCTGGTCGATGGAGATGGCGGGCGAGAGGCCCTCGACGGCCTCGACTTTCGGCTTGTCCATCTGGCCGAGGAAGTTCCGCGCGTAGGCCGAAAGCGACTCGATGTACCGCCGCTGGCCCTCCGCGTAGACGGTGTCGAACGCGAGGGAGGACTTGCCTGACCCCGACAGGCCGGTGACGACGGTGAACGTCTCGCGGGGGATGCGAACGTCGAGGTTCTTGAGGTTGTGCTCTTCAGCACCGCGAACCTCGATGTAGTCCTTGCTCATTCGGACGACTCTAGGAACGAGAGGACCGAATAGGCATCGGTTCGGGCCGTTCGAACCGCATCGCTCGCGTCTGCGAGTCGGGGAGAAACCGGCGCGTAAGCGGGGTGTCGTCCGCCGCCGTCAGCCGTTGAGCTTCTGCCGCGAGATAGAGATGCCCGTGGGCGTGATGACGATTTGGTCGTCGCCCTTCTGGACGATGTCGCCGTCGACCTCGCGCGCGACCTGCCGGAGGTCGTCGATGATGTGTTCCATCGTGTTGTCGGAGGTCGTGTGGCGGGTGATGTCCGCGATGACCAGATTACCGTCGTAGACGGCGTCCTTGATGGCGATAACGTCCTGCTGGCCGCCGATTTCGGCGATGTGAACCGAGAGTCCGGCGTCGCCGCGAGCGGTGTCGAAGTCGTCGAGGTCGAGTTCGACGTAGTCCTCGGTCGTTCGGGAACCACCACCACCGAGAATCTTACTCATGATACCCATAGGACGTAGAGAGGCCACAACGGGGTTAGTTCTTACGTCAGACGACTATCGGTTTTTAGACACTTCTTCCCCCGGCGACCCGACGAATCGACGGCAGTACCGCCACACGAGGACGGTGTCGCGGGGGGCGTCAATTCCCGTTGACGGCCGACGCGCGCGCCGGGCGCGGCGTTTCGCCGGGTGTTTTTACCTCGCGGCGCGCGGGAGCAGACGAACACGATGACCTTCAGCATCTGCGTCCGCGAGTCGTACGTCGACGCCGACGGCGACGACCAGGACCGCTTCGGCGTCGCCGTGACGACCCGCCTCCCGGGGGTCGGCGCACTCTGTCCGTTTGCAAGTGAACACGGCGCGGTGGCGACACAGGCGCTGACGAACGTCGAACTCGGGGAGAAGGGGATGGACTACCTCGAAGACGGTCTCGCCGCCGACGACGCCCTACAGGCGCTGTTGAACGCCGACGACGGGCGGGCGGAGCGACAGCTCCACGGCGTCGGCTCCGAGACGACGTTCGCCTTCACCGGCGACGACTGCCTCGGCTGGGCGGGCCACCGCGAGAGCGACGACTACACCGTCGCGGGCAACCTGCTCACGGGCGCGGAAGTCGTCGAAGCCACCGCCGACGCGTACGAGCGGAACGCCGAGGGCGACGAACCGCTCGCGAAGAGGCTCATCGACGCGCTCGGCGCGGGACACGCCGCGGGCGGCGACAAGCGCGACGACCTCGATATCCAGAGCGCGGCCGTCGTCGTGACCTCGACCGAGGACCGCGAGATGGAGCCGTACTACAACGACCTCCGCGTCGACGCGACCGAGACGCCGCTGCGCGACCTTCGAGAGACGTTCTCGATGGCGCGTGAGGGGTACGAGGCGGCGCTGGAGAAGTACGCAGAAGAGTAGCGAGAGTTCTGAGCGCCGAGGCCTGAGACCGCGGCGGTCGGCTCAGACCGAGAACTCGAAGAGGTCGTCGCCGACGTGGTGGATGGACTCGACGACCTTGCCGGAGTCGCCGACGAGGTCCGCACCGTCTTCGAGCGCGCGGCCCACGGCGAGCACCTTGCCGTGGGTCTCCTCGGCGATGACGACGAGGTCGCCCGCCTCGATGGTGTCGTCGGCCTCGGTGATGCCGGGGCGCATCACGTCGGCCCCGCTGGAGACGAACGAGACCGCGCCTGCGTCGACCGTGACGACGTTCGTCGTCGGCGGGAACTGGTTCGCGCCCTTGACCGTGAGAAACGGCTGGTCGTCGACGTACATGACTGCCGGCTCGCCGTCGACGAGGACGACCTCGTAGTCGGCGTCGGCGAACTCGACCGCCTCGAACGCGTCGCCGTCGAGGGCGACGCCGAGGGACGATTCGATGGAGTCGCACAGCGCGTCGATTTCGTCGCTTCGGAGGTGGTGGCGAGACTTGACCTTCATACCGGGTCGTGGACGCTCACGGCCGATAAATCGACCGCTCCGCATCGAGTGGTCGGCGACGCCGCCCGGAGTCTGACGGGCGCGACCCGACCTGCCCCGTTGATGTCTGACGCGCGTCAGACTGTGACAGGATAAACTGCTAAGTACGATTGGGTCTACTCCAACGATATGTGGCGCTCCCGGACGAACGGGGACCGGAAACGTGTCGTGTGCATCGCATGCGGTGACGCGGTCCTCCGGTCGGCGGCGCGCGAGTACGACAAAGAGGGGAACCGCTGGGAACGGCACGGCAAGCGGTTCGAACACCTCTGTAAGGCCTGTTATCGGGGGCTCTGTCACCAGCCCCGCGAGGAGCTCGAAGGCCTCCTCATCGACATCGAAGAACACAGCATCTCCAACGAGGAGTTCCTGCTTCGCTACTTCGACGCGGTCAAAGAGCGGTACGAATCGCCCGGCGAGCGCGGCCGCTGAGGACGTAGCCGTCGGACCGTCGCCAAGGCGGCCGAGGTCGTGGTCGCGAGCGATATCGTTTCCTTCTGGTCGCGGGTCGTGCCCGACACTCATTTCTCCCTGCCCCGTCTAGTCGGGGCTATGTCAGACGACGCGCAGGCGTACGCCGGGACCGCCGAAGGGCAAGGACCGGTGGAGATAGACGCCGAACTCGCGCGACACCTCCAGAACAAGCGCGAGGACCTGTTCGAGGAGTTCGAGATTCGAGACAAGTTCCCGCCGGAAGTCCTCTCGGAGGCGCGTGCGCGCACCGACGGCGTCCACGAGGAGATCGAAGACGAGTTGGAACACCGCAAGGACCTCCGAGATCTCACGACGTGGACGACAGACCCCGTCGACGCCCAGGACTTCGACGACGCCCTGAGCATCCGCGAGAACGAGGAGACGTACACGCTGTGGGTCCACATCGCCGACGTGACCCACTACGTCCACCCCGGCTCGGAGATGTGGGCCGAGGCCGTCAAGCGCGGGAACACCGTCTACCTCCCCGCCTACACCATCCACATGCTTCCGCCGGCGCTGGCCGAGACGGTCTGTTCTCTCGTCCCCGAGGAGGACCGCCTCGCCCACACCGTCGAGATGGAGATCAAGAAGGACACGCTCTCGTTCGAGTCTATCGACATCTACAAGTCCGTCATCCACTCCAACGAACGGCTCACCTACACGCAATGTGAAAACCGGCTGGAAGACCCCGACCTCCCCCTCCACGAGGAGAACTCCCTCGTCTTCGACCTCGCGGACCAACTCCACGAACAGCGCAAGGAAGACGGCTCGCTCGTTCTCAACCCGAGCCGGGACCGCGCCCACACCATCATCGAGGAGTGCATGCTGAAGGCGAACAAGGCCGTCACGCACGAACTCATGTGGAACCGCGGCGTCGAGGCGATGTACCGCGTCCACCCGCAGCCGACTCCCGACCAGTGGGACAAGGCGCTCCGCGAAATCACCGAACTCGACGGCGTGAGCATCAAGTCCACGTCGTGGGACGAACCGCGGAAGGCCGTCAACGACGCCTTGGAGAGCGCGAACTCCCGCACGCTGAACAAGATTCAGCGCGCCGTGCTGAAGGTCATGCCCCGCGCGAAGTACATGAACGACCCCTTCGGCGGCCACTACGCGCTCAACTTCGACATCTACGGCCACTTCACCTCGCCCATCCGGCGGCTGTCGGACCTCATCAACCACTGGATCGTCCACGAAAACGACGTGCCCGAAGACCTCGTCGAACTCTGCGACCGCGCCTCGGACCGTCAGAAGGACGCCGAGACGGCCGAGCGGCTCTATAAGCAGTTCCTCCAAGAGGTCGGCTTAGACCCCTACGCCGTCAACAACCGCGGTATCGTCACCGTCGACGACGACGGCGAGGTCATCGACGAAAACGGCCTCCCGCCGCGCGAATAACCGAGACGGGCACTCGTCGCGCAACTACTCGTTTTTGGCCGACGAGAACTCACCGGCCGCTACTGGCGAGATGGGCGCGGAGTGACGGACTCGTAACTGAGAGACTGAAGCGGTAGACCGCGTCCCACCGTCGTCGGCCGCGTTACTCCTCTTGTTTGTGCGTGAACAGCAGCACGTCGCCGTCGTGCTGGGTCACACAGAGGTCGAGCATCATGCTCAGTTCGAGACTGTTGTAGTCGTTTTCGCAGACGACCAAGTCGTCGAACGGTTTCTCACAGGCCGGACAGGCGATAGAGACGGTGTTCTGGTAGGTGGTGACGCCGCCGCTCGACTCGTAGGGCGTGAGCGACGACCGGAGTTCGTCGAGTTCCTCGTCGTTCATGGACGTGTTGTGCGCGCGGCGTGCGTATAATTCTTCACGGTCGGACACCGGTCACCGTCAGAGACGACTCACGATTCTCGACTCACGGCTGCCCGGCGTCGTCCAACCCACAGGCCCACCGGAAGTGCGGGTGGACCCACGACAACCCCGCCGCGTTGGCCTCAACCCACGACGACGGGTCGCTCAGCCGACGCGACAGCACCTCCGCGCGCTCTTCATGCGTTCCCTCCCGGTCGAAGGGTATCAGTTCGAGCGTCCGCGACGCGGGGTTGAAGAAGACCGCCCGCTCGGTGTCCTCATCGAGTCCGACCAGCCGCGACCCGTTGGCGTCCTTCTGGAGGAGCGCCTGCGCCATCCGGTGTTGGTGGACCCCGCGGCGCGTCTCGCGGAGTTTCGAGACGATGGCTCGAAAGAGGGCCGTCGGGTCCGACGGGGGTTCGCCTCGTCGTGTTTCCATACCGACGGCCTCGGAGCGAGACGGTAAGAGGGTCCGCCATGAGCGGGGTGAAAGTGTAGGATTCAGCGGAAGTGAACGCTCGGTAATCGATGCCGCTACGGAGAGTAACGCTTGAACAGCGGGACGAACGGTTTGAGGAGGACGAGCCCGACTCCGAGAAAGACGTAGAGCGTCGCTTCATCCGGGAGCCCAAACTGACGAAGACCCAGCGTAACTCCGAGTGCGATGAGAACGTAAACCCAAAAGACTGCGACGACCGGACCGTATCCCTGGGTTGACGCCGGTGTCTCGAACATTGGTCGCTCTTGACGCGTGGTTAGTGAAAGTCTTGTGCCAGAACTGACGGGGAGTCGGTTCCGGTACCTTGGTGATTCAAATCCCCGCTCAGACAGTCACGATTTCGATGATACTGAGGTGTCGAGACGGAGTCCTACGGACTCACGTCTCTCCGGACGGTGTCGTCAGAAAGTAGTGGACTCGCGGGGTCCCCACGAGCGAAGCGAGTGGGGGCAAGCGAGTCCATTGACTGAGGGAGTGAAACGACCGAAGGAAATGGACTCGCGGGGGAGTGTTAGTTGGGTTCATGATGGCAGGTGTTCCTTTCTGACTTCCATTTTCTCGCGGGCGGTGCGCGCGTCGTAGTGCTGGTACAGGATTTCGAGCGACACGTCGGAGCGTTCCGAGATGATTTCCGGCTCGACATCCCGCGACAGGTAGTGCGTGATGTGTCCTCGACGAACCGCGTGGGGCGACTTCGACGACGGACACTTGTTCGGCAACCCGTGCGTGCCGCGGGCTTCGCAGGCCGATGGGTCACGGTCGTGTGGGCAGGGAAGGCCGTACTCACACGGTTGGGTTGCCTTGTTGACGATCTTGTACAGGGTGTCGCCCGTGATACGCCCGTAGCTCGTGGTGATGAGCGGACGACGCCCGTAGTCGTCGGTGACTTTGTGCCGGTTCTCGCTGATGTACTCCTGCAGGATGCGCATCCATTCAGGACCGATGAACACCCACCGTTCGCCCTTGTTCCCGTTCTTCAGCGGGGTATCGGACTCGGGTCGGTGGACGATCTGAATGGCGTGCTCGTCTTCGTTGAGGTCGCCAACATCCAGCCCGCGGACGGTTCCGCGGCGCATCCCCGTCCGCCAGATGAGCGCCATGACGGCGTGCATCCGGCTCGCGTAGTGGTAGCGGTCCAGATACTCCAGAATCGTCTCTGCAGTATCCGGCTCCAGATGGATGTCGCGCGCCTCGGCTCCGTCGGGGAGTTCCGGCGCATGTAGCTTCTCGCGCAGTCCGTCCTCGACGGCGTCCAGGTCGCTCCAGAAATCGAGCGCCATGCGGACGCTACTGAGTTGCTTCTGGAGCGTGATGGGCGCGATATCGCCCTGACGCCACGTAACGAAGTCGTTGAGCTTCCGTCCGGTGAGGTCGTTGAGGTTGTCGATGCCAGCGACCTCGCACCAGCGGAGGAAGTGATTCAGCCGTGTCTTCGCGTTCTGCAGGGTCGACTCGCGGACGCTCGGCTCGCGGTAGGCGATGAACCGCTCGACGCCGTCCTCCGGAGAGAGTGGTTCGAGGTCAGTCACTCGAATACCTCCCGAACGGCAGTCTTACGTGCCTCGCGCCGCTGTCTGTCTTTGGGGGAGTGGGTACTTTCCAAGGCCTCCAGTCCCCCCTTCTAAGCGTCTACCTGTGGACTCTCGGTGAGCCGCAGGTCTGGTTCATCGAATGGCGAATCTGGAGCTTGCTGAATGAGGTGACGGACGTACTCGGCACGACTCATTCCGTAGTTCTTGCTCTGCTCGTCGACTTTCTCGACCATCTCTGGCGGCATCGAGATGGTGACATTGACTGATAGCGCCATGCGTTCGACAGTATGTAAGCACCGTACTTATTACTTACTTCCTTACTGACTGTAGTGCTTAGATACTTTCTCCCTAAGGTATTCACTCATTGACTTACTAATTGAATACTATGAGTGCAACCTACGACAACGGGAATGGTGGGTCCCGAAATATTTCGATCAAGGTCGACGACGACTTTGTCGAGGACTTTGACCGCGCCCTGAAGCAGGGACAGATCGAGGGTGACCTCCCGTTGGATATGTCTCGGAGTGAGGCGATTCGCCGACTGATGCGGAAAGCAATTGATGACCCAAGTCTGTTAGCGGAGGAAGATAAAAGCGAGAAGTCCCCATAAAATAGATTAGATCTTCGTGGCTGGCACACTATCCGGAGCGAACCTTAAGCTAGCCAGATCGTGAAGTGGCGCTAAAATGAACGATGTCAAGTAAGGAAGAGACGCTAAAAGAAGGTATAAAAGCAATACTTGCTGGTGGGGTTGCAGGTATTGTAGTGAAAGATACTGATCCGTCGCTCTGGATAGATCTTATAGTAGATTTATTTATTATTGTCATTATACTGTCGCTGTACGTTGCGGTAGAACACGCAGAAGGCATTTTCAATCTTAATTCAGATGACTCAGGTGAAAGTGTGAATCGCGATTTACGGCCGTATCGTGTACTCTCGTCTCGATCTGAAGAAAAACAAGAATAATACTATATCAATCTTCCGTGTTTATTGAGGGTTTCAATAAGATGCTTCAAGTATACTTTTCTACTTACAGAATAATGATTAAATGCTACCAAGAATCGGTAGCAAAAGTGGAATATATATGTTTACTGATATCTCACCGCCATCCACCGGCGTTCTAGTTGCAGGTGCGATGGTTATCTACGGTTTCCCGAGGTGGGCACTTTTCTTCGGAATTGTGTCTCTCGGTCTATGGACTGTAGTACAGTTGTATACTGCAGACTCTAGCGAATAGAGCTGCAGCTTATCTTGATAATTTTTTGAAAGTGGAATATATATGACCAATAACCCAGACTGGTAGTACAGTTGTTTGATAGTGGTTTCTAGGCCACTTCAGCCTGTTTGGTCATGGATGGTTCTTTTCTGGTGATCTCCGGAACCATGTGTAAGTAGCAATTGAACTGACTAATGTCTATCGGAGTTCCTCAACCTCAATAACATTGAAAAATAGTACTATAGGAAATTCTATTCCAAAGCACGAAATGGCCTCGAATACCTCATGACCACTTCTTTCTTTATTTCGCCCTTGTCAACGGCTTACCAGATAGAGTTGAATTTCACTCATCTCCAGAGGACTAAAGCGACAATTGAGAACCGAGAGAGACAAGCTGACTGAGTAGGCTGAACACAGAGATTACTGCTGCAGTCGCAGACACAGTCAACACAATTCGAGAGTTTGCAGTATTTCGCTTGGCATCAATTCGGCCACCTACACGGTCAGCGAGGTCCTGAAGGTGATGAATCATCTGAAGGAAATCTGCTTGGTAGTCTGGTACTGCGTACTGGGTGTCGCGAGGATGATCCCCCTGCTCGTACCTCTCAAATCTGGATAGATGAGACGTGAGCACTGCCTCACGGGCAGTATAAATCTCGTCAAGGAAGTCGGCGTGGGTTGCTTCAAGGCCCCCAAGCGTCCGTGACGCTTCCAGTCCGGTCAAACCGATGGACAGGTTACCAACTCGATTCTCTAATTCGATCAGGTCTGATTCGAGTTTACAGAGGTCGACCATGAACTGCTTAATTCCGTCGTCAACCTGAGCGGGCCGGCCCTCGAAGGTGAGCCGCATCGACGCAAGGGAACGGTGGTAATCCGTCAAGTGGTTACACCTACGGAAATCCGCTCGGTAAGCACCAATAAATCAATCGACAGGAAAATCAGTTAGAGAACCACGACCGAACGATTGCCGCGCAAGCGGGACAGGCGTGGCCACCGTCAGCGGCACCTACTGCACCTGGTGCCGCGGTGATCTCAACGTAGTTGTATCCATCCGGACCGCTTATTTCGTCGCCACAGCGGTCGCAGTAGAGTCTCCTGATTGCCGTCATGCAACTGTGTTCATCGGGAGTTTCTGTTGCTCCTCGAACTCCTCGTGACCCGCTTCGTTCCACCCACCAGCCTCACGCACCCATTTACTCACCGTCGACGGCTTCGCCCGACGAATCCGAATCTCCCCCTTGTCGAAGTCGTAGAGGACGAACGCATACCACGCGACTCCCCGAGCGTCCGCCGCGAGTAGCGACCGAGTCTGGTCGTGTCGAAGTCGAAAGCGGCCATGCGCGGGATACTTCTCACCGATCCGCACGGAAGTTGACTTGACCTCGGTCTTCGCGCCGCTGTTGGGATGGACGCAATCGTACCAGGACGCGTCGTCCGGTCGGTGGTCGAGGCCGTAGACATCGGCGACCAACTCCTCGGCGAGCGTCGCGGTCTCACCGCTCTGCAGTCGCTCTTTCTGGTGCCGCGAGAGGTCGCGCATACGAACGATCTTCATCCGTACACCTCTCGCGTCTCACCGTGATAGACGGCTTGCGGCGGCTCAGTCGGACGGATCACGACGTACTCCCACCGCTCCGAGGGAAGTCCCTCGCCGTCGAGATCCTTCAGGTTGTAGTAACGGATGAAACCCCGGTGGAACGTCGACGGCGGGCCGACCCACACGAGGTATTTGCATTGCTTGACCGGCGGGTAGTAGAAGTCCTGTGGGTCCTGCGAGGCGATAACGACCTTGACGCCCTTGTCTCGGTCCTCGTGGAGCATCGCGGCCAACGTGTTGACCTTCGCGCTGGATTCGCTCTCGGAATCGGGTAGATGCCGATGGGCCTCGTCGACGACGACTTGGACGGGGTAGCCGGTGCGCTCGTGGTAGTCGTGGGCGATGGCGCGTACATGCTCTATCACCTCCATCGCGTCGTCGCACACCCACCGGATGCGCGAGGCAGTCGCCCGACGAGCTTCAGCTGCGGAGTAGACAGTCGTGGCGTCGTCGAGGTCGCGCCCGGAGATGCCACCGGCGTCCGTATCGTCGATCCAGATAGAGAGACCGGGGAACGTGTCGTGCATCTCCCGGAGGAAGGTCGTCTTCCCGGAGCCGGAGTCACCAACGACCGTGACGTGATACCGGTCCATTACCGGCCCTCCGTACTCACCAGCGACGCGAGGTCCGGGTCGATGCCATCGTCCTCGTTGTGACCCGCATCGTCCTCACCGGCCTGCTGCGCCTTCTCGATGTTCTTGCGCATGACGACCAGCGTCTCCAGCGTTCCGACCGTCACGTCGACGATAGCCGGAACGCCGTCAACGTCGATCATCTTCTGGAACCCGCGGACGAGTCGCTTCGGACCGCCGCGGTCCGGGTCCCACGGCGATTCCATCCCGTCGAGCGACTGGTGCGGTTCGGTGGCGAACAGCATCTCCCGCGCGGTCGATGCCGACCCCATCGCTTCCTCTGCAGGAGCGCCCTCTGCCGCGGCGTGAGACGGTGCGACGCCTTCCTCCGGCGTGAGGGATTCACCGGGCGACGGCGGCCCCTCAGCCATTGTAGACCTCCTTGCAGTCGGCGCAGATGTAGTCGTACTCGTGCGCCCACGTGGGGAGCGCCCGGCGGTGTTCGTCGACGATGCCGTACCGGTCGCTTCCGCAGTCGGGGCACTCGGGGTCCTCCGGCTCTCCGCCGTCGGTGGCGATGCCCTCGACTGGGTCAGGGGCATCGAGTGCCGGGTTCCCGCCGTCAGTCACCGCCTCGACCTCGGGTTGAGTGTCCGGCACTTCCGTGTCCGGCGATTCGTCCTGTGTGCCGGACTCAGTCTCTCGGACTGAAACCGGGTCATCGAGCGGTTGAATCATCGTGTCGTGGTCTCGGAGGTAGCATGAGGTCTCGTGATTGTGGATTCCCTGAGCGCGGAAATACAGCCCACAGTGCTCACATTGCTGGTCAGTCGCCGATTGGGGTTCGTAGGTTCCGCCGCTCATGCGACTGCCCCCGCGACGAAATTGAGCGCCGAGGCGATGCTCGCGCCCGCCGAACCAGACAAGTGTACGATACCGCTGAGTACGCCACACTCGCCCGCGACGCCGAGGAGAAAGGCGTTCTTGACGAACGGGCGGGAACTCTCAGAAGCCCGGAGATGGGCAACGAGAGCGCCCAAAACGAGTGTCGGATAGCCAAGCACAGGCATGAGTCGTTCTTATCGACGTGACTATATGAAACATCAACGAGTCTCGACACTCAATTATTGAGCGTTGAGTGCTGTACACTCCACTTTCGGCTTTTGAACACCCGGCCATCGACCCGAATGCAATGCCAAAGGTTGGAGTTCCGTTCCTCGACACGGAAGTTGACACGGACGAACCCGGAGAATCGGCACAGAACCTCGGTCTCGCCACTATCGGCGTGATGATCTTCCTCGCCATCATGGGCGCGGCGACGTGGGCGTACAACAAGCTGAAGGAAACGACTGGCGTCGACCAGGGGACCGGCATCCCGGTGGCAGGTGAGTAAGCATGTCGACGCCGCTCACCTACAACACCGAACTCGCGGAAGCTGGTAACTCGAAGCCGGTCAAGGGCGCGATGCTCAAGCAGACGACGCTCCGCGCGGGCAACGAGATCGTCGTCTACGAGGAGTCGTGTCCCGCCGACAAGTACCTGTTCTGGGGCTTCGGCTACCGGAACAAGCAGGCAGGGAACGCCTCGCACATCTACGCCCAGCTGAAGGCCAGCGGTAACGGAAGCGCCACGGCTGGCGACGCGATCAAGGGCGACCTCATCGCGGTTATCACCGACTCGGAGGGCCGCGACGTGCTCCACCGCTACAACATCGGTGACCTCGAAACCCTCGCCGACGCCGCGGCGGACCCGCGTACTGAGCGACCCATCATGCCGGCGCTCGCGCCCATCGCGCGGGAGGACCAGCGGATTCAGCTTCGCATCGTCGCGGACGAGGAGTCCGACGGTGCCGAGATCGACCCGAGCGCGTCGAGCGCCCGTATCTACCACGGGAAGCTCAACTAACCCGGAGGTCCCTCTTTCATGTCTACCAACTCAGAGCGCAAGAGTAGCCTCCGCTTCGCCGGAAACGTCGGTCCTGACGACGTGGAGACCGAGACGTACGCCCTGCAGAAAGACGCGACAGTCGAAGAAGTCGCCGTTCGGATCTACCAGGGGCCGCGCCTCGATCTCCAGATCGTCCCGTTCGTCGAGCGGGGTGAACCGGGATACAGAGAGCGTATCCCGCTGGTCGAACTTCGCGGGAAGGAGTACGTCGACGGCGATGACGACTACTGGATCTTCCCGACCAGCGAAGCGGTTCACGAGGGCGAACTCCTCGGGGTCGAGGTCCGCAACATCGATGGGTCGAACACCTACGACTACGCCGTCGACATGGTCGTCGACAGAGCCGGAGGTGTGGCCCGCCCGGTCGACTCCTTTCTCGGCCGGCTACGGAGGCTGTTCTGATGGGTGTTGACCAGTTCAGCCAAGAGGTCCGCGGCTCCGGTGGCACCCTCGCCACCAGCACGCAGGGGACCGTCGAGACGGACAACTACGCCCACGGCGACGGCTTCGACTTCGACGGCTCCGCGTACCCCTACACGCTGAATCCAGCCGAGACGATTCAAGAACTCGTCCTGACGAAGACCGGAAACATCGACATGGAGGTCACAACCACCGGGGGTGACACGTTCACTATCCCTCTCGCTGGGAACGTTGGCTCGTTCGACAAGTGGGAGATCGACACCGTGACGTTCCGTGACCCGGACGCGACCGCATCGACGCTCGCTGGAGGGTGGGCTGGCGAATGACCGGCATCGCACCCTCTGCGACCGGCGGTCAGATCGGCGACCCGGTGAACGTCTCGCTCGCCGCGAGTGAGAGCATCAGTCCACCGAGCGGCGAGGTCTGGCGACTCACCATGCTCGGCTTCGATGAGTCGAGTTCGGCGACTGCGACGCTGGACCTGAATGGAGCACCGGTCATCAAGCGAAGCAACACGGGGAGCAACGAGGCAGACGCAACGCTCGTCGAGATATATCTCACGGACAGCGACACGCTCGCGGCCAACGACGCGGTGAGCTCCGTGACGCTGTCCGGCCACACAGTACTCTAATGTACACGAGAACGCACGACTCGGGCGCAGTCATCGAATGGACGCCCAACGACACGGAACTGGCAAAGCAAGCACTATCGGAGACGGACGGAACCGGAGTCACCTCCAAGTCGGAGGTCACCGCGAACGCACCGCTGGAACTCGGGAAGGAAGTCGCCCGCGCCGTCACAGAACGCTACCGTCAGTTGCTGGCGGAAAAGACGAGCGGGGGTGCGTAACCGATGGTGTACGTCGCACCAGACGACTCGCCGAGCGCCGGGGAGACGTACGACCCGCGTGAGGACCTCACCGCGGGCGAACGCCTCGCCAACCAACTCGGCGGTGGTGGCGGTGATGATGACGACGATGACGACGACCGGCAAACCTACTCGGACATCGTCGACGACGAGGATACCAACAACTCCGAGTCGGGGATGCCGGGCGCGGGGACGCCGACCAACGACATCGTCAGTCCTGACCCGAACGAAAACAGCGACGGCGACGAAGTGACGATCAACCCGGACGGTTCCGCCTCGGTCGACACCGACCGGACGAGCCGGACCCTTGACGAGATTCGAGAGAACGTTTCGGATCTCGTCGGTGGAAGCGGATCAGGGTCCGCCGTCGACGAACTCGGAAACGTCGAGGAAGCCATCCGCGACTTCCGTGAGGACCTCGCCGGGATGGGCGAGGTTCAGTCCGGTGCGCAGGGTGGTTTCAACCTCGGAACCCTTGGGGTTACGGCCCTCATCATCGGACTCCTCGCGGCACTCGCGGCCGCTATCGGTGGTGGTGAGTCGCGGTGAGCATCCTCGGTTCCGTCGCTGGCGGCCTCGATCACCTGGCCGGCTCCGTCGACGAATCCATCGGTCGGCAGTTCGACGATGAACCCGGCGGCGGATTCGCCGACGTGGGGCGTACTGGCGAGACGAACGACTCCGAGACGGACACCTACAACAACAGGTATCTCCGCGGAGACTTCGCGCGGTCGCTCTACGACACGGTGACGGACTACGACGGTACGCTGAACGGACAGGAGGATACCGTCGACCTCCTCGGTCCCGGCCTGTGGGGTTCGGAAGGGAGCGCCGTCGACGTGGTTGTCGAACGCGATGGAGAAGAACACGGCACCGCGGAGATGAAGACGAAGCTCTTGCTCGCCTTCCTCGCGGCGCTCGTCGTTCTGTACCTGGTCGCGCCGCTCCTCGAGTTGATCCTCGCGGTCGGTGGTGACGGTGAGTGAACTCACCGACTTGCTCTTGCAGACGACTGACCCAGTCGTCGCGTTGCTCCTGGTCGTCCTCGGCCTGTACGTCCGCGAGGTGAAAGCGTCGCTGCACGAGGATATCCGCGGCGTCCGCTCGCGGATCGGTCGACTGGAGAACGTCTACATCCCTGACGGCGGCGAGGTTATCGACGATGATTGAGGCGCTGACGCAGACAGTTGACCTGCCGCTGTGGTTGGTCCTGACGCTCGCGGGATATCATCGGGTGTTCGCAGTAGCTAAAGAGACAAAACCGAGGTAATAAACGAACTATAAGACAACGTAGATACATTTTAGGTGTACAGTCAGATGCTCGGATCATTAACTACACAGCAATCAACCCTCTTTGTCGCTGCTGCAACGCTATTCGGTGCATTCATCGGCTCTATAACACAATTTGCGATTAAACGACATGAGCAAAGAAACGCAATACAGAGCCTTAGAATTGCTCTAATATCGGAGATCAATGCACTCCCGGATCTCGATAGTGATGCTATGTCTCAGTTAGTCCATTTTGACAAAACTACCGACATACCCGTTTCAAGGGTTTATGAGACAAATACAGACAAAATTGGGAACCTCACTAAGAAAGAAGCGAAAGCAGTCGCTCAATTCTATAGTGGTCTCCTTTCTGCAAAAACGTTGGCTGAGACGGGTGGCAATGTCTCGACTGAGGCGGTAGGGGAGCTATTTGGTAGTCTCGAAGATAACCGACAAGACGTAATTGACGCATTAGAGAGCGAGCTCTAAGAAAGATTCACCAAGAGACTTGTTGGCGGCCTCGAAGCCACCAAGCCCCCAGAAAACCCGCACCGTCGACGCTCCGACGACGCTCCGACCGACGTACCTACGACTAATGAATAGTTGCTTACGAGAGGCTGTACTGCTGTATTCTTAATTATTGAGTTGGTGGTGGCCGGTCCGAGGCGTGTTTCATCGGCTATCGACCCCCGGCAGTCTCGGAGTCACCAACAAGTCGCTTGGCGAGGTCACTCCGACCCACAGAGCGTTCGACCGTCCGAACCAACGATCCGGTGAGTAGTTCGGGATTCACCGTGAGGCGTTTCTCCTCGCCCGACTCGTCGACGTGGAACGCCTCAAAGGACGAGACGAGGTCGGTCCAAGCGTCGTCGACGGACTGCCAGCGGAGGTCGTGCTGCGGCCGAGCCATCGCCTGAACCTCAGAGTTCGACACCGACCCGATCTGATCCGCGCGCTTCCCGCCCGCGTTTCGTGGACCCGCGTTCTTCCCCTTCGCAGTCTGGACGATAACCTCGTCACGAGAGATGCGCATCGCGACCTCTTTCTTCGACGGACCACCGTCCGGGCGTCGACCATCGTCGATCTGTTCGGCCATCGCCAGCGCGTCCTCGGCAAGCTGTTCCGCGCGCTTCCGAGCTTCCCGCTCTTGTTCGAGTTCGTTTTCGAGGCGGTCGAGGCGGTCGACGATCCGGTTAGCCGCGTCGATGGGACCGAGGTCCGTGTTCATCCGCTCTTCGTCGTCCGGGACGGCGAGCGTGTTGAGCAACTTCCGGAACGCGACGACTTCGAGGTGACTAAGATCCGGTCCTGCACCCTGCGACCCCGAGGGTTCGTCCGCGCTCATGCCGATCCTCCGACCTCGGATGCCTTCGAGAACTCCAGTTCCCCGTCAGCGACGGTCGTCGTCTCGTGACCCGTCTCATCCTCGTGCGCGTCCGAGACGAGGTCCGCGGCGAGCCAGTCGCCCGCGCGGACGTGCCAGCCACAGCGGAGGCACTTGGCGTGGACCTTCTCACCGCTCATGGCTCATCGACCTCCTCGACGTAGGCGCGGTGGCCGGACCGATCTGCGTGGAACGCGGCGAGGTTCCGAGCCGTCTGTTCGGACTCGATCGGGTCTGGCATCTCCGCGTCGCAGTCGTGACACTTCGGGCGGTAATTCATGCCGTAATTCCCTCCCGAAAATCGCCCGACGTGAGCGGGGTGGTTGGAGAGTAAGTAGGAACTCTCGATGAAACCGGTGTTTTGTTCAGCCGCTGGTCGGTGAACGTTACAGCGTGAGACCGCAAGAGAAGCGTCTTGCGGGCCTTAGAAACGTTGTGAAAACGTGGATGGACTCGCGGGGATTTGAACCCCGGGCCTCTTCCTTGCGAAGGAAGCGATCTGCCACTGATCTACGAGCCCTCATTCCCACGGAGTCGTGGGATACACTTATACCCTATGTTTTGTCCGCGGTCGGGCATGCGATAGCATCCCGTTCCGTCGGGCGATTCTGCGGGCGTCTGCTCGCGCGTCGAACGGAAGTGAGATGACACGCGCCTTAGCGCTGAAAGTCAGCTCGGAGGCAGAGTCCTCCGGACGCGCGCCTCGACAACCGCGAGTGTGACGGGCGGGCCGTCACGAACGGGCGGTCCGGGAGTCCGGACAGCGCCGTCGTTAGTCTTCGAGGACGATCTCGATGCTGACGTCGTTCGGAACCTGAACGCGCATCAGCTGGCGCAGAGCGCGTTCGTCAGCGTCGAGGTCGATGAGACGCTTGTGGACGCGCATCTCCCAGTGCTCCCACGTCGCCGTCCCCTCGCCGTCAGGCGATTTGCGGGCGGGGACTTCGAGCGTCTTCGTGGGCAGCGGGATCGGCCCGCTGAGGTTGACGCCCGTCTTGTTCGCGATCTCGCGGACGTCGTCGCAGATATCGTCGAGGTCTTCCGGACTCGTGCCGGCGAGCCGAACGCGTGCCTGTTGCATCGTTATCGCTCGTTGACTTCGAGCACTTTGCCGGCCGCGATGGTCTGACCCATGTCACGGACAGCGAAGCTGCCGAGCTCCGGAATCTCGGAGGACGGCTCGATGCTGAGCGGCTTCTGCGGACGGACGGTCACGATGGCGGCGTCGCCGGACTTGATGAAGTCCGGGTTCTCCTCAGCAACCTCGCCCGACGCGGGGTCGAGCTTCTGGTCGATCGACTCGATGGTACACGCGACCTGCGCCGTGTGGGCGTGGAAGACCGGCGTGTAGCCAGCGGTGATGACCGAGGGGTGCTGCATGACGACGACCTGCGCCTTGAAGGTCTCGGCGACCTTCGGCGGGTCGTCAGCCGGGCCACAGACGTCGCCGCGGCGGATGTCGTCCTTGCCGACGCCACGAACGTTGAAACCAACGTTGTCGCCAGGACCGGCCTGGTCGACTTCCTCGTGGTGCATCTCGACGGTCTTGACCTCGCCGCCGACGTCAGAGGGCTGGAAGCTCACGTTGTCGCCGGGGTTGAGGGTACCCGTCTCGATACGGCCAACCGGGACCGTACCGATGCCGGAGATGGTGTAGACGTCCTGGATGGGCAGGCGCAGCGGCGCGTCCGTCGGCGGCTGCGGTGCCGGCAGGTTGTTGAGTGCTTCGAGGAGGATGTCGCCGTCGTACCACGACGTGTTGTCGGAGCGCTCGGCGATGTTGTCGCCCTCGAAGGCCGAAATCGGGACGTAGGTCGCGTCGTCGGAGTTGAAGCGGACCTGCTTGAGGAGCTTGTTGACCTGCTCCTTGACGTCCTTGTACTTGTCTTCGCTGTAGTCGACGACGTCCATCTTGTTGACCGCGATGATGAGTTCGCCGATGCCCAGGGTGCGGGCGAGGAAGACGTGCTCGCGGGTCTGAGGCGCGACACCGTCGTCGGCGGCGACGACGAGGACCGCGTTGTCAGCCTGCGAGGCACCGGTGATCATGTTCTTGACGAAGTCGCGGTGGCCAGGACAGTCGACGATGGTGAAGTAGAACTCGTCCGTGTCGAACTCCTGGTGGGCGATGTCGATGGTGACACCGCGCTCGCGCTCTTCGGCGAGGTTGTCCATGACGTAGGCGAATTCGAATCCGCCCTTGCCCTTCTCCTCGGCTTCCTCTCGGTGCTGCTCGATGACGTGCTCCGGGACGGAGCCGGTCTCGAACAGGAGTCGGCCGACGAGCGTACTCTTACCGTGGTCGACGTGGCCGATGATGGCCAGATTCTGGTGGGGTTTGTCGCTCATTGGTGTGTTCACGCGCTAAGGCGCTCTGTGGGGAATGTTTTTGCTGAAACCCCTAAAACGATTTCGATACGCGCTACGGGCCGTCTAACCGCCGTACTGCGATTTGCGGAACCATACCACGGTCGCGGAAATGGAGTGTCCGGTGGATACCGACAGTCGAAAGAAACAGAGGGTACGGGCCGCCTGTGCCGCTATTCGAGGCGTGAAACGTCGGACAGGACGGCGGTCGCCGTCTCCGGACCGCCAGCCCCGCGGCCGCTGATATTCAGTTGGCCCGCGTGTTTGGTCTCCAACTGGACGATGTTCTGCGTGCCCGTGACCGACAGCGCGGAGCCCTGCGGAATCAGCCGCGGGGCGACGCGAACCCCGTTGGCGGTCGCCTCGCCGATGAGGCGGACCGTCCGACCGTCCTCGGCGGCGAGGTCGAGCGCCGTTCCCGGGACGTTACGGATGCCCTCGACGTCGGCGTCGTCGAGCGCGTACTCGCTCTCGCCGTCGGAGAGGACGTTCGCGAGGATGACGAACTTCAGCGCGGCGTCGATGCCGTCCACGTCGAAGGTGGGGTCGGCCTCGGCGACGCCGAGGTCCTGTGCCTCCGCGAGGACATGCTCGTAGTCGAGGCCCTCGGCGGCCATCCGGGAGAGGATGAAGTTCGCCGTCCCGTTCAGCACGCCGCGTGCGGCCGTCACGTGCGGCGCGCCGAGGTCAGAGATGGTCGAGAGGATGGGAATCGCGCCGCCGACAGCGGCCTCGAACTGGACAGTCCCCTCGCTCTCGGCTTCGAGCGCGCGCAGGTCGGCGTACCGTTCCGCGACCGGGCCCTTGTTCGCGAGCACGACGTGACGGTCGTCACCCAGCGCGCGCTCGACGTGCGAGAAGCCGGGTTCGGCGTCGCCGAGCGTCGTCGGCGTCGCCTCCACAAGCACGTCGTAATCGGCGTCGAACACCGCTTCGGGGTCCGCCTCGCCGACCACGCCCTCGCGTTCCTTGCGGTCGTGGACCGCGCTCGGGTCGAGCCCGGCGGGGTCGACCGCGGAGGAAGACGAGTCAGCGAACGCGACGACATCGTGGCCGTAGTCGCCCGCGAGGTCGAGGACCGAACCGCCAACCGCGCCCGCGCCGAGCACGGCGAGTCTGAGGCTCATTGGGACCCCTCCGCGAGCGGCTCGACGACGTGCAGTCCCTTCTCGGCGGCGAGGTCGCGAACGACCGACAGCGTCTCGTCGACGCGGCCGGAGCGGACCGCGAGTCGGAGTCGGGCGCTCGACGCCTCGTCGGTCCCCTCGCGGGCGGACAGCGACAGGTCCTGTAGGGTCGCGTCCGCCGAGGACTCGATGCGGTGGAGCGTGTCCGAGAGATCGGAATCGACGATGTCGCCGACGAGGATGACCATTACCTCCTCGCCGAAGTGCTCCGCGCCGGCGCGAATGACGTTGACGCCGGCCTCGCGGAGCGCCTCGACGATTCGCTCGAAGCGGTCGGGCGGGCATTCGAGGTCGACCTCCACGGGGATGTGCCCCCGGGGAGTCAGGCTCCCGCGCTCGTGGAAGATGGAAAGCAGATTGCCGCCGTTGTCGGAGATGGGTTTGAGCGCGGCCAAAAGCTGTCCGGGCTCGTCGACGAGCTCGAGCCGAATCGTGTGCGGTTTCGGCATCTCGCCGCTCCCGTCGGTCTCGGCGTCGCTCCCGCCGTCGAGGTCCTGTGCGCTCATCGCCCCACCCCCGTGGGCCGTCCCGACGCTGTTGTCCGCGACGCGCGGTTCGGTCGTGGTTTCGCGTCGTCGCGCCAGGAGTCGAGAGACGTACCCTTACGCATACGTATCCGTGATTCGGCCACGTGGTATAAGCCTTCGCAGCCGACACGGTTTGCCGACGTCGAGAGCGTGCTGGCATGTGTCACGGGGGGTCGACCGCGACAGAGCGCTCGGATACCGTCTCGGTCACCGGAGGACGACGCGGGAAGGCCGTCGGACGCGGCACGGCGACGGGCCGACGGACCGGGGCCATCGCTGCCCGGGTGAAAAAACGAAAGAAGGCGCGAAGGCTCGCGCTTAGATGTAGTCGATAGCCTGCGAGAGCTCGAGCTTCATGCCCTTGCGCTCGCGGATCTCCATGATCTTCTCGCGCTGGAGGTTGTCCGAGAGCACGCGGAAGCCGGCGTTCTCCGTGTTCCAGGAGGCGCGACCTTCCGTGGCCGAACGGATGTCCGACGAGAAGCCGATCATCTCTTCGACGGGCGCGATGCCCTCGATGACCATGAGGTCACCTTCCTGGTACATGTCGTCGACGCGGCCGCGGCGACCCTGAATCTCGCCGGAGGCCGAGCCCATGTATTCGGAGGCGACGTCGATGCGGACGTTCTGGATGGGTTCGAGGAGCTTCACCTGACCCGCGATGAGCGAGCGGTGGACCGCGTCACGCGTCGCAGGGATGACCTGGGCGGGACCGCGGTGGATGGTGTCCTCGTGGAGGCGCGCGTCGTGGAGGCGCAGGAGCGTTCCCTGAACGGGCTCCGCGGCGAGCGGACCGTCGTCGAGCGCCTCTTCGAGACCCTCGATGACGAGTTCCATCGTCTCGTTGAGGTGCTGGATACCCTTCGTGTCGTCGATGAGGATGTTCGTCCCGTGGATGTGTTCGACGTTCTGGGACGTGTCCTTGTCCATGCCGGCTTCCTGGAGGGCCTCGCGGCGCTCCAGTTCGGGCATGTCCATCGAGATTTCGCCGAGCTTGATGGAGTCGACGATGTCCTGCGAGAGGGGTTCCGCCGTGATGTAGAACTTGTTGTGGCGGTTCGGGGAGACGCCCTCGACCTCGTGGGACTTGCCCTGGACCTGCTCGCGGTAGACGACAATCGGCTCACCGGTGCGGACCGGGATGCCCTGGTTGTCGCGGATACGCTGGGTGATGACTTCGAGGTGGAGCTCGCCCTGACCGGAGATGAGGTGCTCGCCCGTGTCCTCGTTAATCTCGATGCGGATGGTCGGGTCTTCCTTCGCGACCTGCTGGAGCGTCTGGATGAGCTTCGGCAGGTCGTCCATGCGCTCTGCCTCGACGGACTTCGTGATGACAGGCTCGGAGATGTGTTCGATGGACTCGAACGGCGTCATCTCGACGGAGGAGACGGTAGAACCGGCGATGGCGTCACGGAGACCCGTGACGGCCGCGATGTTCCCTGCGGGGACACCGCGGTCGAGTTCCTCGCGCTCGCCGCCCATGAAGACACCGACGGACTGGACGCGGTTCTTGCCCGCGGTCCCGGAGACGTAGAGCTCCTGACCCTTGCGGATGGTGCCGGAGAAGAGGCGACCCGTCGCGATTTCGCCCGCGTGGGGGTCCATCGAGATGTCGGTCGCCATGAAGACGACTTCGCCTTCGTCGTCGACTTCGCGCATCTGGCGCGCGAGGTCGGACTCGGAGTCACCGCGCCAGACCGTCGGGATACGACGGGGCTGGGCGTCGAGGGGGTCGGGGAAGTGCTCCGCGACCATGTCGAGGACGACGTCCGAAAGCGGCGTGCGCTCGTGGAGTTCCTGGCGGTCGCCACCGCGCTCGAGTTCCATGATGTCGCCGAAGGAGATACCGGTCTCCTCCATCGACGGCATGGAGACACCCCACTTGTAGAGGGCGGACCCGAAGGCGACGGTCCCGTCTTCGACGGAGACCGTCCAGTCGTAGTCCTTCTCCTCGGTCATCCCGCGGATGAGCTCGTTGACGTCGGAAATGACGTCGACGAGGCGCTTCTGCATCTCCTCGGGACCTTCCTGCAGCTCGTTGATGAGGCGGTCAACCTTGTTGATGAAAAGCGCCGGCTTGACGCCCTCGCGGAGCGCCTGACGCAGGACCGTCTCGGTCTGCGGCATGGCACCCTCGACGGCGTCGACGACGACGAGCGCACCGTCGACGGCGCGCATCGCGCGCGTCACGTCGCCACCGAAGTCGACGTGGCCCGGCGTGTCGATGAGGTTGATGAGGTGGTTCTCGCCTTCCCATTCGTGGGTCATCGAGACGTTTGCGGCGTCGATGGTGATGCCGCGTTCCTGTTCGTCTTCCTTCGTGTCCATCGCGAGCTGCTGGCCGGCAGTCTCGTCAGAGATCATGCCTGCACCTGCGAGGAGGTTGTCGGAGAGGGTCGTCTTACCGTGGTCGACGTGAGCGGCGATGGCGATGTTCCGGATCTGCTCCGGCTTGTCCATCAGTTTCTCACATTCCTGGACGATCTTCTTTCGTCGGCCCATTATACAGGGGTCTACCGGCAGGAGGGTCAAAAGAGTAGTGTTTTTGCCGAGCGGATTCCCCATTTTCAGCCGTCCTACCGCCGGGGTATGAGCATTTTTGTCACGATAGGCGAGACTGTCCGCCGGACGCGAATCTCGTCGCCGCCCTCGGCGCAAGAGTCATGTTGGTTGATAACATTCCTCAAGATGAATGGACCTCCGAGTCGTCGGGGGCGCACCGGCAGACCCGTTCTTGAGCGCCGCCGACCTGTTCGAAACCGAGTTCGAGCTTTCGTACCCCGTGTTCGTGCACGTGCGCGACGACCCCGATTCCCGCACGTGGGCCGGTCACTATCAGGATCACCACGTCCTCAACATCTCCCGACAGGCCGCCACCAGCGCGATGGCCCGCGAACTCGCGCTCCACGAGCTATCGCACATGGCCCGAAACGAGGAGGGCCACGTCTCGCACTACCAGTCCACCCGCGAGGCGGTCTTTCTCGCGCTCGCGGGTCGAACCGTCGAGCGCCGGAAGCTCGCGCACTGCTATCAAATCGCTAACCACTGCAAGGATATCTATGCCGACGACCTGACGCTGTCTGTCGCGCCCGCGGACAAGCTCGTCCAGTTCCTCGAATCGCAACTGGCGGCGGCGCTCGCCGACCGGCCGCAGGCGTCGGGACGGCCGGGCTCCCGACTCGTCACCGCCGGCTCGGACCCGGAAATCACGGCCGTGAACGCCGCATTCGCCCTCGCACTCGTGGAGCGACACGACCTCGTCGAGTCAGACCACCGGCTGTACGACCTCGCGCACGCCGCGGGCGACGACGCGCCGTCGGTGTCGCTCGACACGTTCAAAGAACAGTTCCGGACGCTCGCCGACGACCCCTCGAAAAGCGAGTACCGCCGGACGCTCGTCGACGTGGTGAAACATTACGTCGTCAACCCGGGGATGGCCGCCGACTGAGCGCCGCGCGCCGGCCGGGAGCGCGCGGGCGAACGGGCCGCGAGCCCGGCGTGCGGCATCGCCACTCGCCGCGATGAAAAACGAAAGAGAGTGGAGAGATTACCGGGCCGCTTCGGCGACGCGCTCTTTCTCCTCTTTCTGGGAGATAGCGTACGTCTGAACGTCGTAGTCGGCCGCGCCGACGAGCTGCTGTGCGAGGGCCTCGGCGGCGGTGGTCGTGGTCTTGTAGGAGCCGCTGAGCGTGCCCTGTGCGATGAACTTCAGCGCCTCGTCGACGCGGCGCTGCGGGGCGACGTCGACGGCCTGCGGGACCGAGATACCGCCGTACTTGAGGCGGACGGTCTCCTCGCGGGGGCCGGCGTTCTCGACCGCACGGATGAGCACCTGCACGGGGTTCTCCTCGGTGCGCTCGTTGACGATTTCGAACGCTTCCTTGACGATTTTGCTCGTCTTCTGCTTGTGTCCCGTGTTGTCCTCGGTCTGCATCAGGCGGTTGATGAGCCGCTCGACGATGCTGATTTCGGACTTCTGGAACTGCTTCGAGGCGTGACGACCCATCGTGTGGGCGATGGGGGTCGCCTTGATGTACCGGCTCATGCTGGGGTCGGTGTACTCCATCTCGGAGACGTCCCAGACGCCGAACAGAAGCGCGTTCTCTTTCGCTTCTTCACTACTCGCGGGGGACTCAGGCTCGGGTGCGTCGCTTTCCGACATGGTTAGCGCACCGGCTTTTCAGCGTTCCCACGGACGAGTTCGATCATCGAGACGCCGTTGACCTTCTCGACCTTGTAGTTGACACCCGAAAGGTCACCCATCGCGCGACCCTTCGCGCCGCCGATACCGGCGATGGTGACTTCGTCGTGTTCGTCGATGAACGAAATCGCGCCGTCACCGGGACAGAAGGCGGTGACCTGCTTTCCGTTCTTGATGAGCTGAACACGGACGCATTTCCGAATCGCCGAGTTCGGCTGCTTTGCTTCGATACCGACCTTCTCGAGGACGATGCCACGACCCTGCGGGGCACCCTCGAGCGGGTCGGACTTCTTGCCGAGACCGCGCTCACGGCGCGCGTACTCAGAGTCGGACCAGCGGCGCTTCTGCCGGTCCTGCTTGAGCTTGCGCGCGGCGTATTTGCCGTTCGCCATAGTGAACAACAGTTCCAGATGGAGCTACTTAAGCCTCCCTTTTCGAATCCGACGAGACGGCTTCAGGAGCGATTAGCGACCCCTAAGGAGGAATCTGAGGTCGTTTCTCCGATTCGAACGACGCCCCCTCCGCGGCGAAGAGGGACTAAACCGCCCGGAGATTGTGTCGTTTCGGCCATCCGTGCGAACGACACGCACGCGGGGTGACACGCCCGTCTCCCCGGGTCACTCGCCGCCGCGCTCGCCGACGAGGTCCACGTCGAGGCGGCCACTGACTTCGCGGCCCGACGCCGGACCGAGTGTCAGCCCCTCCTCGTCGAATCGTCGCTTGACGCGCCGTCGGTACTGCGAGCGAACGTCGACGAGGCTCACGTCCATCGGCGAGGCGACCCAGAACTCCGCCTGCAGGCCGATCGAACTCCCTGCGAACTCGACGATGCGTGCGGTCGGCTCCGGGTCGTCGAGCACGCGGTCGTCCTCCCGCGCCGTCTCGACGAGTTCGCGGAGCGCCAACTCCGCGTCGTCGGTGTACGCGATATCGACGCGCTCGGTGATTCGGTACCGCTCTCGGCCGTACGGGCGGGTGAGCGCGTTCGTCGTGAGTTCCGTGTTCGGCACGGAGATGGTCTCGTTGTTCACCGTCCGCACGCGCGTGACCCGGAAGTCGACCGCCTCGACGACTCCCTCGCCGCCGGGCCACGATATCCAGTCGCCGACGTTGAAGTCCGGGTCGGCCACGAGAAAGAGACCGCTGATGAGCGCGCCGATGACCTCCTGTCCGGCGACGCCGACGACGAGCGTCAGCGCCGCGACGATGAGCGCGGTGTCGGTCAGCACCGACGCGTAGCCCGCGCCGACGACGCCAGCGAGCGTCGCCAGCGCGATGACGAACGCGTGCGCGTAGGTCTCCGTCGCCGACTCCAGCGTCGGGTTGTTCCGGTTGCGGGCGCTGACGAGCCTCGTCACGCCGGGGACCAACAGGAGCCGCCCGGCGAGATAGACCACGACCGCCGCGGCGGCGAATCCCGCGGTCGCGCTCGCGAGTTCCTCGTACTCCGAAAACTGCGTCGGGTCGAGTTGTCCGACCGCGACTCCGACAGACTGTCGTATCGGCGACATGCGTAGCTCGCGGGTCGGTGGAGACAAAAACGTGTGGTCGAGTCGACCGCCGCCCTACGTCAACTGGATGTCGTCGATGTCGTAGTGACGACGCGCCAGTTCGCGCGCGGTGTCGATGGTCTTCCCGCTCGCGCCGATGGCGACGCCGCGGTCGGCTTCGGCGACCTCGACGTACGCGACGGTGTCGTTCTGCCGCGAGAGAGTCACGTGTCGGACGGCCGCCGGCGCGAGCGCGCTCGCAACGAACGCCTCCGGCGTGTCGGCGTCCTCGACCAGTTCGACCGACCGACCGAGTTGTCGCTCGACCGACTGGACGGTCCGCCCGCCGGGGCCGATAGCCGTCGCCATGTCGCCCGCGGCGACGAGGAAGACGACCCGGTCTTCGAACACGAGGCAGTCGTGGGCGGTCGCCTCCGTCTCCTCCTCGAAGAGGGCGATGAAGCGGCGGGCCGTATCCGACAGCGTAACTTTCATCGTCAGTCGTCAGACGGTTCGGGTGCCGCGTTGGCGTCCGCGTCTTCGACGTCGAGCGAACCCATGCGGAGGTCCACGTCGCCGGTGCCGATAGCGATCGGCTTGCCGACGATGACGTTCTCGATGACGCCGTCGAGGTCGTCTTCCTCGCCGTGGATGGCGGCGTCGAGCAGGTGGTTGACCGTGACCTCGAACGCGGCGCGGGCGAGGACGGAGTCCTTCGACCCGGAGATTCCGTGGCGACCGATGGACTCGATGGTCCCGTCGTTCGTCATGATGTCCGCGACGAGCATCAGGTGGCGGATGTTCACGTCGTCGAGACCCTGCTCGCGCAGCGTGTTCATCGTCTCGTCGATGATGGCCTCGCGGGCGGCCTCGATGCCGAGTTGCTTGTGCACCTCGTGGATGTTGTTCGAGGTGGTCCGGGAGGCGTCGACGCCCTCGATGGCGAGCGCGTCACCGAACGCCGAACCCTCGGTGTAGAGGACGAACTCCTCTTCGTCGGTGTCCTCGTTGTTCTCCTTGCGGATGACGACGCGGGAGACCTCCTCGATGCCCTTGAACACGATGTCGCGCAGTTCCTCGACGAGTTGGAGGAGCCGGCGGTAGCTCGGGCTCTCGGGGCCGAACTCGATGAGCGTCCCCTCGCGGCGGGTCTTGATGCCCAGCGCGTCCTCGATGGTCTCGGCGATTTCGCTCGCGACGACGCCCTCGTCGTCGTACGTCGGCCAGCGCTCGAGGAGCGTTTCGTCGTTGAGGTCGATCTGGACGACCATGTCGGCGACGTTCGTCGAGATGTCACCGAGCGCCAGAATCTTCGTGGACTCGATGTTCCAGACGACCTGGTGGGCGAGTTCGCGGTTGTTCGCGTACTCGTCTTCGAGGTACACCGTCATCATCGGCGTGTCGGGGGTCTTCCGCGCGTCCACCAGTTCGATGAGGCGCGGCAGTCCCTGCGTGACGTCGATTTCGGCGACGCCCGCGTAGTGGAACGTGTTCATCGTCATCTGCGTCCCCGGCTCACCGATGGACTGCGCCGAGACCGTCCCGACGGGGTCGAGCGGGTCGACGCGGGTGTCGAGGTAGCGCGCCTCGACGGCCTGCGCGATTTCGCCGGCCTGGTCGAGCGTGACGCCCTCGCGCTCTTCGATGGTCTGGTAGATGCGGTCCTTCAGGCGTCGAGACAGCTCTTTGGACTCGACGATGTCGACGATATCGTCGTCGACGAACTCGTAGTCGGCGGTTGCGTCGTGTTCAGTCATCGGATTCGACCCCCGCACGGGCGTCGACACGCGGTTCGGCGTGCTCGGAGAGGTTGGTCGGCGGTTCGCGCTCGCCGAGGAAGCGTTCCTTCTCCTCGTTGGAGCTGAACTCCGAGGTGAGGATGCGGTCGGCGATGTTCTCGACGTCGATGGGCGTCTCGTCGTCGGACGAGACCTTCACCGGGCTCGTGCCGTCTTCGCCGAACTCGAACTGGACGATGGTCCCCGACGTGTCGCGGACGGAGCCGTCGTACTGCGCTTCGAGTTCGGAGAGGGCGTTGATGAGCCGACGCTGCAGGTACCCGGACTTCGAGGTCCGGACTGCCGTGTCGACCAGCCCTTCGCGGCCACCCATCGCGTGGAAGAAGAACTCACGCGGCGTGAGGCCGGCGCGGTAGGAGTTCTCGACGAAGCCGTGGGCCTCGGCCGAGAGGTCGCCTTTCTGGTAGTGGCTCAGGGTGCGACCCTCGTAGCCGCGGTTGATGCGCTCGCCCCGAACTGCCTGCTGACCGACACAGCCGGCCATCTGGGTCAGGTTGAGCATGGACGCACGCGCGCCGGACTTCGACATCACGACCGCGGGGTTGTCCTCCTCGAAGTGGTCCTCCGCGATTTCACCGGCGGAGTCACGCGCCTTGCCGAGGCGCTGCATAATCTTCATCTCCAGCGTCTCGTCGACGGAGCGGCCCGGCAGGGACTCGAGTTCGCCCGCCTCGTAGATTTCGATGAGTTCCTGAATCTTGTCGTAGGCGGCGTCGATGGCCTCGTCGACCTGCGCCGTCGCCTCGTCCGGGATGGACTCGTCGTCGATACCGATGGAGAGTCCGAAGTGCATGATTGCGCGCATTGCGAGCGACGCAATCTCGTTGATGAAGATGCGCGAGCGCGTCTTCGAGTAGTCCTTCGCGAGGGCGTCGACGATTTCGCCGCCGAACGCGCCGACGGCGTCCTCGTCGATGGTACCCTGCGTGAGTTGGCCGTCCTCGATGGTGACCGTGTCGCCGACCTTCGAGGTGAACTCCATGTTCAGGTCGTCCGGCAGGAGTTCGGAGAAGATCTGCTGGCCGGTCCAGTAGGGCTGGCCGTCCTCGTTCTCGCCCGCGGGTTCGGGGAGCGTGTCCACGCGCGTCGCGCGGAGCAGGTCGAGCGCCTGCGTCTCGACGAACTCGGGGTTGTCGTGGGTGAGCAGGTAGGTGCCCGAAATGTGGTCCTGAATCGCGCCGATGATGTTCTCACCGAAGCGCGGCGAGAGAATCTGCTCTTGGACGCGCATGAGGACGCGCGCCTCGGCACGGGCCTCCTCGTTCTGGAGGGCGTGCATGTTCATCTCGTCGCCGTCGAAGTCGGCGTTGTACGGCGGACAGACGACGGTGTTCAGGCGGAACGTCTTGTACGGCATCACGACGACTTCGTGCGCCATGATGGACATCCGGTGCAGCGACGGCTGTCGGTTGAAGATGACGATGTCGCCGTCGACGAGGTGGCGGTTGACCTCCCAGCCGAGTTCGACTTTCTCTGCGAGTTCCTCGCAGTTCTTTTCTGTCACCTTCAGGCGACGGCCGTCCGGGCGGCGGACGTAGTTCGCGCCGGGGTGGCTCTCGGGTCCGTTACGGACGTACTGGCGAGCCTCGTCGATGTTGCGCTCGGTGACGTTCATCGTCTGGGTCATCTCGGACGCGACGCGGTCCGGGACGCCGACCTCGTTGAGCGAGAGCGTCGGGTCCGGCGAGATGACGGTACGCGCCGAGAAGTTGACGCGCTTGCCGGACAGGGAGCCGCGGAAGCGACCTTCCTTGCCCTTCAGGCGCTGGCTGAGCGTCTTCAGCGGGCGGCCGGAGCGGTGGCGCGCCGGCGGCGTGCCCGAAATCTCGTTGTCGATGAACGTGGTGACGTGGTACTGGAGCAGTTCCCACAGGTCCTCGATAATCAGCTGCGGGGCACCCGCCTCGCGGTTCTCCATGAACCGCTGGTTGATGCGGATGATGTCCACGAGCTTGTGGGTCAGGTCGTCCTCGGAGCGCTGGCCGTTGTCCAGCGTGATGGAGGGACGCGCCGTGACCGGCGGGACGGGGAGGACGGTCAGAATCATCCACTCGGGGCGCGACCGGTCGGGGTCGATGCCGAGCGTGATGAGGTCCTCGTCCGGGATGTCCTCGAACCAGTCGCGGATGTCCGAGGGCATCAGCTTGTTCATGTCCTCTTCGGTGAGGTCGAGGTCGAGCGCCTTTTCGAGCGCCTTGCGGTCGTCGCCGACCGGGCGGAACTCGCCGGCGAGCACCTGATTGACGCGCTCGGCGTCGAGACCGGTCTCGTTGGCGAGGGTAACGGGGTCGACGCCCTCGTCGTCCTCGTCGTCGGGGTCCGGCTGCATCGCTTCGGCGATGCGCTCGGAGTAGTCCCCGGCGAGCACGTTCTGGACCTCGTAGTAGGTCGTCGGCTTCTCGTGTTTGATGTCGTGCTGCGGCGCGCTACAGTGGGGACAGCGGTGGGCCTTGCGGGCCTGTCGGACCGCCGACTTCATCACGTCGCTCCAGTCGTCGCCGAGTTCCTTCGTGCGACCGAGCTTGTCGCGGTACTCGTCTGCTTCCTCCTGGGTGAGCGAGAGGCGACCGCACTCGCGGCACGTCGAGCGGAGCAGGCGGCGGATGAGCTTCGTGAAGCCGACGTGGATGACGGGCGCGGCCAGTTCGATGTGGCCGAAGTGCCCGTTACACGACCCGGAGTGCTGGCCGCAGGTGCGGCACTGCAGCCCGGGGTCGATGACGCCCAGCCGCGGGTCCATGAGACCCATGTCGATTGGGTAGCCGTCGTCGTCGTAGGTGTCCGCGGTGATGACCTTCGTCGCGGACATGTCTCGGTACGTCTCCGGGTCCATCAACCCGAACTGGATGCTGCCGATTTCTTTGGGTGTCTGCATTGACATGAGTGGTTAGACCGCGTCCTTCAGTTCGATTCGCGGCCGGACGCCGAGCGCGACCATCTCGTCGAGGAGCAGCTTGAACGCGTAGCTGATCTCGATTTCGTGGATGTTGTCCTCGTCGCCGGTGACCGGGTCGTAGATGCGGCGCTGGTCGCGGTCCTCGACGGCGACCATGCCGGTGTCGGCGGAGATGTAGACCTTCTCCTTGTCGGAGGAGTCGAGCAGGCGCTCCTGAAGCACCATCGCGGCACCGTGTCCGATGACGGTGTCGCGCTCCATCTCCCCGAGACGGAGGCCACCCTCGCGGGCGCGACCTTCCGTCGGCTGGCGGGTGAGAACCTGCACGGGACCGCGCGAGCGGGCGTGCAGCTTGTTGCTCACCATGTGGTACAGCTTGTGGTAGAAGATGATGCCGACGAAGATTTCGGCCTCGATCTTCTCGCCGGTGACGCCGGAGTACATGACCTCCTTGCCGGAGGACATGAACCCGCGCTCTTCGAGCGCCGAGCGGAGTTCCTCTTCGTTTTCGCCCTGGAAGGCGGTGCCGTCGACGCGGCGGCCTTCGAGCGCTCCGACCTTACCGCCGAGCATCTCCAGCACGTGGCCGACCGTCATGCGCGACGGCAGGGCGTGCGGGTTGAGCACGAGGTCGGGAACGACGCCGTCGGCAGTGAAGGGCATGTCCTCCTGGGGTGCCAGGTGGCCCACGACGCCCTTCTGTCCGTGACGGGACGCGAACTTGTCGCCGAGTTCCGGAACGCGCTGGTCGCGGACGGACACCTTGGCGAGTTTCGAGCCGTCTTCGCCCTCCATGAGCGTGACCGTGTCCACGACGCCGGACTCGCCCGAGCGCATCGTGACGGAGGTCTCGCGGCGCTTCTGCGGCGAGAGCCCTGCCATGTCGTCGGGTTCCTCGAGGAACCGCGGCGGCGAGGTCTTGCCGAGCAGCACGGAGTTCTCGTCGACGACCGTCTCGGGGTTGACGAGGCCGTCCTCGTCGAGGTGCGAGTACGCGTCTTCACCGCGCGCGCCGCGCACGTCCTGCGACGGAATCTCGAAGCGGTCTTCCTGACCGCCGGGGTAGCGGCGCTCTTCGCCCTCGTAGGTGCGGAAGAAGTGCGAGCGGGCGAGGGCGCGTTCGACGGAGCCCTTGTTCATGACGAGCGCGTCCTCGATGTTGAAGCCCTCGTAGGACATGACGGCCACGACGAAGTTCTGGGCCGCGGGTCGCTCGTCGAACCCGATCTGCTCCGTGGTCTGCGTTTTGACCATCGAGAGCTGCGGGTAGTGCATGAGGTGCTGACGGGTGTCCGGGCGGATGCGGTAGTTCGCCGCGGGCAGCCCGAGGGACTGCTTCATCATCCCTGCACCCATCGTAATGCGGGGCGAGGCGTTGTGTTCCGGGTACGGAATCATCCCGGCACCGATACCGAAGATGAGCTGTGGATCGATTTCGAGGTGCGTGTGGTCCTCGTTGAGTTCGTCCTCGTCGACCGCGACGTAGATGTCCTCTTCCTCCTCGGCGTCGATGAACTCGACGAGCCCGCGCTCGACGAGGTCGTCGAAGTCGAGTTCGTTGTTGTCGAGCGCCTCGACGTGGTCGTCGTCGAGGAGCGGCTCACCGCCTTCGACGACGATGAGCGGACGGCGGGCGCGGCCCGCGTCGGCGTTGATGATGACTTCGCGGGTGCGCTCTTTGACGGAGACGTTCACCATCTGGCTCACGTCACCGCGGCGGCGCGCTTCTCGGATCTGTGCCGCGAGTTGGTTGGGGTCCGGGTGGGTCCCGACGAGACTACCGTTGACGTATACTTTCGCTTCTCGCTGTGCCTGAGCCATGTTAGTCGTCCGCGGGTGTGGCGTCGACGCTGTCGATGCCGGGGATACCCTCGACACCCATCGACGCGAGTTCTCGTTTCAGCGACTGTTCGTCCTCGACGTTCTGGGAGAGCTCCATCGCCTGCGCGAAGTTCTTCACCAGTCCACAGTTCGGTCCCTCGGGGGTCTCGGAGGGACAGATGCGACCCCACTGGGTCGCGTGCAGGTCGCGCGCCTCGAAGTGCGGCTGCGACCGCGACAGCGGACTGCGAAGGCGACGCAGGTGCGACAGCACACCCATGTAGTCGGTACGGTCGACGAGCTGGGAGACGCCGGAGCGGCCGCCGACCCAGTTACCCGTCGCGATGGGGTGTTCGAGCCGCTCGGTGAGCACGTCGGACCGGACGACGGTGTTGACCGTCAGGTTCCGGTTCCGCATGTTGGCGCGCTCGAGCTGGTACTTCACGTCGCGTGCCAGTTTGTTGAGCGCCGTCCGGAAGAGGTCCTTCATGAGGTCGCCGGAGACCTTCAGGCGCTTGTTGGCGTAGTGGTCCTTGTCGTCGGAGTCGCGGCGCTGCAGCGCGAGTTCGAAACACGCCTCGGCCATGCGGCAAAGGTAGTACGCCTTGTTCATGCGCACTTCCTCTTCTTCCGCGCCCTCCTCGTGGAGGTGCGGGAGCAGGTAGCGGTCGATGACGTAGTTGGCGCGCTTGAGCTGGTAGTTCTTACCCTGACCGCCGGCGACGCGCTTGCCGAGCGCCTCGATGGCCTGCTCTTGGGTCTGCACCTCGGCCTCTTCGAGGTTCTCGAGCATGAACTTCACAATCTCCGGGTCGTCGGAGACGCGGTGGACGATTTCCTCGTCCGATTCGAGACCGAGCGCGCGGACGAGCGTGACGAAGTTGACGCTCCCGGAGACGGACGGGAACGATACTTCGAGAAGTCCCTCTCGGTTGCGCTCACAGAGCACGAGCGCGCGGTAACCGCGGCGCTGGCTGAACGTCTTCGCGACCTGAATCTCGTCGCCGTACTTCGTGTCGTACTCGGCGAGAATCTTGTTCGGCGCCAGGTCCTCCGAGGTCATGAGCACGCGCTCGGAGCCGTTGACGATGAAGTAGCCACCGGGGTCGACGGGGTCCTCGCCGATTTCGACGAGGTCCTCGTCGGAGAGTTCCGCGATGTTACACTTCGAGGAGCCGACCATGATCGGCATCCGGCCGACCTTCGTCTCCGCGGTGTCGACGACGACTTCCT
This sequence comes from Haloferax sp. Atlit-12N, assembly GCF_003383095.1. Taxonomy (NCBI): domain Archaea; kingdom Methanobacteriati; phylum Methanobacteriota; class Halobacteria; order Halobacteriales; family Haloferacaceae; genus Haloferax; species Haloferax sp. Atlit-12N. The sequence goes on from NZ_PSYW01000001.1 coordinate 1,137,849, forward strand.
CTTCTTCCTCGCCGCCGCGGACGATGGACATCTCCATGAACACGGGGGCGGAGTAAGTGATGTTGCGCAGGCGCGCTTCCTGCGGGAAGAGCAGTTCTTCGGAGCCGTCGGCCTCGCGGACGCGGGGCGTCTCCACGCGGACGCCACCGAGTTCGACGTAGACGGGTTCCTCGCCCTCCTTGTCGCCGATGTCGGTCTCGATGGTCGCCTTCTCCTCGACGACGTCCATCATGCCGCGTTCGAGGAACGCGTTAAACGAGCGGAAGTGGTGTTCAGCGAGCCGTTCTTCGGAGAAGTACTTGCGAGAGACCTCGCGTCGCGCTTGTCGGTTCATTCAATCACCAGTCGATATACGACTGCTTTGTCTGTCGTTCGAGAGTTCCGAACGATCTTGATGACGTCGCCGGGCTCTGCGTCCTCGGGGAGCGCCGGGTCCTTCAGCTTGATCTTCGGGAGGTTCGTCTTCTCGACGTTGTACTCCTGTAACACGTCCTCGACGGCCTCGTCGTCGAGTTTCGTGTGTTCCGGAACCAGTTTGTGTTGGCTTACGTCTACCATGTATGGTGCTGCTGGGTGCTGGAAGAAGCTGTCACGGGATACTACGGCTGATTTTGGGACGCACCCATTTAACACTTGCCAACTGCCTCGAAGAAAGGCGACGCTATCGGAGGTCACGCACCGGAGATGCGCGAATCGTCACACGTTGGCATGGGGTATCCCGATATAAATGTCTTCGGGGCAAGAATCGCGGTACCGCGGGCCAAGGGCAACCCAGATGGTAAGTCTTATCTATAAACCTCGGCTACGAATGAGTGCAGACGGAGGGCCCGGGTGGTGTAGTGGCCCATCATACGACCCTGTCACGGTCGTGACGCGGGTTCAAATCCCGCCTCGGGCGCTCTCCGTACCGCAAACTCACTTCAGTAAGCCCGGGTGGTGTAGTGGCCCATCATACGACCCTGTCACGGTCGTGACGCGGGTTCAAATCCCGCCTCGGGCGCTTCTCTGATTTCAACTCCTCCAGCGAGGCGTCTCGTCGCCGAGCGACAGCGAGTGAAATCTGTAAGTGGTGGCAGGCGGGATTTGAACCAAGGAGCGATGCGAGCGTCAGCGAGCAGAGCGACTGAGGTTCAAATCACGTCACACCAGCAAGCTGGTGTTCCTGAGTCCCGTTCGGCACAGCTCACGGGACTCCCGCCTCGGGCGCTTTTCCGAACGTTACAAGCCAAGCGACGCGTCTTGTCGCGTCGCGACCCCTATATGCGGTAACCGCCAGACAGAGGGATTTGAATCAGGGAGCGACGCGAACGGAGTGAGCAAAGCGACCGGGGTTCAAATCCCGTCACACCCGTTCGTTCACGTCGTTCACTCACGGGAGTTCCTGAGTTCACCTCACGCTGTTCGGTGAACTCCCGCCTCGGGCGAATTTTCGATGAATTACTCGCCGACCACTGGAGGAGCGTCACTACCGCCATATTCTCGCGTGACGTCTGTACAGTATCATGAACAGCACAACGGACGGGCGAGTCGTCGTGGTGACCGGCGCGAACGAAGGAATCGGTTACCACACGCTGGTGTCACTCCTGAAGACGGGCTATCGAGTCGCCGGGCTCGACGTCAACGTTGGCAATCTCCGTCCGCTTCAGGAGGCATCTCCCGACCGCGTCCGCGTCTACGAGTGCGACGTCACGGACGACGGCGACGTGGAGTCAGCGGTGGCCGAAATCCTCGACGAGTGGGGGCATATCGACATCCTCCTCAACAACGCGGCGATATTCAACTTCGGCCTGTTCGACGACCGAACGCTCGACGACACGCGCGAGGAGTTCGAGGTGAACTACTTCGGCTACCTTCGAATGATACGGGCCGTTCTACCGCACATGCGGGCCCGGAACTCGGGTCACATCCACAACGTGAGCTCCGGCGTTGGACTCGTCGGCACGCCGGGACTATCGGGGTACGCGTCGACGAAGGGCGCAATCGAGGCGTTCACCCGGTCACTTCGGATGGAACTGCAACACGAGAACGTCTCCTGTTCCGTGATGCACCCGCCGTACACTAACACCCGATCGGCGGCCCGGCTCGGACTCCCGTCGTCGATGATGAGCGACCCAGAAGACGTGGGGCGAAAGCTCGCCGACAAAATCGAATCTACCCGCCTCGTCATCACCGCTGACTTGACGACCAGAATCGGGCTGTATCTCGCCCGCCGGTTCCCGTTCATCGTCAAGCGAGGAACCAAACAGTTCCTCGACGGGCGCGAGGCGACTGCCGAATCAGTCGGACGATAACGGGCGCGAGCGCCGGACTCAACCGACGAGGCCGCCGACTGCCCCGCCAATCGCCACGCCGACCAACGCCGCCACGAGCGTCCCGAGGGCGTAGCGGGCCGCCGTGTCGTAGTCGCCCGCGTCCGCGAGTTCCGCGACGCCGACCGCGAACGAGGAGAACGTCGTGAAAGCCCCGCAGAAGCCGGTTCCGGCGAGCGTCGCCGCCGCGTCGCCCACGGACGCACTAACGATGAATCCCAACGCGACGCTCCCGAGGACGTTGACAGTAACGGTGCTCCACTTGCCGACGACTCGCTGGTCGACGGTGTGCCGGGCGACCGCGCCGGCCATCCCACCGACGCCGACGAGGACGGCCGAGAGCAGCGAGGGAGTCACCGCCGCCCTCCGAACGCGAGGCCGAGCGCGGCGGCGGCAAAGCCGAGCACGTAGTTCGCGCCGACGTTGAGCGCGCCGCCCATCGGCGACAGCGACGCGGTCTGGACGGCGAACGTGCTGTACGTCGTGAACGACGAGAGGAGCCCGGTCCCAAAGAACAACTGCGCTCGGCGGGAGGAGACCGACGTGATGAACGTCCCGAGGGCGAAGCTTCCGAGGACGTTCACCGCGAGCGTGCCGCCCGCGCCGGGAATCGCGACGGAGACGCCATAGCGCAGGAGCGCCCCGGCGAAGCCGCCGAGGGCGACCAACACCAGTTCCGAGCGGTCCATACGACAGTTCTCCGGGGAGCCTACTCCATGGTTTCGGAACGTCCACGCTCGGGAACCGCCCGCGGCGTCGCGCCGCCATCTGGCGTCTCTCGGGGACGCACCCGCACGTCGTGGACCGTTTCCGTGGTGTCGTCGACGACGAGCGCACACCCGCGTTCCCGCGGGAGCCGAGCGCGGAGCGACTCGTCGAAATACGTCGGGTCGGCGGCGGCCATCGCCGACACGTCGGGGCCAGCGGTGAGTCGGTGGACGACCCGGAGGTCGGCCTGTGAGATGGCGACCTCGGGGAGCGCAGAGGGCCGCTGAGTCGCGAGAACGACGCCGACGCCGGGGGCTCGCCCGCGCGTGAGAAGGGTTCGAAGCGCGGAGTCCGCGAGTCCGCCGACGAACGCGTGGGCCTCGTCGAGAAGGAGCCACGGAATTCGAGAGACCGACCCCGCGACGCGAGCGTCGTAGAGGCCACGGGCGACGACACGGACGACGGCGCTCGCGGGAGTCTCGTCCAGTCCGGAGAGGTCGAGCACGTCGGGCGTGGGACCGCAGAGCGACTGCGGGTCCAGTCCGTCGGGGTGGAACACGTCCCACGAGTCGGCGAGCGCGAGGTGGTTCGCCGCGGCTCTGCGCGTCTCGGGCGCGGCGTCAGCGTCGTCGACCGCTCCGCGTATCGCCAACAGCGAGTCTTCCTCGGCCGCGAGTCGCCAGACGAGCGACCCCGCGGGGGCGGTCGGGTCGAGTCCGAGCAGGTCCGGCCACGCACTCGGCGGGAGCGCGTCGGCGCGGACGCTCGGCGCGTCGTGGACCGTTCCGTCTACCGGCGACGCCTCGAGGCCATCGAAGACGCCCATCGGGTCGATGACGACCGGTGCGACGCCCGCGGCGCGTGCCAGCCCCTCGGCGACGACACCGAGCGTGTGGGATTTCCCGCTTCCGCGCTTGCCGACGACGACGGCCGCGTGGGGGCGATTCACGTCGAGGCCGACGGCTGCCCCGTCGCTTCCGTCGCGGGCGCGGTAGTTCCCGAACTGGCAGACTGGGCCGCCGTCGCCCGACTTGCGACCGATGATGTGCATGGCACGGACTGACCCCGTGATGCGACTTGAACCCCGGGACGAGGATTTATATACGAACCCGCAGCCAGACGGTCCATGCTCGATATGTTCCGGTCAGACACGCGCGCTATCGAAGGTCTCCCCGTCCGTCTCGTCGTCGCTCTCGTGGTCGGCGTCGCCAGCATGAGCGTCATGCTCAACATGCTCTCGGGAGTGCAGGGACTCGCCACCTCGGAACTCGACGTGAAGCCGACGCCCGACGTGGTCGGTCCGGGCGCACAGGACCTCGACTTCACCGTCGTCGACCACGAGGGAAATCCCGTCGAGGGCGCGACGGTCATCGTGAAATCCGGTACCGCGGAAATCGACGGCGTTGCGACGGCAAAGACCGGCGGCGGCGGGGCAGCGACTGTTCACGTCGACGCCGAACTTGGGGCGAACCGCGAGGACGGGACGCTCGTCGTGGACGTGAAACCGCCCGCAGGAAGTTCGTTCGTTGACCGCCGCGAGAACACGAACGTGCTCGTCGTCCAAGACTGAGCGCAGTACCCGGAATCCTAAACGTAGAAACCGCAGGCCACGACCTCAGCGTTCGGGGTGCGTCGCCGCGTCGAACCCGCCGCGAACGAGCGGTTTGGCGATGTGTCGGCGGGCGCAGGGCGGCACCTCGTACCAGCCAAGTTCGAGGTCGCGGTCGACCGCCCGCTCGACTTTGCCGGGCGCGTCGGTCCCGCAGTCGCGACACCGGTAGCCCTGATTCCGCCCGGCGCTTTTCATCGTCCGCCCGCAGTCGGGACAGACGGGCGTCGCGGGTTCCGTCCGCACGAGGTCGCGGACCGCGAACTTCTCCAGTTTGAGCGTCCCGTCACCGACCTCGCCGCAGGCGGTGAGCGCGTCGCCGACGCGGAGCGCCCGCACCCGGTTTCGGAAGCGCTTCGTCGGTTCGAAGGCGGCGACGGGGACCGTCGAGCCGTCGGCTTCGAGGTCGAAGAAGACGTGGCCGCCGGGGCGCGTCTCCGGGTCGGAGGCGACGGTGCCGGCGACGCGGTAGGCGCGGCCGTCGCGGAGGTCCGAGACGACGCCGTCTCGAAGGTGCGCGTCGGTCCCCTGGTTCGTGAGAAACGTCGCCGAGCGGTCGACGGGTTCCGAGTCGATGGCGGCGGCGACCTCGCGGACCGTGTCGGCGTCGTCGCCGCGGATGCCGTGGAGAATCGGCCCCGGCGCGTTCGGCACGCAGACGGCCTCGCCCTCCTCGCGGTCCACGGTGTCCCACGCGTCGGGGTACGCCGCGTCTGCGGCGTCGAAGACGGAGTCGAAGTCGACCTCTCGGGGCGTCCCACAGCGGTGGAACTCCCGGTAGGAGATGTGTTCGTAGGTCCACTCGTCGAAGGCGGCCCACGCACCGATGGCCGCGAGCGCGCCGATGCGGCCCCGGCCGCCGTGCCAGCCCTCGGTCAGGAACCCGGAGCGCTCGGCGAGGTCGACCGCGGCGTCGAGGTCGTGGAAGTCGCGGACGGCGTGGCGGGCGAAGTCGGCGACGGCGGTCGAAACCGTGTCGGCGGACCCCGGCGCGACGACGATGCCCGGACTGGTTCGGTCGTCGTCGAGGACGGCCCAGCGGTCGAGTTCCTCGCGGGCGAGGTCGAACGCCGCGCCCGCGGGGAGGTCGGTGTGAATCGCCAGCGCCGCGTTCCCGCGGGTCTTGTGTTCGACCGCCGGATTCAGGCGAACGAGGAGTCGCCGCTCGACGGTTCCGCCGCGCGCCTCGACGGCCTCGGCGACGAGCGTCGCCAGATAGGTCGTACACATCCCGAGGGTTCGGGAGTCGGTGTCGTCGAGGCCGATGACGGTCATCGGCGGAGATTGCCGGAGGGCGCAGTAACGCCTTTCGGGTCGGTCGCGACTATATAAATGTGGCATCGAGAAGGGATACACGTCGGCGAGGGCGGCGATACCGGGGAAAACGCTTTATGGGCCGAATCGCTTATTGCCCCCTATGTCCCGGTCAGCGCTGGTTGGTAATGTCGCCGCGATGCTCCAAGACGCGGGCTTCGTCGTGAGCGACCGCATCGCCATCCGGCCGAAGAGCTTCGACCTCGCCGCTCGGAGGGGCGAGGACCTGTTGCTCCTCAAGATACTGGGGAACATCGACGCGTTCGACGGCATCACCGGCTCCGAGATGCGACGTCTCGGTTCGTACCTCGACGCCACGCCGTTGGTCGTCGGGCTTCGGACCCGAGACGAGGACCTCAAACCCGGCGTCGTCTACTTCCGCCACGGCGTGCCGGTGTTGAACCCCGACACCGCCATGGACCTGTTCGTCGAGGAGGTTCCCCCACTCATCTACGCCGCTCCCGGCGGGCTGTACGTGAGCCTCGACGGCGACGTGCTCGCCGAAGAGCGGCAAGAACGCGGGTGGAGCCTCGGACAGCTCGCGACCGAACTCGGCGTCTCGCGGCGCACCGTCTCGAAGTACGAAAACGGCATGAACGCGAGCATCGAGGTGGCGATTCACCTCGAAGAGCTGTTCGACCGGCCGTTCTCGAACCCGGTCGACGTGCTCACGGGCGCGGAGGACGTGCGCGACGCCCAGCCGACGCCCGACGACCCCGACGTGGACCCCGACGACGAACACGTCCTGTCGGTGCTGACGCGCGCCGGCTTCACGGTCCACCCGACCGCCCGCGCACCGTTCAAGGCCGTCAGCGAGGACGCCGGACGCAAGAAGGAGACGAACGTCCTCACCGGCCACTCGCCGTTCACTCGGAGTGCCGAAAAGCGCGCCCAAATCATGTCTTCGCTCGGCGAAATCACGCGGACGCGCTCCGTCTACTTCGTCGAGGAACAGCAGAAGCGCGAGTCGGTCGACGGCACCGGCATCGTCAGCTGTGAGGAACTCGCCGCCATCGACGACCCCGACGAGATTCGCGACCTGATTCGCGAGCGGACCCGCGACCCCGCAGAGAGCTAACCGACGCGCCAGCCCGGCGGCGTCGGGCGCTCGCGTCCGAGCGACTATCGTTATCCGTCTCGCCAGCGTAGCGACTGTGATGTCGAAATCGAGGGGAGCAAACGAGAGCGCAGGGACGAGCAGGGGGTCGCGGGCGGCCGTCGAAACGCTCGCGGCCGCGGTGTGGCGCGAGGCCGCGTCGTGGCCGGCGGTCGAGCGGACGGCGCTTTTCGGCTGTCCGTCGTTCCGGGCGAACGGGACGCTCTTCGCCGTCGTCTCCGAGCAGGGACTCTCGCTCACGTCGCTGCCGGCCGAGGCGAGAACCGCGGTTGCGGAACGACACCGCGTCCTGCCGTTCGAGGCGAACGGTCGCGTCGTCGGGTCGTGGGTGACCGTCGATATCGAACCGAACCGAATCGCCGAACTCTCGGACGCGCTCCGCGCGAGCTACGAGGCGGCACTCGGTCGAAAACGAGAACAGTAGGCGGGAGCACGACGCTCACCGCGGGACGAACCGAACGGGGGGACGGAGTTACGCCGCCGAACCGTAGGTCTCTTCGAGATAGTCGACGATATCGTCGCTCTCGGGCATCCCCTCGACACCGTGTTCCTCGTCGACGAGGACGGGGACGCCGGTCTGGCCGCTTACCTCCTCGACTTCCGTGCGCTCGGCGTGGGCGCTGGGGACCATCTGCGACTCGTATTCGAGGTCGAGTTCGGCGAGCTTGTTCTTCACCTTCGCGCAGTACGGACAGCCCTGCAGTTCGTAGAGGATGAGGTCAGACATCGACCCGACGTATGGAGCCGCGGCTAATGAGTGCCATGGTCTTATGCAATCGCACCACACGACCCCGAAAGGCACGCTGTGGGGTCGGCGTTACCTCCCGAGCAGTTCGCGGAACGCGGCGAGGAGCCGCCGGCGCATCAGATACAACTCTCCGCCCGTCGCGGTGAGACCGACGCCGACGGCGCACACCGCCCAAAACAGGTCCCACGGCGTCATCCACACCGGGCGGAGCCACGGCAGGACGTGCGACAGTCGCGTCGAGAGCCCGCTCATCGGCTCTTCGAGCGGCGTCCCGGTGAAGGTCGATTGGACTCGCGTGACGAAGTCCACGCTTCCGTCGCCGCCCGCGGTGAGGTTCGCGCTCCCGGTAATTGGGTACGAGCCGTTGGCGTTCAGGTCGCGAATCGTCGGCCCGGAGGACTCGTCGCCGTGGGCGACGCGCTCTGCGTCGTACGGGCCCCACGTCGCGTAGTATTCCCAGACGACCTCACCGGTCGGCGTGATTTCTATCACGCGGTGGTTGAGCGTGTCGACGACGAGCGTGTTCCCGTTGGGGAGGCGGTCGGCGTCGCGCGGCCAATTGAGCGTGTCCGACCCGACGGACCACGTTCGGACCCACTCGCCGTCTTCCTTCGCGTACTCGACGATGCGGTTGTTCCCGCTGTCGGCGACGAGCATGGTCGGCGTGCCGTTCTCGCTGACCAGCCAGTCCGGGTTGTGCTGTTCGTTGAGCACGTCGTGGTTGTCGTCGGTACCGAGCCGTTCGACGATTTCTTTCGACTCCATGTCGACGACGATTGCTTGGTCGAAGTTCCGCGGCGACAGCAAGAGCCGACCGTCGCCGATGTAGTCCACGTCGTTGACGTGGCTCCAGTCGGCGTTGTAGCCGCCGTCGGTGTCGGCCGGGAAGTGGTTCTTGAAGTACCACTCCCAGGTGATTTCGTCGGTCGTTCGGTTGTACACGACGATTCGGTCCTCGCTGACGCCGGCGGAGTCGTTCCACTCACGCATGTTGGCGATGAGGAGTTCGTCCTCGCCGAAGGCGTCCACGTCGTGGGTGTCCTCCATGTCGAACCGCTGTTCCCAGACGCGTTCGCGGGTGTCCGGGTCGAGTTCGAACACGACGGTGTCGGTCCCGCGCGGCGACGAGACGAGCAGGTTCCCGTTCGGAAGCGGGTCGACGTCGAAGAACCACGCGCTCCCGTTGACGGAGTCGTTGTACGTCCACTGGAGGCTCCCGCGCTCGTCGACCGAGACGACCCGCGCGGGCTTCTTGGGGTTCGTGTTCCCGTCGAAGGTGTATCCCTGGACGCTCACAAGCGTCGTACCGTTTGCGGGGCTGGTGACGGTCCCCGGTTCGAGACTCGTCTGTTGGGAGGGGTCGTACGTCAACGCGGAGACCGCCGAGGGAGCGAGAAGGCCGATAATGAGGAGAAACACGACTCCCCTGAGGGCGAGCCGCTCGGTGGATATACTCATACGGAGAGGCTTAGAACCGAGACTGCCCAATACTTTATGAATCCCGTCGGGCCGTGAGAAAATCAGCGCGGTGAGAGGGTCGTCCGAACGGGATTAGACCTGCGCCTGCAGCATGCCCGAGGTACGGACGACGAAGTAGAGGACGAACGCGGCGGCGAGCGCCCACTGACCGGCGCTGACGTCGTCGTACTCGCCGGCGGCGACCTTCACGAGCGGGTACGAGACGATGCCCGCCGCGATGCCGTAGGCGATGGAGTACGTGAAGGGCATGACGAGGATGGTCATACCGGCGGGGATGGTAAAGGTCAGGTCGTCCCACTTGATGTCGACGACGTTGCGGAGCATCACGACGCCGATGACGACGAGCGCGATGTGGGAGGCGTACTGCGGGATGGCCGTCGCGAGCGGGACGATGGCGAGCGAGCCGAGGAACAAGAGGGCGACGACGAGCGCGGTGAGGCCCGTGCGACCGCCCTCTTCGACGCCGGTGGCGGACTCGATGTACGTCGTGACCGTCGAGGTGCCGAGCATCGCGCCCGCGGTGGTGCCGACCGCGTCGGCCATGAGCGGCTTGTCGATGTCGGGGAGGTCGCCGTTCTCGTCGAGGAAGCCCCCGGCCTGACCGACGCCGACGAGCGTGCCGGCGGTGTCGAAGAAGTCGACGAAGAAGAACGTGATGACGATGAGGGCGAAGCTGAACGCCTCGACGTTGCCGAAGCCGGAGATGAACGCGCCGGCCAGCGGCGTGATGTCGTAGGTGGCCGCCGAGGAACCGGCGACGAGACCGGCCTCGGACGAGACGACGCCCGAGACGGTGAGGCCCCACCCGAGAAGCGACGTGCCGACGATGCCGATGATGATGGAACCGGGGACGTTCGCCGCGTAGAGCGCGAACGTGAAGAACAGGCCGACGATGGAGATGATGGCGACGGGGTTCGACGCGAGGTCACCCATCGTGATGAGCGTCGCGGTGTCGTCGACGACGATGCCCATCGCTTGTAACCCGATAATCGCTAAGAACAGTCCGATACCGGTTCCGACGGCCATCTTGACCGGTTCGGGGAACACCTTGATGATGGCTTCCCGCGCGCCGGCCGCGGTGAGCGCGATGAAGATGATGCCCTCGACGAAGACGGCTGCGAGCGCCGTCTGCCACGGGACGCCCAGCGCGCCGACGACGGTGAACGCGAAGAAGGCGTTCAGGCCGAGGCCCGGCGCTTGCGCGAAGGGCCGATTGGCGTAGAACGCCATAACCGTGGTCGCGATGGCGGCCGCGAGGATGGTGACGACGGCGAGCATTGCCTGCACCTCGGTCCACGCGTATCCCTGGATGGCGATTCCGTCGACGCCCGGAATGTTCGGGTTGTCTACGAGAATCGACGGGTTGACGACCACGATGTACGACATCGTGAGGAACGTCGTCAAGCCCGCGAGAATCTCGGTCCTGACCGTGGACCCGTGTTTATGCACGTCGAAGTAGTTTGCGAGGGTTTCAGAGAGCCCCATGATGCACGACTAAGCATACCCCTGATTGCACACATAAGCATTACCATCCGAGCGGGCAGAATTACCCACGAACGTGGATTAAACGACTCGTTCGACGTGAACTAACGACACAGAAGTGCCTATTTCTACGCCAAATATAATTGAACTAATTAGTTTAGAGACGTTTATTAGCGCGGTGGTGAGGCGTCAGTCGAAACTGCTCAGCGCGCCGACCGGCGCGTCGGTGAGTTCGCGGGCGCGGTTCGTCCCCTCGTCGCCGACGGCGATGAGCGCGAAGACGCCGGCGATGTTGGCGTCGGCCTGCAGCGCGATGTCCAAGAGGAGTTCCTGCGTCTCGCCCGAGCGGATGAGGTCGTCGACGACGAGGACGCGCTCGCCGTCGTCGATGGCGCTGGCGGGGAGGTAGTAGGTGAGTTCGATGCCGGACGCGAGGCGCTGGCGCGACTCGATGAAGTCCTCGACGGCGGTCTCTTTCGACTTCTTCGCGTACGCGAGGCGCGCGCCGAAGTAGCTCGCCATCGCCGCGCCGAGGGTGATGCCGTCGGTCGCCGCGGTCAGAATCACGTCGGGGCGTTCGAGGTCCAGCGTGTTCGCCGCGACGGGCGCGACGAGGTCGAGGAACGACTGGTCGAAGACGACGCCGGAGTTGTCGACGTAGCCCTCGTCGTCGAATCGGACGCGGGCTTCGAGTTCGTCGGCGAGCGCGTCGCGGCCGACGCCCTCGACGACCTCGCGGGCGCGTTCGACCCCGGGCAGGACGTGCCCGTTGACGTAGCGGTTGAGGTCGCCGGCCGGCAGGTCCGTGAGTTCGGCCAACTCGTCGTACGTCCGGGTCTCTTTGAGCATCCGGAGCACGGAGACAGCCTGCAACTGGAGTGCGGCCTTCTCTGCTCTGTTCATGCCTCCGCCTTCGTACTTGCACAAAAATGAATACTTCGATTGCCGATTCCGAGTGAATTAGTCACAAGCGTGTATTAGCGGTCGGCGTCAGCCAGCAGGTCCTCGGCGGTGAGAAGCGACTCCAGTTCGATGTCGTGTTCGGCTAACAGCTCCGCTGCACCCTCCTGTCGGTCCACGACGACGATGACGCGGTCGACGACCGCGCCGGCCTCGCGGAGCGCCTCCACGGCGTCGACGGCGCTCTGGCCGGTCGTCGCGATGTCTTCGAGGACGACGACTTCCTCGCCCTCGTCGAGCGCGCCCTCGATGCGCTTGGCCGTCCCGTACTCCTTCGCCTTCTTCCGGGCGATGACGTACGGCTTGTTCGTCTCGACCGCGGTCGCGGCCACGAGCGGGACCGCACCGAGCGCGACGCCCGCGAGCTTGTCGTCGTCCGCGACGCGCTCCGCGAACGCCTCGGCGATGAGCTTCAGACACCGGGGGTCGGTCTCGAAGAGGTACTTGTCCACGTAGTAGCTCGACGTGCCGCCGTGGGAGAGTTCGAACTCGCCGAACTGGACCGCGTCGGCGGCTCGAAGCGCCTCGATGAGTGCTGCGTTCGCCATCTTGTTTCGAGAGGGTTCAGGGAGGCGCTTAAGCGGGACGGTTCGGGGTGGGTGGCACAAATAGTCGGCTGTACCCGAGAGATATATCATCCTACCTGTGAGAGAAGATGTGAATTCGTTCTCCGACCCGGACCACCTGCGGAACACGGCAAAGACTGGCTGGCTGTGGCTCGACAGAAAACCGAGTCACTTCTCGATACCTCAGTCGTCTTAGAGAAGGTTGAGTTCGTCCGCTGTATCGAGTTTCAATCCGCGGACGCACCACGATGCACAACGTGGTCTTTCGTGCTTCAGTATCTGATGATGTAGTTATTGAGGAGACACAGAAACAGGAAGACCGGGTGCTTAGCTGGTTTGCAGGAGTTCCTGAGAAACAGGAAGGAGACGTTGCCGACGATATTCGACATTTCGTGGAGAACTGACGTGGCGAGGTCCGGTTGAACCGGTTCAGCAATCGTTCTGTTACTGTACTGCGAGCGAGGCCGAAGGCCGAGTCTCGCCGCCTTTTTTCCTCCAGGTTTTTCAAGGAGCGGGTCGCCGGAGGCGACCCCGACGCAGAAAAAAGTGGGTTACCACGGCTCGTTTTTCAGCCCGAGGAGGTACGCGCCGACGTTGGTGACGACGTGGAGCACGGGCGTCATCACGAGCACGACCGCGAGCACGGGCAGGGTGAACGTCGCCGAGAACCAACCGGGCGCGGCGACGAACGCGAGGACGAGCGCGCCGACGACGAAATCGAGTTGGTCGAGACCGGGGAAGGCGGCACCTCGCTCGCGGCCCGAGCGACGCTTGAGGAACGACGCGCCGATGTCGCCGAGCATCGCGCCGAGCGCGAGGCCGAACCCGGCGGCGAGCGGGAACGTCGGAAGCGAGACGCCGACCGCGCCCGAGACCGCGGGCCCAACGGCGTTGAGGGCGACGGCGAGGAGCGTCCCGACCAGCGTCCCGGCGGCGGTGCCGCGCCACGTCTTTCCGTCCCCGAGGACGCGCCGGCCGCCCCACGTGCGCCCGCCGTCGATGGGACGACCGCCGCCCGCGAGGACGGCGGCGTTGTTCGGCACGTACGCGGGCAACATCGCCCAGAAGGCGGTGGCGACGAGAGAGACGACCATACCGACCCGTCGGCGGCGAAGAATGTAAGTTCCGACGGTTCGTCGCCGGGCGAGGCGCCGGTGTCGTTCGATTTCGTGGCCGAATCGATGATAACCCTCAATAGCTGACGGTCGTAATCGTCCGTTATGATTCCGCCCATCGCGAGCAGGTTCGTCGCGGGAGAGTCCGCGGCGGGAGCGCTCGACCACGCCCGACGGATGAACGACGACGGCGTGGCGGTCATCCTCAACCTCCTCGGGGAGCACTACGACGAGCGCGCCCCCGCGGACGAGGACGCGGCGGCCTACGTCGGCCTCGTCGAGGACATCGCCCCGACCGGCATCGACGCCTGCGTGTCGGTCAAACCCTCACAAATCGGCCTCGATGCGGGCGACCACGTGTTCGAGGAGAACTACCGGCGCATCGCCGAGGCGGCCGACGAGCACGGCGTCTTCCTGTGGTGCGACATGGAAGACCACGAGACGACCGACGTGACCCTCGACGCCTTCGAGGAACTCGCCCGCGAGTTTGACGGCGGGATGGGACTGTGCGTGCAGGCGAACCTCAAGCGCACGCCAGAGGACCTCGAACGCCTCGCCGACGTGCCGGGGAAGATTCGCCTCGTCAAGGGCGCGTACGACGAGCCCGCCGCGGTCGCCCACAAGCAGAAATCGGCGGTCAACGAGGCGTACAAGGAACTCCTCGCGTACCTGTTTCGGGAGTACGACGGCGGTATCGCCGTCGGGAGCCACGACCCCGAGATGATAGCCTACGCGCGCGACCTCGGCGCGGAGTACAACCGCGACTACGAGGTACAGATGCTCATGGGCGTGCGCGAGGACGCCCAGCGCGACCTCGCCGCCGACGGCGTCGAGGTGTGGCAGTATGCGCCCTACGGCGACAAGTGGTTCTCGTACTTCTATCGCCGGGTCCGCGAGCGCAAGGAAAACGCGCTGTTCGCGCTCCGGGCCGTCGTCGGCGTCTGAGCGAGCGGCGGGGTGCGGGTACGCCCCGTCCCGCACTAGAAATCCCCTTATGCCCGCGGGTACACGTACCCGATATCAATGTCCTCGTGGAGACGCGACTTCGCCAGCGGCCTCGTAGTTCTCGTTCCGCTCATCGTTATTCTGTACGTCCTCTCCATTCTGTACGGCGCAATCGTCCGCATTCCGGGAGTTGACCGCCTGTTGGAGTTTCCGGATCCGTACGCCTACCTCTCGGAGGTGTTCGGGTTCTTCGTCGCGATCATCATCTTCCTGTTGTTGGTGCTTTCGGTCGGCTACCTGATGCGGACGACGGCTGGCCGCCTGCTCGAATCCGGCCTCGACGCCTCGATGAACAAGGTCCCGCTCGTTCGCGTCATCTACAACGCTTCTAAGCTCGCGGTCGAAACCGCGCTCACCGGCACCGAAGACCTCCAGAAGCCGGTCCGTCTCGAAACGTGGCCGGGTATCCGAATGACCGCGTTCAAGACGGGCAAGACGACCAAAGACGGCAAGGAGATCGTCTTCATGCCGACCGCGCCGAACATCACCACCGGGTTCGTGATGGAAGTCGACCCCGAAGACATCGAGGAGACCGGCGAGAAGGTCGAAGAGGCCCTCACGCGCGTTCTCTCGGCCGGGTTCGCCGAGCAGGACCACGTCGACGAGTTCGACATCGAAGTGACCGAAGAGTCCGGCGACGGGCGAGTCGTCGCCGACGAGTAAGGCTCGCGCCCCGCGCCGGCGGGCGGCGGGCGCCGCTATCGACTCGCGGCGGGACCGCGACAAAAAGAAAACTCGTTTTCGCGGGCGTCTCGGGTTACTGCTCGTCGACGTAGGTGAACCACTCTTCGTGGTCGTCGGTGCGGCGCTCCACGAGGTCGAAGAAGGCGGTCTGCAGTTCCTCCGTGACCGGGCCGCGAGTGCCCTCGCCGATGACGACGTTGTCGACCTTGCGGATGGGGGTCACTTCGGCGGCGCTGCCGGTGAAGAACAGCTCGTCGGCCGTGTTGAGTTCGCCGCGGCTGATGGTCGCGCTGTCGTCGACCTCGTAGCCGCGCTCGCGGGCGAGCGTGATGACGGTGTCGCGGGTGATGCCGTCGAGGATGCTCTGGGAGAGGCCGGGGGTGTAAATCTTCCCGTCGCGGACCATGAAGATGTTCTCGCCGGGACCTTCGGCGACGTTGCCCTCCTTGTTCAGGACGATGGCCTCGACGTAGCCGTTGCGGCGGGCTTCCTCGCCCGCGAGCATGGAGTTCACGTAGAGTCCGGTCGTCTTCGCGTTCGTCGGAATCTGGCTGGAGGCGTGCTTGCGCCACGACGAGACCATCACGTCGACGCCGTTTTCGAGGGCGTCCTCGCCGAGGTAGGTGCCCCACGGCCACGCCGCGATGGCGACCTCCGTCGGGTTGTCCTTGGGGCTGACGCCGAGCGAGTCGTAGCCGTAGAACGCGATGGGACGGATGTAGCCGCCGTCGAGGTCGTTGCGCCGGATGACCTCCAGCGTCGCCTCGGTGAGTTCCTCACGCGTGTAGGGAATCTCCATGTCGTAGGGCTTCGCGGACTGATAGAGCCGTTCGAGGTGCTCCTCCCAGCGGAAGATGGCCGGGCCGCGGTCGGTGTCGTAGGCGCGAACCCCCTCGAAGACGCCCGTCCCGTAGTGGAGACCGTGGGTGAGGACGTGCACCGTCGCGTCCTCCCAGTCCTTGTACTCTCCACTCTGCCAGATCGTCGAGACATCCATCTCTTCAAATCCCATGTAGTGGCCTTCGGCGGCCCCCCTCTAAAATCATGACGACCCGGCCACCGCCGCCCCCGGCGTTTTGTTCGCGGGCCGCCATGACGGGGTATGAGCCTCGAATCCGTCGCGGTCACGGGCGGGACCGGAAATATCGGGCCGGCCGTCCTCGCCCACCTGCGCGCGAGCGGCTACACCGTCACGAATCTCTCGCGGCACAGCGAGTCGTCGCTCGCGGACCACGACTACCGCGTGAGCGCGCTCGACCCGGGCGACCTCACGGCGGCGCTCAGCGACGTCGACGCCGACGCGGTTGTCCATCTGGGAACCATCTCGACGCCGACGACCGACCCCGGCCACCGCGTCTTCGAGAGCAACGTCCAATCGACCTACGTCGTCCTCGAAGTCGCCGCCGCGCTCGGCATCGACCGCGTGGTCCTCGCCTCCAGCATGAGCGCCATCGGCGGAAGCTTCGAACCCGACCCCGCTCGAATCGACTTCCTCCCGGTGGACGAGACCCACCGCGCGACGCCCTCGAACCCCTACGGCCTCGGGAAGTACGTCGCCGAGCAGACCGCCGCGGGGTTCGTCCGCCGCGATGACGCCCCGGAGACGGTCGCCAGCCTCCGGTTCCCGTGGATGCCGAGCGAGGAGGAGGCGAGGCAAACATTCGCCGAGGCCGACCGCTCGCTGTCGGGACTGCGGGACGCCGGGCACTTCCACACCGCGCGCAACACGCTCTTTTCGTACCTCGGCAGAGAGGACGCCGCGAGACTCGTCCGCCGGGCGCTCGAAGCCGACTTCGGGGGGCACGAGGTGTTCTGGGCCGCGGCCGCCGACACCTCGACGACCGTCGAGTCAGCGACAGTCGCCCGCGAGGTCTACCCCGGCGCGGAGGTGAGAACGCCGCTTTCGGGCCACGAGGCGCTCGTCTCGACCGAGAAGGCGGAGCGGCTGCTCGGCTGGGAACCGACGTGGTCGTGGCGCGACGGGCGCGCGTGAGAAGGTAAATCGGGGCGACTCCCTCGTCGCTCAGACGAGTTCGTCGATGAGGCCGTCGCCGTCGACGAAGGCGAAGCCGTGTCGGTCGGCGTAGTCGCGGGCGGCGTCCTTCGAGAGCGCCGCGCCGGTCTCGTCGTCGAGCATCTCGCAGACGACGACCGCCGGCGGGATACCCGCCTCGTCGGCCATCGCGAGGCCGAGTTCGGTGTGGCCCTGCCGGTCCGAAAGCAGGTCCGGCGCGCCGCGGAGCAGGTGGACGTGGCCGGGCGCGCGGAACTCGCCGCCGAAGTCGTCGGCGTCGTACTCGCCGGCACGGGTGGCCTCGGCGACGGGCGCGAGCCGAGAGATGGTCATCGCGCGGTCGCGGTCGGTGATGCCCGTGAAGGAGTCGCGGTGGTTCACCGTGAAGGAAAACGACGACCGCGAGTCGTACGCGAGGTCGTGAGACGACGCGGCCGGGTGGTCGAGTACGTCGTCCATGAACGGAAGGCCGAGGGACTCGGACACGTCGTTCGGGAGGGCGACGCAGACGAGACCGCCGGCGTCGTTGCGCATCCGGGCCACATCGGCGGAGCCGACCGCCCCCGCGGGGTAGACGAGGTCAGTCTCGCCCTCGCGGTCGTCGAAGTCGTGGACCAGTACCGGCTCGCCGGCGCGGAAGGCGTCGAGGACGCGCGAGACGGCGTCGAAGTCGCCGGTCGACTCGGCAGTTCGGCTCATTCGTACGCCGCCTCCTCGACGCGGACCGTGACCGCGTCGCCGTCGTCGAGGTCGAGTTCGTCGCGGAGCTTATCCGGCGCGATTATCTCCAGTTGCGACTCGTCGTGGTGGGTCCGCTCGGGGACGATGATGTGGACCGGCTCGTAGGACTCGTCGCCGACCGCGACGGAGGCGGCGTAACACGTCGCCGGGCCGAAGGTGCGCTCGTCGTCCTCCCAGCCGTCGATGGGAACCGCGTCGAGGGCGGTCATCCCGGCGCGGGCGCGGACCGCGTCGTCGTCGAGGCGGACGTTCAGCGTGCCGGGGAACGGCTCGTAGCCGAGTCGGTCTTTGAACTGCTTCATGTAGCCCGAAAGCGAGATGTAGTGGCGGCCCTCGCCCATTCCCCCGGTGACCTCGCCGTCGAGGACGACCACGGAAGGCGTCTCGAAGATGCGCCGGTAGTCGGCGTACTCTTGTCTGAGGGCCGATTCGCCCGCGTCGGAGATGGTTATCCACTGGCCGTCGGCGACGACCTCGCGGTCGATGAAACCGGCCTCTTCGAGCCGCTGGAGGCGGCGCGATGCCGTCTGGTTCGACACATCGAGTCGGTTCGCGACGCCGGAACAGGAGAGCTTGACCGGGCCGGAGCGCCCGCCGTCGAGCGCGACGAGTTTGAGCGTGGCCAACTCGTCGTACCCGACCGCCGCGGCGACTGCCGATTCTGACATACTCTCGGATTCGAACGCGCGCCCCATAAGCGTATCGTAAGTGAGATGCGTTCCAAAAATGAGATGGAGTGGCGGAGCGGTCGAACGGACGCGACCGCCGTGGATACGCGACAGTTCCAATCGCGGACGGGTAAGTCCGTCGGTCAGTCTACCGCGGTGAAAAGAGTCATTCCGGAGGGAGCGCGGTCGTACCGCGTGATTCGACGGGCGAGGCGTCAGTCGCTGAAATCGGTGTGGGGCGTCTCACGGCCGGGGTTCGGTCCGCGGTCGGGGGCGATAGACCGGGACCGAATCGGGGAACGTCGGGCCGAGTTGGGGCAAAGTGGAACGGGTCGGCGGCGCGTGCGACGGCAGGGGTACGCCGGGGGACCGCTGTGGGGTGAGCGACGGGGTGACACCGTACGAGTAACACCGTACGTGCGATTCCGCGCGTTTCGGTCCGTCGGGGCCGGCGACCGAACGGCGACCTCAGAGAGACGACGCTCTCCGCTCGGTGCTGACCTGTGAGATACCCGCGTTCGCCGAGCAACTGGGACACGCGTAGACGTTGCCGTCCTCGTCGCCGAAGACGCGGACGAAGTTGTTCGACACGAACGCATCGCAGTGGTTGCATTGACTCATGGGTGGGGTGGTGAGAGCGGCGGGTCGCCGCCCGTGATTTGAATGTCGTCCCCTTACGATATACCACTATTACCTTACTGGTAAGGTATCGACGTGGGCGGTGCTAAGACCACCCCGAAAACCGAGGGAAACGAACGTCCTCGTCCGGCGCGGCGCGCGGTCGCTCGGACGGTTCGGAAAGGCCTTTAGCCGCCTATCGAGAATCCGCGTACATGTTCAGACAGTTCCGTGAGGAGGTCGAGACGGCGCTCTCTGCGGCGCTCTCGTCGCTCGACCTGCCCACCGACGACCTCGGGGTCGAGGAACCGCCGGAGGACGTACCCGCGACGCTCGCCTCCAGCGTCGCCTTCCGACTCGCCGGGGTCGTCGGCGCGCCGCCGCCGAAAATCGCCGCCGACATCGCCGAGGAACTCTCCGTCGAGGGCTACGACTACCTCGCCGCGGTCGACACGCAGGGGCCGTACGTCAACTTCCACGTCTCCGACGCCTACTACGACGATACCCTCGAAGCCGCCGCGGCCGACGAGGAGTACGGTCGCCTGCCCGCGACCGGCGACAGCGTCGTCGTCGAGCACACGAGCGCGAACCCGACCGGCCCGGTCCACGTCGGTCGCACCCGGAACCCCGTCATCGGCGACGCCGTCGCCAACCTGCTCGACTTCGCCGGCAACGACGTCGACCGCCACTACTACGTGAACGACGCCGGCCGCCAGATGGCCGTCTTCACGTGGGCCTACGAGACGTTCGACGAGGATGACCTCGACAGCGAACCCGCACGGGAGCGCGTCGAGTACGACCTCGTCCGCTACTACCGCAAGGGCAACGCCTTCCTCGAAGAAGCCGACCCCGAGGATGTCGAACAGGCCGAAGCCGAAATCACCGAGATTCTCCAGGGCATCGAGGAGGGCGACGAGGAGACGTACGCCCGCGTCGAGACCGTGGTCGACCAGGTGCTCGGCGGTATGCGCGAGTGTCTCGAACGCCTCCCCGCGGAGTTCGACGAGTTCGTCAAGGAGACGCGCTTCATGTTCGACGGGAGCACCCGTGACCTCGCCGAGCGCCTCAAGGAGACCGACCACGCCGTCTATGAGGAAGACGCGT
This sequence comes from Haloferax sp. Atlit-12N, assembly GCF_003383095.1. Taxonomy (NCBI): domain Archaea; kingdom Methanobacteriati; phylum Methanobacteriota; class Halobacteria; order Halobacteriales; family Haloferacaceae; genus Haloferax; species Haloferax sp. Atlit-12N. The sequence continues at coordinate 1,158,090 of NZ_PSYW01000001.1, forward strand.
GGCAGCTCGAACTCGAGGACTACGGCTTCGAGAAGAACCTCGTGTTCCTCCGGTCGGACGACACCTCGCTGTACACGACGCGCGACCTCGCCCACCACGAGTGGAAGTTCGACAACTACGACCGCGCCGTGACCGTCCTCGGCGAGGACCACAAGCTCCAGTCCGGACAGCTCCGGGCCGCGCTCGACATTCTCGGCAACGACGTGGACAAACTGGAGAACGTCATCTACTCGTGGGTCAACCTCCCCGGCGGCGAGACGATGTCCACCCGAAAGGGGACGGGCGTCATGCTCGACGACCTCCTCGACGAGGCCATCGACCGCGCCCGCGACGAGGTCGAGACCCGCCTCGAAGGCCGCACCCGCGACGACGACCTCGGCGAGGCCGACATCGACCGCATCGCCCGGCAGGTCGGCATCGGCGCGGTCCGCTACGACATCGTCTCCAAACAGCCCACGAAGACCATCACCTTCGAGTGGGACCAGGCGCTCAACTTCGAGGCCCAGTCCGCGCCGTACATCCAGTACGTCCACGCGCGCTGTTGCGGCATCGCCGACGAGGCGGCCGCCGCCGGCCTCGACGCGAGCGAGGTCGACCCCGCCGTGCTGACGACCGACGCCGAGCGCGACCTGCTGGCGACCATCGCGCGGTTCCCCGCGGTCGTCGAAACCGCGGCCGACGACCTCGAACCCCACACCGTGGCGACGTTCGCCCGCGAACTCGCCGAGGTGTTCAACACCTTCTACCGCGAGTGCCCCGTGCTCGACGCCGACGAGGAGGTCGGCGCGGCCCGCCTCGCGCTCGTGGAGGCCTCGCGGAACGCGGTGGCGAACGCGCTCTCAATCGTGGGCGTGGAAGCGCCCGAGTCGATGTGACCGCGGGCTAAGCGAGTTCTTCGGCGACGGCTTTTTTCGAGCGATTCAGAAGAAAAGCGGGAGCGCCGCGGCCCCGGCGATGAGCGACCCGCCGACCGAGAAGACGACGGCGGCACCGCTGCCGAGTGCGAGGACGAGAAACAGGACTATCCACCAGAAGGGAACGGACTCAGAGTCTGCCATAGAGGGCTTTCCGCAGACGCGAGTAAAAGGCCTTCCCGTTTAGCCGAGGAAGCGACTGAAGAATCCCTTCTTCTTCTCGTCGCGCTCGTCGTCGTCGAACGACTCGACCTCCTCGACGAGCGAAGTGGTGTAGACGCCCTCCTCGTCGCCGCCGTCTTCGGACGGTTGGTCGGCACCCGCGTCAGCGTCCGAACCATCCTCGGAAGCGCCCGGTTCGGCCTCGGCGACGAGCGGTTCGTCCGTGCCGGACGCGGCCGCGTCCACCTCCTCGACGGCGGGGTCGAGGTCTGTCGGTTCGGGGTCTACTGATTCGGAGTCCTCGGCTATGTCAGACCCCGAATCGGCATCGTCGTCCGACGCCTCGACGACCGTCTCGGAGGAGTCATCGACCGGCGAATCGGCCGCCGGGGCGGCGAGCGAATCGTCTTCGACCGCATCTTCCGCGAGCGGGTCCGCGCCCGTCGCGCCGGCGTCGGCGTCCGAGACGGGGTCGTCGTCGCCGAGCGTCTCCTCGTCGGCGGCCGACGTTCCGCGGGTGACCGCTTCGAGGTCCGCCGCCAGCGGGTCGGTGTCGGGGTCCTCCTCGCCGACCGGGTCGGGGTCGGCGACCACCGAGTCGTCGGGCGCGTCGGCGGCCAGTGGGTCGGCCGGCGCGTCGGCGTCTTCGGCCTCGACTTCGGTGTCGGGTTCGACGGAGGCGTCAGATTCGACGGAGGCGTCGGCGTCCATCGGGTCGGTGACCACGTCCGTTTCGACCGCTGGGTCGTCTCCGTCTTCGGCGGCGTCCGGGTCGGGGTCCACGGGGTCGTCCGACGCCTCGGCGGCACCCCCGGAGAACGGAATCGACGCCGCGAGGTCGTCGTCGGCTGAGTCGGTTCCCGGTTCCGACTCGGCTTCGAACGTCGGTTCCGGGTCCGGTTCCGTGTCCGGGCTCAGGTCCGGTTCAGCATCCGCCGAAACTCGGTCGTCGTCCGCGACGGCGGCGGCGACGTCGCTGGGGTCGGCTTCGGGTTCCGGGGCCGGTTCGGGTTCCGGGGCCGGCTCGGACTCTGCGGCGGGGTCGGCGTCGACGTTGACGACCGAGGTGTGTTCGTCCGTCTCCGGCGCGTCGGCGGCGTCCGTCGGTTCGGCGGTCTGGTCCGCCTCGTTCGTCGCGTCGGCTTCGCTCTCGGGAGAGTCGGTTGCGTCGTCCGGAATCGGGACCGGTTCGCCGGTGAGCGCCTCGGCGAGCGCGCGGTAGCCCGCGGCCGCGATGCTGTCGGGCGAGCGGGCGACGACCGGAACCTGCGTGCTGAGCGCCTCGCGGATGGCCGGGTCCTCGGGGACGACGGCGATGACGCCAGCGTCGAGGAGCGAGGCGACCACGTCGGCGTTCGGGTTCGACTGGTTGACGCGCGTGAGGACGACGCCGACCACGTCGGCACCGATGCGCTCGCCGAGCTGTCGGGTCTTTTCGGTGTCGCCGAGCGCCTCGCGCTCGGTCGTCGAGACCAAGACGACTTCGTCGGCGAGCTTCAGCGGGACGAAGGTGTCGTCGCTCAGCCCCGCACCCGTGTCGATGAGGACGATATCGTAGCTCGATTCGAGCGCCGAGATGACCGGTTCGAGTTCCTTGGCGTTCGCCGTCGCGAACGCTTCGAGGGCGTTCGAGCCGGGGAGCACCGAGAGTCCTGCCGGTCCCTCGTAGACGGCCGCCTCGACCGCCGCCTCGCCTGTCAATACGTCGTGAAGCGTCGCCCCATCTGGGTCGACGCCGAGCGCGCCGGCGAGATTCGGCATCCCGAGGTCACCGTCGACGACGACGACATCGTGACCGGCCATCGCGAGCGTCGTCCCGAGGTTGGCCGTGGTCGTCGTCTTTCCAACCCCGCCTTTCGCGCTGGCAACTGCGTACACCCGGGCCATAATTCCAACGTCGAAGTCCACCCGTGACAGGCACATAAATGTTCTCCGACCGCGCTCGTCTCGAAGTCGGGACGTAGGGCGGCTCGTGCGGCGGGATACCGCGGAACGTGACCAGTCAAAGGTTACTTAGCCGCTGGAGGGACTAGGTGGAGTGATGAGTAGCGACGCCGAGGAGGCGAGCGAGGACCGCCGAAAGTACGAATTCAAGAAGGTCATCGAGGACCTGCGAGAGTACGAAGGGTCAGGAACGCAGCTCGTCACCATCTACATCCCCGAAGACAAGCAGATTTCCGACGTGGTTGAACACGTCATCACGGAGCACAGCGAAGCGTCTAACATCAAATCGAAGCAGACGCGCACGAACGTCCAAGACGCCCTGACGAGCATCAAAGACCGGCTCCGGTACTACGGGAATTTCCCGCCGGACAACGGCATCGTGATGTTCTCCGGCGCGGTCAACGCCGGCGGCGGCCAGACGGACATGGTCACGAAGGTGCTGGATAGCCCGCCGGAGCCGATTCAGTCGTTCCGATACCACTGCGACTCGAACTTCCTCACCGGACCGCTCGAGGACATGCTCATGGACAAGGGCCTGTTCGGCCTCATCGTCCTCGACCGCCGCGAGGCCAACGTCGGCTGGCTCAAGGGCAAGCGCGTCGAGCCGGTCAAGAGCGCCTCGTCGCTCGTCCCCGGTAAGCAGCGCAAAGGTGGTCAGTCCGCCCAGCGTTTCGCCCGCCTCCGCCTCGAAGCCATCGACAACTTCTACCAGGAGGTCGCCGGCATGGCGAACGACCTGTTCGTCCCCAAACGACACGAGATGGACGGCATCCTCGTGGGCGGCCCCTCGCCGACGAAAGACGAGTTCCTCGACGGCGACTACCTCCACCACGAACTGCAGGACCTCGTCGTCGGGAAGTTCGACGTGGCCTACACCGACGAGTCCGGCCTCTACGACCTCGTCGACGCCGGCCAGGACGCGCTGGCCGACCAAGAGGTCATCAAGGACAAAAAGCAGATGGAGGAGTTCTTCGAGAAACTCCACCGCGGCAACGAGTCCACCTACGGGTTCGAAGCGACCCGGAAGAACCTCGTGATGGGGTCGGTCGACCGCCTCCTCATCTCCGAGGACCTGCGGAAAGACATCGCCATCTACGACTGCGACGGGCAAGAGGAGTACGAACTCGTCGACCACCGTCACAACACGCCCACCCACGAGTGCGAGGGTGGCTCGGAGGCCGAACTGAAAGAGCGCGAGGACGTCATCGAGTGGCTCATGGACCTCGCCGACCAGCGCGGCACCGAGACGAAGTTCATCAGTACGGACTTCGAGAAAGGCGAACAGCTCTACGACGCGTTCGGCGGTATCGCCGGCATCCTCCGGTACTCCACCGGCGTCTAAGCGACTCCTCCTCGGCGTCTTCGCGCGCCACGGTGTCAGACGGCACAGAGCGGCGGCGCTCAGAGGAACGCGTCCAACTGCGCCTGCCGACGGGCGACGTCGAAGTGCGGGTCGGTCGCCTCCCGCTGGAGTCGGTCGAGCGTGAGATGCACGTCGATGCCAGACTGTTCGGCGAACTCGACGCAGTCGACGATGCCGGCGCGGTTGAGCGCCAGCGAGTCGAGCATGCCGACGAGGAGCGCGACCGCAGCGCCCGCATCACCCTCGGGAAGCACGTCCGCGAGCGGCCGCGAGTCGCCGTCGGTCGGCACCGTCTCCGCCGGGTGAAGTCGGAGGCAGTCGGCGCACAACCCGACAGTCAGCGCCGCCTCGGGCGCGTGAGACGCTAGCGGTTCGGGCACTGCGAAGACGGCGAGTTCGCCGTCGCAGTCGGGACAGGACATGAGAGTCTCTACGCGCCGAGACAGTGAAAAACGGTCGGAGACTCGACCGAGAAGAGAACGGGGTCGAGAGAGAGCGGGTCAGTCGGGTTAGTCGGCCGTCGCCGCTTCCGCTTCGGCTGCCGCTTTCTCGGCGGCGCGCTCTTCTTTCTCTTCTTCTTCCTTCTTCGCCTTGATCTTCTTCAGACGGAAGATCTCCTCGCGTTCCTGTTCTTCGAGCTTCTGCTCGATGTACTCTTGGTTCTCGTAGAGTTCCGGCAGGAGCTTGAACTCGAGCGCGTTGACGCGGCGCTTCGTCGTCTCGATCTCTTCGAGCATCTTCTTCATCGCGGTTTCGACCTCCGCGGCAAGGATGATGGATTCGAGGAGCTCCTCGTAGGCGTCCGCGGCCTCGTCGATGCGGGCCGAGGAGCCGAGCAGCCCGTAGCCACGCTGGTCGAGGGTCTTTTTCACGCGCGAGGACTCGATCTGGGGCACGACGACGCCCATGATGTTCTTCGACTGCGTCGTGATTTCGGGGTACTCTTTCAGCGCGGCGGCCGCGCCGCGGACCGCCACGTCGCCCTCCATGGCGCGGGCCATGTTGATTTTGTTCTGCGCGCGCTCGTAGTCCTGATTGAGGTTGGCCCGCACGTCCTGGGCCTGGTCGAGGATGTCCATGAACTCCATGATGAGCCCGTCACGCTTCTGCTCGAGCGTGTCGTGGCCCCGCTCGGAGAGTTCGATGCGATCTTCGATCGCCATCAAGTTCTTGCGGGTCGGCTTGACGTCTTCGGCCATCGTTGGCGGGGGTTGTTCGCCTGGGGTGTTAATCTTTTACTGTCTGGCCGGCCAGACCGGCTGGAATCGGTCGTGACTGGAAGGCGTCACATCTGTAGGTCGAGACCGCGATTCAGTTCGCGGGTCGACGGGCGCTGCTGTCGGCGTCCCGGAGACGGGAGACATCGAGCGACTGTCGAAACGTCTGATATGCCCGTTAGTACGGTTCTCCATCGAAAAATCGAGAGATGAGTTTTCGCTCCGCCGCGTGCAGGTGTTGGTGAAACGTCGCCCGCGAGACGCCCATCGTCTCCGCGAGTTCGTCGCCGGTGACGGCGTGGGGCCACTCGAAATACCCGCCGAGATAGGCGAGTTGGAGGGCCGACTGCTGGCGGTCGGTGAGGTCGTCGTTGACGCTCGCGACGAACTCGCGGCGCGCCTCCGGCGGTTCGGACCGGTTCGTGACGGAGCGGAGTTCGGCGTTCGCCGCGACCGTCTTGAAGTCGTCGAGGAGCGCCCGCCCCGCCACGCGGTCGGGGACGACGACCGTGAACCGACAGCCGAGGCGGTCGACTTCGAGGTCGACGAGCCGCCCGCCCGCGTCGGCGACGAGGTGGACGAGCGACCCGTCGGCGAAGGTGAGTTCGTAGAGTTCGGCGTCGTCACCGCGGGGGAGGACGTCGACGCTCCGGAGACCGTCGAGGTCGGTGTCGGCTTCCTCGAACTCCGTCGCGGGGTCCGTCGAGACGAACAGACTCACGGTCCCGTCGTCGTGTTGGGCCGAGCCGCGGTACGAGAGTTCGCAGTCCCCCGCGGCGGCGAGTCGGACCAGCGGCTGCGTCTCGTCGCGCACCTCGAGTTCGAGTTCGAGCCGCTCGTCGGACAGCAGGGACCGCCGGCTCTCGAAGGCGTCGATGGCCGCGCCGACCGCCCTGCCGAGCGTCCCAAACACCACCCGGACTTGGTCGTCGAGTTCCGCGACGTCGGTGTAGACCGTCAGGACGCCGTACAGCGTCCCGCTGTGGACCAGCGGGACCGCGATGACGGAGTCGAACGGGACGAACGCCTCCGCGGAGACGCTCCCGTCGCCGACGGCCGCCGACTGGACGGTCCGCGTCTCCGCGGCGCGGGCCGTGGGGTCGGCGGGGTCCGACCGGTCGATTTCGAGGCCGTCGAGGAAGTTCGTGTTCGCGTCCGCGCCCGCGCGCTCGTTCGGGACGATGACCGCAGGCGAGAGGTCGCAGTGGCCGACCCACGCGCAGTCGAACGAGCCGGCGGCGGTGACTCGGTCGCAGACGGTCGCTTCGAGTTCCTGTCTGCTCTCCGCGCGGACGAGCGCGCTCGTCACATCTTCCAACAGCCCCTCGATGTGCTCGACGAGCGTCTGGAGCCGCGCGCGCTCCTCGTCGACTCTCTCGGCGTACCGCTCGGCGGCCGCCTCCGCGCGCACGCGCTCGGTGATGTCGGTCTGGAAGCCGACGTAGTGTGTCACCTCGCCGTCCGGCCCGCTCAGCGGCGCGACGTCGACCCGGTTCCAGAACGTCTCGCCGTTCGCCCGGTAGTTCAGCAGTTCGACCGACGCCGACTCCTCGGCCTCGATGGCGCGGCGGAGTTCGGCGACGCGCTCGGGGTCCGTGTTCGGCCCCTGAAGATACCGGCAGTTCCGCCCCAGCGCCGCGTCGGCCGAGTAGCCGGTCATCGTCTCGAACGCCTCGTTGACGTAGACGAGCGGCCGGTCGGGCAACGAGCAGTCAGCGATGGTGATACCGACCGGAGCCTCGTCTATCGCCTGTTCTTTCAGGTCATCCGTTATCTTGCTCGCGGCCGCCGCGCCGCGGCGACGCCACGCGACGACGCTTTCGACCCGCTCCGGAAGCCGCTCGAAGAGGTTCGAATCGACGACCGGGACCACGTCGGCCGCGCCGGCGTCACGGGCGGCCGCCGCCGAGAGGTCGCCGTCGCTCGGGACGACGACGACGAGCGGGACCGAGAGCGCGCCGTGGACCGCTTCGACGTCCGCGAGTCGGTCAGTCGCGAGCACGACGCAGTCGGCCTGTTCGTCCTCGGCGCGCTGGCCCGCCGCCCCGACCGACGAAGTGACCGACACCGAAAGCGGCGAGAGCACGTCAAGCAGTCGCTCCCGGTCGACGGCGGGACCGACGACCGCGAGGACGCGAGCGCGAGACGAAGTGGCGTCCATGTGGAGTCGTCGTGGGCGAGACGTAAGGAAGTTCTCGCGGGCGGCGCGCGGCCGCGCGGCTCGAGAAGCTGACGGCGCGAATAGAAGAGGAGAATCGAACCGAGGGACGAACGCGGCGTTCGTCGGGGTCTAGGCTTCCGCTTCGACCGACTCGGCGTCTTCTTCGTAGTAGTCCTCGATGAGCTCTTCGTCGATACGGTTGAGCTCGGACTTCGGGAGCATCGACAGGAGGTCCCAGCCGATATCGAGGGTGTCCTCGATGGACCGATCCGTGTCGAAGCCCTGGTTGACGAACTCGGCTTCGAAGCGCTCGGCGAAGTCGAGGTACTTGTTGTCACGCTCGGACAGCGCCTCGCGACCGACGATGTTCACGAGGTCGCGCAGGTCTTCACCCTCCGCGTACGCCGCGTACATCTGGTCGGATACGTCGGCGTGGTCCTCGCGGGTGAGGCCCTCGCCGATACCGTCGTCCATGAGACGCGACAGAGACGGAAGCGGGTTGATCGGCGGGCGGATACCCTGCGAGTTGAGGTCGCGGTCGATGTAGATCTGACCCTCGGTGATGTAGCCGGTCAGGTCCGGAATCGGGTGCGTGTCGTCGTCACCCGGCATCGTGAGGATGGGAATCTGCGTGACAGACCCTTCGCGTCCCTCGATACGACCCGCACGCTCGTAGAGCTGTGCAAGGTCGGTGTACATGTAACCGGGGTAGCCACGGCGACCGGGGACCTCTTCGCGAGCCGCACCGATTTCGCGGAGCGCCTCGCAGTAGTTGGTCATGTCGGTCAGGATGACGAGGACGTGGTAGTCCTTGTCGAACGCGAGGTACTCGGCGGTCGTCAGCGCGAGACGCGGCGTGACCGTCCGCTCGACTGCGGGGTCGTCCGCGAGGTTCGTGAAGACGACGGAGCGCTCGAGTGCGCCCGTGCGCTCGAAGTCCTCCATGAACTCGTTCGCCTCTTCCTGCGTGATACCCATCGCGCCGAAGACAACTGCGAACTCGGACTCTTCGCCGCTGTCTTCGTCCTCGGGCACCGTCGCCTGACGGGCGATCTGGAGCGCGAGGTTGTTGTGGGGAAGCCCCGACGCGGAGAAGATAGGGAGCTTCTGGCCGCGGACGAGGGTGTTCATGCCGTCGATGGCGGAGACGCCGGTCTGGATGAACTCCTCGGGGTACTCGCGGGAGTAGGGGTTGATTGCCGCGCCGACGATGTCCCGACGCTCGTCGGGGACGATTTCGGGGCCGCCGTCGATGGGCTGGCCGGACCCGTCGAGCACGCGCCCGAGGAGGTCCTCGGTCACGGGCATCTTGAGGGTCTCGCCGAGGAACCTGACGGACGCGTTCCTGTCGATACCGGTCGTGCCTTCGAACACCTGAATCGCGACGAGGCCCTCGGAGGATTCGAGAACCTGTCCGCGCTTGGTTTCGCCTTGGGGCGTCTCGATTTCGACGATTTCGTCGTAACCGATCGGCTCGTCGACCTCGGCGAACACCAGCGGGCCGCTGATTTCGGTGATGGTCTGGTATTCCTTCATGGTCTCAGTACAGCTCGCGGAGCTGCTCGGTGATCTCTGCTTTGAGGTCCTCGATGTACGCCTCCCAGTCTTCCTGCACACCGATGCGGTTCAGACGGGGAGCCGCCTCGATGGCCTGAATCTCTTCGACGGGGACGCCGGCTTCGAGCGCCTTGAACGCCTCGTCGTTGAACGTGTGGATGGCGGTGAGGATACCGTACGTCTTCTCGGGGGAGCAGTACGTGTCCGTCGGGTGGAACGCGTTCTGCTGGAGGTACGCCTCGCGGAGGTAGCGAGCGATTTCGAGGGTCAGCTGCTGGTCCTCCGGCAGGGCGTCCTTACCGACGAGCTGAACGATCTCCTGCAGTTCGTTCTCCTCGTCGAGCACGTCGACGGCCCACTGGCGCTCTTCTGCCCAGTCGTCCTCGACGTTCTCGACGAACCACGGGTCGAGCTGCTCTTGGTAGAGCGAGTACGACTCGTTCCAGTTGATCGCCGGGAAGTGACGGCGCTCTGCGAGGTCCGCGTCGAGCGCCCAGAACGTCTTCACGATACGCAGGGTGTTCTGCGTGACCGGCTCGGAGAAGTCGCCGCCCGGCGGCGAAACCGCGCCGATGACGGAGACGGAACCTTCCTCGCCGTTGACGGTCGTGAAGTAGCCGGCGCGCTCGTAGAACTCGGAGAGACGCGCGGCGAGGTACGCGGGGTACCCCTCTTCGCCGGGCATCTCCTCGAGACGCGAGGAAATCTCGCGCATGGCCTCGGCCCACCGGGAGGTGGAGTCGGCCATCAGCGCGACGTCGTATCCCATGTCGCGGTAGTACTCCGCGATGGTGATGCCGGTGTAGATACAGGACTCGCGGGCCGCCACGGGCATGTTGGACGTGTTCGCGATGAGGCACGTCCGGGCCATGAGCGGGTTCCCGGTCTTCGGGTCGTCGAGCTCCGGGAAGTCCTCGATAACCTCGGTCATCTCGTTACCGCGCTCGCCACAGCCGACGTAGACGACGATGTCCGCGTCGGCCCACTTGGCAAGCTGGTGCTGGGTGACCGTCTTCCCGGACCCGAACGGACCCGGAATCGCGGCCGTTCCGCCCTTCGCGATGGGGAACAGGCCGTCGAGGATGCGCTGCCCCGAGACGAGGGGTTCGCGCGGGGTCTTCTTCTCGGCGGCGGGGCGAGCCTGACGCACCGGCCACTCCTGGTGCATCGTGATCTCCTCGCCGTTGTCGAGTTCGACGACCGTCTCGGTGACGGAGAACTCGCCTTCCTCGACGGCGACGACCTCGCCGCCCTCGAAGTCCGGCGGGACCATGACCTTGTGTTCGATGGTCACGGTCTCGGGGACCGTCCCGACGACGTCGCCGGGGGCGACCTCGTCGCCCTCGGAGACGGTGGGTTCGAACTCCCACCCCTTTTCGAGGTCGATACCCGGCGCGTCGACACCGCGGTCGAGGAACGCCGAGTTCATCTTCGACTCCAGCACGTCCAGGGGACGCTGCACGCCGTCGTAGATGGCGTCCATCATCCCCGGACCGAGGTCGACGGTCAGCGGTTCGCCCGTACTCTCGACGGGTTCGCCGGGACCGACGCCGGAGGTCTCTTCGTACACCTGAATAGTCGTGAGGTCGCCCTCGATTTCGATGACCTCGCCCATTAGGCCTTCGTCGCCGACGTAGACGACGTCGTTCATGCGGGCGTCGAGGCCACGGGCGGTCACGACCGGACCACTCACGCTTGCGATGACACCGTCCTCGCGAACGGAATCTTGTGTTGCCTGACTCATGTTTGGTTATTCGTCCATCAGATCGATACCGATTGCTCTCTTGATCTGGTCACGGAGGCCACTCGCGCCGCCGGAACCGCCGAGCGTCACGAGCGTCGGCTCGATGCTGCGCTCGACCGACTGCCGGGCGTTACGCGAGAGGTGGTCGAGGTCGTCTTCGTGCATCACGATGATGCCCACGTCCTCGTCCTCCAGCGTTCGCGTCACGGCCTCGTCGAGTTCGTCGTCCTTCGCTTCGTCCGGGACGTTCTCGAACTTGCGGACGCCCGCAAGCCGAAAGCCCGTGGTGAAGTCCGGACTGCCGATAACTGCGATTTCCTGGCTCATAGGATGACCAGCTCCTCTTCTATTGCATCGGGGTCCAGCCCGGCTTCGCGGCCGCGGGCGATGGCCCGGATGTTGTCCACCTCGCGCTCCTTGGCGAGGATGTACGAGACGATTGGCGTGACAGAAAGCGGGAACACGTAACCGAGCGTGTCCGCGTACTCCAAGAGCGCCGCGTCGAGGGCGCGCTCGAAGCCGATGAGGCTGTCTGCCTCTTCGAGGTCCGAAAGGGCCGTCGAGAGGCGGTCGCCGTATCGGCTGTCACGAATCTTCGACACCAGCTCGTCCGGGCTGGTCGCCAGCGACGCGAGTTCCGACGCACGGAACAGCGTGCCGCCCTCGATGAAGTAGTCGACGGGGTCGAGGTCGGCACCGCTGCGAGCGATGCGGAGCGCGTTGCGGGCGTTTCGGAAGTCGATTTCGGCTTCGAGGAACTCGCGGTACTGCTTTGCCTCTTCGCCGACGACCAGACCTTCGAGCAACTGCTCGTAGAAGGCGCGGTCGACCGCGTTCTCCAGCGGGACGAGGACGCCGACTTCCTCGTACTCCTCGTAGGCGGCCGCGAGGCCGTCACCGAAGATGGTGCCGGAGAGGATGCTGACGACTTCCTCCATCTCGCCTGCGTCGAGCAGTCGCGAAAAGAGTCGGTCGTCGAACTCGCCGGCGCGGATGAGGTCGGATTCGACCTCCTCACGGGATGCGCCGGAGTAGATGCCGCGGATAATCGTCTTCACGTTCCACGCGTCGAACTTGCGGAGGTACCGCGCGATGAGGTCGTAGAGGCGGCCGTCTGCCCAGTCGAGGATATCGTTGAACTGCTTCGCCAGATTCTGGTTCAGCGCGTACTCGATGAGGTCGACGCCCGAAAAACGGCTCCCGAGCGCGTTGACCTCGGTCTCGTACTCCGATTCCTCCATGAACCGAGCGATTTCGGCCGGTCCCATACGGACCAGTTTGCGGTACTCCTCGTCGCCGAACAGGGCACTACGTCGCGCTCGAACGCGAGCGATGACGTATTCGGGATTCGAGCCGCCTGTAGTGCTCATTGGTCGTCGAACAGTCGCGCACTCACTTCCTTCAGATTGTCCTCCCAGACTGTGTCGAGGACCGAGTCGAAGGTGTTGTTCACCCGGACGCGCGAGTTCGAGCCCTCGACCACGACGCCACCGAGGCAGTCGCGCTCGCCGGCGAACTCGTAGCCGTCGTAGTCTTCGAGGATGCTCGAAAGCAGGTCCTCGTCGGCGGCGCGGCCGTAGACGAAGACTTCGTCTTCGTCCTCGAACTCGACCGACGCCGCATCGAGCAGCGAGCGGGTGAGCTCTTCGCGACGGTCGCCTTCCAGCTCGGCGAGCTCGCTTTCGACCTGCTCGCGGACGCGCTGGAGCACGTCACGACGGGCGCTGAGTCGAGCCTGCTTGGCTTCGAGCTTCGCGCTGGAGAGCGCCTGTTCGCGCTCCCGTTCGAGTTGCTGCTCGACGTCCGCCTTCCGCGATTCGAGGAGCTCTTCGGCATCGGCCTCGGCTTCGGCGACGATCTCGTCTGCCTGTTCCTGGCCGTCCTGCCTGATGTCCTCTGCGCGTGCGCGGGCTTCGTCTCGGATGTCCTCAACGACGTTGTCCAAACTCATAATGGGAAAGAGAGGGGGTGCTTAGGCCGCGAAGACAACGACCAGTGCGAGGATAACGAGGGTCTCGGGGAGAACCGTAAGGACCAGCCCGTTGACGAAGAGGTCCTCGTCTTCCGCGATGGCACCCATCGCAGCGGAACCGATGCCACGCTCCGCGTAGCCTGCGGCGAAGGCGGCGATACCGACCGAGAGGGCCGCCGCAGCGTCGGCGGTGATAGCAGGCGAGGAAGCGGTTTCATTCTGCAGTGCAGTCATGAGGGGTTCAATTGCTTCAATCATTGTGTGTTCCTGAGTACCGGATTGTCGTCTCCGAACGTCTGCATGTGGCGTCAGCCGTATCATAAAGGTTCCCAAAACGTCTGGAGCGGTCTATCTACGACGGCGGAATCGTCGTCATTGCAAAAGCAGTCGCTCCCAGCAGACAAAACTCAAAAAAGAATCGTCGGTGAGGGTTAGTCTTCGGTCGTGAACTCGCGGTCGTACCCGAACGGGTTGTACTCGCGGCCGCCGCCCTCGAAGAACTTGTTGAAGAACTCGACGTACTCGAGACGCACGGCCTGCAGGCCGGCGCTCGTGACGCCGAGTGCGAGGACGACGAGGTGACCGACGACGAGGACGAGCAGTCCGCCCACGACGCCCGCGGCACCCGTGTGGAAGATGCCGCCGAACAGGACTTCGGTCACTTCGTAGCCGTGGTAACTCAGCGTTTCACCCGCGCCGAGTGCCGCAACCGCGGCGGAGTCGGGCATTCCGCCGAGCCCGAAGTGCCAGCCGCCGTGGTCGTCGACGTACACGCCGAAGACGAGCAGGTTGACGGCGAACGCCATCGACGCCTTCGCGATGAGGACCGCGCCCAGACGCGTGTACGACAGGACGTTCGAAAGCGGGGCGGCGAACTCGACGAGTTCGGCCAGTTCGGCCATCCCGAGGAGCACCGCGCCGAGGATGTACATCCCGAACCCGATCCAGCCGACGGTGAACGAGAAGCCGGAGAAGCCGAGCGGGATGAGCCCGTCAGCCGCGAACGTGGTGAACAGGAACTCCGGCGGCACGCCACCGAGCGCGTCGCTGAAGATCCAGATCCACAGGCCGTTCAGCATGAGGATCCACGAACCGCTTTCGAGGACTGCGTCCTTCGCACCGTGGAGTTCGTAGTTCTCGAAGAAGTCGAGGATGTACCCCACGTTGACGTGGAAGATACCGACGGCGACGCTCACGGTGAGCCAACCGAGGGCCCACTCAGAGGTGGCCGGCGACAGTCCCTTCTCGATCGGCGGGTGCGACATCCCGAGCACTCCTTCCCAGAAGTATTCGGTGATGAGGTGGAAGCCGAATATCTCGCCGTAGAGGATGCCGAACAACGTCGTGAACAGCCCCGCGGCGATGGTGACGCCACCCATGCTCTTGAGCGCGCCATCGTCGAACTTCGAGTAGAGGAAGAAGCCGATGGCGGTGTAGATGACACCGTACCCGAGGTCACCGATCATGAACCCGAAGAACGTCGGGAACGTCAGGAACAGGATGATGGTCGGGTCGAACTCGTAGTAGCTCGGGCGGTTGACCGCCTGAACGAGGATTTCGAACGGCTTGACTGCGCCGCTGTTCTTCTGGACGACCGGCGGGTCGTCGCTGGACATCGAGACCGTTCCGCCGTCGGTGGCGGCGACCGTACCGCCGGTCTCGGCGACGTCCTCGCGCGCGTGGTCGTGCCCGTCACGCGAGAACTCGGCGCGTTCGAGTTCTTCGACCGCGACGTGCTCGCCGACCTCGTCTTTGAGCGTGCTCGCGAACGTGTTGTAGCGCTCGGTCGGAATCCAGCCCTCGGCGACGAAAGCGTTCTCCGTCGTCGCGAACGAAAGCGGCGCTTCCGTCTTCTGGACGTCGATTGCGAGTCGCTCCTCGGCGGCGAGGAGGAACTCGCCCTCCTCGACGGCGATGTCGTGAAGCTCGGACTCGACGGTCTCGAGCTTCGACTCGGTTTCGCGCTTCTGCTGTTCGAGGTCGCGGATGTGCTCTTCGGGGCTTCCCGAGGCGTCCGGGACTTCGAGCGTGGCGAACTCGACGCCGACGAGCGCGTCGGCGAGCGCCATCTCGTCGGCACCGTCGACCGGGCGACCGAAGATGGCGTGCGTGCGCTCACCTGAGAAGATCTCGTAGGCGTTGATGTCGTCGGCGTCGACGACGGCACGCTCGACGGGTTCGACCTTCCCCTGTCCGACGACGACCTGCAGGGTCTCGTACCCCGAAAGCAGGTCGAGGTCGAGTCCGAGGTCGACGAACGGCTCCATCGCGTCGATTTCTTCGTCCACCGCGCGGAGCTCGTTTTCGAGCTCGGAGCGGCGGTCGTCCAGTTCATTGACTTCGGCTCGAATCTCTTCGAGGGGCTCGCCGAGCGCGTCGTCGGGGACGATGCGCTGCCGGCCGGAGTCGGTGTCTTCGACCCCGAGGATGCTCTTGAGCGAGCGGACGGTGACGAGCTTGTCGGACGCGCTCTCGGCGCCTTCGATGGGCGACCCCGTCTCGAATCCGAACTCCTCCTGCCACGAACCGTCGTATTCGGTGACGTGCAGCAGTCGGAGGTCGTGGACAGCCTCGATGACCTCGGGCATGACGCCCTTGGAACCGGTCACCGAGACCTTGCTCATCTGCTCAGGTCTGAGCATCAACCGCCTCCTCGAATTGGCCGATGGCGAATTCGACCGCGTCGTCGATGTGGTCTTCCGCCTCGGCAACCAGTTCGTCGCGGGCGTCCTCGCCTTCTTCGAGGATGCGTTCCCGCTCCGACTCTATGTCCGCGCGTCCCTCCTGTAGACGCTCGGATTCGAGCTCTGCGGCCTCTTCTTCGGCCTCGGAGCGAATCTCATCGGCTTCGCGACGCGCCTCCGCGACGAGCTCCTCACGTTTGGCCTCGGCCTCTTCAACGATGTCGTCGGCCTCCTGCTCGGCCGTTTTGATTCGTTCGAGAACCTCTTGTCTCGGCATACTCGTATCACAGGAACGTTGCACAAGCGCTGTATAAGGTGTTTGCGGAAAGTCTGTGACAGACGCCCGCGAAACGGGGGGTCGAACCCCCCGCGAACGCCGACCGGCGCGGCGAATCCGCACCGTTATCATCGGTGAGTCCTAATCCCGGCGCGATGGGAGTCCTCGAAAACAAAGCGCGGGCCCGCCTGTTCTACAAGTACCTCTCGAAGGTGTACGACCGGGTGAACCCGTTCATCTGGAACGAGGAGATGCGCGACGAGGCGCTGGAGATGCTCGACATCCAGCAGGGCGACCGCGTCCTCGACGTAGGCTGTGGCACCGGCTTCGGAACCGAGGGACTGCTCCGCTACACCGACGACGTCCACGGCCTCGACCAGAGCATCCACCAGATGCAGAAGGCGTGGGAGAAGTTCGGCAAGAACGACGAGGTCAGGTTCTATCGCGGGGACGCAGAGCGGCTCCCCTTCGCCGACGACTCCTTCGACGTCATCTGGTCGTCCGGCTCCATCGAGTACTGGCCGAACCCGGTCACCGCGCTCGAGGAGTTCCGACGCGTGGTGAAGCCGGGGAGTAAAGTTCTCGTCGTCGGTCCCGACGACCCGAAATCCGGCGTCTTCCAGAAGTTGGCGGACGCCATCATGCTGTTCTACGACGAGGAGGAAGCCGACCGGATGTTCGAGGCCGCCGGCTTCGTCGACATCGAACACCACATCCTCCAGCGCCAACCCGGCAGTCCACGGGCCATCGTGACCATCGCGCGCGCACCAGAGGAATAAACGCGACCGCCGCGTTCGACTCGGACGCTCGTTTTCGTCACCGCTGACTCACGACGCCTTCGCTTCGAGCGCCGCGACCGGCGTCTCCCCGTCGAAGACGCGAACGGTCACCGCCGCGCCCGGTTCGATATCAGGGTCGTTCGTCCCCGCGAGTTCGAGTGTCGCCGTCTCGCCCGCGGTCCACCGGGAGTCGGCCGCGGCGTTGAACGGACCGGTCGGCCCCGGCCGGAACCCGCTGGCCGAGAAGAACGGGACCGGCGGTTGGTGTGCGAGCGGTTCTCCATCCACGGAGATTCGAATCGCGAGCGACTCCACGTCGAGTGGTGCGCCGCCCTCGTGCGTCAGCGACAGTGTGTCACCCGAGACCCCGAGCGACAGCGCCGTCGGCCGAGTCGGTGTCGGCGAGGAGTCGGCCGCGTCGAACGCCGCCGCGCCCACGGCGGCCGCGACGACGACCACGAGACCGATGAGGAGCACGCTCCCGAGAAGCACGGACGAGCCGCGAGTCGAGCGGCGGAACTGACGAGACATCGAGACGGGGTGGTCCCGTCATGAGATAAGAACCTCCGGTCAGATGACTGCCGGCGGACCGACCGCCGCACCGTGTGAGACGACCGAGGCGCTCTCGCTCGACTCTGTCGGCGTCGACGACGCCATCGCGGCGGTGTCGTTCGTCCCCGCGGTCGTGTTCGTCACGAGGATGGGCATCGACGTCGGTGAAGTAGTGAGGACGACCGCCGAGTTACCCTTAATCACCGTAATCGTGTAGGGAGACGACGGCGAGACGGTCCAGAGCATCCCGTCGGAGCCGGTGTGACCGAGGAGGGTACTCTCCTGGCTGGCCTCGAGCCCGATGGTCACGTTCGCGTCTACCGGGTCGTCGCTCCTGCTTTCGTTCAGTTGGATTCGGAGCGGTCCGCCGGGGTAGGTCCGGTCGACGGTGAGCGCGAGGCCGTCTTTGACCTCAGTCGCGACGGCACCGGTCGCTATCGAGCCGAGGGGCCGAGTCTGCGACTCCTTGAACACGCGCCCGCTTCCGGCATCGACGTAGGCGGTCAGCTGGCCGCGGTCGTAGTTGATTCGCACCCGGTGGCTGTCTCCGGCGCTGATGACGTTGGTCCCGTTCTGCGCGGCGCGGCTCGAGTAGATCGTGGGGTAGCTCTCCGCGACGATGTCGAGGGCCTCCTCGTAAGAGACCGTACTCTGGTCGCGGTTGCGGAGCCCGGCGCGGTAGGCCTCGCGGACGTACTCGCCGTCGGCCACGACGCTGAGGACGACGCCCATCTCGCTCGTTCGGACGGAGAACCGAGCGGTGTCGGACTGGCCGGACATGACCGTAACGGCGTACTTCCGAACCGGACCGGTGAACGTGTCGAGCTCGCGTTCAAGCGCCGCGAGTCGGCCGGAGTTGATAGAGAAGTCCGGCGTCTCGGTGGCGAGTTCGCGGAGGGCGACGCGTCGCTCGTTGAGTCCGCGGGCCTCGGCGTCGATTCGCGCGAGTTCGACGAGGAGTTCGCGCTCGGTGAGGTCCCCACGGTTGAACCGTTCGATTGCGGAGCGTTGCGCGCTTTGCAGTGCAATCGCGCGCTGCTCGATGCTGTTTAGCTCGTCGAGAATGAGCTGTTGTCGGGTGTTGTCGTTGGTCGCCGATTCGATGCGCTCGATGGACGCCCCCGTCTGAATCTGTTCACCGGCCCTGAGGGCGGCGAAGTCGAGGGACGGACCGAGGTCGACGTGGTGTGCTTCGACCGTCGCCTGGACCAGTTCAGACGACGGGATATCGAGGACGTGAATCGTCTCGTTGGACGGCGACTCTACCTGCGCGGGGTCCGCCCCGTCGAGAGCCGCCGCTCGGGTCGAACCGTCGGCGGGTCCGACCGCGCCGAGCACTGGCGACGCCAGTAACAGCATGACGACGACAAGCGGGAGGGCCTTCATCGACGTGGGAGTACACGGCGCCGGTACTAAAATGACCCTCTTGCCGCCGTCGACGACGGTGACCAAGGAGACCATACCTCGGCGGCGTATGACGCTGTTGAATCGATGGAAAGCGTTTTCATCGCCGGATGAAACGGATTTACGTATGCGGAGCGCCGCCCTCATCGTTGCCCTCCTCACCATCGTCTCCGGCGTCGCAGTCCCGGCGGCGGCCACAGATATGACTGCGGCTGGCGCTCACGGCGTTGACGCGGCAGTCGACGACTCCGGAGTCGACGGTTTCGGTTCCGACTCGCGCTCGCAAGCGCCTGCCTCCCTCGGCCGCGCACCGCTCGTCACACAGCAGTCGAGTCTCGAACAGTCGCCACAGACGGAGATATCGATTCGGGTTCGCGACGACCGCTCGGCCGACTGGCGCATCGAGATGCGCTACGAGCTCGAGACGCGAAACGAGACCGCGGCGTTCGAATCGTTCGTACAGGAGTACGAGCAGGGAACCACCGACGTCGGCCCCGATGCCGCCTTCTTTCAGCGCGTCAGCCAGACGGCCGCCGAGCAGACCGGCCGGTCGATGACCGTCCAGAACGCGACGACGACGGGCCACGTCGAAAACGGGACCGGCGTCCTCGTGTTGAGGTTCACGTGGACGAACTTCGCGGAACAGACTGACGAGGGACTGCGCGTCGGGGACGCCTTCTCGGCTGCCGATGGCGGGACGTGGCTCTCCTCGCTGCAGTCGAACCAGAACCTCACGATTCAGACGCCCCCGGGCTACGCCGTCAGTGACACGGACATCCCGCTGGAGAACAACGCCGTCGTCGCCGAGGGGCCGCGGACGTTCGAGTCGACCGAGCAACTCAGCGTGAGTTACGTTTCCACAGGGTCGGACGGAGCCATCCCGTGGACGCTCGTCGGTGGCGGTGCCATCGTCTTCCTGGTGCTCGTGGCGGGAGTCGTCCTGTTCACCCGGCGGCGACCGACCGACGCTGACACGGGCGGACTGTCGGCATCGACGCCCACGCGGCGTCAGGAGCCGATGCCGGAGCCGGCCGACGAACTCGGCACCGACGAGGAGGCTGACGACGACGGCGAAGCAGGCGAAGCGCCCGACGATATCGACCTCGACTTACTCTCGGACGAAGAGCGGGTCGAACTCCTGTTGGAACGGAGCGGCGGGCGGATGAAGCAGGCGAACATCGTCAAGGAGACCGGCTGGTCCGACGCCAAGGTCTCACAGCTCCTGTCGGCGATGGCCGACGAGGGGCGCGTCGAGAAACTGCGCCTCGGCCGCGAGAACCTCATCTCACTCCCCGACGAGGACGAAGACGAGGAGTAATCGGGCGACGGCGTCGCCGACGGCCGCGGTGCGAAAACGTTTATTCTCCCCCGTCGGTAGTGAACGTTGATGAAAGTTCTCGTAACCGTCAAGGAGGTCGCCGAGGTCGAAGAGGACTTCGAGCTCGACGGGCTCCGCGTGGCGGACCAGTACCTCGACTACGACCTCAACGAGTGGGACGAGTACGCGGTCGAGGAAGCCGTCCAAATCGCCGAGGAGAGCGACGACGACGTGGAGGTCGTCGCCGTCACCATCGGCCCCGAGCGGTCCGAGGAGACCATCCGCATGGCGCTCGCCAAGGGCGTCGACCGCGCGGTCCGCGTGTGGGACGACGCGCTCGACGGCGTGGACCTGCTCGACGTGGGCGCGAAGACGCGCCTGCTCTCGGCAGTCGTCGAGGAGGAAGACCCCGACCTCGTCCTGACAGGCGTGCAGGCGAACGACGACAGCTTCGGCGCGACCGGCGTCTCGCTCGCCTCGGCAATCGACTTCGAGTGGGCCGCGGTCGTGAACGCGCTCGATCTCGATGCCGACGGCGGCGTGGCGAACGTCCGCCGCGAGCTCGAAGGCGGCGTGGAGGAACTCACCGAGGTTGACCTGCCCGCGGTCCTCACCATCCAGACCGGTATCAACGAGCCCCGCTACGCGAGCCTTCGCGGGATTCGGCAGGCCCAGTCGAAGGAAATCAAGCCGCTCGCGCTCTCCGACCTCGGCCTCGACGCCGCGGCGGTCGAGTCCGACCTCGTCCTGACCGACGTGTACGAGCCGGAGACCGAGTCCGACGCGACTTACTTCGAGGGTGACGCCGGGGAGCAGGCCGCCGACCTTGCGACCGTCCTCCGCGAGAAGGGGGTGGGCGCGCAATGAGCGACGTGCTCGCCGTCGTCGAGCACCGCCGCGGAAGCCTCCGCGACGTGTCGTTCGAACTCGTGACGGCCGGTGCCGACCTCGTCGGCGACACCGGCGGCGACCTCCACCTCGCGGTCATCGGCGGCGACGTGGACGCCTTCGCCGAAGAGCTCTCGCTCGCCGGCGTGGACGCGATTCACACCGTCGCCGAGGGCGACGAGTTCAACCACGACGTGTACGTGCAGGCCGTCGCGGCCCTCTCCGAGGAACTCGACCCCACGTACGTCCTCATGGGCAACACGGTCAACGGCCTCGACTACGCCCCCGCGGTCGCAGAGCGCCTCGACCGCCCGCTCGTGACCGACGCCATCGGCCTCCAGAACGACGGCGGCCTCGTCGTCACCCGCGAGATGTACGCCTCGAAGGTCGAATCGACCGTCGAGGTCGACGCCGACCGCGCCGCGGTCACCGTCCGTCCCGGCGAGTGGGACGCCGCCGAGGAGCCGGGCGAGCCCGCGGTCGAGGCCTTCTCGTTCGACCTCGATGAGTCTCGCGTGCGCTCGCGCGTAACTGGCTTCGAGGAAGTCGGCAGCGGCGACGTGGACATCACCGACGCCGACGTGCTCGTCTCCGTCGGCCGCGGCATCGAAGAAGAAGAGAACATCGAACTCGTGCAGGAACTCGCCGACGCGCTCGGCGCGACGCTCTCTTCGTCGCGGCCCATCGTCGACAACGGCTGGCTCCCGAAGGACCGACAGGTCGGCCAGTCCGGGAAGGTCGTCACGCCGAAGTTCTATATCGCAATCGGCATCTCCGGCGCCGTCCAGCACGTCGCCGGGATGAAGGGTGCCGAGAACATCGTCGCCATCAACACCGACCCCGACGCGCCCATCTTCGACATCGCCGACTACGGCATCGTCGGCGACCTCTTCGAGGTCGTTCCGGAACTCATCGAGCAGTTCGAGTAAGCACCTCCCGTTTTTGGTCCAGATTTTTGCGGATGCGGACTCGTGAGCGACGTCTCCGGGTCGCGTGTTCTCCGAGCACCGCCGCATCCCAGTCGCGCGGTTTCTCCAAATCCGGTACGTACTTCCCTACCCAACCCTACGAACCGACAATGGAATACCTGGAGCGCCGGGTCACGATGGTAAACGACCGCCTCGAGGAGGTCGTCTCGGCGGTCGAGCCGTCGGAACTCGCCGACCAACTCGACCACGTCGCTCTCGCGGGGGGCAAGCGCGTCCGCCCCGCCGTGACCATCCTCGCCTGCGAGGCCGTCGGTGGCACCCCCGAAGACGCCGTCGACTTCGCGGTCGGCGTCGAACTCGTCCACAACGCCTCGCTCGTCGTCGACGACATCATCGACCGGTCCGACATCCGCCGCGGCACGCCGAGCGCGTGGGCCGAGTACGGCTACGGCCCGGCCATCATCGCCTCCGACGGCCTGCTCGGCGAGGCGTTCGCCCTCCTCTCGTCGTCCGACCGCGCCACCCGCATCGTCGCCGAATCGATGGTCGAACTCGGCGAGGGAGAGGCGACCGAACTGGTCGCGGTCCCGTCAAACGAAGAGGAGTACATGCAGCTCGCCCACCGCAAGACGGGCGCGCTGTTCCGCGCCGCCGCCGAACTCGGCGCGGTCGCCGCCGGCGGCGACGCCCACGTCGTCGAGGCGTTCGGCGACTACGCGGCCCGCGTCGGCGTCGCCTTCCAGATTCGCGACGACGTGCTCGACGCCACGGCCGACGCCGAGGAACTCGGCAAGCCGACTGGACAGGACGCCGAGATGGGCCGACCGTCGCTCGTGCAGGTGACGGACCTGACCCCCGAAGAAGCGAACCGCCGGGCCCGACAGCAGGCCAACGAAGCGCTTTCGGCTCTCGACTCCTCGGGTGTCGAGGACTCGGAGCCACTCGAGTACCTCCGCGACCTCGCGGAGTTCGTCATCGTCCGCGAGAGCTAACGGGGCGAGTTCGGGTTCGTCCCGACTGCGAGGAAGACGCCACAGAACACCCCGAGCGAAGCGACCGCCCGCGACTGATTACGCCGGTTGCTCGGCGTCGCCGTCCGAGCCGGTCGGATACCGCGACTCCGCCACCGCGAACGTGAGCGTGCTCAGCACACCGAGGAGCGTGCCGACCGTGAGCGCGACGGCGAGGCCGGGGAGGTAGAACTTCTGGACGCCGAGGACGCCCTCGGGGAGGAAGAAGCCGGAGAGCGCGTACAGCACGATGGCGATGGCGAACACGTAGAACGGCGCGTTGAGATAGCGCCACTTGAACCGGTCGTGGAGGTACTCGTCTGTCACCTGCCCGAGGCTGCTCGTGATACCGGCGGCGGCGAACCACTCGACCGCGCCGTGGACGAGCGTCGCGAGGATGAGCCCCGCGGCGGGGTCGCCGCCGACGCTGTCGGAGACGGTTTCGAGGAGTTCGACCCCGCGGACGCCGCCGACGACGAGGAGCGCCGCGGCGGCGACGTAGGTGATGATGGTGACACGACCGGCGTAGAGGACGTTGCGCGCCCGGTTAGCCGCCTCGTCGACCGCGGATTCGAGGCCGAGCCCGCGGAACAACGTGTACAGACCGAGCAGCGCCGAGATGAGGCCGAGAACGACCGCGCCGGGCACGTCGAAGAAGCTAGCGATGGTGACGAAGGGGTAGATGAGAAGCAGGATGCCGAGCGGGACGAGGATGGTCCCGCGGGTCTCGGGGTCGGCGAGCACCTGCTTCATCGTGTAGTACATCGATTCGAGGTTCTGGGCCTGTCTGACGACGACCCGACGGACCCCGTCGATGGGGACGCGAGAGCGGATGACCGGCAGGACCGACTCGTCCTGCGCGCCGTCGGTGATGACGATGGCGTGGACGGGTTCGCCGGTCGAGAGGCTCGCGAGGACGGTGTCTATCTCGTCGCCGATAGCGCGGTTCGCTTTCACGTCGCTGCCTTCCAACCCGGTGACCGCCGCGACCTCGACCTCCTCGTCTTCCGATTCGAGGAGTTCGTCGTGGACCTGAATGCCCTGAAAGAGGACGTTCACGTCGGAGTCCTCCGGGTCCGCGGTGGCCAGCGCCACCGCGGCGTCCTCGACGCGCTGTCGGCCGACGACGGGCGTCGAGAGACCCGTCTTGCGGCCGAGGTCGTCGTCGAGGTCGACACAGAGGACCAAGAGCATCGTTGACTCCTATGCCACGGGGATATATCTGCTTTCGGGGGCGCGGTCGCGGTGGCGCGGTCCGTCGGTCTCGCGGAGCGGACGGTCGGCCGCCGCGGCGGGGTCGTGACCTCCCGCGAGCCGCCCCGGTCAGTCGGACGCGCCGGTCTCGCCGACGGGGTCGAAAAGCACCTCGAAGCGCGCCCCGGACGCGCTGTCGGCGACCCGGATAATCCAGCCGTGAGAGTCGACAATCTGCCGGACGATACCGAGGCCGAGACCGTTTCCGTCGCCGTCTTTGGTCGAGAATCCCGAGTCGAAGACGTGGTCGCGAATCGACGCCGGGATGCCGGGGCCGTCGTCCTCGACGAAGAAGCCGCGGTGCGAGGGGAGGGCACCGACGCGAATAACGAGTCCCGAGTCGTCGTCTCGGGAACTGCGGGCGTGCTGGAGCGCGTTCCGAAACAGGTTCTCGAAGAGCCGCGTCGCCCGGCTCTCGTCGGCTTCGACCACCGGAAGTTCGCCGACCTCACAACTCACGTTGCCGGCGTTCGAGGAGCACATCTCCCACGCGGTTGCCGCGGCGTCCGCCAGCGGGACGTCCTCAGCGTCGAGGACGGACTGCTCGTCGCGGGCGAGAGACAGCACGTCTTCGACCACGTCGGTGATGCGCTGGTGGGCGCGTTCGACGTGGTCGAGGTGGCTGTCGTCGTCGAGTTCGCGGGCGAGTTCGAGTCGGCCCTGAGCGACTGCCAGCGGCCCGCGGATGTCGTGTGAGAGAACCCGAGCGAAGGCGTCGAGTCGGGCGTTCTGTTGGGCGAGTTCGCGTTCGTGACTGATGCGCTCCGTAAGGTCCGACATCACGCCGAGGATGTTCGTCACGTCGCCGTTCTCGTCGAGGAGTGGGACCGCGCGGGCGTTCGCCCAGCGGATAGTCTCGCTCCCCTCGGGGATGAACCGGAACTCGTACTCGTACTCGTACTCCTTGTCGACGACGCCGTCTCGGATGTCGGCGAACATCTCGTCGATGGCCCGCCGCAGTTGATCGCGGTCGTCGACGTGGACGAGTTCGAGGAACGAACGCGGGTTCTCGTAGAGGAGCGATACGTCTCGTCCCCAGACACTCTCGAACTGGTCGTTGATGTAGACGATGTCCAGTTCGGTCGGCTCCGAGATGAACACCATATCCGGGAGCGACGAGATTATCTGCCTGGTGAGGCGCTCGGAGCGCCTGAGGAGCCGTTCGGACTCCAGTCGGGCCGTGACATCCATCGCGGTCCCGACGACGACGGACTCGCCGTCGACCGCCGTCCGCTGACCGGTGATTTCCAGCGTTGTCTGCCCGCCGGTTCGGTCACTGACGCGGACGGTGTACGACATCGATTCGACGCTGCCGTGTTCCCGGCTCTTCAGGCTCTCGTCGACGATGGCTCGGTCCTCCTCGACGATGAAGTCGGTGATTGGGCGGCCGACCACCTCATCGGTGTCGTAGCCGAGCAGATCCGAGAGATAGTCGTTGACGAACTCGATTCGACCGTCGCGTATCACGTACAGGCCGACGAGCGACTGGTCGGCGATGACCCGGACCCACGCGTACAGTTCGTCGAGTTCAGTCGACTGACGGGCCGCGGCGACCGCCTTCGAGATGCGGTAGGCGAGCACCGCGAGTTGAGCCTCTGTCGGCGGTTTCTCGACCACGTCGGCGACGCCGGCGTCGAACGCCTCCCGTACGACGTCCGCGGAGTCGAGTCTCGTGAACAGAATCACCGGCGGCGGGTTGGGTAATTCTCGGAGGTGGAGCAGCGCGTCGAAGCCCGTGGAACCGTCGAACTCGAACTCGGTGACGATACAGTCGAACGGCGACTCGGCGTGCGCCTCGAGCGCCGCGGCCGGGTCGTCGACCGCCGAGACCTCGAGACGGTCGCACGCCTCGAGCGCCGAAACCGTGTCTGCGACGGTTTCGGGGTCGTCGTCGACGAGAAGGACCCGAACCGGACCTTCAGCGTGGACGACGTGACCGAGAGACATGACATGTTGTCAGTCATATACAATAATAACCGTACCGGCGAGCGGAAGGTTGCCCGGGCAAAGTCGGACGCCTTTTGACGATGCGCCAAGTACGGTTCCGTAATCGAATGATCTCGAAGGGATGCGAACAGTGCGCCATGGGCGGTAAGATGGTGCTGTTCGTCTACGGGTACTGCGACCAGCGCGATTGTTTCTACTGCCCGCTCGGCGAGAATCGCAAGAACGTCACCGACGTGTACGCCAACGAGCGGAAAGTCGAGTCCGACGCCGACGTCATCGAGGAGGCGAAACGCATGGACGCACTCGGCTCGTCCATCACCGGCGGCGAACCGCAGGAGGCGCTCGACAAGACCTGCCGCTACATCTCGCTTCTCAAAGACGAGTTCGGCGAGGACCACCACATCCACCTCTACACCGGTATTACGGGCGGCCGCGAGAACATGCGCCGCCTCGCCGAGGCCGGACTCGACGAGATTCGCTTCCACCCGCCGCTCGAACTCTGGGGCGACATGCACGGCACCGAGTGGGAGGACATCCTCTACATCGCCCGCGAAGAGGGCCTCACCCCGGCGTTCGAGATTCCGGGCATCCGCGCTGAGCGGGAGTTCCTCGACTTCCTCGACGAGGGGGCCGCGGAGTTCTGCAACATCAACGAGTTCGAGATGTCCGACGGCAACTACCGCCGGATGCAGGAGAAGGGCTACGAACTGCAGGACGGCCACATGTCGGCGGTCGACGGCTCGAAGGAGGCCATCCTCGACGAGATGGGCGACCACGAGCGCGTCTACTTCTGTACCTCCGTGTTCAAGGACGCCGCTCAGCACCGAAACCGCCTGAAGCGGATGGCTCGCAACCTCCGCCGCCCGTTCGACGAGGTGACAGACGACGGCACGCTCGTCTACGGCAAGACCTACACGCCCGCCGAGCGCTTCATCGAACTCGGCGTCCCCGACGAGTTCTACAGCATCAAGTCGAACCACGTCGAGGTCGCGTGGTGGCTCCTCGAAGAGATGATCGAAGACGGCGACGTCGACGACGGCGAAATCGTCGAGCAGTACCCGACCTACGACGGGACGGTCGTCGAGCGGACGCCGCTGGCCTGAGTTCTGCGTTCTTTTTGGTCCAGATTTTTGCGGAGTGAGCGTGAGCGAACTCCGGAAAAAGGTGGGACTAGGACGGTCGTCGAGCGGACGCCGCTGGCCTAAGTTCTGCGTTCTTTTTGGTCCAGGTTTTTGCGGAGTGAGCGTGAGCGAACTCCGGAAAAAGGTGGGACTGGGACGGTCGTCGAGCGGACGCCGCTGGCCTGAGTTTCTCTCTGTTTCCTCCAGACTATCACGCCACCATCACGACTGAAAGCGGTGGTGCCGCCGCGCCCGGGTTCTCGTGAGCGCGACGAACAGACTCGGCGTGAGCGCGAGCGCCGCCGCCGCGGCCGTCGTCGGTCCGAGCGGAAGTTGCATCGCGATGCCGATGGCGGCGACCGACACGCCGACGAGGACGCCCGCGGCGATACCGGCGCGTTGTTGGCGATGTGTCGGCCGAAAGCCGCGGGCGTCGGCGTAGAGCGCCCCCGACAGCCCGAGGACGAACCCGAGGAGCGCGCTCACCGTGCCGAGCCGGGGCGCGAGTGCGAGGAACGCCGCGCCGACGACCGCACAACAGACGAGTGACTGGACCGGAGACAGGGGGTTCACGTCCGCGCCGAACCGGACCGCATAGGCGACGGGCGGAAGCGACACCACCACGGTGGCGAACAGACCGTCGAGCGGTTCGACCGTTGCGCGTTCGAGGACGGCGGTCGCCGCGGTCAGCAGGCCGATTGCCGCGCCGAGGCCGAGGACGACCCGCGGCGGGAGCGCCTCCGAGGGGTCGGCCGACCGGAGGACGCCGAAGGCGGCGAAGGGGTAACAGACGACCGCACCGAAGAGGAGCGGGCGAAACAGCGTCCCCGAGAGAACCGCCGCGGAGACGGTCGCCGACAGGCCGAGGAAGACGCCGATGAGGAGTGCGAACTCAGGGACGCGTTCTGCCATACCGCGGGGTTCGAGCGAGCGACGGAAAGCGTTTCGGCGGCGGACGGGCTACCCGCAAGCGTTTAGAGTGCCCCTAGTGTACCTCCCCGCATGTCCGACTGTCCACTCGCGGACGACTGCCCGAGCTTCTCAGAACGAATCGCGGGCATGGGGTGCCAGTACTACGGCGACCGCGGCGGCGCGGAGTGGTGCGACCACTACGAGCGCCCCATCTACGAGCTTAAACAGCAGCCCGTGAAGCCGGGCGAGGAGGTCATCGTCACCGTCGAGGACATCCACGAGAGCGGTGCGGGAGTCGGCCGGACCGAAGACGGCTTCATCGTCTTCGTGGACGGGCTCCTGCCGGACGCGCGCGCCATCGTCCGCATCGACCGGGTGAAGGGGAGCCACGCCCGCGCGAAGAAAATCGTCGAGCGCCTGCCGCTCGACCCCGAGGCCGAAGACGTAGATTCGGGCTCGGGCGCGGGCTCGGACGCGGACGCGGACGAGGAGACCGGAGCCGACACCAAGTCCAAGGGGAGCGGTCGCGACGGCCCGAAGCGTCCCGAGGCGCTCGGGAGCCGAGACAACTTCTGGGGCGAGTAACGCCGAGTCGTCGGCGGCGTCCCGTGGACAGTCAGCCTGCTGTATCTTTTTTCACCCCCGAGACCTACCCCGAGGTATGAGCGACGCCGGACGCGACGACGAGACGGTCCCCGACGTAGACGAACTCCTCGATAGAGCCGGGTTCGACCCGGAGACGAGCGTCCTCACCCGGAGGCAAGCGGAGGTGCTCGCGCTGCGCGAGCGGGACGTCCGCCAGTCGACTATCGCCGACTCCCTCGGCACCTCGCGGGCGAACGTCTCCAGCATCGAAGCCAGCGCCCGCGCCAACGTCGAGAAGGCCCGCGAGACGGTGACGTTCGTGGACGCGCTCACCGCGCCGGTCCGCGTCGAGGTCCCCGCGGGAAGCGACCTCTACGACGTTCCCAAGCAGGTGTACGACGCCTGCGACGAGGCGGGCGTGAAGGTGAACCAGACCGCGCCGGACCTGATGAAAATCGTCTCCGACGCCGCCGGCGACGCGGTGGAGGGGCGGGAAATCAAAGAACAGCTCTTCGTCGGCGTCACGAGCGACGGTCGGGTTCGGGTCCGCCGGCACGCCGACGGAGTCTGAGCCCGCGCCCGTGTCGGACGGCGTCGGTGTCGGTGCCACCCTCGTATCCGACGGCCTCGGTTCACCCCACGTCGTGCCGCGAGGCCCACGCTTTTGCTCGCGGCGGTCGTCGCCACGGACATGGACCTTGGACTCGACGGCGACACGGTCGTCGTCACGGCGAGTTCGGCCGGCCTCGGGCGCGCAAGCGCCGCGGCGCTGGCCGACGAAGGAGCGAACGTCGTCGTCTGCGGGCGCGACCCCGAGCGCCTCGCGGCGACCGAATCGGAACTGGGCGACCTCGACGGCGACGTGCTCGGCGTCGAGACCGACATCACGAGCAAGCGCGACGTCGAGTCGCTGGTCGAGGCGGCCGTCGAGGAGTTCGGCGGCGTCGACCACGTCGTCACCTCGGCCGGCGGCGTACCGCCAGGCGGCTTCGCCGACCTGACCGAACAGGAGTGGTACGGCGCGTTCGACATGCTCGTCATGAGCGCCGTCTGGACCGTGCGAGCGGCGCGGCCGCACCTCGAAGCGAGCGACGCGGGCACGATTACCTGCATCACCTCCACCTCTGTCAGGGAGGTCATCGACGACCTCATCCTCTCGAACGCGGTCCGCCGCGGCGTCATCGGCCTCGTGAAGTCGCTGTCGCGCGAACTCGCACCGGGCGTGCGGGTGAACGCGGTGCTGCCGGGCGCACACGAGACGAGTCGCATCGAGGAACTGGTCGAGGCGGCCGTCGAGCGCGGCGACCACGACACCTACGAGGAGGGCCTCGACTCGTGGTCCGACGGGATTCCGCTGGGCCGCGTCGGCGACCCGCGCGAACTCGGCGACGTGGTCGCGTTCCTCGCCAGCGACCGCGCGAGTTTCGTCACCGGGGCCTGTGTCCCGGTGGATGGCGGCCGACTGCGGAGCGCCTGACGCGGCGCTCGACCCGACTCAGAACGCGTCGCGGTCGCGGAGAACCGAGACCGCGTCGCGGACTTTCTGCGCTTGTTCTTTCGGCACGACGAGCACGCGGTCGTCCCACGCAACGACCGCGAGGTCAGAGACGCCGACGAGCGAGACGTTCGCGCCGTCGGTGGCGACCACGTTGTCCGCGGCGTCGACGAACACCGGGTCGTCCCCGAGCGCGACGTTGCCGTCCTCGTCGGCGGCGACGATTCGTTCGAGGGCGTCCCACGAGCCGAGGTCGTCCCACTCGAAGTGGACCGGGACGACCGCCGCGTCGGCGGCGCGCTCCATCACCGCGTAGTCGATGCTGACGTCATCGACTGCCTCGAAGCCGGCGTCCGTGTCGCCGTCGTCGAGGGCCTCGAGGAGGGGAGCGAGCGACGAGTCGTGCGCGGCCGAAAACAGCGCGTCGGGCGTCCACGCGAACATCCCGGCGTTCCAGAGATAGCCCTGCTCGACGTAGCGGGCGGCCGTCTCGGCGTCCGGCTTCTCGTGGAACGCGGCGAGGTCGCGGTAGTCGCCGCGGTCAGCGCCGGGTTCGATGTAGCCGTAGCCGGTGTCCGGGCGGGTCGGTTCGACTCCGAACGCGACGAGGGTGTCGGTGTCGGCGGCGACGCGCGCGCCGCGGGTCATCGCTTCGGCGAAGCCGTCGCCGACGTGGTGGTCGCTCGGGAGGACGACGACGACCGGGTCGTCGTACAACTTGGCGATTCGGTGGGTCGCGTAGACGAGCGCCGGGCCGGTGTCCTTGGCCGCGGGTTCGACCACGACCTCGGCGTCGGGCGCGTGGTCGGCGACGTCGTCCGCGAACTCTGGGCGCGTCGAGACGACGACATGGTCGGCGAAGTCGGCGCGGGCAACGGTCTCGGCGAGGAGGGAGCGCTCGCCGCCGAGCGGGAGGAACTGTTTGGGCCGGTCGCTCCGGCTCGCGGGGTACAGGCGGGTGCCGGTGCCGCCGGCGAGGACGAGCGCGACGAGTGGTCGGTCCATACGGGCCGGTGGCGCTACAGCCTCAAAACCGTACCACGTCGCTACCTACGTCACCGAACATCGCCGACCATATCGCTGCTCATGTCGCCGACCATTCCGCCTACCACGTCTCGACCATCCCCTCGCGGATGTCCTCGACGCAGCCCTGACAGTCCGGGTGGTCGGGGTCGAAGCAGGCGGGGCGGCCCTTCCCGTCGACGGCGACGGCGCGGCGCTCGGCGTGGCGGCGACAGACGATTTTGGCGCGGCCCTCGCCGTCCCGCGGGAGCGAGTGCGCCGGAGAGGAGTCGCGACCGTCTCGATAGGCTCGCTTGGCCTCCTCGTAGCGCTTGCCGGCGTTTCGAGCGGCACTACGGATGATGCTTTCGAGGCGGTCGTCCATGCTGTCGAATGCGTCTCCGAGGCTATCAATTCCTCGCTCGGTGCGACGGTTCTGACGCGCGCTCCGGTGTGACGTTCACTTTCACTGCGCCGTTTGCAACTTTTTATATGAGTACGCATCCAAGCTCAGTATGCCTCCCAATGGAAACCAAGGTGGAGGCGAGGTAGACCATGACTGATTTGCGAACCCACGCGGCTGAGATAGCCGACCAGTTCTCGGACCACCTAGACGTGTCCGCGGACGAAGTCGAAGAACGATTAGAGAGCCTCGTCAGCGAGTACCGTGTCCCCGTCGACGAAGCGCGGCGGAGCGTCGTCAACAGTTACCTCGACGAGGCCGGCATCGAGCGCGACGAGCTCGCCGGCGGCTCCGGCGGGAACGAACAGACCCTGCTCAACGACATCGACCAAGACGAGCAGTGGGTCGACGTCCGCGCGAAGGTCGTCGAACTCTGGGAACCCCGGAGCGAGTCCATCGCGCAGGTCGGCCTGCTCGGCGACGACTCCGGGCGGATGAAGTTCGTCTCGTTCACCACGTCCGAACTCCCTGAACTCGAAGAAGGGAAGTCGTACGCGCTCGGCAACGTCGTCACCGACGAGTACCAGGGCAACTTCTCCGTGAAGCTCAACCGGACGACGAGCATCACCGAACTCGACGAAGAGATCGAAGTCGGCGACGACTCGACCAGCGTCGAGGGCGCGCTCGTGGACATCCAGTCCGGAAGCGGCCTCATCAAGCGCTGTCCCGGGGAGGGCTGTACGCGCGTCCTCCAGAACGGGCGCTGTTCCGAACACGGTAGCGTCGAAGGCGAGTTCGACCTCCGCATCAAGGCCGTCGTCGACGACGGCGAGGAGGTCCACGAAGTCATCTTCAACCGCGAGATGACGGAGGAGCTGACCGGTATCGAACTGGACGAAGCAAAGCAGATGGCCATGGATGCCCTCGACACCACCATCGTCGAAGAGGAGATGCGCGGTGACCTCGTGGGGTTCTACTACCGCGTCACCGGCCCGACGCTGGGTCGGTACGTGCTCGCCAACGAAGTCGAACGGCTGAGCGAGCCAGCGGACGCAGAAGAACTGCTCATCAAAGCGAGGTCGATGTAAATGAGTTCCAACGAAATCCCCACCCGAGAGGTCGCCCGGCGCGTCTTCGCACAGGAGTTCAACGACGCCGGTTACACGTTCAAAGAGTCCGACGACGAGCGCGCGCCCGTCTATCTGCTGCTCCCGACGGGAGAGAGCGCGAACCGCGTCTTCCTCGTCGGCACGCTGACCGAGAAGGAAGACGTCGGCGAGGACAACGAGTACTGGCGCGGTCGCATCGTCGACCCGACGGGGACGTTCTTCGTCTACGCCGGCCAGTACCAGCCCGAGGCCGCCAGCGCCCTGCGCGACCTCGACGCGCCCGCCTACGTCGCGGTCGTCGGCAAGCCGCGAACGTACGAGACCGACGACGGAAGCATCAACGTCTCCGTCCGCCCCGAGTCCATCACCGAGGTCGACGCGGC
The DNA here is from genome assembly GCF_003383095.1 of Haloferax sp. Atlit-12N. Lineage (NCBI taxonomy): Archaea > Methanobacteriati > Methanobacteriota > Halobacteria > Halobacteriales > Haloferacaceae > Haloferax > Haloferax sp. Atlit-12N. The sequence continues at coordinate 1,191,176 of NZ_PSYW01000001.1, forward strand.
CACGCGCGACCGCTGGGTGACCGAGACCGCCGACAAGACACTCGACCGCATCGCGGCGTTCGACGACGAGGGCAACGAGTACGCGCGGATGGCCCGCGAGCACTACGACCTCGACCCCGAGGAGTACAAACGCGCCGCCATCGCCGCGCTCGAAAGCCTCGAACAGGCCGACGAACTCAGCGCGTAAGCGAGCGTCTCGCCCGCGACCCGGCGCATCGGCGGGGTTCGAATCGGTCACCGAACCCACCGAACGCCCTCGAACACCGACTGACGGCCGATTTCCACCGTCACACGCCCCTTTTTCCGAGAATCACGACGCCCGCAACCCCTCGTCTGACGAACCATTAAGTGGCCTCACCACGGACCGAGGAATATCATGGGCAACAAGAACAAGACCATCTCGTTTCGCGTCAACGAGGACGCGTTCGAGACCCTTCGGGAGATAGCCGAGGAGCGGGACATCTCCCTGTCCGCCGTCTTCCGCGACTACGTGGACACGTTAGTTGCCCACGACGGTCAGGTGCAGGTCGTCCCCAAACACGAACTCGAAAAGCTGCGCGAGGGCGAAGACGAGTCGTTCCCCCCGACCGTGGAAGTTCCCAAGAGCTTCATCCGCGAGCACGAGCGCCTCGAACTGGAGGCCGAACACCTCCGCGAGCAGCTCGAAGAGCACAAGGGCTACGTGAACTATCTGCGCGAGCAGGTCGAAAACGACCACGACGACGTCGAAGAGGTCATCCAACTGGAGGACCTCGACACGGGCGACGAGCCGTCGTTCCGCCTCGGCTAAGCTAAGCTAAGTAAACTAAGCTCCGTACTGTTCTCTGCGGCGTCCGCACCCACCGATTTCAGCGAGGACCGACGAGGTCCTGCTTCGCCCGCCGCGCGTCGTCCTGCATCTCTCTGTTTCCTTCCACGTCCGCGAGCGCTTCGACCGATTCGAGCGTCCGGACCGCGTCGTCGAGGAACGAGAGCACGTCGCCGGGGTAGGCGTACACCATGTAGTCGTCGCTCATCACGTCCACGATGGCGTCGGGCCCGAGCCCCTGCGCGCGGAGTTCGAGCAGATACTCGATGAACTGGCGCTCGGGGTAGCCGGTGTAGATGTCGTCGGAGTTCTCGCAGTCGAGGAAGTCCTGCGCGAAGTCGAGCAGGCGGTCGCGGGTGGCGTCGTCCACCTTGGCGAGTCCCTCGCCGGAGTAGAGAATTTCGAGGGTCGCACCGCTGAAGACGCGCTTGGGGATGTTCGTATCCAGTTGCGAGACGATTTGGCGGTGGTTTTTGAGATAAATCTTGTCGGTGATAGCCACTGCTACCCGCGACTTCGGGCCACCGCGGCAAAAGCGTCCCGCTCGCCGGCGCAGCGTCGTCGACGCGGATGAGCTCTGTTACGTACTGTCATTCCGGGACCGTAGCGTAACGTATTTTAGTCGTAGCGGATTAGGAAGGGTTGCAACGTGTCCGGGTTGGGGTAGTGGACTATCCTTCAGCCTTGTGGAGGCTGAGACGCGGGTTCAATTCTCGCACCTGGACCTCTTCTTTACATTCTCACCTTTCGAGCGTGTGCTCGCGCCAGCGAGCACCGCGAGAACTCACGAGAATGTGCGAAGTCGGACCGAGAGAATTGAACCAGGGAGCGAAGTGAGCGAGAGCGAACGAAGCGACTGAGGTTCACGCGAGTGAAACGAGCGTGAGTACGCGAGGCGGAGCCTCACGGCGTTCAATTCTCACACCTGCCCGACAACACGCCCGGTTCAGACTCCCACCAGAACCAAGTATGTCATGGACTAACATTCGACGTGGGATGAGAACCCAACTCCGCGCGGACAACTCGGTGTTCGACCGCATCCGCGACGCGATACTCAACCGCGGCGACCCGGAGGACAACGAAGCGCCCGTCGGCCCCACGGTACCGACAGGCTGACCGGTCGGTTCCGCAGGTCGCCGTCGGTCCACCTCGCTTTTCCGCGCTCGAACCACCGAGCGAGAGTCGTCTCGAACCGTCGATAGCGGGGCCGTCGCCGACAACCCGAAGGGAACGCCGGAAACGAGCACGTCTTTCTATCGGGCGTCCTACGACCCGGCCATGCAGGTCGCCATCCTCACCGTCGGCAACGAACTGCTCGCGGGGGACATCGAGAACACGAACGCGACGTGGTTGGCCAGACGGCTCACCGAGGGTGGGGCGACGGTGGCGCGGATTCAGACGGTCCCCGACGACCACGGGGTCATCACCGAGACGGTCGCCGACTGGGCGGCCGCCTTCGACGCCGTGCTCGTCACCGGCGGTCTCGGCGGGACGCCGGACGACATCACCATGGAGGCCGTCGCCGCCGGTCTCGACAGGGCGTTCGTCGTCAACGACGAGGCCGAAGCGCAGGTCGAAGCGACCATCGCGGCGATTCTCGAACGCCGGCCTGACATCGACTTCGACCTCGAACCGGAGTGGTACGCGTCGATGCCCGCCGACGCCGAGGTGCTCCGGAACGAGGAGGGTCTCGCGCCCGGCTGTCGGGCGGGGAACGTCTACGTCCTGCCGGGCATCCCCACGGAGATGAAGCCGATGTTCGAGTCCATCGCCGAGCGGTTCGCGGGCGACGCGCAGTCACGGGAGTGCTACGCCGACGCGCCGGAGGGGGCCGTCGCCCGCGAACTCGGCGTCGTCGCCGAGCGGTTCGGCGTGGGCGTCGGGAGCTACCCCAACAGCGGCGGGCCGACGCGAATCAAACTCAGCGGCGGCGACCCGGCGGTCCTCGACGAAGCGATGGCGTGGTTCGAGGCGAACGCGACGGTCGACCTCTACGAGAGCGAAGCGGCTGTGATGGCGGCGCGCGAGAGAAACGCAGGGAGTGACGCACCCGAGAACTGAGCGTGAGTCGGCGAATCAGCGGAGTTGGGCGAGGCCGGCGTCGGAGCGGGGCATGGCGTCGAGCGACCCGCGACTGCGGATGATGTTGAAGGCGGTGACGAGGTCCGACCGAGAGACGAGACCGACGAGTTCGCCCGCCTCATCGACGACCGGGAGGCGACCCACGCCGCGTTCCTGCATGAGTGCGATGGCGTCCATCGCGTCGGCGTCGGGGGTGATGGTCGCCAGTTCGTCACTCATGATGTCGTCCACGCGGAAGGCGTCGCGTTCGACCTCCTTGACGCCGCGGGCGTCGTCGAGAGTGACCATGCCGACGAGGTCGCCGTTCCTGAGGACCGGGTAGCCCGTGTGGCGCTCGACGAACATGCGTTCGAGAAGCTCCGCGACGGAGGTCTTCTCGTCGACCACGTCGAGGTTCTCGCGGCCGGTCATGATGTCGCGGACGACCACGTCCTGGAACGTCGCCTTGAGGACCGTCTGTTGGGCCTCGCCGGACGCGCCCATGTAGATGAAGAAGGCGAGCGCGACGAGAAACAGGTTGAAAAAGAGGCCGAACAGGCCGAGCAGGAACGCGAACACCTTGCCAACCTCGGCGGCCATCTGGGTTGCTTTCGCGTGGGGGCGGTTCCGCGCGAGGAGCGCCCGGAGGACGCGCCCGCCGTCCATCGGGAAGCCGGGGAGCATGTTGAACACGGCGAGCGAGACGTTCACCAGCGCGAGGTAGCCGAGGACGAACTGCGCGGGAGCCTGCGACTCGGGGAGCAAGAGGAAGCCGACGTAGGAGACGACGCCGATGGCGACCGAGACGATCGGACCCGCGACGGCGATGGTGAACTCCTGTTTCCAGTCCTCGGGAATCTCCTTGAACCGGGCGACGCCGCCGAAGAGCCAGAGCGTGATAGACTCGATTTCGTAGCCGTAGCGCATGGCGACCAGCGAGTGGCCGAACTCGTGCAGCAGGACGCCGGCGAACAGGCCGATAGCGGCCGCGCTCCCGAGCACCCACTGCATCGACCCCGCGGAGATGGCCGCGCCGTCGATGTTCGAGCCGAAGAGGTCGTTGACGACGAGCGCGAGATTCGTCACGTCCGAGCCGATGAGCCACGCGAAAAGCGGGAGAACGATGAGGAACGTGAGGTCCAACTTTATCGGGATGCCGAAGGCGCTACCGATGCGGATTCCTCGCATACCCGTAGTAACCGTGGAGGGGCCTTAAGCAGTCAGGGCGAAGAGACGGGGAAATGCTTACGCGGGCGGGCAATCGACGGGGAGACATGAGCGATTCCCGACCGGAGCCGGTGGTCAAGCGGAGCGCGGACATCGAGTACGAGGCGGTCGGCGCGGCCGACGGGATGTCGAAAGGCGTCCTCGTCTCCGAGGCCGACGGCGCGCCGAACTTCGCCATCCGGCGGTTCGTCCTCGACCCCGGCGCGACGGTGCCGAAACACACCAACGAGGTCGAACACGAGCAGTACGTCCTCTCGGGGCGGTACGTCGTCGGCATCGGCGACGAGGAGTACGAGGTCGAAGCCGGCGACTCGCTTTTGATTCCCGCCGGCGTCGTCCACTGGTACCGAAACGAGTCCGACGAGGAGGGGGCGTTTCTCTGTGCGGTCCCCAACGGCGACGACGCTATCGAACTCGCCGACGACGCCGACGCCTGAGCGCGGCCGGGCGTCGGTGACCGTCGGAACCAAGCCACGGGGGCGCATGCGGGTCGCTATCGTCCCTGAGCGTTCGCAGGCGAATCGCTGAAATACCACGTCGCCGTAGCAGGCACCGTGTCTAAACAGGTCACCCGCGTCGACACGCTCTTTCTCCACCAGACGGGAGACGACTACCTCGTCGTCGCCCGCCGGGACGGAAAGCGGGTGCTCCGCGGCAAGCTCGAACTCAAAGAGACGAACGCGGGGCCTCGTCCCCTGCGCTTTCTGGTGACTCGAAAGGGAGACGACTCGCCGCGCGACCCGAGTCAGTTCGTCGAACTCGCCCGGTCGGCCGCCCGTATCCGCATCTCTCAGCAGACGCCGAAAGACGGCCGCGACGAGCTGAAAGAGATGCTCGACGGCTACCAGTTGGAGGCGCTGACGGTGCGGACCTGCCGCCGCTGTGCAGTCAACGGCCGGTACTCGCCCATCACCGACGATACGGCCATTAAGGCCGAACACGAGCACATCTGCCGCGACTGCGCCGTCCAAGAACTGGAGGGCGAACTCTCCTTCGCGGGCGGGCTCACGCAGGCGGCCCAAGAGCGCTTGGAGGAACTGCTCTACGAGACGGGCGACCTGACCCGCATCACGAACTTACTGCAGGGCGAGTTGGACCCCGACCTGACGAAGTTCGACACCATCAGCGCGACGACGGAGGACGTGGAACTGGTCGAGACGAGCACGCTCGACCTCCACCCGAACCTGAAGTCGATGCTGACCGAGCGCTTCGACACCCTGCTCCCCGTCCAGAGCCTCGCCATCGACAACGGACTGCTCGACGGCGACGACCAGCTCGTCGTGAGCGCGACGGCGACCGGGAAGACGCTCGTCGGCGAACTCGCCGGCATCGACCGGATGCTGAACGACGACGGGAAGATGCTGTTTCTCGTCCCGCTGGTCGCGCTCGCCAACCAGAAGCACGAGGACTTCAAGGAGCGCTACGGCCACCTCGGCAAGGTGACCATCCGCGTCGGCGCGAGCCGAATCAACGACGACGGCAACCGATTCGACCCGAACGCCGACGTCATCGTCGGCACCTACGAGGGCATCGACCACGCGCTCCGGACGGGCAAGGACCTCGGCGACATCGGCACGGTCGTCATCGACGAAGTCCACACCCTGAAAGAAGAGGAACGCGGGCACCGCCTCGACGGGATGATAGCCCGCCTCAAACACTACTGCGAGGCCCGCGCGAAGCGTCGTGAGGGGTACGGCGGCGCGCAGTGGATTTACCTCTCTGCGACCGTCGGCAACCCGAAGTGGCTCGCCCAGAACCTCCGGGCCAATCTCGTCGAGTACGAGGACCGCCCGGTCCCCATCGAGCGCCACGTCACCTTCGCCGATGGTCAAGAAAAGCCGCGCATCGAAAACCGCCTCGTGCGGCAGGCGTTCGACTCGAAGTCCTCGAAGGGCTACCGCGGCCAGACCATCATCTTCACCAACTCCCGGCGGCGGTGTCACGAAATCGCCCGGAAGATGGACTACAACGCCGCGGCGTACCACGCCGGACTGGACTACGGCCAGCGAAAGCGCGTGGAGCGACAGTTCGCCAATCAGGACCTCGCGGCCGTTGTGACGACCGCCGCGCTCGCCGCCGGCGTCGACTTCCCGGCGTCGCAGGTCATCTTCGACACGCTGGCGATGGGCATCGAATGGCTCTCCGTCCAGGAGTTTAGCCAGATGCTCGGCCGCGCTGGCCGCCCCGACTACCACGACAAGGGCGTCGTCTACCTACTCGTCGAACCCGATGCCAGCTATCACAACACGATGGAGATGACCGAAGACGAGGTCGCGTTCAAGCTCCTCAAAGGCGAGATGGAGGAGGTCCGGACGGTGTACGACCAGTCCTCGGCGGTCGAAGAGACGCTGGCGAACATCGTCGTCGCCGGCAAGAAGGCGAAGGCGCTCAACAGCCGGATGCTCGGCGAGGTGCCGACGACCCACGCGGTGGGGAAGCTTCTAGAGTGGGGCTTCATCGACGGCCTCGACCCGACACCGCTCGGCCTCGCCGTGACCCGGCAGTTCCTCTCGCCGAGAGAGGCGTTCGCCATCCTCGACGGCATCCGAAAGGGGTCGTCACCGTACGAAATCGTCGCCGACCTCGAACTCGACGAGGAAGGCCGGTAGCGACCGACGCGCTCGGCCGAGGCTGACATTCCGAATCCCGCACGCTTTTTGGCCGCCAACGCGTCGATGCCCGCGTGGTAGCGATAACGCCGGCCATCCTCGTCGTCTTCGCCGTCATCCTCGTCGCGTTGGCGTTCTTCGCGACCGAGCCCGTCCCGGTGGACGTGACGGCCATCGGCGTGATGGTGTCGCTGATGTTGATTCAGCCCGCCTCTGAGGCGCTCGCCTCGGCGGGGATGCTCGGCGCGCCCATCGTTCTCTTCGACTCTTACCCCGGCGACGCCCTCTCGGGGTTCGCCAACACGGCGACGCTGACCGTCCTCGCGATGTTCATCCTCAGCGAGGGCGTCCAGCGGACCGGCATCATCCAGCTTCTGGGCGCGAAAATATCAACGTTCACCGGCGACAGCGAACTCCGGCAACTCGGCGCGACCGTCGGCGTCGTCGGCCCCATCTCCGGCTTTATCAACAACACCGCCGCGGTCGCCATCCTGCTCCCGATGGTGACCGACCTCGCCGAGCGCGGGCGAACGTCGCCCTCGAAACTCCTCTTACCGCTGTCGTACGCCTCGATGTTCGGCGGCATGCTGACGCTCATCGGGACCTCGACCAACATCCTCGCCAGCGATGTCTACTCGCGCATCACGGGCGAAGCGCCCTTTACAATGTTCGAGTTCACCGCGCTCGGCGCGGTGGTCATGGCCGTCGGCGTCGTCTACCTCATGACCGTCGGTCGGCGGCTCACGCCGGCGCGAATCGAGCCCCGGCGCGACCTCACCGAGGAGTTCGAGATGGCGGAGTACCTGACCGAGGTCGTCGTCCGTGAGGACTCCCCGCTCGTCGGCCAACAGGTCCAGCGGGCGCTCGTCGAGACCGAGTTCGACGTGGACCTCCTCCAACTCATCCGCGGCGAGAGCGTCTTCCTCGAACCGCTCGGTCCGAAGGAAATCCAACCGGGCGACGTGTTTACCCTCCGAACCGACCGCAACACGCTCGTCGAACTGCTCGACGTGGAGGGGCTCGACCTCGTACCGGCGACCGTCACCGAAGACGAACTCGAACTCGCCGACCGGGGCCAGAACCTCGTCGAAGTCGTCGTCGCACCGGGGTCGGCGCTGGTCGGCGAGTCGCTCGCCTCGGCGAGTTTCAGACAGCGGTACGACGCGACCGTGCTCGCGCTCCGCCGCGGCGGCGAACTCATCCGCCGGCGGATGGACAACCTCCCGCTCCGCGTCGGCGACACGCTGCTCGTGCAGGCGACCGTCGAGAGCATCGAGCGCCTCGACAACAACCGCAACTTCATCGTCGCCCAGGAAATCGAGCGCCACGACTACCGCGAATCGAAGATTCCCGTCGCCGTCGGCATCGTCGCCGGCGTCGTCGCGCTCGCCGCGCTCAACTTCCTGCCCATCGTCGTCGCCGCGCTCCTCGGCGCGCTCGCCATGGTCGCCACGAAGTGTCTCCGGCCGACTGAGTTGTACGACGCCGTTCAGTGGGACGTTATCTTCCTCCTCGCCGGCGTCATCCCGCTCGGCATCGCGATGGAGAACTCCGGGGCCGCCGAACTCCTCGCGGAACTGGTCGTGATGACCGGCGATTTCCTCCCCCTCATCGCCGTTCTTGGGGTGTTTTACTTCGTGACGGCGCTCCTGACGAACGTCATCTCGAACAACGCGAGCGTCGTGCTCATGATTCCAGTTGCCATCGAGGCCGCGACGACGCTCGGCGCCGACCCGTTCTCGTTCGTCCTCGCGGTCATGTTCGCGGCGTCGACGGCCTTCATGACCCCCGTCGGCTACCAGACGAACCTGTTCGTCTATGGCCCCGGCGGCTACAAGTTCACGGACTACATCCGCGTTGGCGGCCCGCTACAGTTGCTCCTCGGGGTCGTGACGACGCTCGGCGTCGCGTACTTCTTCCCCCTGACCTGACGGGGCGGAACGAAACCCTTTACTCCGCGACGGGGAGAGACGTATATGCGGGACCGTGGGTTAGCCTGGTATACTTCGGGCCTTGGGTGCCCGTGACCCCGGTTCAAATCCGGGCGGTCCCATTGGGTATATAAACAAAGCGGCCTGTTTTGCCGCGGTTTTCCACCCGAACAGAGGGGGGTCTGCGCG